>JBJFFO010000001.1:0-3726 GCA_051891815.1 Candidatus Nanosyncoccaceae bacterium
GTTATTTAACGATTTATAAATTTAATGCGAAATTTATCGCAACAGTACTAATTACCCATATAAAAACGATTAAAAAGGAGGTTTGTATGTATTACTTAGACGACTTTGAAGACGAGTATGCAGGAACTTATGCACACGACGTAGCCGGTTTTTCGGATGAAGACATCGATACTATCTTTGATGGTGAACCAGATGCTTATTGGAATATTGACTAAATGTTTATGGATTTCAATGTGCAACAAATATAAGAAATAAGAACGATTAGACTATGGAATCTACGACGATTATCATTATTCAATTTTTTGCATGTTTTCATACACTAAGTTTGGCAGTATACTTTGGCATAGGCAAATTACATTTGCAGCGAAAAATTAATGCTATCAAAAAAATCACGGAAGATTTTGGAAAGGAACTACAATCCCCAACCAAGAAATCTGACGATCAGTTTTATTCTCTTCTTGAACCTGTGTTACAACATGCTGGGTGTACATTCCGTATCCTTTCAGAAGGGCAATTCCTGGTTCATAGTGGCGATATCCATTTTACAATTAACCATCGTCAAGAATCTCTGGATGCCGTATATAAACGAATATGGTTGGAAAATCGTTTTAAGGATGTACGTGCGGAAGAATTGTTTCCTGAGAGCATTCTATTAATTACTAATTGGTTGTCTGGGATTTATCCGGAATTCAATGTGGTTTGCTCCAATGACGGACGTGTCCGCATTCGCTATTGTTGCGATATTGAAAAGGCACAAGACATCTTGCCGCACATTGTGTACGCTAGCGATTTATTTGGTAAAATTCAGATAGAAGCCAAGCAAGCGATCTCTGAAGCGTATGACTCATTATTAATAAAAAAACTTCAAAACAAAATTAACTATGGAAATTATTATTCGAACTTTTACAACTATGAGAAAATTTCTTTTCCTCGCAGCTCTGTTCTGCACCATTCTCTGCAACGCAGAGGCGAAAGAACCCACGTCGTACAACTACCAACGCGGTATTGAAGCCATGCGTGATGGTGAAACAAAAAAAGCCATCGACCTGTTCAACCGCGAGTTGCAAGACCACACCAAATGCGGCTATTCCTACGCTTGGATCGCTTCCTGTTATGGTCGGCAATGTGACTATGGCAAAGCACTGACAGCCGTCAACTATGCACTGAAATATCTACCCAAGAAAGACAAGTACTTTGTCGGCTGGGCTTACCGACTGCGCGCTCTGACTTACGTCTATCTCGGTGACTCAGTGGCTGCTCTCGCCGATTATTCGCAGGCTATCAAATACCAGCCTGAGACATACGATTACTATAGTGAGCGCGGCGACCTCTATTTTGAGTTGAAGCAATATGATCTAAGCAACACGGACTACCTCCACATGATTAAACTTGAACCCGGCAACACCGATGGTTACATGGGTTACGGTCGTAACCTACGCGAGCAAGACAAACTCGACGAAGCCATCGAGCAGTTCTCCTATGCCTTCAAACTGGACAAGGATTTCTCGCAGGCTCTCGCTTTCCGCGCAGAGTGCTATGCCAAGCAGCATAAGTACGAGGAAGCCGTCGCGGACATGATCAAAGCTATCGAGATGGATGAAAACCGCAAAGCTATCTACGAACTCGTCTACATTGACAAAGAAGGCTTCTACTTTGCCGTGCCTCAACTCAAAGTACAGATAGCAAAGACCTCCAATACGCCCTTGTGGTATGTCCTTGCCGGCATGCTTTATGAGCAGAACAACATGTTCCGCAAAGCCATCGCCATGTACGAGAAAGTCAAGACTCTTGATACCGATTCGTGGTATGATTCCGAAATCGCCGAATGTTATAAGAACTTAGGCGACTATGCCAACGCGCTCCGCTACCAACATATCATCTTCGACGCGGACACAACCGATGCCTATGCGATGATGAATATCGCTGATATCTACAACGAAATGGACTCTGTGGACCTCGCTATCGAATGGGCGAGCAAAGCCATCGCACTCCATCCGGACTTTGCCAACTGGTATTACCGCCGAGGATGGTATGCCGACAAAGCTAGTCGTTGGGATGAATCCATCGAGGACTACAACGTGGCCATCACCATCAATCCCAAATACGCCTACGCACTCCTCTGTCGCGGTCAACTCTACCATTTCCAAGGCAAGGAAGATCTTGCTCGCAAAGATTTTGAGAGGATCATTGCGGCAGAACCCGAACCCAACGACAACGCCTGCGCGCAGTATGCTTATTTCTACCTCGGTGACACCGCCAAAGCGATTGCTTTCATGGATAGCGTTCTTGCCAAATACCCGGACGAAAACTACGATGCAGCATGCATCTATTCGCTCATTAGCGACACGGCTACCTCGCTTTCATACCTCCGCAAAGCCTTCGAGAATGGCTTCCGTCGCTTCGCTCACTTACGCAAGGATGACGATATGGCGAACGTTCGCGCTTCTGCCGGCTACCAAGCCCTCTATGATGAGTTCTGGCAACTCTACCAAGAGGAACTAAAGCAAGACGCAGACACTCTCCACGAACTCGAAGAGGTCACCTATGAGGTGCCCTTCACTGCCGCCAATGGTGTCACCAAAGTGGACTGCACCATCAATGGCTTGCCTCTCAACTTCATCTTCGACACTGGTGCCAGCGACGTCACCATCTCGCAGACTGAAGCCAACTTTATGTTCAAGAACGGCTATCTTGCTCAGAAAGACATCGTCGGTAAACAGCGCTATGGCACAGCCGATGGCAGCGTCCATGTCGGCACAGTCTTTATCCTCAATAAGATTAACTTCGGCGGCCTCGAACTCAATAGCGTCCGCGCCTCCGTTGTAGCTAACCAGAAAGCTCCGCTTCTCCTTGGTCAAACCATCCTCCAGCGCCTCGGCAAGATCGAAATCGACAACGAGAAAAAAGTCCTCAAAATTACCATTAAGAAATAAGCACTATGGAAAGCTATATATTTACAATCATCATCCTTACTTTCTTCTTAATAGTAGTAGCAATAAAGGTAGCAATACTTTACTTTTCTAACATGGAAAAGAAAGTGACAGACTATTTTTCCCAAGAAGGATTCGAATGGAAAAAAGAAGATGGAGTGCTAAATGTAAAACGCTCCGGAGTCAACTTTCGTGTTTTCCTACAGGGGGAGAAAGATATGAAGTCCACATTTTTGTGGATTCAGTATGCAACCCAATTGGAAGAAGACTTGAGCAAAATCCACTGGGCAGGACAGACTGTTATTGTTAATGTACTCAATGACCGACATCCTGCTTTGAACGTAAGCATGAATACTGAAGATCATGTGCTCTGGGTACACTACCGCGCAGACATTCACTCGCAGAAAGAGTTTGCATTCCATTTTGATGGAGCCTATAGTGAGATGCAATCGCTTATGAAGGACTATAGTGAACTGCTGCCCAAAGTTCAATCTGATTTTACAATGCAGCAGAAAGAGCAGAGACCAATAGGTTTTACCTAAATATCATTCACGATAGCCCACCACCGCCCACCTCGCTTTTGAGGTGAGCGTTTTTTTCGTAAGGGCAAAGGCGGTAGCAGGGAGATTGCAAGCCGTTTAGGAGATATAGCGACACTTTCAGGCGTATAGGTCATTTTGCAGTCTGAAATCTTTGTAATATTATGAATTATAGCCTATTACGGCGTTCAAGGTGCTTGAAGCAAAAATCGTCGATCAACTTGTCTCTATAGGTCATTTGCAGTCTGAAAATTGTA
>JBJFFO010000002.1:0-3647 GCA_051891815.1 Candidatus Nanosyncoccaceae bacterium
TTTATCATTGGTAGTTGTATCCATTCTTTGGAGTTACATTTATAATCCTAATAATGGACTTTTAAATTCACTGCTTGGCAGCGTTGGAATCGGACCATTTAAGTTTTTGAATGATCCGGGCACGGCTATGCTTTGTATCGTTATACTTTCTGCATGGCAGGGATGTGGATTCCAGATGATGATTTTCCTGTCTGGTCTGCAGGATATCCCGGCATATCTCTATGAAGCTGCGGCTGTGGATGGAGCAACCCCATTCCAGCAATTCCTGAATATTACTTTGCCTGTCTTATGACGTCACCCTTGATACAAGAAAAACTTTCGCACGGCTTGCTTTTTCGCTTAACTCTTTTGCGTGATATACGAAAAACGTATGCACCAATTATGTCAGACGTGCCTGTACGGTATATCCATATGCACCAGTTTTTTCAGCCTATATTTAAAGTGAAACTTTGCGCCAATTTTAGACAAAAATCTCACAGCCCTGCCTTGCGGTTGTATGTAGAGTAGAAGCCGTGAGAAAATAAGATTTTGCACCAATTTTTGTATTAGCTGGCGAATGGTAGCGCTATAACTTAATATTTAGCGTCTTGTCTTGCCAGAATGAAGCTTTATAGTGAAGTATTAGCTACGAATTTTAGAACGCGGTGATAGGATAAAATACTTACACGTTACGCGTTGTCTCTCTGACCATGCCGGAAAAGCCCCGAAATACCGGGGCTTTTCAGCTTTAAAATGCAAGAAAAACAATGTTTATGCTATATTTATATTATGGATTCTATCGAAAGGGTAGTTGGAGGTGTCAACAGGCATAGTTGTAAGCCTGTAACCAAACGCCTACATATATCAGGTCAAATAAAAATAAGCCAAATCATAAGAAGATCTATTTGTTTATTGGCTGCGTTTACGATTGCGCAAATAAACATCACAAGTGTGTATGCTGCGACCGATGACTTTATAGATAAATTTGCCGCAAACAATATTATGTTCTATAACCCAGAAGAATGCAAAAGCGAACGTAATAATTCAGACTGCATTTCTTCGGACGGAAGTAACTTAAGCGTTATTGGCGACTCAATCTCGGAAGGCATAAAGACATATATGACCGAAAAATTCGAGAAATTAAGCCTAGACGATTACGACTCCTTAGTTGGACGAGCATGGAATGCTGGCCTTACTAAAGCTGAATCTATGAAGCTAAAAGATATTGTTCTTTTTATTCATGGCACAAATAACTTCGATCCTCTTCTTACCCAAGCCGACATTAATAACGCCTATGACAAAATAGGTGCAGACAAGACTATTGTCTTCGTAACAAATTATATCGAAGGGAAAGACCTTAGTACTAATAATAATCTCTTCAAAAAAGCCGCCGAAGAAAAAGACAACGTCATCGTCGTAGACTGGTATGACGCAGTCAGCAAACATAAAGAGTGGTTAGAGCCAGATGGTATACATCCTGCCGACGCTGGCCAAAAAGAATTAGCTGAAATGATTCACGCTGCGCTAAACACGCCTTGCGCTCGCGACGGTCTAGGCAAGCCAGAAAATGCCACATTAATCACGAGCATGAACCGTGTAACTTTTTACAGCTCCGATGCCGGTGAAAATGGTGGATATGCCGGCAAAAACGCAAGTTCAAAATATAACGAAGGAAAATTAGCCTTAGGACAAGTTGCCGAGAGCAACGATCAATTAACACTTGGCGATCTAGTTTACGTCGAAGTTCCAGGCGACGGCGAAGGAAGTTTTGCTAATGGCAAATATTTTCTAGTTACAGATACGGGGCCTGCTGCAAACACCTTAGACGTTTTTCATGATCCAGCCTCTGAAAATACTTCTGCGCCGTTCGGGGCAGGTAAGAACGCAAAAATATACAAAGTTAAGAGTGGTGTTTCTTGGGAAGATTATCTTAAGACATATTTTTGGGAAGGCGGAGAAGAACCGTCTGGAGAGTCGGGAGATATAAGCACCGGCAATAATAAAGACTATGAAGGCAACCAGATCTTAGCCGACGATACATTGGAAAAGATAAAAGAAAATCAATCCGTTTACGAAGAAGCAGCAAAAAAAGTTGGTATTCCTTGGCAGATTCTCGCCGTGTTGCATTTGCGCGAACATAGTCTTCAGGTAGATAATCCATCAAATGGACAGGGAATCTACCAGTTGTATTCATATACCGCGGGCGGCACAAACGGCAATGCCTTTCTTCCGGCCGGCCCAGTATCTAAAGAAGAGTTTTTAAGACAAAGCATCTTAGCGGCAGAGATTTTTAAGAATAACGAGCCAGAATTTACGGTAGATAGCACCGGAGACATTGTTAAGCGTGCTTTCTTTAAATATAACGGCACAGCCCGCGCATATAAGACACAGGCGCGCGACCTTGGTTTTAGCGAAGAAGAGGCAGAGAATGGAGAAGGGTCGCCATACGTTATGAATAAAGCCGACGCTAAACGCGACCCAGCAAAGAATCCAAGTGGGTGGGGGCAAATCAAGACCGATGGTGGTAACTTGACATATCCTGCAAACACCGATTATGGGGCATATGTCGTATTTGTGGCTCTTGGTGGCGGTACGGGTAATTTTGGTACTTGCGATTCAGGGTCCGGCGGCGGCAATATGGATGTCACGGCAACCGCAATAGAACTAGCCTGGAAACAGGGCGAATCTGGCTTCGGTGGCCTCGATCCAAATAACGAATACAAGAAAGCAATTACCGACGTAGGTCTTTCTACTTATGGCGACGCCCAAGTTCAACGCGGTTCTAGCTGCGATGCATTTGTTGCTACAGTATATCGATATTCTGGCGTAGATCCAGATTTCTACTGTTGCGGAACGAGTGTGCAGCTAAATTGGCTTCTCAAAAACGACAACTACGAACATGTTTCGCCAAACACGACGGATACTTCTGTATTAAAAACTGGCGATATTATGATTCTTGACGGCCATATTAAGATGTATATCGAAATCGACGGTGTTGGACACGAAGCGCAGGCATCATATGGTGACCATAGCGGACAAATAACCCCAGGCGTGAGCCTCATCGACAGCATCGGACGTGGCACTTATCAAATATTTAGGTTTAAGGGATAATATATGAATACTAATCTTAATAAAAGCGAAAAACAGCGCCTAGCTTTAGCGGTTACCGGAATCGTTTTATTTGCCATCGCTTGCATAGTCGCCATTATTCTAGCAATACGAAATAGCATCTATTCGGCTCGTGTAATTATAAATGTTGCGCCAGGTGATGCGCAGATAATTATAGATGGCAAGCAATACAAGAATGGCGAAGTGACCTTAAAGCCCGGCAGTTATCATGCGGAAATTAGTCGCGATGGATTCGAAGGTATCGCTACAGACTTTCAAGTTGAAAAAGACGAGAAATATAAATTATATGCTTGCCTCAGTACAACTGAAAGTACTAAAGAATGGTATGACGAGCATAAAGACGATAGTACACTCTGTAATATCTCAAATGAATATCTTCTTCGCGCTACGCAATCTAAAAAATTATCTGACCCGATATTTAAAGTAACGCCATTTCACAGTTACGATAAAGGTTTTAATATTGATCCTTATTTCGACGACGATAATAGAATTGTCGTAAAAATAACAGCGCTTTCGTGCAATGCTGAAAGACGCGAGGG
>JBJFFO010000003.1:0-362193 GCA_051891815.1 Candidatus Nanosyncoccaceae bacterium
CGAACGGCTCAAATTTTTTTAGCCATAATAGTTCGAGTAAGGTACTTTTGGTGGAGCACAGGAGATTCGAACTCCTCACCTCTTCCATGCCATGGAAGCGCTCTACCAAATGAGCTAGTGCCCCAACTGCTCAAAGTATAGCATAGATCAGCCAATCACTCAAGCACTTTTATAATCACGATTTTGACTCACACCTCATAAAATACTATAATAATTATATGCAAACGATTTTGACCGGCGTCCGCGCCAATGAAGAACCAACTCTCGGCAACTTTTTGGGTGCTTATACGCCTATGGTTAATCTTGCCCACGAACACGCTACCGATTCTCAGATTAATATGTTCGTGCCAGACCTCCACTCTTTCACTACCCCTATCGATCACGGCAAGTTTTATGATCAAATTATCAAAGGTATCAAATATTACATCGCCGCTGGTCTTGATATCAATAATCCCAACGTTCACATCTATCGCCAAAGCCGAGTGCCGGCGCACTGTGAGCTCTGCTGGATTCTCGACTGCTTTACGCCTTTTGGTGAAGCTTCCCGCATGACTCAGTTCAAAGAAAAATCCACCGAGCATAGCGATAATGTCACTGTCGGCCTCTTTAATTATCCAATTCTGATGGCAGCCGACATCTTGCTTTACGACGCCAAGTATATTCCGCTCGGCGAAGACCAGTTCCAGCACCTCGAGCTCGCCCGCAATATCGCCATCCGCATGAATAACAAATTCAACGACGAACTATTTACCGTGCCAGCTCCCGAAAAAGAGCAAGTCAAATTTATGCACCTCGAAAACGCCCTTCGTATTCGCTCACTCACCGATCCGACTAAGAAAATGAGCAAAAGTAGCACTGTCGAGAAATCTAAAATTTCACTTTCCGACGATCCGAAAGCCGCCGCTAAGAAAATTATGTCCGCTACCACCGATAGCGAAGGCGTCATTCGTTTCGATATGATCAATCAGCCAGGCATAAGTAATCTACTTCAGATTGAGAGTCTGCTCGCAAACCGCGATCTCCAGGACGTTATCGCCGACTGGGCCGGGCAAACCAGCTACGGCGATCTCAAGCGCAAAGTCGCCGACTCGGTCGAGCATTTCTTGGCCGACTTCCAAGAAAAAGTCGCCAGCATCAGCGATGAGAAAGTCGAGCAAGTCCTCGCATCCGGCGAAGCCTACGCCAACGATGTCGCCAACGCCAAACTCGCAAAAGTTCAGCATGCCATCGGACTCAGCAAGTGATGGAACCGCACAGCATTTTTGAACTTTTCATCTGGTTCATTATCTATAGCTTTTTGGGATGGCTCTGGGAGGAAATTATCTGCTCCATCCAGGCCCGCAAGCTCGTTTCGCGCGGTTTTATGAGCGGCCCCTACTGTCCAATCTACGGCACGGGCGCCTTGCTGTATCTAATTTTGATGCATTTTACAACGCGCCCAGTTGAGTTATTCTTTCTCGGTGGCATACTCGCCTGCACGCTTGAATATATTACTTCATATCTAATGGAGAAGCTTTTTAAGGCTCGCTGGTGGGATTATAGTAATAAGCTGCTAAACATCAATGGTCGCGTATGTCTAATCGGTTTTATCGCATTTGGCACCTTTGCGGTCGCTTTTCCATATATTCATGCTTTTGTCGGCTCTGTCACCGCCAAAATTCCAGGTTTTATCGTCGTCATTGCTGCGCTCACACTTGCGTGCGCCATGCTCGGCGACCTCGTCACTACTGTCCTTAGCGTCTTAAAGCTCAACAAGGCTCTCGCCAACTACGAAAAAGCACTCGAAAAACACAAGCTTGTACAACTTATCCGCCATAGCAAGAAAAACTTCGAACTTCAGATCGGGGAAATGCGCAAAAATCGCCAAAAAGTCCTATCTTACCATCAACGTCGCCTCATCAAAGCCTTTCCAAATCTTCAATCCCGCTACAAAAATGCCTACAAGGACTTCAAGAAAACTCTCGAGAAGAAGAAATAGTCACATAATATTTTTTGCAAAAACGCAACATCTATACTATAATTAACCTATGGGAAAGAAATTCAGCAAGCCAGAATTGTCGCGCAAAATAAACGGAGACATTCCTTTTGATACGCCAAAAACCGAGAAGCCAGACGATCATAAAATCCGCTTTGACATTGCGCTTGCAAATCGCTTTCCGCGTTACAGCCGCTCAACTATTCAAAAATTTATCAAAGAAGGCTATGCGCGTTATGATAATCAGCTCGAAATTCACCCCCGTACACTCATTGATGAAGATGCCGAGCTAACCCTAGAACTCCCCGAAGCCGAAAACGAATTTAAACCCGAAACCATCTATGAAGACGAGAATGTAATCGTCTTTAATAAGCCAGCTGGTATGTTGTCTGTCAATAAAGGTGACTTTGGCGCAGAGCAAAGCATCGAGAACTACGGCGAGATCGTGCACCGCCTCGATCGCGACACTTCAGGTGTCATCATTGTTGCCAAAAACCTAAAAACCAAAGGCTATCTGCAGAAACAATTCCAAGATCGCAAAACCCACAAAACTTACTACGCCGTCGTAGTCGGCCACCCTGCTGAGGCACACGCAATGATTGATATTCCACTCACGCGCAACCTCAAGAAACCTACTACTTTTATGGTCTCGCCAACTGGTCGCGAGGCTCAAACCGAATATAAAGTTATCGCCAGCAACGATAAATATAGTCTCGTCGAGCTAAAACCGCGCACGGGCCGCACGCACCAACTCCGCATCCACATGGCCCATATCGGCACGCCGATTCTCGGCGACAAAGTCTACAATCCAAAAAGTCCGAAAGCGGATCGCATGTATCTTCACGCTGCTTCACTCGAAATCACCATTCCAGAGAGCAAACGCGTTACCTTTACCGCCGAACCACCAATCGAGTTTTTGAATGCAATTAGATAAAGTCGAGCAAATCCTAAACGTCGCAGGGAAGACTAACTTCTCAATTTTTGAGCTCCCGCGCGAGTATGATTTTGCTGAGATTTTGCCAAATGCTTATCATTTGCGCGCACTCGAAGAAAAAACCGGCATTAGCATCGAGCAAATTCGCGATCTTGAGCAGCTCGTCTCTGCCAAACAAAGCAGCGATTTTTACGTTGTCGTCGAATCACCCGAGAAGATGAGCATTGGCGCCATCAACGCTTTTCTCAAAACCCTCGAAGAGCCTCGCGAACTCGTACATATAATCTTTCTCACCAACGACAGTTCGGCGCTACTTCCAACTATTCTCAGTCGCGCCCATTGCTTTCGTATTCCTAGTCACAACCATATCGCAGACGCACCAGAAATTGATCCAGAAATCCTAAAGCTCGCCAAAGACTACATCGCCATGACGCCAAGCACTAGCCTCGTTTCTTTCGCCGACAAAATCGCCAAAAGCAAACCCGCAGGATCTGGCCGCCAAAAAGCCCTCGACATGCTTGACGCCGCAATTACCTTGCTTTATAAAAGTTACTTCGCGACTAGTAATACGCAATTTCTCAAAAAGCTCGAAAACCTCCTCGCCACCGAAGAAGCTATTCGCCAAAATGGCAACGTCAAATTACAGCTGATTGCCGGTGTGGTATAATTTATTTATGCTTAGCGCAATTCTAATTTTGATATTCACATTCTTTATTGTCTTTTTTATTCCAGATTACGCCAAACGTCGCCAGGAAAATCTCGACGAAGACGACATCAGCAAAACCCCGCAAATGAAAAAGCTCTGGAGCCTCGCTCAGACCGCTATGCGCGAGCGCAAGCCCTTAAAAGCCGAAAAAGCACTGCTCACTATCCTAAAATTCGACGAAAAGAACGCCGCCGCCTACAACCGTCTCGGTATTTTGTATGCCCGCGAAAAGCATTTCAAAGAAGCCATCGAATGCTTTGAAATTGCTCAGAGCCTCGACAACAATGCGTCTAGTCTTCACAACGTCGGCCTAATTTATCTTGAAACCGGCAAGTACGAGAAAGCTGCGATGGCTTTCGAGCAAGCAATCGCGCTCGAAGGCGACCAGCCAGGCCGCTATATCGCATACGCCAAAGCTCTCGAAAAACTAGGACAGCGCAAAGATGCCATCAAGCAACTCGAGACCGCCTACGACCTCAACCCAACAACCGTAATTTTACGCCACATGCTCGAAATCTACGAAAATGCCGAAGATTACGAAAATATCGAAGCTACCAAACGCCGTATCGAAGATCTTCAGACTCAGCGCGCTCTCATTTTAGCAAGAGAAGAAAAAGCCAAAGTCGCCAAAAAACAAGCCGCTAAGACTGCTCGCACTGCCGCCAAAACTGCCAAAGCCGAAGCCAAAACCGCTCGCACCAAAGCCCGTGCCGACGCCAAAGCCGCTCGCACTGCCGCAAAAACTGCCGCCAAAAGCGCCGCTAGATCAGCCAAAGCTATCAGTAAGACCGCCGCAAAATCCGCCAAACCTACACCAAAAACCACCAAGGCCTCATCTGCTAACGTCACTCGCCCAGTCGTAAAACCTACGCCAAAGCTTGCCAAAAAACGCAAAATCATATAATATAGTTTTAGCGCCGCAATAGCTCAGTTGGTAGAGCAGCCGCCTTGTAAGCGGCAGGTCATCAGTTCAAGTCTGATTTGCGGCTCCACATTAACCTCCCTTCAATCTGGGAGTTTTTTGTTGCCTCCACCTCTGTTGAAAGCTGAGCATATTGACTTTATATCCAATCTGTGCTATAATAGAACATGTACGCATTTTTCGCGTCGCACATTGGGAGGACTGAATATGAAGCACTTATTTATTTTTGATGATAGGCCGTTCTATTACAACGCTTGCGATATGAACGACTATCTTTTCTCGATCAGACGCACTGATCTTGTTGGAAGATATGGTAGCGAATATCTCGTCAGGTACTACCACGATGAAGTCTATGTCGATCAAAGCGCACCACTCTGGTATCGCAAATTTGCAACCATCCACGAGTATATTTACATGGAGGATTGCTATATTACTGTGCTTGGCGACATTTCAAAAAGCGAAGACCGACGTGCACTCATCGATATTAGAATCTACAAATATCTATGCGAGGAATTGCCGGTCATTGCCGACGACTACCTTTACGCAAGGCTAAGATATTATGATTTTCTCATCGAAGAAGATATCGACGATTCACCGTCTATTCGCACCTCACGCACGAGACTCAGAAAGTTTATTCATTCCTAATCAAAAAGACCCCGCAAGGGGTCATTTTTTCATGTTGTGTGCTTATACGCCCGGGGAATATTCTTTTAGCGCCTTGCGATGCTGTTTATATTTCGGATCATGTTCAGCCACTTCCGCCCAAAACTTTTCCGAATGATCCATATGGTTTATATGAGCTAGTTCATGCAAAATCACATAATCAGACAATTCTTGCGGCAAATTCATAAGTCCAATATTTAACGAAATTGTTCCAGAGCTCGACCTCGAACCCCAACGTGTATTTGCGTGCGACAATCTTAGACCTTCATACGAATATCCATATTTTTGCGCCCAAAAATCCAGCCGATAGGGCAAATAATCGCGTGCTTTCTTGGCTAGCAATTTCTTTTGCATATCACGTGCTCGCTGTGTTCCTGGATCCTTGATCGGTAATTTCTCGCGAATTACGTCACGACTCGCATTTATCCAGCGTTTTACGATAAATGTGCTCGTATGAGCTGGCACCGATACCGTCAAACGCCCAGAAGTGGACACCGAAAATTTTGGTCGCACCGACCAAGCACTTTTTCGGATAATCACTTCACCAAATTCTGGATCAGTTATTGTCATCTTTGTTTAGAACTTCGCTCCGAAAGTCCCGCAAGTACATTACTACACTGCGTACGGAAAGTATGTTTACCAGAAATTACTAACGGCTTCTCTGACTCGGCTGGCGCCTCGATATTCTTATAGGCACTATCAAGGAAAGCCTTCGCCTCAGATGGCTTTTTAAACTTTGCACGCAAGCGATGCTTAATCGCTACCTGATCAGTTTGCACCCAAACTAAAATTGGCGTATATCCCGCCGTCTTCAGAAGCGTGCACATCTCCTCACGCTGGCGCTCCGTATCGAGAGCCCCCTCAACAATAATGTTCTGTTTGCATTTAGCAATTTCTTTTACAATCACAAGACCAAGCTTGCGTGAGATCTTAAATTGTTCTTTAAGTTCAAGCAAGTTTACAAAAGGTACATTAAAGCGTTCGCTAAACTGACGAGCGAAAGTAGTTTTACCACAAAGCGGCGCACCGAAAACTAGAATCGCGTAAGGCTTAGATTTCCCATTCATATCTTTTAGTTTACTCTACGGAGCGACTTTTTGCAATTTTTCGCCCCTTATGTGGAGTATCGACCATTGGCGCATTTGAGCTGTTAGCCAAAATAACTTGCGAAGGGTAGTAAAATACCCAAACCAAGAATCCAACTAGCGGCAAAAGCGCAACATCAATCAATCCATCCAAGATTAAATGTCTAATTCCCACACAGAGATCGCAGCCCAAAAAACACAAAAAACCATAAAACGCGCAGCGCGTTCTAAAATCTTTCTTATCCTTACGATAGTTCCTTATTGCAATCGTCACATTCATCACGAGCGTGATCGCATAAAAGCCCGCAATCGCATAAAGCGCATCAATTCCACGTAGTCGTGCAACAAGATACGCCGAAATTAGCCCGCCCGCATAAAAAGCAATTGTCTTCGAGCTTGCTTTTGTTAACCTTATCGTATGCATAAACTGCGCAAAGCAGAATACAAATACCCCTAGCCATTCAAATGGCGTCCAAACTAAAATCGTATCCGAACAAAAAGTCAAAAGCAGCGCCACCGACAACGGCACGTCAGTCGGGAATTTTCTATGCGCATAGACTACGCAAAGAAAAATCCCAGTGTACTTTAACAACATCGAACCCCAAAATCCAGGCATAAAAATATCAAGCAGGATAAATCCACTATATATCACCATCCAAACCGCAAACCAACTAGTATCGATTTTACTAACCCGCTGAAAATCAATCGCCGATTGGCGCAAGAAATACCAAAATTCTTTCAGCTCATGCAAGACACGTTCCAACGGTAAGCGCAAAAACGACTTCATATAACTATCATACCATGCACATCTAAGCTTTATGTTTTGACTTTTTGGAAGACGCCTGACGTGTCTTAAAGTTGATAAAATTTATCAACGAGATATAGAAAATCAAGTACGCTACCGCCAACAAAAAGCCAGCAATCACATCACTTGCATAATGAACACCAAGATAAACACGACTAAAACCAATTAAAAAGACCAACAATCCTAGTCCCGCCGTTGTCGCAACACGGACCTTCACATTCTTCACGTAGCGAAAAGCCAAATAAATCAAGAAGCAATAAAAAGCCATGCTGCACATCGAATGTCCAGACGGAAAACTATAGCCACTCTGTTCAATTAGTCTATGAGCAACATCAGGGCGCGGACGCTGAATTAGGAACTTAAAAACCTGATTTACGATTAGAACGCCTAGGATATTGCCAAGAATCGCAAAACTCAGCCGTTTATTCTTAATCGCAAAAAACAATGCGACCGTCGCAAGGCCAATCACTATGGCTCCACCAAGTTCTGTAATTCCACGCAAAAAGAAGGTCAGAACAGGGGAGCGCAATTCATGCATAAAATTAATTGCGGCACTATCAAAAGCTAGAACGTCATGGTCAGATACGGCGCTCATCAGAGACAAGAATACGATGGCGCATAAAAACGCCACCGCCCACTTTATTCCTTTTTTCCAATCCATATCAGTTCTTAGCTGAAGTTTCGGCAGGCTTTTCTTTCTTCGGAATGATGCTTGCAACTCCAAAGCCAGCACCGGCAAATACAATAAACACTACAATGTTTTCAATTGCATAAAGCAAGAAATTAACTTCGTAGTTTTGGCAGCTTGTTAGACGATTCTCGCTCAAGTAATCTACTAAGCTAATATGCTTCGAATATTCGTCGCAAGATGTTCCATCAATGCGTTTATTTTCGATTGGCACCACAAAAACCGCTTTCATTGCAACTGCAGCGAGCGCAATCAAAATAATAATCGTATAGCGCAACTTGCCCACGCGACTTGTGTCAATTTTTTTCTTACCTTCGTTCTTCTTTTTCATAACCATTACCGCTATTTTAGCACCTAATGCGCCTTGCTTTCAATTTCTTGTAATTCAAATCGGAAATGCTGTTCATTTTTATCAACAACATCACAAAACAGCGACATCGGGCGCGCCCACAGCGGCGAATCACCGTAAAGCCCGCGATAAATCACCATTTCTTCTTCTGTTTCGCTATGACGTGCAACATCTTCGACTATATATAGATCACCCTTATAATGCCTATAAATACCGTGAATTTTGACTTCCATAATTCTCCTAAAGCTTTATTGAGATAATCGTATCGTATCCAAAACGCGCACGCACTTCCAGCCCCGCATCTTGTAATCTTTGCTTCTGCTCCGGCTGTAGAGTTTCGCCTGAATATTTAATCGAAAACCGCGACATATTCGAACCAGCAATTGATTTTTGCACTAATGCAATATGTGCACCATCATGACCCTTACAAGCCTTCACAGCCATCGGAATCTGATACTTCAAAAAATCGCACAGTGCTTTTTCTTGAAAAATTTTAAGCGACGGATTTTCGATGTCAAGATTCAATGCAATCCCATGCCGATCACATATCCGCAAAAGTTTTTGATAATAATCACCAATTATCACACCTACCGTCTTCATAAATCTAGTATATAACATTTCGTTTAAGCTTTCATAACGCCCTTGCAAAAACACGCGCAATCATGATAAAATACAAACATCGCTGGGATAGCGAAGTGGTCAAACGCATCAGACTGTAAATCTGCCGGCTTCGGCCTTCGTAGGTTCGACTCCTACTCCCAGCACCATATTAGGACGTCAATTATGAATCCAGTTGGCGTACAGAAATAACGCCTATAACAGGGGTTATTTTTTGTTTCTGTACCATTTTTCAACACAAAGAAGATAGCAGTTCTATGACAAAAGCTCGAAATGCAATTATCGGAACTGGTGCAAAAATTACTTTGCACCAGTTTTTTCAGCCTATATTTAAAATATGCGCGCCTTTTTGTTCCTACTTTAATTTCCGCAAGTGTTGCCTCAAATTCGATGCATTGAAGCCGTAGCTTATCTTGACATATTTTTGTCCAGCTTTTGGGGGCAATAGTCGCTTCGTGGGGAAGTCCCTACATAATTGTTCGGTTATTAGCAACGGATTTACGCATCAGAAAGTCTGGAGTGTATGTCTTTTTGCAGTAATACATTGCCCATATATTTTTCGTTGGAATATGCTATAGATAATACTCCAATGCCACTTTACTCCGTTACTAAAAGTGAGGATACATCTCTTGATATCTTGTATGCGTTCAGGGCTCGTATCTATTGACAAAAATGCCATAATATGATAATGTACTACAAACATTAACAAATATATGTTCGCACTTTAAATACGCTATCTGCCGCAGATATACCTGAGTCGCCAAGGACTTAGATATATCTGCGGCAGTGTTATTACTTCCGTAGATAAACTGTCAAAAGCACATTGTTTCTATGGAGGTGTATATATGAGCAAAAAACGAAGCGGAGGCAAAATTTGGACTCCCGAAGAAGATGCTATTATTCTATCCAACATGAGTTTGAAGGATAAACTCAGAAAACTGAACTGCACAAGTTCGCAATTATATCGCCGTAAGACTATATTGGAATTAGGTAGCGACGATCAGGAATATCGCAGATGGACGAGCGAAGAAGACGAGTTGGTTTTATCGGACCTTCCCGTTAATGAAATCTGCATCCGAATAAATCGCTCACAGCAATCAGTATATCATCGGCGACGTAAACTAAAAGTCGATAAGGGTTGCAGCTATTGGACTCCGGAGGAAGACGAGCTAATTTTTTCGGGTCTCCCAATCGCCGAAATCTGCAGTCAACTAAAACGCCCAAAGGAGGCGGTTTATCGACGAAGGAGTAGATTAGGTCTCAGCAAAAAACACTCTATGCGTCATCCTTGGACTGAAAAAGAAATCGCCTTAGTTCTCGACGAAACAAAATCCAACGAAGAAATCTCCAAATTAACTGAAAGAAGTACTCTCGCAATCAAAGAAAAGCGTAGTAAAATGTGCGGACATACGTCATTCTCGAAGAAGTTTTGGTCTAAAGCTGATGATGATTTAATTCGCGAAGGCAAACTTAGTGACCGAGAGATTGCATCACTAGTGCAATTCTCCGAGGAACAAGTAGCTGAACGCCGCAGAGCATTAAATGGCCCCTATCGTAACGGTCGACGCTGGACGCATGAAGAAGACGACGCACTCCGAAACAATAGAAAAACCGACAGAGAACTCGCGATTGAACTTGAACGAACCACGGAAGCAGTTAGACTTCGTCGTAGAGCATTAGCAGGGAGAAAGAATAAGTATGACCCTGAACTCAATTCGAAGCGCAATAATTGCTATATGTATCCTGGCAGACCATGGACCGAAGATGAAGATGCACTTGTAGTTGCGCATGAAATTCCGGACAAAGAGCTTTCGCCAATAATCCAGCGCACTATCCCGGCTATTAGAGGCAGGCGATACAATCTTCGTAAAATGTTCCCAAATAGCGTATAACACCAAAGCCAGCCAAAGCGGCTGGCTTTTTACAGCTCGCGTGCCATGGGCGCTCTAGTGGGTAAAAGTCCCGAATATCCCTAGATAGCAAGGAAGTATATAGCTGAACGGCAAGGATGCTCATCGCGAGGTGGAATCTGAAGGAAGCTGTAAGTAAACCTCTGGCGTTCGAAACCATCGCCACTCGCGAAAAACTCAAATTATTCATCTTCGAATTTAAGAATGGAATAAAAATCCAAGAAACGCTTTAATGACAAAAGCCTCCGACTGGAGGTTTTTGTTATTGTAGGAATCACCATAAATGCTATACTGAGGCTATAGTAATATAGGATGAGAGATTATGAAAAAACTATTCTATATGCCATTAGTAAATATGAAACATATTGCAATTCGCAAAACCGATGTAATTATAATTAATGGGCAAGAAAATCATCTATACTGCACCTTCAGCAATAACGGCGGGCGTTATGGCCGCGTAAGGAGATAATATGCTACATTATTACGCCGCTATAAACATATTCGAATATAAAATACATAGCGCTCCAACTTTGAAGAATCTAATTAAAAATCACGAGTTTTATTTCGATCCGTTTAACTGCGCGCTAAGGTTTGTAATATTGATTCTCGGAGTTTCATTAGGCATTGCGCTTCTAAAATCGGTCAAGAATAATGCGAAAACTAAAAAGCTTGCCATTGTGCAGATAGTTTTATCCGTGTTCGTTCCGCTATTGGCGACTTATGTAATGTTTTATCTAAGAACTTATCAAGGCAGTTGTCAGCTAGGTATGAATGATTTTCAAATCATGACAAATCCATATCAGGGCTGTGAATTTATGCCGGCATCGGCTTTTATTTATATTCTTCTTCCATATTTAGCCCTGATTACAACCTCTATTCTATCCACTATTAATCTCGTTAAAATCAAAAAATCTAAAAAATCAACAGCCAAGACCAAACAAAAGTCCAAGACTCCAGCCGAGAAAATCAAATAGACTCCACAAAAATGCACCAGCTCAAATCTGGTGCATTTTTCAAGCCATGCGCTTTGCTCGTATGGATTCACGACCGACATCTAGAGACATTCCTAGATAACTCCCGCAAGGGCGTTATTTTTTATTTAGAGCACGACAACGTTTATGCTATATTAAAATTATGGACTTTCTAGAACGGCTAGTTGGAGGTGCCGATAAGCATAGTCGTAAAATTACAATATTTTTGATTGTGTTAATTATGCTTCTTATTGGATTTTTAGCAATACATTTTGTCTTTTCGCCTCTCATTAAGAGCCTAACTGCGCCAACCCAAATTAGTCTTAATACTGCGCCAGTTTCCGCAACTATAACCATAAATGGTCAAGAATTTAGTAATGGAGTATACGAAATCGAGCCGGGTGAATACAAAATAGAAATTAAAAAAGATGGCTTTGAATCGAAAACAGATAATATTATAATTAAGCCACACAAAACCAATGTCTATTACGGTTATATAGTAAATAAGACTGATGGCATGAACTATTTTGAACGGAATCAAACAGATCTTGACGTTCTCAGCCACATTGATACAGACGAAGTAAAAAGCTTCCAAAACGATTATCAGAATAAGCTAAAAGTTCGCGATATCTTACCAATCAAGGGAAGCTATAACGTTACCGAAAACATTCCTAATGCTCATAGTTTATTTGTTAATTACGTCATTCGCGAGAACAATGGCATAAACGATTACTGTGAAAGAGTTTTCTGTATTGTTATTGAAAGTGGTTCCGAAACGAACGAGAATCTCAAACTCGCAATAAAAAAAGAACTTTCAAAAAAAGGATACGATATCGCAAACTACGAGGTAAGATATGAAAAAGAAAAGTAACATACAGAAGGTTAAAAATTTTTCTCTTCGTCTCTTCTGCATTTTCTTAGCACTCATATTAACGCAGTTGAATGTTCCTAGAACTTTTGCTGCCGTCGAAGATTTCTTGGACAAGTTTGCTGCTAATAATATTATGTTCTATAACCCAGATGAATGTAATGGCGACGGCAATAATAGTGGTAGTACCGTGCTTTCGGGCGCCGATACTAAAGAAAAAATATGGAACTACTTTATCGGAAAAGGCCTAAACGACATGCAAGTTGCCGGAATCATGGGGAATGCTCTAGGCGAATCCGGCGCAGTTATTACAAGAGCTTCCAATGATAGTTATTGGGGAATTTTTCAATTCTCTAGATCATATTTTCCTGAGCTATGGAAGGCACTAGATGACGCCGGGCTCTCCGAATACTACAAGAATAGAGCAAAATACGGCGAATCAGATGCGGACATTCCGCAAGACAAAAAAGACCAACTTCTTCAAATCCAATTGGATAATGTTTGGGACGGCAACCAAATGAATTGGACCACAGAAATCAGGACAGCAAAATCCGTCGAAGAAGCCGCCGAAATCTTTCTTGTGCTATTTGAAAGAGCCGTATGTAATCCAGGACAAGAGTCTTTTAGTCAACCAATCCAATACTATGAACCATATAAAGGAAGATTATATCAAGGCACCGAGGCACGCCGTAATCATGCCAAGGATTTTTATGATGAGTATGCCGGCAAAGGTACTACGACCCAAGGTACTAGTGGCGTCACAATTACCGATGGCGGCAACCTAACCTGGATTGGCGATTCTTTAACCGCAATTTATGAATCGACATTAAAAGACATGCTCTCAGCGGCAGATATTTATGCTAAATCCAGCAAACACTTCAAGATGGATGCAGCTGAATCCGCTGGCGGTGAATCTGGCATGACTATCCTAAACAAGCTTAAAACACAAAATAAAGTTCGCGACATTCTAGTTTTTGAGCTTTCAACAAATGACGGAAACTCAGTGACAAAGAACGACTTGCAGTCGGTCCACGATACAGCACGAGACGCCGGCGCACAGATTATTATATTCATGACTGCCTACACTACGACAATCGACTATAGCACATACAACCAAGTAGTACGCGATTTTGCAAAAGATAATTCCGACGTCTTCGTCGCCGACTGGGAGGCGCTAATTAAAGATAAAGTCTCAGACTACCTTGGCTCCGATGGTGTACACGAAAAGGATGCTGAAGCCGCTAAAAAATTCTTTCAGCTCTTTATTGACACCATCAACGACAGTACTACGCCAATGACAGTAGACGAGTGCTGTAACCCACAGGACGGTACTAGCAGCGACGAGATCTGGAACGGTGAAAAGTATGAAATGACTGAAGCTCAAGCAAGAGGCATGGCATCCATGGCTAATGCGGAAAATGGCGGCTCGGTAAATACGATCAAGACCGAAGCCTCACAAATGGCAAATCTTTTTGAGCAAAAGCATCCAGATAAAAAAGGAAATATCGAAGAGCTCATAAATTATATCAAAAACGGTGGTTGGTATTCCGACGGGACCGGTAGAGCCTACGACGAAAACTACGGCGAAGAATCATACGTAAAAGCCGTCAAAGAAGTACTTGGCGAAGGCAAACGCACTCTTCCGCCAGAAGTAGTCCAACATGCTACTGGCACATCGCAATGGATAAAAGCCGAAAACGACGGCCAAGCCATCGACGTAAGCGATCGCTCGCAATTCAAACGCGGAATTACTAAAATTACTGAATTATTCGGAGGCGGCGCAGTCTGGACCTTCTGGAGCTGGGCGGATCCAGACACAAAGGAAGGCGACCCATTCGGCTATGAAGGCGACAATGCACCTGCAGGAAACAGCACGGCTGGCGCCCAGTCCGACGCTTGTTGCGTCAAGACAATTGGCGGCGTCACAACAATGGAAATTGAGGGGCATACTTACGCATTTCCGCTCGCGGGCGCTACGAAAGCAAATTACTTAAATCCGGGTGGCGATTTTGAAAGCGTACTATCAAAACTACCATGTCCAAGTCTTAGCTGCCATCATGATTATCATGCAGTCGACATGGGGCTTGCAATGGAGCTAGTATCGAGCAGCGAGGCTAGCGAATATGGCGGCACTCCCGACGACCTAATGTACTTCTCATCTGGAGCGCCTATCGTCGCTTTTACTTCTGGGACAATCGCATACTCTAGTGAGTATAAAAATAGCGTACCATCGGATTGGTGGGATAAGTGTGGCCAAATTGGGCTCGAGGGTGACGACGGTAACTACTACTGGCTCGGACACCTCGATCTTACCGCATCCAAAGTATCTGCCGGCGATCACGTCGAGGCTGGCGATGAAATTTCCGCTGTTGGCGCTCCGCAGTGCGCTCAAAACACGCAAGCTCACTTACATATCGACAATACAAACGGAACTAACGCAAAACCCGACACCTGGACCGTCGAAGTTATGAATAAACTCTGGGAGCAACTCCCAGATAGCGACAGTGGTTCTGGAATGGAAACTTGTAGTACTGGTAGCCTTCCAGCTGGCGGCATGACCCTAGAACAGGCGCAGAAGTTCATGGAGGAGTACAAAAATCTCCCAAGCCCCCAAGTAGACGACCCATGGAACATTAGAGCCAATGACTTTCCGGAAGGCTGCGGCGCATCACTTGCAAACTGCGTAGAATTCTCACTCTACTTCGTCCATCGCTATACGACCGTTGAAGGAATCAACGGCTTGCCAGATGGATCGCAAGTAGTTGGAGCACTGCTGGGCTACGGTTTTAAAGACGGCGGAAAAGTACCAAAACCATACGCCATCTTTAGCAAGGGAAGTAGTAGTGCGGAAGGGCACACTGGCGTAGTCTTAGGCATAGATGAGGCGAACAATAAAATTATTATTGGCGAAGCTGGATGTAGGACCAGCGTAGACTGGATTGGAGCACACGAGTATAATCTCTCTGACTGGACAAACACAGGCGTCGTTTATGCGTATACTGACGGACTATTAAAATAAGGAGGAATTATGGATGAACAACAGATAATTCGTCGTCGAAAAATTCTCGTGATATTATTAGCTACATCCTTCATATTAATAGTTATTGTAGCTGGCGTCGTAATATCGCTTTTGAGTAACGGCAATTTTGGCGTAAATATAAAAAATGAAAACAGCCTAAAATCGGAGAACAAAGACATAACACTAGATTCTAACGACATGAAAGCCTTGCGCGAGCATATTCGAAGCATCTCCGAAGTTCCAGATGATGAAGAAATAAATATCACTTTTCGCGAGGGAAGCTATAAAGAATATAAAATAAATGGAACTAGCGAATCTAGTACGCAGATTGAAGTTCTAATAGATGTTGAAAACACTAAAATGACCTACCTGGCGTCCATTACTCACGGAGTTAATAATTTCTACGGAGTGGGTCTATCTTGTACAAAATCAGACGTCGCAAAATGGCCCGAGACATTTTGTGTTGGTACGAATTTTCATTCATCTATTGATGCAAATATAGCAGACTTGCTTCCTTATCGCGAAATTGAAAATAATGAACTAAAATACACCATTAAACACGTCAATAATCAGGCCAAGCTCGAAGTTGGCGTAGAGGCGCGCTGCAATGACAAAAAAGCCGAGGACGAGGCAATCGAGAAAGCCAAGAGCCTCTTGACTAAGTACGGTATCTCCAAAGATCAAATTCCAGTTCAAGTCGACCCTGGCGTATGCAAGGCATACGAAGATTATGTCGATTCAAATGGCCATGGCAACCAGTATTTATCGCAATAGCCTAATCCTGCGCCCCCGTAAAGCGCCCAGCTATTGACATTTTTAGCATTTTGGTGTATAATATACATATAGAGCTATTTCTTGCTTTTTGTACCTTTATATCTGCTCCCAAAAAGATTATCGGCAGAACAGATCGCATCTCACACGCTCTGCTCCGCCGATAATGGCGAGATTTTTCTCCAAAGGAGGGGGCTACCATTAACGCTTATACACCCAAAAGTTATCAGCAGGCTTGTCTCGAAAGCCTTAAAACTACCCGAGAATCAGGCAAAGCCAAAGCGCTCGTCGTTATGGCGTCAGGGTTAGGTAAAACCATGACGAGCATCTTCGACATCAAGCAATTCTTCGAGGACAACTCAGACAATGAGCGTGTTCTTATTCTTTGCCATTCCGAAGCAATTCTCAACCAAACCAAAGACGTATTCAAACGCAACTTCGGCGACATTTATAGCTACGGCATGTATAATCACGCTCAAAAGACGAGGAGGCGAACCGATTTTCTATTTGCAAATCTGCAATCGGTAAACCTCCATCTCGACGATTTCGACCCTTGCGAGTTTGATTACGTACTAGTCGACGAAGCGCACCACGCACCAGCCGAAACTTACCGAAAAGCTATCGAGTATTTTCGACCACAGTTTCTGCTGGGAATGACCGCAACGCCAGATAGAGTCGACGACGCCGACCTTAGCAAAATCTTCGGCGAAACAGTATTTGAATACCGTCTCGTCGATGCGATTCGCGACAGATGGCTATCTCGCGTTAAATACCGAATCAAAACCGACGAACTGCAGAACCTAAAGTTCATCCTCGATTCTGGCAATCGCTACACGCTCTCGCAACTAAATCGCGAGATTTTTCTGCCAAAGCGCGATGAAGAGATCGTCCGGATTATCAAGGACGAGATCAAGAACAGAGAAGATCCAACTACGGTCATCTTCTGCCAGTCTATAGCACACGCCGAACATATTGCGAGGCTCATGGGTAACGTCGCCGTAATCCATTCCGGTATGACCACCACCGAGCGCAATATTAGCCTCAAAGGCTACCGCGAAGGCACGATCAAGACCATTTGTGCCGTCGATATCCTAAATGAGGGCATAGATGTGCCAAGAACTGACGTAATCGTCTTCCTGCGCGTCACTCAGTCTAAGATCATATTCTCGCAGCAACTCGGCCGCGGCCTCCGTCGCGCCAAGAATAAGGATGAGGTTCTTGTACTAGATTTCGTATCGTCTATCGATCGACTGAGTATGCTCTTTCAACTCAAAAGAGAATTCAAGAGTGCAATCGGGCGCTATTCATACCATAGAAGCAGATGCACCAGAGAATTACTCTCAATCGAAATGGACACGCCAGAGTTTCAGGAACGCGAAGAAGACATCATTGCGCTCATCGAATACGCCGAAGGCCACACTATTCATCGACAAAGCTTTCCAAACTGGGAAAATTGCTCGAAAGATGCGATATGGTCCGACATTATTCAACGCTTCGTAGATTTTAGAGAAGCTAATGGCCGAATTGTGGGGAAATTAGATCTCGGCAAAAACGGAATACCATCTATGTATTTCATCAAATCATTCCTCGGGTCAGAAGTTGCTCTGACGGACGTCCAGAAGAAAGCCTATCCAGACATAAGATGCGAGGCTTGGACGAAGGATGGAGTTGAGGCTGCATTAGACAGAATCGCAATCAAACTCGGAAAAGTTCCAAACCAAATTGAGCTTCGACGCTATGCAAAGTCGCACAAAAACGCCGTGCCGGCAGTCGAATCGCTCAATCGAGTAGGATACAAGAATTATCGCGAGGTTTACCAAAAGCTAGGTTACGAAGTCGATACAAGTTATATGCCATGGACAGATGAGGAAATCACAACATTCATGCGTCAAGCTTGCGAACAATATGGTCGCATCCCTACTATAGCCGAATATCGAGATTTTCAGATTAGTAACGGCAGTAGATGTCCTTGCGTGGACACAATCTGCCAAATTAGCGGAAAACGACATAGTTGGAAAGAAGCTTTTCGCATTAGAATTGGCGTCGAGAACAAAGAGCTTACTTTTGAACAAGCGGCCAAAATTCTCAAGATGATTAACGAGGCAATTGGCGACGATTTTCTTTCGTATGAGAATTTTAAAAAGTACAAAAAGGCCCACCCCGAGCAGAATGTTCCAGGAGACACAATCATCAAGAATGCGCTTGGCGCTAAAACTTGGAATGAAGCCAAGCAAAACGCCGGGCTTGAAGCTCTGCCGCATAACAGCGGTAGGCCAAAGAGGCTAGTATAAGCAACAAAGCCCCGAGTCTCGGGGCTTTTTGTATCGTCGCATCTCCGCGAAGCTAAAACGAGATTCTATCAATTAGCGGTGTCTGTCATTGATATCTTCAATATGCTTCTGCCTCACCTCGTCGCCCGGGCGCGCAAGCGGACTCATTTTAGCAAGAATCACCGCAAAACTTTGCGCCATTAGTTCCGAATCGGGCAGGCTAGACAAAATATCTTTTAGATGACAATTTACGCCCAGCATATAATCGTCTGGCGCTAGATTCTTTACTTTCCAATTGCCACGCGTAATTGTCGCTACCATTGGAACTATCGGTAAGTCGCCAAACTCGGACAAAAACTCGCGTAAATGCTTTGCATGCGAACGATTTTGCATAATTGGATTGTAGAAATAGCTTTTCTTACGCCCAAGATACTGAATCCACTTCGGACGCTTCGCATCACCATAAATATTACCGCCATAGTTTTTACATTCAAAAACTAACAGACCTTTCTTCGAAACAACCAAAAGATCGATTTCAGACGTTTTGCCGTCACTAGTCGGGATATAAACATTGCGCAAAATCTGAGCCTCCGGCACATGAAATTTATCCACGAGCACGCGATAAACAATCTGCTCACCAGACTTGCCCGCATCTTTCCATTCCTCAGGATGACGAAGTTTATCAATGCCATGGTTAAAGAAAAGCCAGATTATAGCCGCGAGAGCGAATAAGACAATAGCTAGCGGTAGTACGCCGGAGATAAGGGCAAGAGAGAGGGATTGCATAAGGATATTATAGCATTTATAAAATACCCACC
Organism: Candidatus Nanosyncoccaceae bacterium; assembly: GCA_051891815.1. GTDB lineage: Bacteria > Patescibacteriota > Saccharimonadia > Saccharimonadales > Saccharimonadaceae > UBA2834. The sequence goes on from JBJFFO010000003.1 coordinate 19,373, forward strand.
TTGAATAACAAAGAGCTGTATTATTGCAAAGAATGCTAAGATAAGAATATGAGGTTAAGAGAAATTAAGAAAAAGATTGATAAAGTATGCATCAATAATGAGCTTACTATTAAAATCAAACAACAAATTGGAAATATGTATTTAATAACAGATTGTTATGAAACATTCCGAGTGCTAGAAATACTTTCGAAACAAAAATGGAACAATATAGACTTCACCAAAGTCCAAGAAATAATTAATACTACAGACATGAGCACTAAGACGGACGTAATGCTTAGCTACGATCAATACAACTGTCTAATTACTTATATTAACGAACTAAATAAAAGCTTGCCTATTTTTCTTGCAGTCATTGATAGTATAAGTCCAAAGCAAAATGAATGCGATATAAATATAAAACTCTCAAAAAACATTAAAACACTCAATGATTTAAATAATACAATTAAGAAATTTAAGGATTTAGAAAAATTTGTAAATATAGATGGCAAAGAGCTCTCGTTTACTGGATTCGATAATGGAAGCGCCTGGATTACAATTTCAGCAGAAACAATACTGGTCTGTAGCTTTATATTTGCATGCAGTCAACTAGCAAGAGAACTATTAAAGACTAAAGAACAGTACATAAAGACTAAAGAAGCTAAAATTAATTACAAAATGTCGCTGAAGAAGGCTGCAGACTATTCTAAAGAAGGACTAGAAGAGTATTGCAAAAAATATTGCGAAGAATTCCTAAGAGAAGGCGCAAAAGAAATAGCGGAGAAAGTCGGAAATTACAACAATGCTTCGATGAACGAAATTGAAGAAAAAGCGAAGAAAGCAACTGAGAATTTAGTAGAAATAATCGGCGATGGAAACGAAATTCATATCTCATTAAATAGCAACAACATCACAAACGAAAATGCAGATGGCAGTATATCTATAGATTATAGCGAATTAAAGAAAATATTGTCAAAAGATAAGAGCGAGATCAAGAGAATTGGATAATATTATCCGCTAAAGGTATGCGCTAAAAATAGAGAACTAATCGCAAAATCAAACCTACTTATGTTAGAATAAAAAAATAAGGATGGGCATTATGAACAATATTGCCCATTTTTCTATGACGTAAGGAGGTGAATGAGAATTGTAAAGAATAATAAGAGAATTAGCGTCTTGGGACTAATAAAATTTCTTGCCGCTATTGCGATTGTATATTACCACACCGACCTAGGAGGACATTGGAATCATTTATGGATCCTAGTGGAGCTATTTTTCTTTATAACGGGGTATTTTACTTTTAAGCATTTTAGGAAAAAAGAAAACAGAGGAAAGAGCTCGGAGCAAAAAGCAAAGAATGCCATATCGTATACGATAAATAAATTTAAGCCATTTGTCACATTTGCGCTAATTGCTATTATTCTTAGATACATTGCAATACTATTATTAAATAACGGAACGCCGTTAGTTTCTTTGGCGAGAATAGCTCCGATAGAGGCGTTACTGCTCAATAGTCAGATCGACGAACACTATTGGGCATTGTGGTATTTATCGGCAATGCTAATCGTTTTTCCTCTTTTCTGCTATATGTGCCAAACTACGAAGAAGAGAACTCTCTATATAATCCTATTTACAGTAACTATTGCCTACTATTTCAACTTTTTTAAGGCCACAATATTCGGCTACGAATCTCTAATTCGGGCATTTTTCGGTATGTCAACCGGCATCTTAGTTTATGGAGTATCAGAAGCCATTAGAAAAAACAAACGCATAAAAAAGAATTCTTTGTTATTGCTGTTAATTTCTCTCTTGTCAATGTGTGCGTCGGTAATAGTGCTTTATCCTTCGCCAAGCAGTTTAGGGTATAGGACTTATGGAGAACTCTTTCTTATATTTACAGTCGCATGGTTTTCAATTCTTATGTCGAAGAAGACGATTCTTTCTGGCATATCCAGTAAAACCATGGATTATTTAGAAAGACTGTCTATGATTATCTATTTAATACATACGCCGATATTGCTTATCGTCGAACTTGCGCTAAGGCCATTTGCACCCAACAAGATCGCGATAGCCGCCATAAGTATAGTTATTTGTATGGCTCTGGGCTCATTACTAAATGAGATTATAAAAATATTAAAATCTAAACATGTATCAAAGAACGCCATGATAGAGCAACGTTGAAAAAACGAAGTGCAATAGTCACTATGTTATACTGATACCATGAGCAGGAAGATTTTAGTTACAGGGGGGACCGGGTATATAGGCTCGCACACAACCGTCGAGCTGCTAAACGCTGGGTACGAGGTTGAAATTCTCGATAACCTTTTTAATAGTAAAATCGAAGTCCTAGACACGATCGAACAAATCACCGGCAAAAGGCCAAAATTCCATGAAGTCGATCTTCTAGACTACGAAAAACTAAAATCCATCTTCGAAGGCGTAAACTTTGACTCCGTCATTCACTTTGCTGGCCTCAAGGCTGTCGGTAAATCTGTCGAAAAGCCTCTAGAATATTACGAGAACAACATCGGCGGCACTGTAAATCTTCTTAAATGCATGCGCGAATTTGGTGTCAAGCAAATTATTTTCTCCTCATCAGCTACCGTCTATGGCATCCAGGATAGCCCAGAGTACGTCGAAACCATGACAACTGGCGGTCAACTCGCAAACCCATACGGTCGCACGAAATACTTTATCGAGGAGATCCTAAAAGATGTTTGCGTAGCTGACCCGGAGTTTGAGGTTGCACTTTTGCGCTACTTCAATCCTATTGGCGCACATCCATCTGGTCTGCTTGGCGAGGATCCAAACGGCATTCCGAACAATCTCATGCCTATCGTAATGCAAGTTGCGCGCGGCAAACGCGAGAAGCTTGGCGTCTACGGCAATGACTATCCTACTAAAGATGGCACTTGCCGTCGCGACTACATTCACGTCGTTGATCTCGCTAAAGGTCACATGGCGATGCTCGACCACATGAAGAAGGGCGTCTCTATCTATAATCTTGGTTCTGGCGAACCAAATTCTGTCATGGAAGTTATCTCGGCCTTTGAAAAAGCTAGTGGTAAAGAACTTCCGTACGAAGTTGTAGCGCGCCGTGCTGGCGACCTTCCAGAGTTTTGGGCTAACCCATCTAAAGCTAAGGCCGAGCTTGATTGGCGAACAGAGCTTACGATTGATGATGCGATGAGAGATACACTGATTTTTTTGGAAAAATATAAACAATAAAATACTTAAAGTGTCTACATCTATATAGATGTAGACACTTTTACTGTCTGTCCTTTATGGTAATTAATATGTCTCTATCGGAGTATTTAATTGTGTACAGGTAACTATCAAAGGTCTTATTCAGCTCATGCAAATCATTTTTGTTCGCCCAGAGCGAGGGGCTGATGTTGTAATAATAAAAGAACTTGTATTGACACCACATCCAGCTACTTCCACATAAATTCTTTGGAACTAATTTCTTTAATATTGGGAACGTTTGCATCGTATTCCTGCTCGCAGGCGCAAATCCAATCTCGCCATCTATAGCTACCCTCTCCGTAGTTTCGGTTAGAATATTTTCTATATTTAGTGTAGTTATGATATCTACTATTTTATAGTTTGCGTAAAAATTCTGATTATAGAGTATATTGCCATATATGAAAGCAAAAACTATATAGCAATAAGCTAAAGCCCCGCCTATTATATGGTATAACCAGACAAAAAACTCTCTATCAGCGAATGTTACCCCAAGAACAAAAACAAAGGCAATAGATGTAGGTAATCCATACATTGTTCTAGGAAGAATTAACGGACGTGTCAAAAATGGATATAAGCCAAATGCTACTAGTGAAACCATAAGTAGCAACGCGCAATAGCACATCAATCCAACGGCCTTAGTTAATTCGCTCTTTTTACTCGTGGTTATCGAAGCGCCAGAGAGGACTAATAATAAGACGGATAATAATGTCCATACTATCCTGTAATTACTGAAATAATATGAATAAAAATTAGAAAGATTCTTAAAGAAAGTAGGAATTATCTCAAATATTCCTGGCAACGAATTAGAAACATATTCATTAGCATTTGTTGGCCTCATCATAAAAAACTTAAAAAATATTAGACACAATAAAAATGGCACTATGCCCTTAATGCCAAACAATAATATATCTTTAAATCTTATTTCTTTCTCCAATAAATCTCTAAAAATAAGAACGAGAAGAAGACTGATATAAATTCCGATGCCGGCTTGATATGATGTGCAGATTATAATAGTACATAATAACGAAACAATATAAAATGCTCTTTTAGTATAAAAGAATAAAAAAGGAAAAATAGCTGCTAAAATCGATAATGACATATATGGCGAGTCGAACTTATAAGAGATATTTTCCAAAAAGTATGGCGACAATCCAATAAGAGTCGCTAGTATATAATTTATGAATGAAAATTTTTTATTTTTAGTGATTATAAATATTGCAAATACGGACGCGAGCCCTAGAATTATTGACGATAAAAGTGTTGTAAGGGGCGATATGTCTGCCAAAAAGTTATTTGTATGTATAACTCCAGATAAGTATTCCGATGTTTGTCTACTAAACCCCAGGAAGTCCTTATATCCTAAAGCGGCGCGCCCTAAGTCGTCGTTATAATTAAAGTTAGCTCGAATAATTGCCAAAAAAGCAATCATGTAGACTGCGGACATTATTGCAACTGGCTTAAGTAAAAAATAATAGTTCTTTAGAAAAACGAGAATTTTTAAATTTTTTTGAAAAAACCATACACCATATAGTATAGCACACCGTTTGGGGGGTTAATTGGTGGTTTTCTCGAATCAATAATTTAGCTATAAGTTATATGCTGGCCTTTTCTTCTTGCTAATTGACGTAATAGTTCGTGGCTGCTGCTTGTCGTCAGAAAGCTAGTCGATTAAAACTATTTTTCTAATCTTCAATAAAAGCGTAGCAAGCGACAGCTCGATTCGGTTCAGATATTTCTTCTTTTCAGGCCTCGGCATCTCGGACCTCGCTATCACTAATGCGTGCGAAATGCGCCAGCGACACCAAATGCGTTTCTTTCGCCAAAACATGCGCAAAGAAGCGCTATCTTTTGACCATGTATTAAGATTTATGTAGCTTTTCTTCCAATTATTCCAGTCCAGAGAAGATTTAGAAACGGTACTTGTTTCGGTGCCGTAGTTATATATATAAAGCGGCTCATAAATAAATTTTACTTCGCAATCGCGCGGATAATACTTAATCGCTGCATTGATATAATTTAAAACAAATTTTGTGTCTTCGGCAAAATTGAGCGAGATATCAAAGCGCAGTTTATTTTCGTCTATAATATCTTTTCGATATAGCTTATTTATAGCCCCATATATTCTGCCATCTTTAGAAATAAGATAAGACACATATTCCTTAACGCTTTCATTATTCTTTCTTGGGCGGATTTTTTTCATAAAATCCGCATGTTCGGCACCAGAGGCAACGCGCCTGTAAAGCAGAGCAGTGCAGGCGAGGAGAGTCCTGCTCGTGCTTGCCTTTACAAGTTTTTCGATAAAAGTCACATCGACCAAATCATCTGAGTCGATAAAAGAAATCCATTCGCCGTGCGCAAGTGATAGTCCAGCGTTTCTCGCAGCGGAAGCACCAGCGTTCTTTTGCTTCTTTAGAATAATATTTTTCTTATTTTTTATGAAGTCTGAGATAACTTTATGGCTATCGTCAGTCGATCCGTCATCGATACAGATTATTTCAATATTCTTATACGTTGATTTATACAAGCATTTAAGTAGCTCGATACAGGATCCGCCGGTGTTATAAACTGGAATAATAATAGAAACAAGTGGGGTCTTCATATAATTATGATAACTTATCTATTAGTTTTCGGAATGCAATATATGGCTTTCCGGAAAATGTTCTTAACATGGTTGTATAAATTTTCTGTTTTGCGGCGCAAAATTTATTCTCTGAAGGTTTATTCTTGAGAATGTCGTTGATAAGCTCGGCGTAATTATTATTTTTAGCCCGTATGGCTTCATTTAGCTTTATGATTTGCGCCAAAAAGAGAGAATACTTAGCAGCATCATGCAAATCTCCACTTGGAAAATATTTTATTGCCTCGTTTGCTGCGTTGATTTTTTCTTGAACCTGCAAATCTTTCCTAGATTTATCCGTAATACTCCCGGCGCGCTTTACATATAGATAATCCGAAGAGTCAATAATGGTCACATTTCGCGCATTGCTAAGAAGTTTATAAGTCGTAAGATTATCTTCGTGAATTCGCTTGGCGGGATACCAAATATTATTCTTCGTAAAAAGTCCTCTTTTGTATAATTTGTTCCATGCAATTACAAAGAAATCTTCTTGTTTTGTGAGTAGCCTAATCGTAGCATCTTTGCCGGATAATGTAGAATTTGACATTTTATTTATACAAAGTATTTTTTTGGTATCGGCAATTGTTTTATAGCCACCAACAACAACATCTACATTATCCTTCATTGCATCGGCCATGTTGCGCAAAAAATCTTCCTTAACAATATCGTCTCCGTCTATAAGACTTATATATTCTCCACTAGCTAATTTTATGCCATTATTTCTAGCTTGCGAAAGCCCCTGATTCTTCTGGTGTATGACATCTATTCGTTTGTCCGTCTTAGCTAGTCTATCGCATATCTTGCCCGTACTATCTGTAGAGCCATCATCTATAATGATTATCTCGATATTGGTATATGTCTGCTGGACGATCGAAATAATACAGTCCTCGATGCATTCTTCAACATTATACGCCGGTACGATTACGGATACTTTCTTATTCATATAACGGTATGATTTCTCGCTTTACGATTTTTTCAAAATTAAAATTCTCTTCGTAGTGTTTACGGGCATTCTTAGCTAATCTAGTTCTGAGTCCGTCATCTGATAATACTTTATCTAAAGCGACAGCTAATGAATTATAATCTTTTGCCGGAACGAGTAGGCCAGTCTTCTTATCGATTACGATTTCAGGATTTCCATCAACGTCAGAAGCAATAATCACTTTTTCCATCATAGCCGCATCAATAAGCGACAAGCTTAATCCCTCATGATAAGAAGCAAGGACGAATATATCTATCTTTGTATAGGCGTTAATTGGGTCTGAGGTATAACCCTTAAACTTGATTCGCCTATTCTTAGAGATATTCTTAAAATACTCCGCATCACCATCGTCTCCATAAAGCAGTAGTGAAGCTTTGGGATATTTAGTTGATATGACATCAAAAGCACGGATAAGCTCTTCAATACCCTTATAATCGACAATCCTGCCAATGTGTCCAATCGTATAGCCGAAAGGTTTTAGAAGGTTATGGCGTTCATCATCAAAAGTTCCATTTTTAACAACTATAAAATTATCCAGCTTCTTCGGCACGAGCTTATTGATATAGTCAAACTCATATCGGCTAATTGTCGTAATCCTATAAGGAATATCCGCAAGCTTATAAATAAGCTTACCGATTGGATTCTTATATTTCTTATCTAGGTTCTCCCACACAACAAGCCGAAGATCGGAGTGATCTGTCCAGACCACACGTTTTTTACAAGTCTTAGCCGCTAGCGTACCGGCAATCATATCGTCTCTGGATTGAATGTGAAGAACATCGGGGCGTAGCTTTTTAATTAAGACAAAATACCAAAAATATAGATATATTTGCCATAGAAAGAAAAGCGGTAGTAGAATATTTCTCCAGCCACTCCAATTCTGGCGATGACAATACGGAGCATGTATGCATGGGATTCCATTACGCTCAGCTTCCTCTAAAACCTTCATCGAAGAACTCGCAATTATTGGCCTTATATTATTGTTTGTTAAAATCTTAGCCAGATCAATCTGGTATTTTTCCGCGCCGCCATAAGCATCTTTCCAGATATTGCGAATAAGGAGAACCGTTTTAGGCATACTATATATCTTTTTTAACCTCTTGTGCGAATAGCTCCCAAGTGTGGCGATCTCGAATCTTCTCTTGAGCATGTTTTACGAAGCTAGTGCTTTTCTTTGAATTAATAGTATCGACTAACGCATCGACATAACCGTCAATATCATCAATGTCTACTAAACGTCCAGAAATTCCGTCTTCAATAAAATCAGGAACTCCACCTTCTTTTGTGGCAATAATCGGGAGCCCCAAAGAGGATATTTCTAGCAGAATATTTGGAATTCCATCGGTCTGTGAAGTATATAGATATGCGCCATACTCATCAATAGGTAACTTGGAAATATCGCTAAAAGCACCCTTATAGTTTATATTTTTGCAGTCATTAAAATAATTTTCTTTATACAAAGACCTCTCAATACGCCCATACACATCAATACTGTAGCCATCTGGTAACTTTTTAGAAATAGCCTTCAAAATATCTGGACGTTTTTGTGGCGCAACCCGGCTTGCCCATAAGATTTTATGCGAAGAGGCATTATCCTTCTTAGGCTTTCGCGTTCGCAAAGAAACTGGTTGGTAATGGACTGAGAACTTATCGGCATCAAAGCCTAGGCGCCACTTTAAATCATCGACTATCGTCGCATTATCAGTAAATATCTTATTTATGCACGGAGCAAGTTCAGTCAGAAATGGATCCGCGAAACTCTGAATACGGCCTTCATCTTTCGTATACTCATGCATAAAGAAGGATATATTTAGAATAATATTATTTTCTCTTAGCAACTCCTTATTAGAAATTGCCCAACGATAATAAAATTCATTATTTACAATATGAATTCGCTTAAACTTAGCCTGCACCAGCAGTCGAGTAAGTATAAATGCTAGGTCCCAGTCGTTGCAACTAAATGCCTCACACGAAAAATCGACAAATGTGACATTATCCGGAATCTTATATGGATGATTGTCTGGGAGTTTTCCGAGGACTAATACATGCCAATCTGGATGTTTTTCTTTTATTGCACATAGGTAATTTTCGAGAACTTTTTCTGTTCCGCCAACCCCCATACGTGGCATCATAAATACATAATCAGGGCTTTGCTTTACCTCATGCATTATTTTACAGAAAATTCTACCATACCCATCCACTTCAGAATCATAAAAAGGCATTCTTGAAATTATTTCTGGATCAGGATAAGTAGATCCGTCAATTTTGTTAATATTCTTCCATTCATTAACAACGACCTCTGGCAGAGAAGCATAAACTTTCTTAGCCCGACGCTGCTCAATTTCATGCATTATCTTCTTGTCTGCCTTTTTAATTATAGGAGTATGGCGCAATACTTTATGCCCAATACGAAGAATTTGCAAAGCCCTATTATTGTCAGTTGGAAGATTCAGGGTAACATTCTCTATCGGATTCGAAACGTAACACTTTTCCATATTTTCAAAGCTAAAAGCCTCACTATATGCGACAGTTGTATTTGCGTTCACATGTTGATGATAGGTTGACCCCTCTCTAACTCTGTAAAAGTTAATACTATTTGGCGTGATATTATGTTTTATGCCCTTTGCGCGAGTCTCGCAGTTATACCACCAATCTTCATAACCATAACATCCCACGGCTTCTTTATATAATACTTTCTTTGCTACTTTTAGTGGTAAAAAGGTCCCAGAACACCATCTATTTCTACCCAGCAAAATCAATGTATCTTTCACTTCATCGAAGGAATCCTTCATGCGCCAAAGGCGAGACTGTTCGTTTAATCCGAAAGTAACGTTAAACTCTGGATGCAGGATAATCTCTTCAATCGCTTCTTCTTGAATATTAAACGAATCTAAAAGCCAATTCTCAGAGAATAAATCGTCGCCATCCATTAGACAAACATATTTGCCTCGAGCTTCATTAATAATAAAATTACGAGAGGCCGACGGATTACCAAAGGAATTTTCAAATATTCTTAGTTTAAAATCTTTCTTAATACTATTAATATACCTAATCGTTTCATCATCGCCATTGTCTATATGGGCTATAATTTCATGGCTAACACCATTATCATCAAGGCGACGCAGCATTCTTTTCAATGCCAAAAAAGTCTTATGAGCTACAATGCCTTCATTATGAAACGTAAGAAGAATCGAAATATCTATCTTTTCCATAATATATATAATAGCATACACATAGATAGCATTCTCATAGGAGCAATGCTAAAAATAATAGACAATATATTTGAAGCAAATCATTATAATCGATATAATGTATATATCTTAATTAGCCTATCGGCAAGGATTAAAATGAAATACGGGTTATTCGAATACTCAACAGAAAACATTGGCGACGAAGTGCAATCTATTGCTGCAAGGCGTTTTCTTCCAAGCATAGATTATTACTTTGATAGAGATAATATCGATAAGACCGACACGGGAGAAGATGAAGTTAAGCTCATCATGAATGGCTGGTATACTCATAGGCCAGAAAATTTTCCTCCAAAGAATAAACATATTCATCCATTATTAATATCTATGTATATAGAACAGCATGCAAATAATGGTAAAACAGCAAAACGTTTTGCGGGGAAAGAATGTAAGAAATTTCTCACAGACAACGGCCCAGTCGGAGCTAGAGATAAAGCAACGCTCGATTTCCTAAAGAAGAATAAAATTGATTCCTATTTTTCGGGCTGCGTAACATTGACACTCTGCAAAGATCCTACTGTAAAGAAAAGCGACTATATCTTGGCTGTAGATGTGAGCGATAAAGTCTATGAAAAAATGAAGAGAATGACAAGTAGACAAATTGTGCGCATTGATACGAATCGCTGCATTGAAATGCCAAGGAATTCAAAGTTTGCATTAGCTGAATATTACTTATCTCTATACCAATCTGCGCATGCTGTCGTAACGCGCAGACTTCATTGCATGCTTCCGTGCCTAGCGTTTGAAACACCAGTATTAGCTATAACCGGACGAGAGCCGCATCGCTACGCTGGCCTAGTAGATTTAGTAAGAAACGCTTCGGAAGACGATTTCTTGAAAGAGAGTTTTAATAAGTTTTCTCTGGATGAACCTCCAGAGAATATGGCTGCCTATAAAAAAATCCGAGAATCCGTAGCCCGTAAGTGTTCCGATTACACTGGTTATGATTCGAAAAAATCTTATTTATCATATGGATCGGTAAATAATCTGTTAAATAGCACGGATTTTAAAGGCGCAATATCCACATTAGTTAGCGCAAGCTTTAAAATGGAACATTATAAGTGGCATTTTAACGGATTATCAAAATACGAAAAAGTACTTGAAAAGCAAATAAAGAACCTAGATAGCGAGCTTAAGTTAACAAAAGAGCAACTCGAAGCGGAACGGGAAGCATATCAGAATATAGGAATAAGAGAATCTCTAGGATGCTTAAAGAGGGCTATAAAAGCTAGATACAGAAAGTAATGCAAAGAATAGCTGCGCATGGCAGCTATTCTTTTATCTCTATCCTACTTAATTTCTTCCAATAAATCTGCCTTTATTGCGTAAGGAAAATCATTTTCTGTGTTATGCTGGGTCCTATAATACCAAGAACCATTAATGTATGTTTTAGTTGTAAACATAATAACCATCCCTTTTGGCAGAGTGTCATATATCTCTCCGGTTATAACATTAATTCGTGCACAATCGCTCCTTAATCTTAGCTGTCTTGGATTCTCGAAATTGGCATAATGCGCTTCATTGTCTAAAGAATCCTCTTGGACTGCGATATTTAGATTATTATTCTTATAATCAAACTCTGTCTGGAGATAAGCTATACTATCTAAAGTAAATTTAACTTTATAATTGCGAACCTCGCCTACGCCAAACGTATAACTATTAGAGCCCGTAAGTACGTCTGTCTTTTTGGCGCCCTCTTCTGCTAAATAATACTCATTAATCTTCTGGTAGTTTTCAATAGGTTTCAATGAATCCTTCGAAAAACCACTGGCATATGTAGTATTAATAGCAGATAAATCAAATTCAGTAAGATAATAGGTCTTGCCTAAGAATGACACTTTCTTAACGAATTCTCTCATTATAGAATAATCGAACGATTCTTTTTTCGTAGTGCTTCGTAGGTATTCTTTTGACCCTCCGTTTTTAATAATCATGTACTTTTCGGAGTCGGGAATATCTTCGATAATGAATTGAATCTCTTCTAAATACTTCTCGGGAATGCAAGAAATGATATTATTGTCTGTATTATGTTTTGTCCTATAGCACATACCCTTTGAAGTTTTAATCTTTGACTCAATCATTATAGTCGAGTCTTTTTGAATAATCGTGTCGCCCGTACTGCTAAGCGAATATGGATTTATTCTATCAACGTCCGTAGTTGTCCTGAAATATCTTGGAAAGTCTAAGGTTGCAAACTTTTCGCCATATGTACTACCAAACCACTCCCTAAAGAACATATAAAAGTTCCTATTGCCATACGAAGAACAAGTGTCACCTATGCCGGGATAAGCACGCAAGGCGGCATCATTTGGTGTATATGGCGTGTAGATATATAGAGAAGTAGTAGAGATATTTTCTAAGTAAACTTGCTTCGTACCACAAGCAATATCTGGATGATACTGGATATTATTATTCTGCCCAGGCCTATAATGGTAAGCCGTCGGATGCTCGCGGTAATAATTCAGCTGCCAAGCCGCCTTTTGTACTTGATTATAAAACCCGTAATAAGCCTCATTACACGGCGCATTATCTGGGCAACCGTAACCCATCACTGTATTGTATTGATTCTTTAGTGGCCAGTTGTCGCCCCAGACTGAACTTTCCTTTTTTAGCATCACCAACAGCACCTGCGGGTTAATGCTATATTCTTGCGCTACATCATAAATAATCTGCGCAGCGCTCTTCATACCCGCCGTCGCCACACCTTGCGTCTCGTACAAGTTTTGGTGCGTCTCTGGATTCTCGTAATATTTATTAAGACAAACATATGGCGGATCATGATACTGCGTCCTGCCGTATTTCTCGCGCATCACCTTGGCATACTGTGCACGCGTCGTGCCGGCCGGCACCCAAGTTCCGTCTGGATATTTGCGACCAGTAATCAGCCCTGTACCCCACATATCGCAGGCTGGAGATTTCGCATCCAAGAAACCCTGGATTTCTGCGGCCGTCATCGTATTTGGATTATAAAAAACCAAATCATCAATCAAATAGCCAGCATTAAACTCCGACGGCTCAATCGCCTCACTCGCCGGCGTATTTAGCGCTGCAAGACCATAAAACACACAGCCAAACATCATTGCTGCCAAGACTAAACCAATTCGCATCGTTTTGTAATGTCTTGGCGTTCTTTTTCGGTTGTTTGTTTTCGCTTTAAATCCTGTAAACTTAAAGGTTCTCATGCTTATATTATGGCGTATTTTATCTTAAAACACAAGAAGAAGAATAATAGTTCTATGTTAAGGTATAACTATGGAAGTAAAAGATTATAAATATATCGTAGCGGGGGCGGGAATTTTTGGCGCTATCGTCGCAGAGCGTCTAGCAAGTCGTGGCAATTACGTACTAGTAGTAGAAAAGCGTGATCATATTGCTGGTAATATCTATAGCTATACGGATGAAGAAACCGGTATCGAAGTTCACAAATATGGCTCACATATTTTTCATACCGAGCACGAGGATGTCTGGGAGTACATCACCAAATTTACCGAATTTAACGACTATACCCATACCGTAGATACTCGCTACCAGGGCAAACTTTATCCTATGCCTATCAATCTTGATACTATTAACAAACTTTACGGCACCGATATGAACGCCGAAGAGGCGGAGAAGTTCGTCGCCACAGAAGCCGCCAAAACCAGCATCGTGGATCCAAAGAATTTCGAAGAAAAAGGCCTCTCACTTGTTGGCGAAAAACTCTACACGGCTTTCCTCAAGGGCTACACCGAAAAGCAATGGAATACTAGCGCAACTAATCTCTCTGCCGAGATTCTAAAGCGCATTCCAGTTCGTTTTTTCTCAAGATAATCGCTACTTTATTACTGCCAAACATCAGGGTATTCCAAAGGAAGGCTACACCAAGATGGTGGAGAATATCTTAAACAATGAGCTAATCGAAGTTCGCACAAATACCTCCTTCCAGGATATTGAGTCTGAAATCTCAAGTGATGCCAAGATTATCTATTGCGGCCAAATCGACCAGCTCATGAACTACGAGCTTGGTGTCCTTCCATGGCGCAGTCTACGCTTTGAGGAAGTTCACACAGAAGAGACCCTCGGCGAAGCTGTCATCAACGAAGCCGATCCAGCCGTGCCATATACGCGCTCTCATGATTACAAATATTACCAAATTCACCAACCTGAAGTAATTGCGCAAGAAGCCTGCTATATCTGCCGCGAATACCCAGCCGATTTCGAGAAGGGCGGAGAAGTTTACTATCCAGTCAACAACGACGAGAGTGAAGCACTCTACCAAAAGTACGTCGCCGCCGTCAAAGAAAAATACCCAAACATGATCCTCGGCGGTCGCCTTGGCGCCTATCGCTACTGGGACATGGATATTGCGATTAAGAATGCGTTAGAACTAGCAGAAACTTTATAATAGTCACCAAACGCCGAGTAAAAACAGTCCGCATAAAATATTAGCGGACTGTTTGTACGCCTAAAACTCTCTTAGAAAAGTAGAGAAGTGCGAGCAAAAATATTCTGCTTACGACAATGAATAAAAGTGGTGTGGTGGGTCGCTAATCTAAAAATAGATACGCGATACGCTCTATTAACTCACCCATATTAGAGTATTTCTCAGCGTCGGCACTATTCGAGCATCTATAAGAAACTTCTTCGAGAGATGCCGGACCATATTCTAATAATCTATCAAATAGCATCTCTGTATTGGTTTGTCTTTTAGTGTACTTAGGAATAATATAGAAATCTGCATACTTGTCAAAGAGTAGCGCGTTATCGCTGTTTATTTTCTCAATAGCTTCATTGGTTTTTATTTCGTATTCCCTTGGTTTAAAGGAGTAAGCTACTTTATTTTCATAGAAATGGAGGAGTATAAAGAACTCAAAATTAGGCTTATTAATTACGAGATTAAAACCCCGATCTTCAGCCTTTTTTTCTGAGGTCCGCTTCGGTTATGCTATGCTCATTCATATTGTCATAATCGCAGATAAGCCACTTTTCATGCTGAACACAATCCCAAAACACGTCCTCGTTGCCATCGCTAAAATCTTGAATATATCTTCCAATGGCCTCATCTGCCCTTTCAAATATTCCTCTATGGCCTTGATTCCCGCCAAGCGATAAGGGGATTATTTCAAGATGCGCATTCTTTTCATTTGGGGCCTGACCACTACACTTGCGCTTTAAGGCTCTAATGTAGCTGGGCTCAGATGAATCGCCTTCAGTACAAATAAAAAGGAATAGCATTAGCCAGCAGTCTCCGTAATATTTGGGACAGCGCCAAAGAAGCCCAGTCTATATTTCTTTTCCAACGCAGTATCCCTTGCTTCGCCTGGTATTTTTCCTATAATTGATTCTTCATACTGATTCTTGCCGATTAGGTGGATATTCTTTCTTCCGATGGCATCTAAAATTCCAGCATAGTGCGTATTTACAATAAGCTGAGCACCAGTAATATTCTTCTCGAATAGCTTAATGATAAGCTCACACTCTGCAGGGTGTAGAGACGAATCGAATTCATCAATAAACAGTGTATGTCCGTTTTCCAATGTGTTAATAAGCGGATAAGCCATTTCAAATATGCGCCTCGTTCCTTCTGATTCGTGATTTATCATAGATAAATTAATCGCATTAATTGGCCTATTGTCTTCGCCACGTACAAGGTGTGTAGTTGAAATATTGTAAGCTTTAGTATTCGCAAGACTTTTCTTTACTTCTTCCGCAAAAGGAGAATTCTCTAAAAGCTCTGCGGGTATCTTTGTCTCTGAGACGGACAAGTCTAGGATAGATAAGTCAGCCTGCTTAAGTAAAGTCAGGACTTTTTGCTTAAAGGAAGCATCGGCATTTATTTTTTGAGCTGTATTGTTAATATCCTGAGTGCCAGACATTAGCTTAATATGCGAGAGAGCGTTAAAGAATTCAACGGCTATCGGGTTGTTATTCTCATATGCGCGTGTCAGAATTAATGCATCGTCGCGCGTAGTGCTCAGTAAATCGGAATTGAAGCCAAACTCTTTGTAGCGTCCGGTTGGAATAGATTTTCTACTAAAGATAGGGCAAAATTTAGTATTTAAGATGTTTCTCTTGAGAGATTCGCTAATAATTACGCCTTTAATAATAGAAAAGCTATATGCATATATGGTGTCGTTGTCCTCTATTTCGATACTAAAAGAGGTCGGTAACTGGTCGTTTCCTTTTTTTAATACAAAAGGTTCAAAGCTATTCTGTCCATTGAATTTAGTAGAGTAATGAATCGTATCTATAAAACTTTTTAACGCGGTAAAGAGGTTAGATTTGCCACAGCCATTTGGACCAATGATGGCATTTACACAGTGATCATCAAAATTAATTGCTAGTTCTTGCCTGCTATTAAACGATCTATAATTCTCTACGCTAAATCTAAGTAATTTCATATTGCCTTTCCTGATGTAAGTATAGCAAATTTTACAAAATTAGCAATATATGCAGAAAATCCACAGAAAACACAACATATGAAAAAGAGACTGTAAAATGGCGCATCTTTATGTAGCCCGGAACAGGGGTTTTTAAGGGGCTGCTTTACCAATGAAAATATTGCCATATAATAGCATCATGAGTGAAGAGGTGATTAACTTCCTAAATAATAATGTTGGTCTCGTAGCTACAATATGCATTATCGTATTTACGCTAGTTATCTCGATAAAGGTCGCTTTTACATTCGATTTTAACGATTGGTTAAAGCAACGAAAAGAAACCCACAAAAGGCGAGCTCAATCAATTTGTCCACACATATATTTTGCCAACTTAGAAGATTCAGACGGGAAGAGCGGAAAAGTGGCTATAAATAGCTCGCTTCAATCCCCACCAGGCACAACTTTCTGGTATTGCTCAAAATGCGGCGCAGTTTTGCCTGGGGTCGATCAGGAAAAATTTCAGATGACTTGCAATTACTATATAAAGCATCCTGACCAGTACAATAAAGTAATGAAAAAAGTTGATAAAGAGATTAGCAAAGCGCTGTGATGGTGGGCAAAAATATTATTAATACGCTATTCCTAATACTGAATTTCGTTTAAACTATTACTATATCGTACCCGCCGGCACCCAAGTTCCATCTGGATATTTACGCCCTGAAATAAGACCCGTACCCCACATATCGCAAGCCGGGGATTTATCGTCGAGGAGCTTCTGAATCTCTGCCACCGTCATCGTATTTGGATTATAAAAAAACAGAATCATCAATCAGATAACCCGCGTTAAAGCTTGAAGGTTCGATCGCCTCAGTTTCTGGCGTATTTAGTGCGGCCATACCATAAAACACGCCACCGAACATCAGCGCCGCCAAAATCAGACCAAAATCGCATCGTCTTATAATGCTTTGGCGTTCGTCTTTCTGTCTTCGTGTTTGTTTTCGCTTTAAATTGAGCCAACTTAAAGGTGTTCATGCTTATATTATTACGCATAATAGAGAAAAGTGCAAGTTCTACTATTTCTTTATGCTTATTGTTGTAATCGCATATCCCGTCATGCTACCATCACCAAAATGATAGAGGCATATATCGACGAATCTGGCAATCTCGGACGCAAAGGCGAATTCTTCGTCATCGCCGCCATTGTTTTCGATTCCGAAGATGGCAAAAAGAAAATCAAAAGAATAATACATAGAGAACAAGCTAAAGTGGCATGAGAGAATCATTCAGATATTATTTCTGAACTCAAGTTTTCGCAATTAGATTTCGAACAACGCCAACGCATATTAACTAAAATCGCTAGCAAAGAGAATGCATGTTTCTTTTACATCGTCATTCGTAAACAGAATACTGAACTTCTCAAAACCAGCAGTTCCAAGAACCTTATATATAATTATTTCGCTCGACTTCTTACCGACATGATTTTCTCGGAGTATGACGATGACTTTAGAATAGTTTTCGATCAGAGATCAACGCGCATAAAATCAATGAATTCGCTCATATATACGCACAATTACTCACATTTCATGAAGATTATCAAGCCAAAGATTATTAAGAATATCGAATTCCCAAAATCCGCCTTCAAAAATCTGCACTTAAAATAGACATTTGACTTTCTATAACATTCCGCATACAATAAAAACAGCATAAGACGCATAGTGAGCCTAGTAGGTAAATGTCGTTTTTCCGGCATCGACCTATGCGCAGCCTTACAAGCACTCTTCGGGGTGCTTTTTGTTATTCGTAAAACATTCGTCTTAATGTTAAAATATAAACAAATACAACAAAGAATCCCACCAACATGCCACCTATCATTCAAATCAGTAACCTCAGCAAAAGTTTTGGCGAAGTCAAAGCCGTTCGCGATCTAAGTTTTAGCGTCGACAGGGGAGAGCTATTTGCCTTTCTCGGCGTCAACGGAGCTGGCAAATCCACCACTATCAACATCATCTGCGGCCAATTATCTAGAGATAGCGGCAACATCACAATAGACGGCCACGACCTCGACAAAGACCTTGGTGCCGTCAAGAGCGAACTCGGCGTCGTCTTCCAAACCTCCGTCCTCGACCCAGCACTCTCCGTCTATGACAATCTCGAAAGCCGCGCCGTCCTCTATGATATTAAAGGCGCAGAATTCAAAAAGCGCTTAGCTAAACTTGCCAAAATTCTCGACTTTAAAGACCTTCTTAGCCGCCCCGTTGGTAAACTTTCTGGCGGTCAGCGTCGCCGCATCGATATTGCAAGAGCTATCATTCATCAACCAAAAATCCTCATTCTCGACGAGCCAACCACCGGCCTTGATCCACAAACCCGCAAAACTCTCTGGAGCGTCATTGCTAACCTCCGCGAGTACGACCATATGACCGTATTCTTAACCACTCATTATATGGAAGAGGCCGCCGAGGTCGACCATGTTATTATCATCGACAGCGGCAAGATTGTTGCTGAAGGTACACCGCTCGAGCTCAAGAACCAATACACTGGCGACTATATTTCTATCTATGGCATTACCGAGCAATCTATCAAAAAGTTAAAACTCGCCTACGAGAAAATTCCTAATGGCTTCCGCCTCTCCGTACCAGATACCAAAGCTGCCACCGACCTCATTATCAAACATCCAGACCTCTTCATAGATTACGAAGTCACCAAAGGAAAAATGGACGACGTTTTCCTCGCCGTTACCGGCAAAAAATTAACTGAGAGCACAGAAAAATGAGCACCACATCAATTCTCATCAAACGCAATATTAAGCTTTTCTTTAAAGATAAAGGCATGTTTTTTACAGCGCTCATCACGCCAGTAATCTTGCTCGTACTCTACGCTACCTTCCTCGGCAACGTCTATCGCGATAGTCTCACCGCCAGCATTCCCGAAGGCATCGAACTGTCAAAAAACATTATCGACGGCCTAGTCGGCAGCCAGCTCATCTCATCCATTCTTGCCGTTTCCTGCGTCACAGTTGCATTTTGCTCGAACTTCCTCATGGTGCAAGACAAAGCCACCGGCGTTATCAAAGATTTCAAAACCTCACCAGTCAAATCCTCAACCTTGTCTATTAGCTACTATATTGCCACGCTAGCCTCAACTTTAATCATCTGCCTTGCTGCCGCCGCCGTCTGTCTTATTTATTCTGCCACCGTTGGTTGGTATATGTCGCTATCCGATATTCTATATCTGCTACTCGACATCGTACTACTAGCGCTCTTTGGCACAGCACTTTCATCTGTCATCAACTTCTTCCTCTCCACGCAAGGGCAAATCAGCGCCGTCGGCACAATCGTCAGCTCCGGCTACGGCTTTATTTGTGGCGCATATATGCCAATCTCATCATTTAGCGCGGGGCTGCAAAGAGTCATCTCTTTCTTACCCGGCACCTACGGCACTTCGCTAGTTCGAAACCACACCATGCGCGGTGCACTCGCCGAAATGCAAACTCAAGGCGTCCCGGCTGAGATTGTGAACGAACTCAAAAGCGCACTCGACCTCAATCTCGAACTCTTTGGGCAACAAGTCAGTATCTCGTCAATGTATCTCATACTTATCGCAGCCATTGTCATTTTAATTACAGTATTCATATTACTTAACCGCTATAAAAAGACTAAATAAAAAACGCCCCCTGAAGGGGTTGTTTTTTATTGCTTATGTAACTTAATCGCAAATCCGCCACCAGGCGCCATATACATCTCAACATGGTCGCCGTTGCGCACAATGCGCTCTTCCACCACATGACCCAGCTGGTGATCGCGGTAATGCGCGTCTTCCGAGTCGCGATAAATCTTTGCCACATAGTTCACTTGCGGCTCCAAGAAATCGATATAAAGATCCACACGACGCGCTTCTTCATTCGTAATGCCACCAATATACCAGTCGCTCGATTCCCAAGCCTGGCGCGCCAATACAAAGCTCTTACCAACTTCGCCCAGAAGCGGAATCGTGCGTTCCCATTTTACTGGCACATCGCGAATAAACTCAAACAAATCTGGCGCCATATTCTCATAAATCTGCGGGCGATCTGCTGCCATCTGCATCGGCGAGTAAATCGTCAAATAGTAAGCCAACTGGCGTGTAATCGTGGTTGACATGCGCTTCGCGAAGTTCGTCACGTCAAGAATTCCAGGCGTATAATCCATCCCGCCCGCTAAGAGGCGCGTATACGGCAAGAAACACGCGTGTGACGGCTGGATTGCGCCACCTTCGTACTCCTGACCACGCGCACCTTCACGCGTCATCAAGTTCGGGTAAGTGCGCTCGATGCCCGTACCTTTAATCGGCTCATGAATATCCAGCATGATATGATACTTTGCGGCGAGCTCAACCGTCTTTTGATAGTGCAATACACCCAGTTGCGAGTGATGAAATTCACGACGACCATTAATCACCATCTTGGATCCAGCATAGCCCGTCTTGATATAGCGAATGCCATACCTCTGGTAGAACTTGAAGGCATCTTCCATCTGCGCTTCGTAGTTATCGATAAAACCAACCGTCTCATGATGACCGACCAGTTCCACTCCGTTTGCGCGACCATAGTCTGTCACAATCTTCATGTCAAAATCTGGCGTTGCTTCGCAGAACTTATTGTTGGCGCCGTTTTCTAGCCAATCACCTTCCCAACCGTCATTCCAACCCTCCACTAGCAGCGCCGGAATACCAAGATCTTTACAAGAATCAATGTATTGCATCGCATGCTCAGTCGTCGCACCGTGGCGCTCGCCTGGCGCCCAGGTCCACTCGCCCACATACATCGCCCACCAAATTCCCATAAATTTCGTCGGTTCTACCCACGAGAAATCCTCACGCGGCGCATCATTGAGATTCAAAATCATGCGCGAAGTCGTGAGATCTAGTGCATCATGACCAATAATAATCGTGCGCCACGGCGTCGAGAATGGTAGCTCCACATAGGCACGCATACCATCCGAAAGCGGAGTAATATCCGACTTCAAATTACCGTTATTTAGCTTTAGCGTCATTGCGCCGTAGTTGTATAGTGCCGCCTCGTGAATCGAAATATAATAGCCCGTCGGCGTCGCAATCGTCAGTGGCGTATGTACCGAATCCGTCAGCGCATGCACTGGGTGCTCGACATATTCATATTCATAGCGATCCGGCTGATAGGCCGGGATACTCCACGAGCGGCTGTTTGCATCCACTGCAAATTCTGTTAGCTCATCCGAGACAATCATATTTTTCATCTCAGGCTGGGCCGGAATCTCGTAACGAAACGCCACGCCGTCATCGTAAACGCGAAAACGCAAAGTCAAAAGACGGGCAGGGCGCTCGGTTTCCTCAAGATAAATCGCAGTTTCATTATAATTGTTGCGAATTACATGTTGCTCACCCCAGTAAGCTTTCCAAGTATCATCCACCATGCGCGAATACGCGCGCACAATTCCAAAACCATCCGCCAGCGGAGCGGCGTCTTTAAGCGCGATACCAAGGCGCGACTGACGCACAATCACCTTGTCGTCTTTTTTGACATAATAAGAAATCTGCCCACGATCCAACATAAATGTCAGAATAACGCGAGAATTTGGAGACTTCACCTCATAGATCGCATCGGTTTTTGACTTTTTGAAGAGATCACCGAAAAAGCTCACAAAATAGTCCTCGTTAACATAAGCTTATTGTAACACAAAATGTAGTACAATTATGCTAATGCTTTGGTTAATTTTATGCATCATTACGGCGGGCATTTATTCAATCACCGCTTTTCTCGATAATTATATTACAGATGTGATTTTTAAAAACAAAAAGCCACAAGCGCTTAAAGTTTTCAATGGCGCAACCTATCTAGTTTTCGCTTTACTTACAGCCGTGCTTTTTAACGTCGAGGAAGTGCCGTTGTTAAATATTGGGCTTTTTATACTGTCTGGCGTGCTTGCCTCGGTTTCATCTATTCCATATTATATTGCACTCAAAAACGAAGAAGCCACCGGCGCCGCGATTTTTTACCAAATTCAGCCGCTATTTTATCTATTAGCCGGTGCGCTATTCTTTCACGAAACGATTTCTTTGCCACAGATAGTTGCACTAATCATCATTATGGTTGCGCCCGCTATTATTATTCTTAGTCGCCAGCACAAGAAAAGTCGCCAACTGCAGATTCGTGCTGGCGGACTTCTAGTTTTATATGTGTTTTTATTAGCACTGTCTGGCATTATTAGTACGCACGCCGGCAATGAAAACAATTACACAACTTTCTTTGTTTATTTCTTGCTTGGACGCGGACTTTCGGATGTAATCTTAAGTCTTGCAAATCCAAGCTGGCGTAAGCGTTTCAAAGAAATTACCTCCAAAAAGCCGCTTCAGTCACTCGGCGTAATCGCACTTAATCAGCTACTTTGCATCGTGGCTGAATTTACTAGCCGCCTCGCACTCATTCTAGGCATCGCAGCAGTTGTTAGCGCCCTCACCAACTCACTCGAGCTCATCTTAACTTTCTTATTAGGAATCATTCTCACTAAGCGTTGGCCAAAATTTGGACGCGAGCATTTGCATCGCCACATTATTATCGCGCATCTCATTGGCACAGTTTTGTGCGTAACAGGAATTATAATTTTACAATTTGCCAAAGGAGTATAATAAGCTTATGGATTACGCATCTATCATAATAGGAATCGTTATTAGTATTGTTTTGTGTTTCTTTGGTTATCGATTGAAGCGCATTGCATTTGCTATTGTCTGGTTTGTAATCGGCCTAAACCTCGGCAACTTCCTATTACCACACGTCACGCCATACATGCAGGGCATCGACCCATTTTTCATTAATATACTTCCATTTCTCGTAGGACTTCTCATGTCGCTCATCGGAATTTCTGTTGAACGTGTCTGTGTTTTCTTAATAGGAATCGGTCTCACTTTGATTACTTACTTCAATTTTGTCGATTCTGGCGCGCTTGAACTTTCGTGGTTAACTTTCGGTATTGCTATTATTATTGGTTGCGTTGTCGGAACTATCGCCATCAGTATCATGCGCCCAGCCATTATTCTGCTTACAAGCTATGCTGGCGGTACCCAACTTGCAAGCTCCATCATTAACCTCATTCCGACCATCAGTAACCCAACTACTAGTCTTATCATTGCAATCATAATGGTAGTTGTTGGCGCTTTTTACCAATTCCGCAGCACCAAACACCTTAAATAGCACCAAACCGCCCGAGCTCAGGCGGTTATTTTTCTTAGTCAAAAAAATGAAGCCCCCGGCGAGGCTCTAGGTGAGCCCTCAGGAACTCCAGTAATCTAATTCTAGCAAAGCCTATCATTAATGTCAATCACCTCACCATTCTTAGTAATAAGAATTAACCTGCCAATGCCTTTCTTCTGTTTGAGTCTAGAAATCAAATATTTTTCAATATTCTTATCCTTAAGATTTTTAATTCGGCATGAATCAATAACTACATTCTTGGACTGGCGTCGCAACGCCTTCTGCAAATTATTTTCGACACTCTTTATTCTAGCACCTTCAGGAGACTTAAATTCAAAAAGCGTATTATTCAAATACGCATCCGCCGTACAAACAGAGTCATGCTTGGGCACGAAGCGCACAATATAACCAGCGTCTTTTAGTGCCAATGCACTATGCATCTCTCATGGTAGTATATTGCCAACGCCAGGCTCAATAATAATTTTTCCAACCTTATTTTTTACTTTTGCCATTACGAAAGCAACTATAAAATAGATCACAAAACCATAAAAGCACCAGCACTATTCATGATGATACGGATGGCCAAGATATATTTCTTGCGCCCGATATAGCTGCTCAGCTACAATCACGCGACAGTGCTGGTGGGGAAGCACAAGTCTCGACAAAGACCATACGAAATTTGCGCGCTTCAAAATTGCCTCCGAAAAATGACCGAATGCACCACCAATCACAAGCACGACATTGCGTCCCGCCTCAATCGGCTCCGAAATCATTCCCGCTAGCTCTGGTGAGCTCAAAATTTTCCCATGCTCATCGAGAAGTATTAAATAATCATTCGCATTTAGCCTGGAAACTTTCTCATCAAGCCTCGATTCATCAACAAAGACCCATTCCGCCAAAAATGGTTTATGCAAACGTTTCTCATATTCGGCACAGGCCTCTTGTACCCATCCGTTGTTTCTCTTACCGCCAGCAATAATCGTTATCATTAAGATATTATAACATATTTCGACAGATAAACAATCAGGCACTTGACTTCACACACAATCTTTGCTAAAATATCTCCCAGTTACCAAAGACAGCGACTATTCTCGAGGTAAAACCAAAAGAATTTAAATATATCGCCGAGGAAAATATTTCTTATATTGGTGACGAAATTTAACATTCTGACTTTTTAACACCAAAAGGAGATTTCTATCTATGGCAATTAGCAAAGATAAGAAACAACAATTGGTTGCCGACTTAAACGAGATCCTTTCCGATGCCAAGATGACCGTTTTTGCAAAATACCAGGGACTCAGCGTTTCTGAATTGCAAGAACTTCGCCACCTTGCTCGCGAAAACAACGTTAAGATCAAGGTCGTCAAAAACCGTCTCGTCCGTGTCGCCATGGGCGAAATCGCTGTTTATAAAGACACCGACACGAGCGCACTTGAAGGTCAGCTTCTTTATGCCATCTCCAACGATGACGAAGTAGCTCCAGCTCAGGTCCTCGCCAAGTTCGCCAAAGAGCACCAAGCTCTCGAACTTAAGGGTGCTTTCAGCGCTGAGGGTAAAAACCTCAACGAGCAGGAAGTCGTGGAACTCTCCAAGCTTCCAAGCAAAGACCAGCTTATTGGTCAAGTTGTCAACATGCTTACTGGTACCGTCAACGATGTTACCAACGCGCTTTCTGGCAACCTTCACGCTTTGCTCGACGGCGTTGCCGACAAAGCAACCAACTAATTTTATTAACCTACTAATCAGAAAAAGGAGTCAAACATGGCTGCTGATGTAAAGAAAATCGCAGAGGAATTGGTTAAGCTCACCGTCCTCGAAGTTAACGAGCTCAAAAATGTCCTTAAGGACGAATATGGCATCGAGCCAGCTGCTGCCGCTGTAGCAGTTGCCGCCCCGGCTGAGGGTGGTGCCGCCGCTGCTGATGAGAAGACCGAATTCGACGTCGTTCTCAAAGACGCAGGCGCACAAAAGATTGCCGTTATCAAGGCTGTTAAAGAAGCTACCGGTCTCGGTCTTGGCGAAGCTAAGGCTTTGGTTGACGGTGCTCCAGCTACCGTTAAAGAGAAAGTTGCTAAGGACGACGCCGAAGCTCTCAAAAAAGCTTTGGAAGAAGCCGGCGCAACCGTCGAACTCGCTTAAGTTCTATCAAATTACAAGTCAGAATGTTATTCAAACAGACGCTCATACGGGCGTCTGTTTTTGTATCGTATAAAATCCGAACTAATATATAATATTCTTATGGCAAAAACCTATCTTAGCGGCAACGGCCCCGACGAATCTGAGCCTCTTACTGAGTCGCAAATCAACGACGCACGCCGCCCCTCCAGTATGGCTATGTCTAGCCAAATCATGGACGAGGCCAACGATGACGAAACGCCAGCCATCGAACGCCGTAGTAGTCACGATAATCTTATATCTTTTTCCGAACATATCGGCAATCGCAAGCTAAGTGCCAATCCTGAATTTGAAGCCGCCGAGCTCCAGCGCCGCGAGGCAGAAAAAGAAGCCAAGCGCAAAGCTGAAGCAGAGAGGCGTAAAACCAAAACAGAGAAGTCTAAGGTCGAAGAGTCCGCTCAGAGTAGCCCAAAAAGCAACAAGAATGCCGAAGAACCAGAGCAAAAAACCAAAAAAGAAGACTTCGACTTTTCTTCACTTTATCCTACCGCTGACAAAACCACCGACAACAGCGAAAAACCATCAGAAATCGGGCGCGCTAAGTTCGATGAAAAATGCGACGATCAATCCCATCGACTCTTTACTTCCTTCGCCCTCCAGGTTATCTCTATCATTACATTTCTCATCCCATCATTTTCAGTCATTCCAAAATATCTCGACTTTCTAAACGTTATAATTTATATTTTTTCCGTCATTTCAATGATAGCTGCCGCCGTCATCCTTTTTTACGACGTAAAAACCAAAACCTATATTAAATATCCATTTTCTCAACGGAAACAGCTCATCTGGGCTAGCATAATTCCATTCCTGATCCTCAGAGCCGTTGCTATTATCGCACTCGACGCCATCATTCCATCAATGATCCTAGACCTAGACCAAGTTCTAGCCACAGCCGGCGTCGGCGTTGCCGGCTATTATCAATACATGCTCCTGCAAAAGAATAAAATCCCATACAGCATAAACCTCACCGCCATAAACACCTTTATTACTAGCGCCATCGTAGTTACCATATCTGCCCTAAGCGGCAGAATACTATACGAGATCACGAGCTTATCGCTATTTGTTATTTTCTTCTTTCTCTTCGATAAATTCTGCGGCGACATGACTAAAACTATCGTTTACTGACGCAAGCAATTCTCGCCAAAAAGTCAATGGTAAAATTTACAACACTTTTAGTACTACCCCCGTTATTTCTGTGGAAAAGTCAAAAATATTTTTGTTGACAGATTGCTTTAAAATTTATAATATAGACTTAGTAAAAGTTAACACAGACAGGATGCGAGGTATGTCTGAATTACCAGAAAAACAAATAAAAAGATTACGTAGCCTTTTGACCGAAGCCGAAACCAATCTCTCCGCAGCAAAAGAGCTACTTACTTCTATGCTCGGCGACGGAGATATTATTACAACTCCTGCCGCCACTGTTAGTGAAAGCCCAGAAGGCAAAATTATTGAGGGCGTTTTTGATGGCCAAATTATGATTGGCCCAGATGGCAAAAACTATCCAGTTCCAGCCAACTACGCCAGCAAGTCAAAGCTCGTTGAAGGTGATATTTTGAAGCTCACAATTGGCGAATCTGGCAAATTCCTTTACAAGCAGATTGGACCAGTTGAGCGACGCACCGTCATCGGCACACTCACTAGCCACGACGATCAATACTTCGTCGAGGTCAACGGCAAAGAATATAAGATTCTCTACGCATCCGTCACTTATTTCCGCCTCAAAGTCGGCGATCAAGTGTCCGTCGTCATCCCGGCCGACAACACCGACGCAACTTGGGCCGCCGTCGAAGCAAGTCTTTAAAAAAATACTCCGTCGCGTTATAGACGGAGTATTTTTTATCCCACAATCATTTGAATAACTACCGGATGAATTAATACAAATCCAGCCAACAGCGCCGAGCAAGCTAGTGCCACTATTGACGCTACTAGTTCACGACCCTCGGATTTATATTTTGCCACATTTATCATAGCAAGTCCCAATGAGATCAGCGAGCAAAGAGGCAAGAGCACCACAACGACGATCGAAATATCATCCCAACCGCCCGTCAAAAGTAGCGCAGCATTGAAGCAGACAAAAATAAAAACCAAAACATTGACCGCCGCAATTGCATGCCTAAAGTTCTTCTGAATTTGCTTATTTTTATTTTTCTTTGACATCCATTTTAAGATAACAAATATTTCGCTTATGGTCAAATGTGAGCAATAACCTCAAACCGCACATGGTAGAAATCGCGCCCTGTTGCGTGTAAAATAGATTACATGAAGGCACTATATAGGAGGTATCGCCCGAAGACACTTGACGATGTCGTAGGGCAAGAGCAGGTAACCGGTCCGCTCAAAAATGCCATCAAGAGCAATAAGCTTGCTCACGCTTATCTTTTTGTCGGCCCGCGTGGCACTGGCAAGACCTCCGTCGCCCGCATTCTTGCTCACGAAATTAATGGTTTCAAGTACGAGCTCGAAGACGATTATCTAGACATTATCGAAATTGATGCCGCCAGTAATACTGGCGTCGACAACATTCGCGACCTGCGCGAAAAAGCTATCATTGCGCCAGTCGAAGGTAAATACAAAATCTACATCATTGATGAAGTCCACATGCTGACTCGTTCTGCTTTTAATGCTTTGCTCAAAACTCTCGAGGAACCACCGGCTCATGTGATTTTTATCATGGCAACTACCGACGCCCACAAAGTGCCAGTCACTATTACTTCGCGCAGCCAAACTCTAACTTTTAGCCTCGCCGATCCATCAACAATGTTTGATCATCTGAAAAAAATCGCAAAGTCAGAGAAAATCAATATCGATGACGAAGCGCTCAAAACTATCGTTCGTCGCGGTGGCGGTTCTTATCGTGATTCTTTATCTTTACTCGACCAAGTCTCCACGCTTAGCTCCGATAAGATTACCGTTGAAATGCTAAATCACGCCTTTGGTTTGCCTCCAGACGAAATAATTGACGGAATCTTAAACGCCTATGCCGCCAGCGATGTCGCTAAAATCCGCGAAAATCTCATCGCACTCGACAATTCTAGCGTCAAACCAGACATTATCGCCGACAATCTCATCTCGCATATTCTCGAACGCCCAGATAATATTTTTCTAAATCTCCTCGATAAACTCACCGAAGTTTCGCGCGCTAGTTATCCAAACGTTCGCCTATTGCTCGCGTTAACCGCACCTCAAACCGTCTCTAGTGCCAATTTTGCAATGCCAACCATCACATCAACCACCACTCCCGTCGCCGCGTCTACTCCAAAACCAGCGCCTAGCCCAACCAAGCCCGCAAAGTCAACTGATACGCCAAAAACGACCGAGCCAACAAAGCCAGAGCTAGCCCCAGCCAAAACACCAGCAGAGCCTACTTCCGAACCATCAGTCGAACAGCCCTCCGAGCCAAAGCCAGCCGAAACACTCAAAGCTCCCACCTCCGCCGACTTTGATCCCAACAATTTTCAAGCTCAAATTCTGCAAAACCTCGAAGCCAAAGAAGAACTCGGTATTCTCCAATACGTCCGCAAATCCAAAATCGAAGTCACGAACGAACGCGTTGTTGTATATGCTGGCGGCAAACTCGCTAAGCGCCTAATCGACAAAAAGCGCAGTCTCATCGCCGAACTAATGCCGACCGACTACGAGTTAGATATTCGCGAAGAAACAAAACAATCCGACGCCGAGCTCGCTAGTATCGCTGAGCTTATGGGTGGCGGGGAAGAGGTAACTATCAATGAATGAAGAACAAACCAAACGCCTAATTCCGCAAGATCTTGATGCCGAAAAATCTTTACTTGGCGCAATTTTGATTTCCGAAGAATCCCTGCCAGACATTATCGAGATTCTAAAACCTGACGATTTTTATGATGATCGCCACCGTATTATTTATGACGCCATGTGGACGCTTTACGAAAAGCACCGCCCAGTCGACATTCTAACTGTCAGCAATGAACTCAAATCCAAGAAGCAACTCGATAAAGCCGGTGGCGCCGCCTATATTTCTGAACTTTCCGGCTACGTACCAACTGCCGCACACGCCAAAGCCTACGCCGAGATTATCGCCGAAAAAAGCACGCGCCGCCGTCTTATTTCCGCTGCGGCCAAAATTACCGAAGACGCCTACGATGGTAGTAACGACACGACGGGTCTGCTTGGCGAAGCCGAGCGTCACATTTTTGAGGTTTCCGAGCAGCACACCAAAGGCGAACTCGTCTCGCTCGCCGATTTACTTTCCGACACCTTCGACCATCTCGAAACACTCTGGAAGAATAAAGGTTCTATCGCCGGTTACAAAACTGGCTTTGTTGACCTCGACAAGATGACCGCCGGCCTTCATAAGTCCGACTTAATCATTCTCGCCGCTCGTCCAGCCATGGGTAAGACCGCTTTCGCACTTAATATCGCTAGCAACGTTGCTAATATCAACAAGAAGACCGTCCTTATCTTTTCGCTTGAGATGGGCAAAGAGCAGCTTATTAACCGTATGCTCGCCGACGCCTCTGGTGTTGAGTCTTTCAAACTTGAAACTGGTAATTTTAAAGAAGAAGATTTTGAGGCCATCTCCGAAGCTATGAGCGTTATGGCTGAATCATCTATCTATATCGACGATACACCAGGCCTCACCGTGATGGAGATGCGCACCAAAGCTCGCCGCGTTGCTCACGAAAACGACATTGGGCTCATTATCGTCGACTACCTCCAGCTTATGTCCGGATCCAGTAAACGTGCCATGGATAACCGTGTCCAAGAAATCTCCGAGATTTCGCGCGGACTCAAACTCATTGCGCGCGAGCTCAACGTGCCAGTAATTGCCTTGTCGCAGCTCTCGCGTTCCGTCGAATCGCGCGATCCTAAAATTCCGATGCTATCTGATCTCCGCGAGTCTGGTTCTATTGAGCAGGATGCTGATATTGTTATGTTCTTATATCGCGAAGATTATTACGATCCAGAGACCGAACGCCAAAACATCACCGATCTTATTCTCGCCAAGCACCGCCGTGGCGCCACTGGCAATGTCGAACTCTTCTTCGACAAGAAGCGCGTCCGCTTTATGTCGCTCGATAAGCATCACGACTGACGTTCGCATCGCATTATGATATTGAAGATTTTTATGCTAAAATAAATTTAGTGAAAAAGACCACTAAACAATTTTTTGCACGCCGTTATCGCCTCATTATTGGCTATATCGGGCTTCTTGTCGCATTCTTTTGCGTATTAATCTTTCTGCCAAAATTCGCTCCAGGTGGCCTCAGCTCCGCCGAAATGCAATCCGCCATCAACTCTAGCAACATCAGCACGGATTTCATTCAGCAGGGGAATATTATCGACCTGCCATATCATCTTCTGCAAAAACTTAGCCTTAATCTTTTTGGCCTAAACCTAATCTCCATCAAACTTCCGTCTATTATTATCGGTGTTTTTACAGCACTCCTCATCGTTTTACTCATCAACCGTTGGTTCAAATCCGATGTTGCAATTTTTGGCTCCGTCCTTGCCGTGCTGAGCGCCGCCTTTCTATTTCTTGCCGCCTCCGGTACGCCTACTATCATGTATATTTTCTGGCTTTCCTTACTTTTGTGGCTCGGTTCTAAAATCGTTGGCAACAAAAATGTCAGCCCGATACTCGTGGTCTCGTTCTTTCTCGCTGTTTCCGCATCACTATATACGCCGCACCTCATCTATGTCGCCATCACCATTGCGATCGCCGGACTCTTGCACCCACACTTACGTTTTGCATTAAAACAGATTAAACCCATCCAGGTCGTACTTAGCTTTGTAATTTTTGCCATCATAGCCTTACCACTCGTCGTTAGTTGTATTATGCAACCCAGCGTTATCGACGATATCTTTTTTGCATCAAACTTTAATTTTGGTAGTTACTTTACTAATATTTCTGAATCTTTTGCGCCGTTCTTTTCTTTCGGCATCGCATACGATAGCATCTATCTTTCACCGCTTTTTAACCTCGCCACCATCGCACTAATTTTTATCGGCATTCTTGCCTCTATGGGCGAACTTTTCACTTCGCGCAATACCGTTATTAGTTTGCTCGTTATTTTTGCGATTGTTTTTTCGGGACTCAACAAAGATATTGCCATTCTCGTAATCATCCCAGTCGCTATTCTTAGCGCCGCTGGTATTGAAAGTATTTTCAAAAAATGGCATTCGCTTTTCCCGGAGAACCCTTACGCACGCTTCATCGGCACTGTTCCAATGCTCGTAGTCGTACTTCTCATTATTTTGCCGAGCTTCTCGCACTTTATCGAAGGCTATCATTACACGCCAAATGTCGCCAAGAATTTTAATAATGACATCGAGATCATCAATAAACTCGATAACGGTAGCATTCTCGTCGTCAGCGAAACGCAAGATAATCGCGACTTCTATAAACTCTTCGAGCACTACAATAGCATTACTGTCGTCGATAAAATGCCAGAGCGCACGCCAAATCGCATCGTTTACCTCGGCAACATCTGCGACGACGAGCGTTTTGCGCTAAAACAGATAATCACTTCGCCAAAGAGTCGAAATTCTGATAGACTATATATATACGAAAAAATTCCAACTAATCAGGGAGAAGAATAACTATGGGTGCCACTATGGACCAAATGAAAATGTTGAACCAACTTCGCAAGGCTCAAAAAGATCTCAAGAACGAAATCGTTGAGGTCGAAGCAGGCGACGGTGCAGTTGTTATCCAGATCACCGGCGAGCTCAAAGTCAAAAAAGTTACCCTCGACCCAGAGAAAATCGACTTTGATGATATGCCAGAGCTCGAGCGCTGGATTGAGAACGCTTTCCGCGACGGCTACGCCAAAGCTCAAGAAATCGCCACCGACAAGATGAAGCCTCTTATGGGCGCCCTCGGCAACTTCGGCATGTAAAATTAACCGCGGAGTCGAGCCCCAAGACCGACTCCGTATTTTTTAAGTTATGCTACCGTCCGCACTGACAGATGTAATCGAAGCACTCTCGCGCCTTCCTGGCGTAGGTTCTCGCACCGCCGAGCGCTACGCCTACTTTTTGCTCAAAGCCGACCAGAATGTCGCCAAGAACATCGCTACTAGCCTCGAGCGCCTGCATGACGGCGTCAAAAGCTGTCCAAAAACTTTCGCACTTATGAGCGATAACGACGAATTGTCGCCACTTTACGACGATCCGCGCCGCGATAAAACCACCGTACTTGTCGTCGAAGAGGCGCTCGATATTTATGCCATCGAGAATACCAAATCTTATGACGGCACTTATCATGTGCTTGGTGGTGCCATTTCGCCTATGGACGGCATCACGGCGGATAAGCTCCATATCAAAGAGCTAATCGCACGCGTAGAAGAGGATCAAGTTCAAGAAATCATTATTGCTACCAATCCTTCCGTCGAAGGCGAATCTACCGCCGTTTTACTCGAGAAACTTCTGCACGAAAAATACCCAGAGCTCAAAATCACACGCCTTGCTCGCGGCTTGCCACTCGGCATTTCGCTCGAATACGCTGACCAAATCACGCTAAGCTCCGCACTCACCAACCGCACGAAGCTATAAAATTCCCCCTCGAGAGGGGGAATTTTTTATTTATCACTTGGAAGCGGGAATTGTAGTGCCATTTCGCGCACTTCTTCACGCAATCTCGCAAGTTCTGGCTTTGCGATTTCAATATCCTCACCATCACGTCGGCGCACACAAATATCAACCACTTGCTTCATCCAATCCGCAATGCGAAGCATCTCCGCTTCACCCATTCCGCGCGTCGTAATCGCTGGCGTACCTAGACGAATACCAGATGGCTTGAATGGCGGCAAAGTATCATTTGGAATTGCATTTGCATTCAAAGTTAGACCGATTTCATCGAGCGTTCGCTCAACTACTTTACCATCAAGTCCAAAAGATTTATAGACATCTACCAAAATCAAGTGGTTTTCAGTACCGCCACCAATACAATAAAAACCTCGCTCCATCAAAGCCGTCGCCAAAGTCTTGGCGTTTTCGACAATCTTTGCGGCGTATGTTTGAAATTCTGGCGCCAAAGCCTCGCCAAACGCCACTGCTTTTGCTGCAATCACATGCATCAGTGGGCCACCTTGCGTGCCAGGAAAGACCGAACGGTCAATCAAAGTCGGGATATTCTCGAGCGTATGCTCAGGGCGCTTCAAAGGATTTCCAACTACGCCACGCGTCAAAATCAAACCGCCACGTGGACCACGCAGAGTTTTATGCGTCGTCGTTGTCATTACATGAAAGCCATAATCAAGTGGGTTTGGGTGCACGCCACCCGCAATTAGTCCCGCCACATGCGCCATATCAGCCATCAAAAGACAACCAGGAATCTCGTGCCCAATCTTAGCCACGCGTTCAAAGTCTGGCACTTTCATAAAGGCCGAATAGCCAACCAAAATAATCTTTGGCTGCTTCTCGCGTGCCAAGCGTTCGAGCTCGTCGTAATCAATATCACCCGTCTCAGCTACCGTACCATAGTTAATAAACTTATAAATCTTTGCGCTCTGCGTCACCGGCGAACCATGCGTCAAATGTCCGCCATGACCAAGATTCATACCAAGCACCGTATCGCCCGGTTCGAGCCACGCGTTGTAAACCGCATTATTCGCCTGCGCGCCACTGTGCGGCTGCACATTTGCATGGTCGGCATGAAAAAGCTTGCAGGCACGCGCAATCGCAAGACGCTCCACCTTGTCCGTGTTTTGCTGACCACCATAATAGCGCCTATCTGGCTTATTGCTAGCAAGAATTGTAGCTTCCGTCTCGGTCGTCAAGCCATCAAAATCCGGATAACCTTCAGAATACTTATTTGTAAACACCGATCCCATCGCGATCAAAACGTCGCGCGATACATAGTTTTCGCTCGGAATTAGCTCCAAACCTTCGCGTTGACGCCTTTCTTCCGTAGCAATAATGTCAAAAATTACATCCATAAGAAAAATCTCCAAAAAATTAAAGTTTGCGCAAAATATAGTAGAGATTATTAGATCATGCGCATATTATAACATCAAAGCAACGATATAAAAAGCAGTGATATAATAAGCATAATTAAAAAGGAGATTTTATGCGCATTCACGCCAAAGGCCGCGCCAGTCGCGATTTTATCCCAGACCAAGTCATCGCTCGAGTCAATTTTACTATGCTAAAACCAGGCTATCAGCAAGCACTCGAAGAAGGCTCACAGATGCTCGCCAACTACATTGCCGCTATTTCCGAGCGCACCGATTTTAACGCCGAAGATTTTAAGACGTCCAGTTATAACATTCGCGAGCATTTCCACTACGCCCAAAACGATTCCAAGGATCTTTCGCAAATCGGTCGCCCAGATCGTCGCGTTTCCGACGGCTTTGAGTTTACGCAATCTGCTACACTTATTTTTGACTACGACCGCGAACGTCTCGCTAAACTACTTTTGTGTACCGCCGCTGCGCCAGACGCACCACGCTTTCACATCGACTTTTGCCTAAAAGACATCCACGCCTGCCGTCGCGAACTCTTGCCAGAAGCCTATGAATCAGCTCGTCAAAAAGCCGAAAAAATCGCTCAAACTGCTGGTTTTTCTGGCGTAGAATGCGAAGAAATCTTCCTTGACGATTATCGCCAAGCCGCCACTATTGGAGCAGAGGAACCGGTCATTAGAAAAGCTGCCAGTCTCGAACGCTTTGGCGCACCTACCACTCCGACTTTCGAGGATCGTCTACAAACCATCAACGAAAACTTCCATCCAGAACCAATTACCGTCAGTAAATACATCGACAGTATCTGGACTACACGCTAGAAATTGCACTAAAGACCATAGACATAAGCTTCTTATTGACTTTTTGCGCAAAGCGTGCTATAATAGAAGCATATATTAGTCTCAAAGGGAGGGATTGCGATGAAATGGTACTTTAGACCAGCTTATGCTTATGCTTTTGCTACTGCAGGAAACGCTCCGATCGCACCAGTAAAACCGAAATACATGGATAACTTGATGTTTTACGGTCCTGGTCCTGGCGGCCCAGGAGGTCCCGGAGGCCCAGGTGGCCCATACGGCGGTCCTGGCGGCCCAGGTGGTCCATACGGAGGCCCTGGAGGCCCTTATGGTGGTCCCGGCGGATTCGGCGGATTCGGCGGATTCGGTGGATTCGGTGGTCCCGGCGGACGCAGTGTCGGAGGCCGCCTTTATCACGGCCCACACGATCCAGGCCTTCCTGGCGCCGGCTACAACAGCCTCGAGCCCAAGAAAGCCGACCGTAACAAAAAACCAAACATTTTTATCCGCATTCGTGATTGGTGGTACTTCCACACGCACGAGTTTTAAGCATAAGCAAAACCTCGACAGTAATGTCGAGGTTTTTCATCAATAAGAATCACCTATTCTTCGATTAAATACTCAAAAATCGGCGCGTAGCTTGAAATCGCGTCTTTGACATTCACGATATATTTCTCAAAACGCAATCCCATTCCATCGCGATCAAAGAAAGTCGTCACCATCCGACCGCCCATTGCCCGAATCGAACGCGACGCGGCGCGGTTATTCTCATCACAAATCAGCGTAATTGTCGGCAGCCCCAATTTCGCACACTCTTTTAGAGCAATATACATATTTATCTTGTTATAGCCCTTGCGACGCTCCGACGGGCGAATCATATAACTAATATTTCCACCCAAATCTTCAAGTTTCTTAGCATCCATATCGTCACGCACGCAGTGTAATCCCACCACATGGTCGTCATTTGTGCGCACCAAAAGCTTCACACCCTCGAGCTTCTCAGAGCCACCCGGCTGGCGCGAAAACTCGGTCTCAATCTCTCTTAGCCACGGATCCTCCGTACGATTATTTCTATTCTCGCGTCGCAGTTCGTTTACAAAATCCGTCATCTGGTCAGCGTATTTTTCCGCTGGCGCGACTGCCTTAAACTTTTCAATCTTCATCGACGCAAGATCTTTAGGGGTCAACTGAGTATTCATTATGCTTATAGTATAAAAGATTCCGAGGAAAATAGTTATGTTATTATAAGAATATATGAGTGTCAAAAATGCACATAATAATTCTCGTCTGCTAAAAAGTTTTTTATATATCTTTGTCGCGATAATAGCATTATCGTCACAGTGCATTAATGCCTACGCTGCAGTCGACGATTTTCTCGACAAATTCGCCGCCAATAATATCATGTTCTACAATCCTGACGAATGTGCAACCGACTGCCGTATTCAATGTGTTGGAAGCAACGGTTCAGACGTTACGGTTATTGGCGATTCTATCCTAGAAGACAACATTACTAAGCAAAAACTTAAAGATAAACTCTCAGGGCTTGCTGACGATTCTTATGACGCATTGCATAGTCGCACCTGGGCAGAAGGTCTCGAAGTTGCAAAGACTATGAAGCTTAAAGATATTCTTGTCTTCGAACTTAGTACAAATAACGACGCAATTACTGCAGAACAGCTAAATGACCTACTTGATATCACAGGCAAAGATCGCACAGTTATTCTCATTACGCCGTATTCCGCCACAAATTCTACCCTCCAAAGTGGCTACAACGGCACCGCCGAGCTTTTTAAGCAGACCGCTACAAGTAATAGTCAAATCAAAGTCGTTGATTGGGCAAGTGAAGCCAAAAATGCCAACTTTCAGTTACAAGACAACACTAGTTCTCGCGTTCATCCCTCTAATGACGAAGAACGCGATAAATTTGCCTCTCTAATTGCTTCAGCCATAGGCGGCTCATGCAATAGTGGCGAAGCCGTCATTTCTGGAACGACCGCCGAAGAGAAAGTTTGGTCTGGTTTTATTTCGCTCGGATATACGCCAGCTCAAACCGCCGGCATTATGGGAAATATCGCCCACGAGGGGCTAATGAATCCAGCACAATGGCAAATTGGCGATAAACATAAAAGAGATTACGGCAAAACTTTTCGTCAGCTCTATGATAGTAGAAACCCAAATAGCACTGGAATGGGGCTTGTAGCGTTCACTTACTATAAATATTTCGACATTCTTGATAATTACTATAAAGAAAAAGCACCTGACCTTCTTCAATATCTTGAAGGTTACGACTCTAATATGAAGTACAGTTATAAAGATGACGGCACTCCATATTGTCCAGGCACTTCGTGTTTCCTAGAAAAAGACGACATATCTGACGATATTGCCAATCGCCTTTATTCAACCGAAATCACTATCATCAATGATGTTGTACGCGGAAAGTATAAAGATAGCCACGGCTTCGATTATTCTGAATATTTTAATTATGACACTCCAGCAGATTGCGCCGAGTGGTGGCTGACTCATTATGAGAAACCAGCGGACATTCCGGGCACACGCCCCGGCCGCATTGCTGACGCTGAGAAATTCTACAACGAATATAAAGACAAAACATCCTTCGGCGCCGGAAGCACCGGTGGTAGCTCAGGCTCTAACTGTGGCGGAACAAATGCCGCTACTGCGTTTCGTAAATATAATTTTACTGACGGCCAACTCCGTGGCATCTTAAATATCGCCAAGCACGAAAACGGCGGCTCCCTGGACGCTATCAAAACTGAAGTTTCCATCATGGCAAACCTTTTCGAGTACTATGGTCCAAAACTCGGCGACTCTGACAATGAGGCAGGGTTCCTGCATTATATCCAGCGTAAACCAGGCTCCGAAAATGGATGGTTTGCTACTTATAACAAATACGACGAAAACGCTAGCGTCTCCGACGAAGAGCTGAATGCTGCCAAAGATATTCTTAATAACGGGAATCGCACTATTCCACCGCAGATTCTAGAGCACGACTATCTTGGAGACATCAAATCAATTACGGTAGACGGAAAGACCTATACAGATAGAGCTTCCATTAACGACCGCTCAAAATACAAAGTCAACGAAACAAAGATTGTCGCACTCGGCGATCCATATATTTTCTATACTTGGGCAGATCCAGCCAACAACAGCGGCGATCCATTTGGATACTTCGAGAGCAATCCGCCGGACGGCGACTTTAGTGCTGCATCGACACAAAGCGCAAGTTCAGCAACGACTGCTGTTAATATAAAATGGACTGACGGCTGGATTACTAGTGGCTTTGACGGCTACACTAAAGGTACTCCAGAAATGGCTGGACTCACAGTAACCGATAGCTCAATTACAACAGAATTTGCCACAAATAGTCCAAAAACAGGTTCGGCTGGGCCAAACAAAATTCTCCTTCATAACACCGAGGGGACTAATAGCGTCGGTCAATATGGACTAGACATTTACCGAGGCAACCCATATCCACCTCACTTTACAATTGATCTTAAAGAGAAGAAACTATATCAGCATTTTAGCATCAATAAGCCATCCGCCGCTGTTGCATCGGTTGACCGTACTGCTGGCATTCAAATTGAAATAATCGGTTTTTCGACCGAAGCCAGCAAAAATAGCGATTGGTACTTATTCAATTCGGAAAACTTCGGCGATGAGGAATGGAAATACCTCGCCAAGCTTTTAGTTGCTATCAGCGAACAAACCGGCATCAAGCTTCAAAGTAGCGTAGACTGGACCAATCGCACAGACTCCAGTCGCCTCAGCGATGAAGAATTTAAAAAATACGAAGGCGTCCTAGGTCATCAACACGCTCCACAAAATGACCATATCGACCCAGGAGATGTCTGGTCTCTACTTCAAAAACATTTTAGCGGCCTTGTCGCAAACCAAGATCTCACTTGCGGAAACCAACAGGCCGTAGCCGCTGATTTTGAATGGTATGGACAATGCGACCCACAGTGGAGCGATACACCATATGGTAGCTGCGGTACCACTTGTAGTAGTGGTTGCGGAGTCGTTTCCTTTACCATGATGGCACAAGCACTCACTCATACAAAACTCGACCCAGCCGAAGTAACCAAGAATGCAGGCGGTAAAGGTCTCCATATTTGCAGCGCAGGGAGTAGCCACTCTTTACCAGAGACGCTTGGTCCAGACTATGGTGTTGAAGTCGAAGTTCTAGGTTCCACATCCATCGACGAGCTTAGCGCGCGACTACGCGAAGGCTATATGATTTGGACTTGCGGTAGTGGCGCCAATCCATATACTTCGGGCGGTCACTGCATTGGCGTTCGCGGTATTACGGCTGACGGTAAATGGCTTCTCGCCGATTCCAACGGTGGTACTAAAGGTTCTGGATCTAAGGGAGAGAAGAACTCGCTCGAAACTGAATGGGATCCAAACGATGTATTCCCAGGCATGAATAATTATAGAATTCTGAAAGCGAAATAATATGAATAAATATCAAGAGCATCAAGATCTAATCAAAATATCCTTTTATGGCATTCTTGCAGCAATAGCGCTTATCTCATTAATCGCTATACTTGCGAATGCGAGTAGCTTAATTCAATCAGAAACAGTCCACGATAGTGTCGCAAATCTTGACGTAGATAATAAAAATACTGGCTCTATTGCCGAGAATACTGTTAGCATCATTGGCGTAGAACATATCAGCAAAACTGGTATCGACGCGGATATTAATAATAAATCTATCAATTTATTGCGAGAATTCATTACTTTGACGCGCCCAGAAACAAAGAGCATTAGCGTAAAAGATAAAACGCCAAAAGCTGAAGGAAACACATATGCATACACTGTTATAAGTAATGTCGGCACGAGTTTCTATATAAAAGTGCAAGACATGAAAAACGGAAACTATAAAATTTCGATTTCAGATAAAAATAACGAAATCTTCACGCACGAATCCAAAGATCATATAGAAACCAAAAAAGACCCCAGACTGCTCGTAAAGTCATTGCCTAAAACTTTCTACGACTCAGACCCTACCGTATCCGTAACAAGCGATCACGATGGCAATTACTTCATAAACGTAAACGCTTGCGGCGATAAAGAAAAAATCAACTATGCAAAGAAACTAGTTGATGAATGGACAGAACGCAATGGTTTCGACTCAAACGCTATTAAATATACAATCCCAAATTATTGCGACGGAGTAAACTAATGAACAAGAAGAAAATAGTAATCATCTCAGTATCGGTTTTGGCAACTATCGCCATTGTTCTCACTATCTTAAATATTCTTAAAAGCGCACAGCTAAGCATTTTAGTTACACCACTCGATGCGAAGATTCTCATCAATAATAAAGAATTTAAAAACGGCACCTATCGCTTCTTTCCAGGAGAAGTCTCGGCGAAAATTGAAAAAGAGGGCATGGAGACAAAAGAATATTCAATCGAACTTAAGCGTAATCATACCGAAACGCTCTATGATTATTTAATTGGTTTAGGCGATAATAAATTCGACGCTTATAATCATAACCTAGCCGACTACAATGCACTCAAGCTGGTTGCAAGCAATGACGAAAAAACTGCTGATTTTATTAAAAAAACCGAGCAAAAGCTCTCAATTGCAGAAATTTTACCACTCGAGAGATTTGTAGAGGCAACCACTCCAGCACCCGAAACCGGCATGCTTGGTCGCGAAACCCAGATCAGTCTCGGTACCGACAAAGAGGGTTGCGATGAGCTTATTTGCTTATATCTACTTAATAATACAGGTAGCCTAGACACCGCTAGAGAGCTCGTACAAGAATATGGCTACAATCTCGATGATTATAAAATCATCAATTATGTCTATCCGCCGCTAGATTAATTGCTCAATCCCCGAACTAACGATAGAGAATCGCAAGAAACATACTAAAGAAAAATTCCCGATTGTTCGGGAACTTTTCTTTTGCACCTTATCAAGCACTAATCTTATCCTAATTGGTGGTTCCGACTGGACTTGAACCAGTGACACGCGGCTCTTCAGGCCGCTGCTCTACCAACTGAGCTACAGAACCATCTTGTACCACTATATTAACACACTTTGTGGTAAAATTAAAAGTATTATGAAAAAAATTAATACGTCGCCGCTTTCCGGCATGCAAGAACTACTACCAACCGAGCAGGCTATTTTTAACCAGCTCAAGCAAAACATCAGCGACGTATATCATCATTACGGCTTTTTAAGCATCGAGACGCCACTTATCGACCGCCAAGAAATTCTCCTCGCAAAAGCTGGCGGCGATACAGAGAAGCAAATCTACAAAGTCATCAAAACCGCCGAAGACGACAGCAAGTCCGATCAAGCTCTGCGCTTCGACCACACTGTGCCGCTCGCTCGCTACGTTGTCGAACACAACAACGACCTCGCTTTTCCGTTTTCTGTTACCCAAATTGGTCGCAACTTCCGCGGCGAACGCGCTCAGCGCGGTCGCTTCCGTGAGTTTTACCAATGCGACGCTGATATTATCGGTCGCGACAAGCTCCCAATCGCTTACGACGCCAAGGTCATTGCCTGTATTCACGACGCTTTGAAGACCTTTAATCTACCAAATATGGTCATTCGCATCAGCAACCGCAAAGTCTTGGCTGGCTTTTTGCAAGCATTAAATCTCAGCGACAAAACTGGCGCCATTTCTAACGTTATCGATCACGCCGAAAAAGTTCCACTCGAAACCACGCGCGAGCATCTTGCTGAGCTCGGACTATCCGAGACGGAAGTTGGCCAAGTCTGCGACTTCATGTTTACAAATGGCTCATACTCCGAGATCGAGAATAAGCTCACCGAAATTCTTGGCGACAAAATTGAAGCCGTTCGCGAAGGGCTTAATGAACTCAAAGAAGTCTTCACGACTCTTGACCAAAAGCAGGGCATTAGTAGCACTATTATCGATTTTATGATTATTCGCGGCCTCGATTATTACACTGGTACCGTTTACGAAATCATGCTCAAAGATCACCGCGAAATTGGCAGTATCTCTGGTGGTGGCCGCTACGAAAACCTCGCCAGCAACTTTACCGACCAGAAGTTCCCGGGCGTTGGTGGCAGTATTGGACTCACGCGCCTCTTCTTCGTACTTCGCGAATATAATCTACTTCCAAAAATCGAGCAAAAGCAGCCTGTTGATTACGTAATCTTCCCACTTACAGCCAACGAGTATACTTTTAGCTTTGAGCTTGCCGATAAGCTTCGCGCCGAGGGTAAAAACGTCGATATCGACTTTGATGACCGCAAACTTGGCGCCAAGTTTAATCGCGCTGCTAAAATTGCCGATTTCGCTATCGTTGTTGGCGAAAGCGAAGCCAAATCTCGCGTAGTTAGCGCCAAAAACCTCGTTTCTGGCGAACTTACCGAAATAAAGCTCTAGTACTCTGCGCCATGTGCTAAACTATCTTCAGGAGTGCGGTATTAAGCACTAAATCAGGAGGTATTTTAGACATGGCGCAATTATATTTTCGCTATGGCGCAATGGGCTGTGGCAAGACTATGCAGCTCCTTCAGGTCGCATTCAATTACGAAGAACGTGGACAAAAAGTCTGCGTCATTAAACCAGCAGTAGACACCAAAAACGGCACCAAGTTACTCACGCGCATCGGTCCAGAACGCGAAACCGACTTTACTTTTT
The DNA here is from genome assembly GCA_051891815.1 of Candidatus Nanosyncoccaceae bacterium. Lineage (GTDB taxonomy): Bacteria > Patescibacteriota > Saccharimonadia > Saccharimonadales > Saccharimonadaceae > UBA2834. Next base: position 62,573 of record JBJFFO010000003.1, read on the forward strand.
CGCACTCGCAAAACATTTTTAAGCGCATCGCCAGCAATTACGCCGATTGTTCTTGTATTCTAGTCGATGAAGCGCAATTCATGTCACCCGCTCAGGTTGATCAGCTCATGCAAATCGTGGTCGAACTAGATATTCCAGTCATCGCTTTTGGCCTGCGTCTTAACTTTAAACTCAAAGATAAAGGCTTCGAAGGCAGCACGCGCCTGCTCCAAGTCGCGCATCGCATTGAAGAAATCAAAACTATCTGTGATTGCGGCCGCAAAGCCACGCTCAACTGTCGTTTTTGCGACGGCAAGCTCGTTGTAGACGGCCCAGACATTCTCATCGATGACGGCAAGAGCGAAATCGTCTATAAGTCGCTTTGCCATCACTGCTACGCAAAATATAAACGTCAACAAGCGCAGAAAGGAACCAAATGTTAATCGCTATTGAGGGTCAAGACGCTACCGGCAAAGACCTGCAAGCCAAAATGCTCGCCGATTATTTGCGCGAAAAAGGCGAAAATGTCACGACTTATGCCGAATCTGGCACCAACTCGCCAAACAAATTCGTAAATAGTATCGCCAAGCTCAATTACGGCAGCGTCAATGACATCGACGAGCGCACGCGCGTGTTACTATATCTTGTCAATCGTTACGAACAGTGGAAAAAGTACGCCGAGCCGACTCTTAAAGCCGGCGGCACAGTTATTATTACGCGTTATTGGTTCTCGACTCTCATCTATGAAGGCTACGGTCTCGGCGTTAGCAAAAGTCTTATCGCGCGACTTCATCACGAAGTCATGCCCGAAGCCTATTTCAAGCCCGATCATCTCATTATTCTAACCTTAAACGACGAAGAACGCGCTAAGCGACTAGTTGCTCAGGGCGAGCGCAAAGTAGAGTTCTTTAAATCCAAAGAATACGATTTCCAACAAAAACTTAACCGTGCCTATCTCAAAGTCGCCAAAGATTTCAATGTCGAGACTTTTGATACTACTGGTACGCCGGACGAAGTACATCAAAGACTCATCAAAAAGCTAGGAGTTTAACTATGAGCAAGCTCGAAGTTCACGATTCATGGCGCGCCATACTCGGTGGGGAGTTCGAGCAAGCATATTTTCGAGAGTTATCCAAATTTTTACATCAAGAATATACTAACAAAGTCATATATCCACCACGCGAGCAAGTTTTCTCGGCTTTTGCTTGCGATATCTCTAAGGTTCGCGTCGTAATTATTGGCCAAGATCCATACCATGGCCCAGGGCAGGCCAACGGTCTAGCGTTCTCGGTCCATTCCGGCGTCGCCATTCCGCCATCGCTTCGAAATATCTTCAAAGAAATCCACGATGACATTGGCGCTCCTATCCCGAATTCTGGCGACCTTACGCGCTGGGCTAAGCAAGGCGTTTTGCTCCTAAATAACACATTAACCGTCGAGGCGCACCTCGCCGGTAGTCATCGCGGCCGTGGCTGGGAGACTTTCACTCAGCATATCATCGAATACTTAAATGCTAATTCTGATCATCTCGTTTTTATTCTTTGGGGCAGAGACGCTCGCGGCAAAAAACTGCTCATCGACACCAAAAAACACCTAGTTATTGAATCTGCTCACCCATCACCGCTTTCAGCACACAACGGCTTTTTCGGCAGTAAATGTTTTAGTCGTTGTAATATGCAACTCAAAAAGTGGGGTAAAGAACCAATTTCTTGGTAAAAATATCAAAAAATCAAGCTAAAATAGCCTAAAATGCCACTTTTTCAAGATTTTTCAAACAAAATTACGCAAAAGTATTGACTTTTTAGCAAATCTGTGCTACTATATAAACATAAAGTTGACTTACGCGCAGGCGCACCGCTACCAAGCGGTGCGTTTCCGCGTTTCAAAGGTCCACATATTTCCATATCATTTTTCTCCAAATTCAAGACTAGCATAAGCATTTCTTCTTGCATTATAATAAAAGTACGGTTCTAAACTTCGGTCACTGGAACTCGTGAACTCCGTCGTTCGTATCTGTCATTGTACGAGCGGCACCGAGCCGCAATCCATGGCTCACATAAATGACTCCAAGAAATAATTCAATTTAAGGAGTAATTTATGAAAACTATTAACATTAATGAAAGTAACGGCGAACGCGTAGAAGTGATGGCACTTTTTAACTATAGCCAGGCACCGTGCCAACCGCTCTACTTTCGCAAACGTGGCGGAGACGAAGTTGAAGTGACTGACACTATTAGTCAGCACATCAAATTCGTCGGGACTTCCTGCATTCACATTTTCAAATGTCTGATCGGGAAGCGTAGCTGTCGTCTTGAGTTCAATTCAACGACGCTAGCCTGGACGCTTTTCGAAGCCTGATCCGCCCGCAAATCGCTCTAGCGCAAAACTAGGGCGATTTTTTATAGCTCGACCCAGCAATTTTTATCCCGATTAAAATTACAGTTATTACAACAAATAATCCAATCGCACCAAAAGCTACCCCCGTCTTCACAATTTCCTCTTCTGGCGGTTCGACATCCGCGTTGTCGACACTCTCTTTCGGAAGCGTTTCATTCCAATCTCCGAGCGTAATTTCTGAACCAAAATTCGCCATGTCTATCGTTGCAAATTCACCAACATTACCATCCGCATCCATCCAAGCTACTTCAATATCACGCAGATTATCATACTCGACATCCGAAATTCTCGTCTCGCCAGCCGAGGCGTCTATATAATCTAACTCCAACCCATTTACTTTAATAAGTGCGTATTTCACACCGTCTGGCGCAGCACGCCAATAAAGCCAAATATTGTCATCCCGACGCAAAAGCTTCAAAGTCGTTGGTGCTGGTAGCGTAACGGGGGCCGCAAAATCTCCTACATGTACCAAAATCTCCAGCACGTCGCTTTCATTAAATCCATCAGAGACTTTCGCAAGTATTTTATATTCACCAGCTTCAAAACTTCGCAAAATCACCGCATCATTCGCCATCCAAGTCTCACCATCAAAACTCCATAGATATTCAGAGATCTCGTGTTCAATACTAATACTGGGCGTTAGGTCGATTTCTATTTCTTCGCCGGGCGCTACAAAATACTCCGTCTGTCTCGCATATGCATAAATCTCCGACGAAGCTTCACGCATCAAACGCGCAGAATTAGTACTCACCCGATTTGTTGTCAGAATTTTGTCCACAATTGCGAAAGCCTGCGAATACGCCCCATTCCTATACTCGACATGCCCGCCATTATTAAACAAGTTCTTCGAAGAGCCGCAAACAAAATCACCATTATTACACCAAAGCCCATACTTGCCCCGAAAACGATCAATTTCGTAAGGATTTCGCGTACCAAGTGAGCCATTATCTGCATGGCAATTTGGCACAAAAACCCGGTAAGGCGACAAATTCTTCCCTCGACACGCTGCCGGCCAAGCCCCGCGCCCCTCCGGCAGATATAGCTCTGGATCACCAAACATTCCTGCATAGACTAACTCGCCGGCCTTAAAATACTTCAAAGCTTGCGCAACCACCATCGCTCCTTGCGAATAGCCCATCAAAATTCAGCGTGTGTCCGGACAGTTCATCTGCACCATCGACCGGTACGCCACCAAAGACCCCACACCAGTCTGTACGCTGCGCCCAAATTTAAAACTCTTGCCCGCCGAAATAAAAGCCCCTACGCCGGTTAAGTTTGGCGCCGAAACTGATACAGCCGGATATTCTAAGTCCATTATTTTATGCGTAAAGCCACGCCGCTTCACAAGACGCTTGGCATTTTCACTAAATGCTCTTCAATCGTCACCGTTATTGCGCTCTTGCCCAGAGCCACGCGCAAATACAAACTGAAAACTAGGGCAGCCAACATCGGTCGACACATTAATATCACTCGCCGCCGACGCATTGCCACAACACATTATTTCTAAAACTACCACTAAACCTAATATTCATTTCTTCATGTCATCATCATAGCAAGCCAAAAATAAAATAAAAGCATAAGCACAAATGTTCTCCGCACGCCTAAAAAGCACCACAAAGCAGCCATTTTTGCCAAATCACCCCCATCTGCGATAAAATATTTGCATACATGTGTGCAGAATCTGCTAATTTAACTGGCGACAAGCGCGACAGGAGCGTCAAAACCACCAAAAGCGCTAAAACCGTCACCAAAGATAATATTATCGAAGTCAAACATTACAAAATGGCCTTTGCAGGCAAAACCGTCATCAAAGACCTATCTTTCGAAGTCAAAAATGGAGAAGTTTTCGGCCTGCTTGGCAGCAATGGCTCCGGCAAGACTACCACTATCCGTACACTACTTGGTCTTTATCAGGCCACCGACGGCAAACTCCTAATTAACGGCAAGCCTTTTTCACCTGAAGACAACATTCGCGTCGGCTATCTCCCAGAAGAGCGCGGCCTTTACAAAAAAGAATCCGTTATCGACACAATGATTTATTTCGCTCGCCTTAAAGGCGTCAAAAATCCGCGCGAATGGAGTATGAACTTCCTTAGTCGCGTCGGTCTCGAAGATAGTGCCAAGACTCGCATCGACAAACTTTCTCAGGGCATGCAACAAAAAGTTCAGCTCGGCATTACCGTCATGAACGATCCAGAGCTTCTTATTCTTGATGAGCCAACCAAAGGCTTCGATCCAGTCAACCGCAAAATTCTCATGGAAATTATCGAAGAACTCCACAAAAAGGGCAGTACGATTATTCTAATTACGCACTACATGAACGAGGTTGAAGATCTCTGCGACCGCATTTTGCTTCTCAAAGACGGCAAAGCCGCCGCCTATGGCAAGATCGACGAAGTCAAAAAACAATTCAAACTTAGCTCACTCGAAGACATCTTTGTCCAAGTTTACGGCGCCAAGGAGGAAGCATAATGAAACAAACCCTTAATGTCATCCGCTTCGAACTCATGCGCAATCTCAAAAAGCCAAGTTTTTGGTTGGTTTCGATTGCTTTACCGATTATTCTCTCTGTCTATATCGGCATTTGCGCTATGACCGGCTATAACGCCGAAGAATCGCTCACCAACATCGTTAACATCGACGATAAATCCATCGCCTATTTTGACGCTAGCGGCTACATCCAAAACGAAACCTACACCGTCGGCGACGGCGCCACCAAAGAGCTCACCAAACTCGAGTCTAAAGAGCAGGGTATTGACGCCGTCAAATCAGGCAAATATGACATTTTCTTCTATGTGCCAGACAACTTCTATCCAAATCAAGAGACCGGCGAACAAAAAGCTATCGAAATTTACTCGCGCCCCGAAACCGCCTCGATTTTTGAAGATTACAGCCACTATATCCAGTCCATCATGTCAACTACAGCACTTCAAAATATCGACCCAAGCGACCTTATTGTAGTTCAAGGCGCACTCACTTTCGATAGTACAATTTTCGATCGCGAAGACAATAGCATCGTCGACCAAAGCGAAATTCTCAGCCGCATGGCTGGCCCAGCTCTTGCGCTCATCTTCTTTTATATCCTTATCTGCGTACTCGGCAATCGCCTCGTCGTCGCCATGACCGAAGAAAAAGAAAACCGCATCACCGAGCTCTTGCTTACCAGCATCAAGCCAATCTACCTCATCATCGGCAAAGTTATTTCACTTATGGTTCTCGGCTTCCTGCAACTCTTCATCCTCGTCGTGCCAGCCCTCCTACTTTACGGCGCCGCCAAAAATATGAGCATTATTCCGCTCGACATCTCACTCCAGCTCTCATTTGGCAGCATTTTACAAAATTTCACCCTACTCATTAGTGCCTATTATCTCTTTACGGCCTTTTGTGTTTTTATTGGTGTCATTAGCCCAAGCGCCAAAGATGCAAACTCCTACGCCTCTATTATCGTCATCCTTACCATTTTGCCGCTCATCTTTATGAATGTCTTTATTGGCGATTCTAATGTAGCACTCGCCAACTTCTTTACTTTCTTTCCACCAAGCGCGCCACTTGCCGTAATGTTCCGCAGTATTTTTAATACCATCTCGCCACTTCAAACTTGGCTCGCCGTAGCAGAAATTCTCGTCATTGGCACGCTCGTCATTATCGGCGCCACCAAAATCTACTGCAAAAATGCCGTCAACTACACGCCAAAAGTAAACTTCAAAAAACTCTTAACTGCCCCGAGAAAATCATGGAAAAAGTAAGCATTATTCTCGGCAAAGCCGTTCAAAAAGTCACTCGCCTCAAAGGCAACGGTGGCTCCGCTTTGCCAGGTCTCGTCATCGAGCGTACCAACAAAAATTTCATCAAACAAGTTCTCAGCAAGCTCCCGTACGGCGTAGTCGTAATTTCTGGCACCAATGGCAAAACCACCACTACTAAAATCGTCAGTGAACTACTCGAAAAGCAAGGACTTAAAGTTTTCACTAATAAATCTGGTAGCAATTTCGTACGTGGCGTTATTTCCGCTATTCTCGCCAATATCAAAATCACCGGCAAATTTGATTTCGACATCGCCGTACTCGAACTCGACGAAGCCCATGCCGTCAAATTCGCCGAGCAAGTTCCGATTGATTATGTACTCTTCCTAAACGTTCAGCGCGATCAGCTCGACCGTTTTGGTGAAATCGACCACACTGCCGAGCTGCTCCAAAAAGTCGCCACAAAAACCCAAAAAGCCATTGTCTTGAACCGCGAAGACATTCGCGTCAGTAAAATTACCGGCCCAAAACGCATTTTCTTTGGTCTCTCCGAGGAAATGCAAAAAAGATTCCCATCCGACGACGAGCTCATCGCAACCAGCAAAGACTTCGCCAAAGAAAAGCACGAAGCAAAAATCGTCCTCGAAAATCTCAATGGTAGCAAAGCCAGCTATCGTCACGAAGACGACGTCTATTCCTGCAAACTTTCACTTCGCGGTATCTATAACGCCTACAATGCCGCCGGTGCGCTCGCACTCTGCAGCACTATATTGCCAAAAGTCTCAGTCGAGAAGCTAGTCTCCGACCTTACGGGCATCAAATCCGCATTTGGTCGCGGCGAAGTCTTCAAAATTCACGACGTCGAGGTCGAAATTCTACTTGTCAAAAATCCAGCCGCTTTTCAGCTTAGCCTCACTTCTTTTGCCGACTCAGATCACGATTATATGATTACCATCAACGACAACACTGCCGACGGTCACGATATTTCTTGGCTCTGGAATGTCGACTTTAGTGAGCTCAACTCCGTCAAAGTCACGAGCGGCACTCGCGCCGCCGATATGGCGCTCCGTCTCAAATACGACAACGTCGACGTCAAAATTGTCGAAGAAGAAATTCTGACCGCTCTCAATAAATTCCTCAAAAGTAGCAAACGCCCGAAGCGCATTTTCGCAAGCTACACAGCCATGCTCGAAATCCGTAAACTAATCTCCGGGAGCAGTATTTTATGACAATAAATATTCTTCATCTTTATCCTGCCGAGATGAACCTTTATGGTGATCACGGTAACGTCTTGGCGCTCAAAAAACGTTGCGAATGGCGAGGTATTAAGACAAAAATCATCAACTACGAACCAGGCGACGAAATTCCAGACAATGTCGACATTATTTTTGGTGGCGGCGGTCAAGATTCTAGCCAATCCAAAATCGAAAAAGACCTCCAAAAAATTGCACCAAAACTCAAAGAAATGATCGAAGACAATACTCCGGCGCTCGTTATTTGTGGCATTTATCAACTTTTTGGCAACTATTTTGAGACTAATACTGGTCAAAAAATTCAAGGCGCTGGCATACTCGACCTTTACACCAAAGGGGAAGACGAGCGCCTCATCGGCAATGTTGTCATCAATACACCAGAATTTGGCGAAGTCGTCGGCTACGAGAATCACTCCGGCCAGACTTTCCTCGCTGACGAGAGCATCGCCTTTGGTACCGTCATTAGCGGCGCTGGCAACAACGGCAAGGATTTTACCGAAGGCATTAAGTACCACAACTGCATCGGCACCTATTTGCACGGGCCAATTTTGCCAAAGAATCCTCGCGTAGCTGACTTTCTTATTCGCAAAGCTCTTGAAAACAAGACTAAGAAATTCCAAAAACTCGAGCCCCTAAATGACGCACTCGAGCGCAAAGCCCACAAATCCGCCGCCAAACGCCCAAGATAAAAAATATCTCCCAGAACAGGGAGATATTTAGTTTATGCCGTTTACTTGTACTAAGATAAAGCAAGTCACCATTGCAATCGCCAAAATCCACAGTACCATCCAGAAAATCCGCCTCAAAATCCGAAAGAATTTCTTCATGCTTATATTATAGCATAAGCGACAGAGAATCGCGGCAGATTAGCTTCGCGCAGCACCATTTACAGACAGGATTTCACCCGTCACATAGCTTGCCAAATCGCTCGCCAGGAAGAGAAAAGCGTTCGCAATATCGCGTGGCTCGCCAACTCGTCCAAGCGGAATTGTTTTAATTAGAGGCTCAATCATCTCTTCTGGTAGCCCCGCCACCATATCAGTATTCGTAATACCCGGCGCTACCGCATTCACGCGAATTCCAAACGGCGCCAGCTCACGCGCCAATGATTTTGTCATGCCATTCACCGCAAACTTGCTGGTCGGATAGCCCACACCCGCTGGCTGCCCATAAATACTTACCATCGATGAAGTATTCAAAATCACACCAGACTTTTGCGCCTTCATTGCAGGCACAACCGCCTTCGTCATGTTAAACATTGCATTCACGTTCAGGTCGATAATCTTCTGGAACTCCTCGGTGCTCGTCTGATCAATCGGCTTATTGGCTGAAATACCAGCGTTATTGATTAAAATATCAATGTGACCATATTTATCCTTAATCTCACTGACGACTTTCTCTAGCTCGGCATAATCAGAAAGATTGGGGAAGAAACCTTCAGCATTTAATCCCGCCTCAGCCAGATCTGCACTAGCCTTATCGACGGTCTCTTGGCGCGATCCAAAGAAAATTACCTTCGCGCCTTGCTCGGCAAACAACTTTACGGTCTCAAATCCAATACCACGCGTGCCACCGGTCACAATTGCAACTCTATTTTTTAATAAATCTTTTATCATATCTAAATTATATCATCCCCAAAATCCGCCTTATGCGTCAAAAAAACTTGTATATTTTTGCAACTTATGCTATTATAGATACGGAACAAAACCGCCCCCCCGGTTTTGTTCCTTTATGTGAGACTTTCGGTTGGCCTTCGACCGCGCCTCACGCAAAATGTGGGGCATTAGCTCAGTTGGCTAGAGCGCCTGCTTTGCAAGCAGGAGGTCAAGAGTTCGAGTCTCTTATGCTCCACCATTAAAGAATTTTTAAAAACCGCCGCATGGCGAGTTTTTTATTATCTTGGCGCCTTCATAAAACCTAAGTAGGATCGCGAAGTCATCAATGACGTCCTCGAGACTCATCCCATCGTCGGCAAGGCCAACAAAGAAAAATCACCGCGAGTATCACTACACTACAAAAAGTACACCCCAAATCGGGGTGCACTCTTACTGTTTCCATCTCACATCCAGAGAATCGACAATCGTTTCGTATCCATGAATTTGCGAATATTTCGGCAACTTCACATTCACCGCATCAACATACGCACGCCCATCGCAAGCCTCGCGCACAAAGATTTGCGCGAACACCGCACCGTCTTTCTCAAACACCTTCACTTTACTAATATTCACATCGTCAAACATCGCCTCAATATCGGCCGGATAGATATTCTCACCATTCGAAAACACAATTACGCGCTTTTTACGCCCCTTCACGTATAGATGATATTCTGTGTTAGCATCATCAGTTTCAAAACAAATCTCGCCTCCAGTCTCGCCTGGCAAATATTTGCGCATCTGCACTAGATCGCCAGTCCTAAAATAACCATCGTTCGTCATCGCTTTCTTAGTTGCTTCCGGATTACCGTAATAACCAATAAATACATTCGGCCCTTTTACTAATAGCTCACCCACGCCATCCTCATCTGGTTGGTCAATCTTAGCCGACATCGCCTCAATAATTGTTCCGTCCGTCGCAAAATCGTTAGAACCCGGATATTCAATACAAACTAGGGAGCTAGTCTCAGTCAAACCATAAGTTCCCAAAATATCAATCCCATCATCATTAAACAACTGGCGAATTTCGGGCTTCAAGTATGCGCCACCCGTAATCAAATGTTTAATTCTTCCACCCAAAATCTCACGCGGCGCCTTATCAGTCGTCTGGCAAAGCTGATATATCTGCTCAAAAATAAACGGCACTGCACAAAACAGCGTCGGCTTCACTTCAGAAAGCTCCGCAATAATCTGTTTCGTGTCGCCGCAAAGATAAATCTCCATTCCCGAAATTAGCGAAATCAAAAAATTCCAAATATTCGCATAAGTGTGCCCGAGCGGCAAAAATAAATAATCTCGATCACCATGATTTAACGGCACCCGACGCGCCAAATCATCATAGCAGGCAAACATATTTTCTTGCGACAACATCACCGCCTTTGGCATACTGGTTGTGCCCGATGTAAAGATAATCTTACTCGCCGCTGTTGTCTCAATCCGATTCCAATCTAATTCCGCCGCATCTGCCCGTGGCAATTTCGCAAGCGACACAAAGTTAACTTCCAGATATTTGTTGCGCAACTTATCAACCACATCCGCCTTCGTCTCACTATATAAGAAAGTTTTCGGCTGCAAGATTTCTAGCGCTTTGCCAAGATCGTACTCATTCCATTCCTTTGATAAAGTCGCCGACGCGCAGACAAAGCCCATCACTGCGAGATCCGCCACCATATATTCATACGAATTCGCACCACAAATCACGATCACGTCTTTCGGCGTGTGCGTTTGTTGCAGGCTGCTCGCTACCGCCGTCACATCGTCGTAAAAATCCGCAAAAGTATGCGGCATATATTTTCCATCGCATTTCTCAAAAATATAGTTATCTTCGCCAAATTGCTCTTTGGCATTTTGCAAAATCTCCGGAATATAGTACTTCATTTTAGCTTCTTTCGTAGTTTCTGATAATTTATTTTGGTATGATGTTTAATATCGCATGGGATTTTTGAAATATATCGCACGCTTGGCATAATTTTGTATTTTTTCTTCAAATATTTTTTAACCCGAATCGCCGCAATATAAGGTTCTCTTTCTAGAAACAAATAGAATTTCTTATCCTGCTCCAATATCGCACATTTCGACAAGCCAAAATGTCGCACCAAGTCTTGCTCAACCTGCGAACTATATAATCTCCCACCCGGCGTATTCAAAACCGCATGCGCCTTACCGAGATAATACAACTCGCTATCGCGCAAATATCCCCGATCTGACGTATCGTAAAATTCGCTATGCTCACGCACATCATTTAGATATTTATCCGTCCGCGCCATGCTTTTGACGCAAATCTCATCTTGCGCGCCAATTTGCACCTTTACGCCATCTACAATTTCGCCGAGTTTACTTTCGCCAGTCTCGCGCAAAGTCTTAATATATTCACCAAACGGCGTTCTACTAATCAAATTGCATTCCGTGCAGCCATAAGTATAAATAATTTTCGCAGCGCCAAATTCTTGTTCAATTTTCTCAGCCTCCGTCAAATTTACAATCGCACCACCAAAATACAGATATTCAAGATCGGCAAAAATATTTTTTGCCTTCAAACAAAAATCCGGTGAAGTCAAAATGGTATTTATTCCAACTTTCTCAAATTTACGCAGTTTACGATTAATAGTTGTAGGATTCTTACACAAATTCACATTCGGCAACACCGTCGTCAGCCCTTGCAACAAATTCGCAAACACATACATATACGAGGATGTCAGTACAACTGGTTGCTTTTTTGGTAGCTCAATATTTCGTTCAATTAACTTCAGCTGCGCCAGCAAATCACCATGCGTACGCACGACAATTTTCGGTTTCGAGGTTGAACCCGTCGTCGTAGTAAGTAGAGCAATCTGCGTTTCTGGCAAATCGCGCCCAAAATCATGCGTACAGTTCTCAACATTTTTTACTTGATCGATATTAATTACATGCTGAATTTTCTGCGCAACCGGAAAGAAAATCCTCAAAGCGTTCGTACGATTCGACGTCAAAACAAATTTCGGCTGGTATTTTTTAAATAAATTTGCAAAAGTGTCCTGCTTTGCAAAAACATCAATATACATCACGCTAGCGCCGATTTTAAAGGCTGCCAAAATAAAAATCACTAGATTATAATTCGGATTTGCAAAAGCCAGCATATGATCATCTGCACGCACACCCATATTATGTAAATATTGCGTCGCTCGATCTACGTCCATTGCCACTTCAGTAAAACTTTTCGAAAGCAATTTCTTACCGCGACAATAATAAAACGCCGTAAGCTCAGCTTTTGCTCGCAAACCTCCGCAAAACAATTCAACAATTCTACTCATGTTTCGCCTTTTTATACACCAGAAAATCGCGATAAAAATACGCTCGATTTTTCTTAAATCCTTCCGCCGACTCACGTTTTATCTTTTTAAAATCAGAAGTTTTATCATCAAGATAACGCATATTCTGCATATTATAATATGCTACCACGGCGCCCGGCTTAGCAATCTTCGTAAGATGATCTATGTTCTTTGCAAAATCTTCCTCGTCCATATATTCGAAAATATCTGACAAATTAAGGTAATCGTATTTTCCCGTCACGTCCATCAAAGGTCCGCATAAGTAGGTAATTTTCGACAAATTCTTCTTAATCTTCTGGTAATTTTCGGGCTTCAAATAGTCCGGCAAGCAATCATCATTAAATCGGTTCAAAAGCACATACTGCAAATACGGATTAGTATTATTCGAAATACTCGTTACGCCCGCATCGAATCGTTCTTTTATATCACGCGCGTTATTCTTTTTGTTTGTCTCCGAAATATGATTGTAATAATTTTTGTCGCGCCCAAACTTACCCATCGCTTTAAAGCCAAAGAAGATTCCGAAAATTATTTTTAGCCTGCGATTGTTAATTCTCGTTTCGTATAGCGTTTGTTGCGCATCTATATTATCCATTACTGCAAATTTTTGCAAAGTTTTGCGACTTGCGAACAATGGACAAACTTTTCTAGCAAACAGCTGAAAATAATGTTCAAATTTACCAATATTTATCAAACCCTTCTCGAAAAACTCCGGATGATTATTAAAGAACTTATATGCCTCCGGCGCAAGCTTCGACTTCAATTTCTTAAAGATTTTACATGCATCACCCGCGTGAATTCCGAGCAAAATTAGCACTTCGTCATAGCTTAGATTTTTTATTGCCGCTACTTTAAGCTGCAACAAATAAATCTGATAAATATTCATATCAAAGGCTACAACTTCGCGCGGATTTTTTAGCAGCAGGGCAAGCGTGTTATCACCACCACTACAAATCGAGAGTATTCTCGCATTTTCTGGCGCCGTACGTAAAAGATTTTCGCTATCTTCCCAACAGTTTGCATAACGAATCGGAAATTCTGCATAATCTGTATATAATTTACTCATCTAAAACCCTTATCGTTCCATTTATTCCATCAACTTCAACTTTATCGCCGTCATGAATCTTATCAGTCAAGCCACGCACGCCCACCACCAAAGTTTTACCCATCTCACGTGCTACTACCGCCGAATGCGACAAGATACTACCACGCTCAATTATCACTGCTTTTGCTAGCGGAAAAAGCACTACCCAGCCCGGATCAGTGCGTTTTGCCATCAGTATCGCATTCTCGCGCACGGTTTGGCTTGAATCTGTAATATATTGCACGACACCGGTTTTAACTGCGCCGCCGCCAGCCACGCCTCGCAAGACTCCCGGTTCATCCGCAACTTCCTGCGCACTATATACTGGCAGCATATTTTTTGGTGTCACTTCGCCATAGAAATACATGCGTTCATAGACTTGTTTATCCTTATTTTGCTCATATTCACGTTTGCGCCCCCTAATCATCGTCTTCCAGTACGCCACATCAACTTTCTCGCGCTTTGTTCGTGCAATTTTGAAAATCTCATTCTTCTCTAAGAAGAAAATGTCACGATAGCTGCCAATAATTCCAGCTTCTTTAAAATTATAGCCAAATCGCACAAAAATTGACCGCGCAATATCATAAATATACGTACGTTGTAGGCGCAAAAGCTCGCGATTACGAATAAAATACTTTGTAATATTTAGCAGCTTCTCAACATAAAATTTATTCAGCCCTTTATAGTGCGACAATAGCTCCTCAGTTGACTCCGTTTTAGCCTGTTTTTTAGGCAGACTCGTCTCGATATTGCTTTCCAGATATTGTTTTATCGTTTGGAAGAGAAAACTCGGGTCTTGCGCCATCGTAATCGTCTCGAGCTTTAGTTCTTCCATACTGCGCGCACCATAATCCGCAATATATTGATTTAGCTTTTGAAAAATCGGTAATTTATTTTGACGCAGTTTTTGCTTCAAATCCACAATACTAGTCGTCTTAAATAATTCGCACAACTTTGCGTTGTCTCGAATTTCCGCCGTAATCGCCAATAACTCAGTTGTCGGCTTCATACTCTCAACGCCGCCCTGCTGACTAAAAATATCGCTCGCCAACCCATCGCCGCGCAAAATCTTGGCGTGTTTAATTTTATCCGTCAAAAGCCCATAAAACACCATTGCGCCCATATCATTCGCAATCGGCGTCGTAAAATCATCAATAATTCCAGTCTCAAGATTATTATAAATCTGCAACAATTCGCGATTTGATTTTCCAACAAAATCCTGACCACGCAATGAATCTGTCACGGCATGGAACTTATCTAAAAATTCCGCGCTATCCTTGCGCATTCTCAGCATTTTCTTGATAAAGCGCGCATAAATTTTTAACGTGCGCGTATTTTGACTCACGCGTGATTCATTTAACGCTACTTTCACCCCCATCATATTTTCCATATACTTTTTGTTTTTATTATAACCAGGATACAGCGCCGTCATCTGATACCAGTTGTTCAAGTTGTAATAAACTTTGTTTTCGTAAAAATACAGCATGTGATTTAACTCATCATCAAGTGTCGCAATCGCCGACGGAGCAATGCCAAAATTTTGCAAAGTTTGATGATAAATCTTGCCATACACTTCCTGCGCAAAACTAAAAGTCAAAGGCGTCGTCACGCCGGAATAACTTTCAATAATATTCGAGTTATCGAGAATCGTTCGCGGCAAATCTTTATCTATCCGCGCATAAGTCGCAATTGGGCGCGCCTGCAATAAATAAATCTCACCGTTCCTAATCGCAAATTCAATATCTTGTGCTTGGCGCCTTTTATAAGATTTCTCAACTTTACGCGCCAAATCAGCCAATTTGACTACCGTATTTTCATCCAAAATAGCATTTACTGGCTTAACAAACTGATTTTCCATATCGACCACAAAATCCTGACTATCTTGTTCGCCACTAACCAAACTTTCGCCTAGGCCCTTCACGGCGCTAATCAAAATTTCATCCGGATTATTCGTACGTGGATTAGTAGTAAAGATCACGCCCGCCACTTCCGCCGGCACCATCTCCATTACTACTACCGCTGGCATAATCTGTGCTAGGGGCAACTTATTTTGTAAGCGATATTCCATCGCACGCGTCGAGAAAGTCGAGATGAAACATCTCTTAATTGTTGCAAAAACATCTTCATGCAAAACATTTAAGTACGATTCCATCATGCCGGCAAAAGAGTAATTAGCGCCGTCCTCATCCGTCGCACTTGAGCGCACAGCAAGCTGTCCAAAATCTTGTAATTGTTCATTAACTGCAGTTTTTAACTCCGCCGAAAATGTTTGCTTCTTAATTAACTTTATAACTTCTTGACGATTTTGCTCACTATAATTCTTTAACAAATTTTGATATTCCGACCAGTAATCACCTAAAAAGGCTCGAAAGAAATCCGTCGTCAAACAAAACCACTTCGGCACCAAAAACCCCCATTTTGATAGATGGCGCAAGTTATATGCCTTGCCGCCAATTCGCTCCGCCGCAATTGTTTTATTAAAATCGCAATAGATCACATCTTTCGTCATATTTTTCCTTTCCCCAGCGCAAACAATACTATGTTCAAACCAAAACTTACCAAAATCACCAAAAACGATAGCGATTCACCAAAACATAACAGATAATATACTAATAGCGTCGGCAATATAAATAATTTCAAAATCTCAAACTTGTTCATTGCTACTATAAACAATAGTAATAGCAGGACAAAACAGCCACCAAAGCCAAGACGCAAAATCTCTGCCATTACAAGCGCAGTCGTCAGCATAAACATTAACCATACGAGCGCAGGCCTCGATAATCGCCTACCTTTGTCTTTTGCGAAGTCAAAATAATCATCACATACGCGCGCAAAATATGCCAGCAAAATCATGCTTAAAAGCGTCGGCGCAAAATCTTGCAAGCACCAACAAGCTAAGCACCAAATGATAATTATTATCGGCAGATAATACCAGCGCTTGGCGAGGTAGCGTCCCACCATCCAAATTTTACTTTTGCTTTTGACCACGACGACGATTTATCCAATTATAAGTTTTTGCCTTTAATAGCAAATTAGACTGATTGATTTTTGCAAATTCGCACAAATACTTTAGCTCGTCTTTTGGTTTCTCGATAATCTCTTTTGCCAAAATCTCACGTCCAGCTTCTTTGCTAATCTCGCCTCGGCGTACACGCACACTAGTCTCAGGCAAGCGATGCGGTCTGCCTTCGGCGGTCTGGTAAATATACTTCGCCGCATTATGAACCTTGCAGTCAAAATGATTATATTCTTTTGGCGGACGCCAAGTTGTCTCTTTTTGCAAGAACTCTACAATCTTCGCTTCATCGTACGGATGATAGAGAAAATACGACACTAGCTCACGCAAATTATCATCCTGCGTATCTTCATATAGCATCACCTTAATTTGCCGCGCTAATTTCGGACTAATCTTTTGCGCCACATCATCCAGAATCTTAAGATATTCTTTATTAATATCTATCTCGTTAATATCTTTTAGGCCTAAATCTATAAATCTCGAAAAGACGTCATTACCATAACTTCTTAGCATTTGTTCAGGACTTCGCCCCTGAATACAAAAACCAGCATCGTGACGCATTGCATAGTTAATCATCGAGACGTAGCCCAAATAAGAGCAAGCCACGCAGGGCGTCAAAAAATGCGACATCGAATAGTGATAAACCTCTTTCAAAAATTTTGGGTCAAACTCGACATATTCGTGCTCGACGTCAAAATCCCTAACAATGCGATCAACATTCTTGCGCGCCTCTGTTGTAAAAAATCCATTATCCAACGTAAAGGCGCGCACTTTTAGGTGATATTTGTTAATCAGTTGATGTAATACATAAACGCTATCTTTGCCACCCGAGATTCCGACCACCGCATCATATGCGTGTTTGCCCTTAATTTTTGCAACTCGATTTTTGAAAAGCTTTTCTAGTTTCTTTTGGTCGCCAAGCCGAATCGCAACTTCATCATAGTTATTGCAAAAATTGCAAACACCATCATTATCGTATTCAATATGGCGTACAGTATCATTATTTAGACATCGTCTACATTCACGACAAGTATTTTTCATTATAAATCCTTTATAAAAATTGCATAATGTTTTTCTTGCGACTCGATATCATTTGAGAATCTCTGAAAAGTTGAGCGTTGTTCGCATTGAAAATGAAAAACAATTTCATTAAGTCCCAAATTCTTAACGTGTTCAAAACCTAAATACGCTAGCGCCGCATAAATACCTTTGTGCTGATACTCTGGCAAAATAGCACTCGTTTTTGAGATAAATTCATTTTTATATGGACTCATATAGCCCATCACAAAACCAACTGCACACCCGTCTTTGTAAGCTACATATGCAATCGGCTGAACCCGCTTCATCCATTGCAAATAAATTTGCTCAAAGAACTGCGCCGGTAGCTCCGAATACAAAGGACCATTCGCAAAAGCCGCCGTCGATATTTCATAAATCTCTTTAATTTGCTTTTTGCTGGGACTGCCGGAAATCAGTTTAAACTCATAACCATCCTTTAACCTTTCTTGATAAGCCTGCTTGCCATATTCATACAAAGCATTGTCAAGTTTTATTGTCGCACTGCGATAAGTATAAAGTTCGCGATAGCCCAAACGCTTCACCTGGTCGACATAAAATAAGGGATTATTACAATCTGGGTATAACTTAATCTCTGGATGATCTATTGCCCAGCGATAACTTAGCCAAGTTGTATAATTTAGCGGCCCAACAATCTGTTTATAGCCCAGCTCTCGCGCCTTTGCTTCAACTTTTTCAAAAAGTTTCTGCGTGGCTGCAAAATCTTCAGATAATTTCGCAAAACCAAACATACAAGGGTAATCCTGCATATTTTTGTTTACAATTAAATACGCCTCGGCGCCATCAGACTCAAATTTCTCCGCAGAATCCGCCAAAGCCAGCACTGCAAGTTCAGGGTCTTGATTTTTTGTCATTACATTATTCTCCAATTAACTTCATCAGTCGACTAGTATTTTTTTGCAATCTTTTTACAATCGGAATTTTAATATTTCTGCTTACTAACCTAGCAAACTCAACCGGTTGAAAGTATAACAATTTAAATGTAGTTCTTTCGCACAAAAAATCACTCTTACCTCGCTTCATTAATATTCATTTTAGCATGCCAACAGTCAAGAAATGCGATTTGTTGTATAATCCAATCATGAATAAGCAAGATTTTATCCGCGTTCTGTCCGAGAAAACTAAACTTACGACTTCCGATTGCGAGGCCATTAATGCCATCCTCGAACAACATCCTATCATCGGCAAAAAGAATAAGGAAAAGATTATCGCTGACATCATCGAGAAACTCAGCAAATCTAACGAAGAAGCAGAGCAACTCTACGAAACATCCGCCGAAATTCTCACAAGTGCCCTCAGAGACAAACTTAAACACCCCTTCAAGAGTCTAGACTAGCCTATGACTCCAGAACTCGGCACCGAACAAGCGGCAGTTTTTCGTTTGCTTAATGAAACGCCTCATAATTATTTCATCACCGGTAAAGCCGGCACGGGCAAATCCGTACTTTTGCAATATTTTGTTTCACATACGCTTAAAAACACTGCCGTCATTGCGCCAACTGGCGTCGCCGCTATCAATGTCGGCGGCCAGACTATCCATTCTTTCTTTGGGCTCGACCTCGATATTCAAGACGTTCGCGACGCCGAAACGGTTGCCAAGATCTCCAAGCGTCGTCGTAAAATTTACGAAAACCTCGACACGATTGTAATTGACGAAATCTCCATGGTCAGCGCCGATGTTATGGACATGATAGACCATAAACTTCGCATCGCGCGCGGCAAAGATACGCCATTCGGCGGTTGCCAGATGGTGGTTTTTGGCGATCTTTATCAACTTCCGCCTGTTATAGTCGGTGATACTGCCAAGCAATTCATGCGCGACCACTACGGTACAACTTTTTTCTTCGGTGCGCCCGGCGTTAAAGAGGGAAACTTCCAAACTATCGAGCTTAGCCACATTTACCGTCAAAAAGACGAACATTTTATTGAACTTTTAAATAGTATCCGTCTTGGCAAGCGTACCGATGATATTCTTTCTGATATTAATATGAGCTGCGTCGAAGAACCTTGTGAAGACGATATCTTTATTACGCTCGCCGCAACCAACGCTGTTGCTGACAACATCAATCGTAAGCGTCTCGCCGAAATTCCTGAACCCGAATATAGTTTTGATGGCACAATTACTGGCGACCTATCTTCCGGTGCGCTCCCAACCGAAGCCAATCTCAAGCTTAAAGTCGGCGCCCTCGTTATGATGACTAAAAACGACACCAATATCGACTCTGGCAAAAAACCACGCTGGGCCAACGGCACACTCGCTGTTATATCGGGACTAACTCCCGATTCCATCAAAGTCCGCATCGATAATAGCGAATACAAAATTGACAAGACGACTTGGGAAAAATGCCAATACGATTATGATGAAAAAACAAAAACCATCTCCAAAGATGTCGTCGGCACTTTTACTCAATTTCCAGTCAAGCTCGCCTATGCAATTACAATTCACAAATCTCAAGGCCAGACTTATTCTGCCGTCAAAATCGACCTCGCACGCGGCGCCTTTGCGCCAGGACAAGTTTACGTCGCGCTCTCACGCTGTCAAAATCTCAACAATTTATACTTAACCCGCCCGCTTTCAGCTCGCGACATTATTGTTAGTCCAACTGTAGTCAATTATATGGACCGTACCGCCAAAATCATCGACCCCGATAGCTTATAAAACATAAATGAGAATCATTATCGCTTGTAAAATACTGCCCAGCACACAAAAGATATGAAAAATCGAGTGCATATATTTTATTTTGCAACCCAGACCAAACAAGATTGCACCTAGCGTATAAGCAATCCCGCCAAGTAGTAGCAGCCAAATTGCAATTGCCGGCAAAACCGACACTAGAACAGGAAAAGACACCACAATACACCAGCCTAGCCCCAGATAACAAATCATCGAAAATGCTTGATACTTTTTAATATCAATCGAATTGAGAATGATTCCTATTATCGAAACTATCCAAACTAGCGCAAAAATCGTCCAACCCAAAACTGGATTTGCTGGCACTAATGCGCAAATCGTAAGTGGCGTATATGATCCTGCAATCAATAGAAAGACAGAGCAGTGGTCTAAAATTTGCATCACTTTTTTGCCCTTAATGCGCGGCGACAAGCCATGATAAACCGCCGACATCGTATAAAGCACAATTAGCGACAACCCAAACACGATGGCCGCCAAAATTCCCGCCACGTGACCGCGCACGGCCGCAAACACAATTCCAAGCACCAACATCGCAACTCCGAAAGCTGCGCCAACAATATGCGTCACCATGTTAAAAATCTCTTCGCCACGTGTATAATTCGGCAGTTTACGCTCAGCCAATTTCGTTCGCTTATTCATATGCTTTTTAGTATATAATTACAAGAGAGTTTAATCAAAAAAACGAGAAAAAACCATGTTAAAATGCTACAAAACTAATTTGCGTCGCAAAGTGACCGAAGAAATTGTTCAGATTGAGCCAGATTGCTGGATAGACCTCGTGACTCCAAATGAAAAAGAAATCGATAGCGTTGTTGCTGCTACCGAAATTGATCGCGACCTCATCGTGAAGATGCTCGATGATGATGAGCTTCCGCGCGTCGAGACTTCCGGTAACGCTACGCTTGTCGTAATTGACGTACCGGCCTACGGTGGCAAAAATCGTAATATCACCTATCCGCTCGGTATTATTGTTACGACAAATAATTACTTCATCACTATTGCACCAAAAACCACACCAATTCTCAATAGCTTTCGCAACAATAAAGTGCGCAACTTCCGCACCGCCAAGAAGACTCGCTTCCTTATTCAAATTCTCAACGTTGCCGCTGCGCAATATATTAAAGTACTCGACGAAGTTTATAGTGACATCGAGAATAAAGAGACTACGCTTAAGCGTTCAACCGAGAACGAGGATCTAATCGACCTTCTGCAAACCGAAAAAACTCTCGTATACTTTACTTCTTCGCTCAAAGAAAACGATATGGTACTCGAGCGCCTTAGTAAAGGCGTTGTCTTACCACTTTATGAAGGAGATTTAGACCTTCTCGAGGACGCCATGATTGAAAACCGTCAGGCCATTGATATGGCGCGCATTTACCGCGATATCTTGTCATCCATCACAAATACCTACGCTACCGTCATTAGCAACAATCTCAATAACGTCATGAAGTTTCTCGCCGGTATCACTATTGTGCTATCTGTACCAACCATGATTTCTTCTTTTCTCGGCATGAACGTCAACTTCGGCGCCAGTGTCGCCACTGATCCATACGGACCAGCCATTATTCTCGGCATTTCCATCGTTGCGTCGGTCGTCATTGCAATTTGGCTCAACAAAAAGGATCTGCTTTAATGATCAATCCAGTTAAAGTCTCAACCTTGCAGCCGGATATCAAAAACAAAGGCCGCATCGGACTTTATCTTATTATTAGCGCCATCATTGTCATAATTTTTGCCTTTCTATTGATTGGCGTAATTGATGCTTTTAAAAATACCGGCGATTTTAATGCTATTATCAGTCTTTGCTCGTTCATTCCTATCGGCATCGGCGGCATGCTGGTAGTGCGCGGTTTTATTGCCTTCAAAAATCAACCACCGCAGGTAATTAATGTCGAAGCTAGAATTACGCGCATCGATAAGTTCATCGACGCAAACAATCAAGCACGCTTTGTGCCAATTTTAAGCTATGTTTTTGGTGGCCACATTATCGAAAACCCGTGCTACGAAATCGCACACACTGTTCCAGACTATCAAATTAATGCGTCTATCTTCATACCCATCGATACGACAGACCCGCACATTTACTGGATAAATAGTAAACCACGTCCAATTATTCCTAAAAAAGTTTTTATCGGTTTTACAGTTCTTGCCATTGGGCTTATTATGCTCATCGTGCCACTCTTTGTCTAAAATACAAAAATGTGATATAATATAATACATTAAGGAGGAAATATGTCCGCTAAAAAAGCTAAAAAAGAGAAGAGCGCGTTTGGTCCAATCTCCGTAAATATTGTTTTGTTCGTGATTGGTTTATGTCTTGCAATTTGGGCAGATAAAGTTACTAATATTATGTCTATCATACTCGGAGTCCTGCTCCTGCTCGTCGCTTCTTACTACGTTATTGATTATTTTCGCGACAATAAGCGCGAAGATGCCGATGGTGAAATTAGTAAGTTAATCGCAGCTGTTTTTCTTGCTATCGTTGGACTCTTTTTTATTAGCAACGCCAACCTCATTAAAGATTTTATTTCCATCGTCATTGGCGCCGGGCTTGCTATTTCTGGACTTTCCGGTCTGCACGATGCGCTCGATCTTAAAAAGAGCAATCCAAACGAATATAAAAAGCCACTTATTTTCGCTATTCTAAGCGTTATCTTTGGTACACTTTGTATTCTTGGCAAACTCGTCGTGCCGGACCTAATGCTAACTATTCTTGGCGTCATGATGATGTTCTTTAGCATCTCCAGTTCCTGCACAACCGCTTATACCGTTAATATTACCAAGAAAAATAAAGCCGACATCAAGCGTGATAACGCCATTGAGGCCGAATTTATTGACCAATCCGAGAAAAAATCTAAAAAATAAATAACATGGCTTTTATCCCCGAAACACCGTTTAGCAACATCCTTGATTACATAAGCTGGCGTGGAGATATTCCAATTTCGGCTCAGTTTCCTATCAATATCTTGGATCGTGCGATTTTTGCGCGCTATTCTTACATGAATTTTAACGCTATAGGTTATGGTGACGTCGAAACTATTGGTGGTTTGTCTTACGAACTCGCTAAGCTCTCTGATGACAAGTTCTTGCTCACCGATGACCGCGAACTAGCAAAAGCCACCGCTCACGCAGTACGTTACAAAGATCTTGCTGTCACCGATATTGTCATTAACAACGACCCCGAAGCCGAAAAGCAATTTGGCGCAATCACAATTTTGTTACCAAACAACACGCTTTACATTTCCTACCTAGGCACCGACGATATGCTTTTTAGTTGGAAAGAGGATTTTAATATGACTTTCATGGATACGATCCCAAGTCAGATCGATGGCCTCGCATATCTCAACCATATCGCCGAGAAATTCCCAAAATACAAGATGTTACTCGGCGGACATAGTAAGGGCGGCAATATTGCCATGTTTGCCGCACTTTCGGCCGATAAAAGCATTCAAGAACGCATCATTTCGATCGATAATTTTGATGGCCCAGGCTTTGACCAAGATCGCGCTCAATTCCACAAAAATCCCGAAATCATGCAGAAAATTACCAGCTACTTCCCGCAGGAATCTATGGTTGGACGTTTACTCGACCACGAAGAGACCGTTCGCACCGTCGAAAGCGTCGAAGTTAATATCATGCAGCATGACCTCTATTCTTGGCGCGTCGAAAACCTAGATTTTATTGACGTTAAGAACGTTAAACAGGTCAAATACGTATTCAACAAAGCCATGCGCGCCTGGCTACACGATTGCACAATAGAACAGCGTAAGTTCTTTATTGATAGCATTTATGAAGCCGTCATCGCTGCCGATTACAATAAACTCTCCGACATCCGCCGTAACCCCATCAAAGCCGCACCGGCCGTCTACAAAGCCTACAAATCCGGCACCACACCAGAAGAGCGCAAAGAAATTACTAAAATTGCCAAGATTTTCATCAATAATTATCTTGAGATTCGCAAGAATAACGATAAAGAATATCAAATTCAAAACAAAAAGGCCCACAAAAGTAATGCCGCCGCGCGTCGAGCCAAAAACAAAGCACTACTCAAAGCTGGCAAAAAAGTACCAAAAGCCTTCTTCCAAAAGTAAACAAAAATACGACCATCACGGTCGTATTTTTGATAAGGGTAATAATTATAAACAAATTTGGCTGGGCCGGCAGGATTCGAACCTGCGAATGCTGGGACCAAAACCCAGTGCCTTACCGCTTGGCGACGGCCCAATCTTTCTCTATACTAGCACAATTATTCTACTTTGTCGAGGAAGTCGAACTGTTTGAGGTCGCCGCAGTTTCATATAGTGGCGCCACTTCGATTTTGCTATCAAGACTTTTCATACGCGCAGAAAGCTCCACATATTTTTGCGCAAAATTCGGCATAATTTGCGTTGTTAGTTTCTCATATGGATAGACCTGATATTTAACTCCGCTCACCGCCTTCTTGTCTGTATAAACAAAACGCGCCACCGGCTTATCTACGCTTAGTTTCTTCTTGCCAGTTTTGTTATTCTTCTCGAAATTTATCTCCGCCGTCATCATTAATCCACTCAACTGTTCGTCATTAAATTGTGCTGACACGAAATTCCCCGTAGAGTAAATCACTAGTGTATTGCCAATATACTCAGCCGGCTCTATTACGTGCGGATGTGAGCCGATAATAATATTAACGCCGAGACCTGCCAGATATTCAGCAATTTGGCGTTGCTCAGGGCGCACGCCAGTCTCATACTCCGCTCCCCAGTGCATCGCAACCATCAAAAGATCAACCTTATCGCGCACGCTTTCAATATCGGCCTTAACACCATCTGCGCTATAGATACTAACGCAGTTTTCGTCATATGGCGTAATTCCGTTCGTAGTCGTCGTGTAACTTAGCATCGCATATTTTATGCCATTTTTCTCACGAATATCAATAGAGGACTTTTCTTCTGCCGTCAGCGCTGAGCCATTATGCATTACATTAGTTTTACTATTCCAATAATTATTAGAATTTGTCACGGCCTGACGCCCACGATCGAGCGTATGGTTATTTGCGAGACTCACGATGTTAAAACCCATATCAAGAAAAGCATCTCCAACCTCATATGGGGAATTGAAACGTGGATAATGCGACAAGCCAATCTCACTTCCGCCAAGTATCGTCTCCTGATTATAAAAAGCTAAATCGTACTGTCGAATAATTGGTTTTACTTCTATAAAAAGTGGCTTAAAGTCATACCCGCCCGCTACTTTGCGCGAAGCATAAATACCTTCATGAATCAGCGCATCGCCGACCATAATAATTGAAAGCTTATGTTTCTCAACTGGATCCTCTTCAGGCTCTTCTGGCTTTTCGTCGACAGCTGGTGCATTTTCTACATCTCCAGTATTTTTGCTGATTAGTATCAAACTTGCGAAAGTCGCGCCAAACACTACCAATAATACGCTAGCTACGCATACTATCCTTAAGATACGCTGTTTCCGCTTCGTCATCATGCCTCCTATTACCCCTATTTTATACATTCTCGAGCAAAAGTACTATAATAAAGATATGGCAAAAAGAACTCTTATTAGTACGCGTGACCTGAAAAAAAGTTACGGCAAGCGTGATTCAAAATTTGACGCTCTCCGCGGCATTAATCTCGATATCGAGGAGGGCGAATCAGTCGCAATTGTTGGTAAATCTGGTTCCGGCAAATCTACTCTCATGCATCTACTAGCCTTACTCGATCGCCCAACTTCTGGCGAAATTCGTCTTAAAGGTACCAATACTAGTAAACTCAAAGCTAAACGCCTAAACACTCTTCGCAATAAGCAATTCGGTTTCGTTTTCCAGTCTTTCTTCATGAATTCCAATGACACCGTACTAAACAACGTGATTTTACCACTCAAAATCGCTGGCGTCGGCTATCGCGAACGTCGCCGCCGCGCACTCGCCGCACTTAAGACTGTCGGCCTCGAAGACAAAGCTCGCAACAAAGCAAACGATCTTTCCGGTGGCCAAAAACAGCGTGTTTGCATTGCGCGCGCCATCGTCAACAATCCAAAAGTCATCTTCGCCGATGAGCCAACCGGCAACCTCGATTCTGGTACTGGCGAAAAAATTCAAGAACTACTCTTTGGTCTTAACGAAGAAAAGGGCATTACGCTCATTATCGTCACGCACGACGAAGATCTCGCCGCCAAATGTAAGCGCCAAGTCCATGTTTCCGACGGTTTAATTATATCCGATAGCAAAAACGCCGAATTAGTCGATTTTACCGACGACGAAGACGACGAAATTGATGATTGGGAAGCTAAAGAAATCCGCCAAGGCCATACGCTCGCCGAGGATCTCGACGCCGATGGCATTCGCGAGTACAACAGCATTCATCGCATTGATGTAGATGAGGAAGAAGGAGATAACTAAAATGAAAATCCTAGACATTATCCGCGACGCCAACGCTAATCTTTTTCGCAACAAGCTGCGTAGCTTTTTGACTATTCTGGCAATTTTTATCGGCTCCTTTGCCATTATTACCAATACTGCCATCCAGGCCGGCGTCAATAAATTTATCGACGACCAGGTAGACTCTTACGGCGGAGAAGGCTACATTGCCATCGCCAACAAAGATACTCTCGAGGCGATGATGGGCAGCGTTTCACAAACTAGTAGCGAACCACGCGAATACAACGCCAATCAAAATCAAACCAGCGCCACGCCAATCAGCCCAGAGCAACTCGAAAAACTTGAAAAGCTCGACGTCATTAAAAACGGCGAAGTTTATCAAACCAAAAACATCACCGTCGACTATATCGCTAGCGACAAAACAGATAAAAAATATCTTCTTCCCGTCGAGGCGATTCCAGCTGGCGAAATTCACGTCGAGTCAACCGTTGGCCAAACACCAGACAACGAAAATCACGACGAAGATCAAATCATGATTACTCAGAGCCTCGTTTCT
Organism: Candidatus Nanosyncoccaceae bacterium; assembly: GCA_051891815.1. Lineage (GTDB taxonomy): Bacteria > Patescibacteriota > Saccharimonadia > Saccharimonadales > Saccharimonadaceae > UBA2834. Next base: position 89,697 of record JBJFFO010000003.1, read on the forward strand.
GTACTTGGCTTTAGTAGTGATGAAGAGGCAGTCAACGAAACCGTCAAACTCGGCGTCGTAGACAGCTTTACTCATCAAACCGTCGAATTTGAAGCCAAAGTTGTCGGCGTAATCGCTCCTGGCGTTGTTACAATGGGCTTCAACTATATTAATAACAACCTGGCCGACAAAATCTACGAAGAAAACACTAAGTATTATCCAGCCGAAGAAAAAGAAAAAATCTACGCCGTCACTGCAACTTACGACTACGACAACTACACTGAAGAAGAAGTTCACAATGCACTTGAAGAAATCGGTCTTGCCGGCATGACCCTCAACGATATCATCGGCACGATTAAGTCCTTCTTCGACATCATGACAGGCGTGCTTACTATCTTTGGCGCCATCGCACTCGCAGCAGCCGCCATTGGCATCATCAACACCCTCTTTATGTCCGTCCAAGAGCGCACCCGCGAAATCGGTCTCGACAAAGCGCTCGGCATGTCTAGTCGCCACGTCTTTTTAAGTTTTAGCATTGAGGCTATCTTCCTCGGCTTCTGGGGCTCAGTTGTCGGTATCGTTCTGTCCATGTTAGCCGGTAACGCCCTCAACGCCGCTTTCCACGCTGAAGGCGGGCTACTCGAAGCCTTCCCAACCTTCAATCTCGTCCAATATCCAATCGAAAATATTATTAGCATCACAATTATCGTCATGCTAATCGCCTTCATTGCCGGCACGCTACCAGCTCGCGCAGCCGCTCGCAAGGATCCAATCGACGCTTTGCGCTACGAGTAAAATTATAAAACCGCTCCACTGGAGCGGTTTTTCTTGGTTGCAAAAATATGTTAAAATAACAGATATGAAAAAAGTCAAGCCCACTCCTGTTTACCAAACCGCCACTATTGAAAAACTAGTGCCAGGCGGCCAAGCTCTTGCTACGCTTGAAAATGGACAAAAAGCCTTTATCTGGGGCGCACTACCGGGCGAGACTATCGAATTTCTCGTTACAAAAAACAAGAAATCCTACTGCGAAGGAGTTATCACTAAGCTTTTAGGCAGAGCGTCATCGCACCGTGTTGCACCACGCGATGACTGTTACTTATCCACTAGCCCTTGGCAGATTCTTAATTTTAACTACGAACTTGAGCAAAAATCCGAGCTCGTGCGTGAGTGTTTCTTGCAAAACCATTTGACACTCGAAGTTCTGCCGACTATCACAGATGGAAAAGATTATTTTTATCGCAATAAAATGGAGTACTCGCTTTACTGGAACAACACCACTAATAAAATCGAGCTCGCTTTCCATAAACGTGGTTCGCATGGCAAAGAGCCCATCACGCAAAGCTCCATCGAGCGCCCAGAAATCTTTGCACGCGCTAGCCAAATCGTCGACCAGCTCAACGCCAAACACGCCGAAGCACGCACTTACCAATCGTTACTTTTACGTTGCAATCAGCATGGCAAAGTTAGCGGCGATCTCTTCGTTAACGGCCGGCCGCACCCCATCATGACAAATCTCAGCGACGAGCTCTTGGGTCAAAACTATACTTACTCGCCAAACGGTTTCTTTCAGATCAACTTACCAGTCTACGAGCTAGCACTCCAAGCTATCGCCAAAGAAATCCACACGGAGAAAGTTCTCGACCTCTATGCTGGCGTCGGTAGCATCGGTCTTTCCGTCGCTCGCGATAAGGATCTCACTCTCGTCGAAGTTAACGGCGCCGCCTATCAAGAAATGCAAAACAACGCCCATAATTTACCAAACACTACTTGCATTCTCGATAAATCCGAAAACGTTGCAAGCTATATCACGCCAGACTGCACTGTCATTCTCGATCCACCTCGCGCCGGCTGTGAGGCTAGCCTTATTCACGCTATCAACGAAGTTCAACCAGAGAAGCTGATTTACTTGTCATGCAATCCAGTTACGCAAGCCCGCGATCTCGCTATGCTTGCCGAGACTTATCAAATCGCACCACTTCAGCCTTTTAACTTCTTCCCACACACGCCACATATCGAAAATCTCGCCATCCTAACCCGCAAATAGTCTTGTATTACGCCAGTTTTTATGGTATAATACAAGAACCTTGCTCAAGATCCAGAGCAAAAGGTACGATTCTCAAGAGAGAGAATTGATCTTTAGAAAGGATGGTGGATTAATTGGAACATATTAAATTCCATATTTGCGCGCTCGAGAGCGCACCTAGAGGAGTTCTTGCAAACTTCCTCAAAACCAGACCCGACGTAGCCTGCGAAATTATTAGGGGCATGAGTGGCCCTTACTCCGTCATGATCAAGGGGGAAAAAGAGACGGGAGAAATCGTCATGGCCCTTCACGACAGTGAGATTTTGGCCCAAGCAGGACTCTATCTCGCCGATTTCGCCGAGCATCACGACAACATCGTCGTATCTGGCACCAACGCCGCCGACTTTGGTAATCACATGCAACGCCTCGTTAACGCCGACGAGGAAAAATGCGTCCAAGTCTATTACGTCGACGACGAAGCCACTAGTCGCCAAGGCAGACCTGGCGATTATCGCCTCGCTATTGAAGTTATCTTCGAGCACGACGTCGCGGCCTAACACATCCTTTATTTATCTTACGCCCCACAGCCAGTGGGGCGCATTTTTATCTGTTATTTTAATTCCTTACCCAGCCAATATTGACTTTTTCACAAAAGTGTGCTATAATAGAACATGCCTATATTTTAGGCTCTTAGTCAGACAGCGTCATGAACGCTATAGCACATTAAAAGGAGGAAATGACTATGAGAAAGAACTATATGCTTGACCATTCGTCTGGTGATCGCGTTTTCTTCACCGATGGATGCAATGATCTTACGAGAGAAGAACGCATCAGATATGGCATCTGGCCCGACGTCGCACCCATCTCCGTTACCGTAAACGGAGAAAACGTTGATTATTCCGACATCGACGATTTCTACGACAAGCTCAAAGACGGCACCTATGCGCCGGGCAGTACCAGAACTGCTTGCCCAAGCCCCAAAACTATCGAACATCTCTTGATCGACATCATCAATAACACGCCCGATTACGTTAATATCTACTATCTTGGCGCTTCGCCGTATATCTCTGCCGGCACCTTCAACGCACATCGTATGGTGATGACGGAATTTGCCGAAAGATATCCGATGCGCAAGTTCGTCTGCATCGATACAACCTGCGCCAGCAATGGCACTGCGCTCGCTTCGCAATACATTGCCGATAGCGACGCCGAGGACATTGAGCTCATCGCCGAGAATATTACTAAGTATATGATGCACTTGTTCACCCAGCGCGAGCTTAGTTTTAGCGCCAAATCCGGCCGTTATAACACCTTTGAACGTATCGCACTTGGAGCGATGGAGAAGATGAAAATCTCGCCGAATATGTTCTTCCCGCGCGACGATAAGCTTTCGATCGCCGGCATTGCTCGCGGTGATACGATTTTAAACGAGTGGATGAACTACTTTATCCAAAATCGCGTCGATGACGATACTATTATCCGTATCGCCTATGGACATCGCGACGAGGAAGCCCGTGCCCGCAAGTTTGTCGACAAGCTCAAGAACGCTGGCGCCATCCGCGACGAGCAGATACAATACGCCCGCGTTGGCAGCGTTATTGGCGCTCATACGGGACCTACCGTACTTAGCATTTTCTTTTTACAAAGAGACGATCGTCCGCTTAGTAAAAACGGATACAAGAAACCTATCAAAAACTAAGCATCGTCCTGCCTCCAAAACCGTCCCTTCCGGGGCGGTTTTCTTTTTTATGCTAAACTAATGATATGAATATTGCTATGTTAGGTGCCGGCGCTTTCGGCAAAGCACTCGGCAAAATCTTGACCGATAACGGACATGCCGTAAAGTATTATGATCCTTTTTTATACCCAGATGTTAGCATCGATCAAGCCTGCTTCGAAGCTGGCGCTATCGTTATTGCCATCCCAAGCAATGCGTTAGAAGATTTCTTTGCAAAATATCCAGATTATCTCAGAAAAACCCCAACTATTCTCGCTACCAAGGGCGTCATGAACGCCGATTTATTCGCAAGCTTCCCGCAATTTAGCGCCATTTCGGGCCCAGCTTTCGCCGGCGAAATCATCGAAGGCAAGCCCGCCACTTTTACCGCCTCGGCACCCTTTGCAATGGGTCTATTCAAGAATGATCAAGTCGAGATTGAGCTCTGCGATGATCTACTCGGCATTTTACTTTGCGGTACGCTCAAAAATATTTACGCCATCGGCGCTGGCTATCATAGCAATTCCGAAAATAGCATGGCAAGTTTCATTCAGCACGCTCACAGTGAAACCAAAGCATATCTACGCGCTCACGGCGCCAATCCCGAAACCGCCGAGCTCGCTTGTGGTCTTGGCGACCTAATCCTCACCTGCACTAACGATACTTCGCGCAACTTTACTTGTGGTCGCATGCTATATGATGAGCGCAGCATAGACGAAATTCGCGGCGAGCTCAAAACCGTCGAGGGACTCAATGCTATTCCGCTTGTCGACATTGATAATAAATATCCGCTCTTGCGCCAAATCGCCAAACTCTGCGGTCGCGGAATCGAAGAAGAGGTGTTTTAATGGAATTTGAAAAAGCTTATAGTCACCTTAACGAAGCTCAACGTGAGGCCGTCGATTATATCGAAGGTCCACTTCTCGTGATTGCCGGCCCTGGCACCGGTAAGACGCAACTGCTTTCAGTGCGCGTTGCAAATATTCTAAAACAAACCGACGCCAGTCCAGAAAATATTCTTTGTCTAACTTTTACTGACGCTGGCGCCAGCAATATGCGCAAGCGTCTTTCGGATTTTATTGGCCCCGAAGCTTATAAAGTCCAAATTCAAACCTACCATAGTTTCGGTAGCTATATTTTGCAGGAACATCGCCCAGATTTGAGCTCCGCTATCGATGAATTGGAACAGTTTACTATTATTCGCGATATTCAATCGCATCTTGATTCAACCGACATTTTGCGCGGCGATTGGAATACTAAAGATATCATTTCTACTATTTCACAAATCAAACAGGCTGCATTATCGCCTGATGATTTACGCCTAGTTGCCGCCAAAAATCAACTCGACAACGAGGCACTTATCGAGCAAATTCGCGACGACCTCAGCGGTACTGCGAGTGCTAAATATCCAGCCAATCGCTCATACTACGAGAACATTCTAGCTACCCTCCAAAATTACGTCGAACACAGCCAGCCCACTATTCTTGGCAAAATCGAAAGCATCGCTAATTCCTATTTCCGCTCCCTAGCCGACATCTTTGCAAAAGAGGACGAGATTAAATCCATCGCCACGCCTTTGCGCAGCTGGCGCGAAAAATACTTCGAGAAAGACGCCAATAATGACTACATTTTTAAAGATACTGTTGCGATTAAGAAGTTGCTTAGCCTCGCAAATATCATGGAGCAATATGTCAATTATCTTGACGCGTCGGGGAAGTTCGACTACAGCGACATGATCTTAAAAGCTATCAATTTACTCGAAACCGACGACGAGAAACGCTTCAATGTGCAAGAGCGCTTCCAATACATTCTGCTCGATGAATTTCAGGACACCAACGATGCTCAAGCTAAGCTCGTCTCGCTCATCACCGACAACCCCGCAAACGACCAGCCAAACATCATGGCAGTCGGCGACGACGATCAAGCAATTTACGGTTTTCAGGGTGCCAATACTTCGAACTTCTTTGATTTCGACCAGCACTATCATCCGCATCACGTTTTCTTGACCAAAAATTATCGCAGCGGCAAAGCCATTCTTGATTTCGCGCACAATATTATTGAGCTCTGCGAAGACCGCTTCTGCAAAGCACCAAATGTCAATATCGACAAACGTATCTCTGCAGAAAATCCGCCCACTAAAACCGAGATTTCCTTGCGCGAATATCAGTCTGCTCAGGAAGAATATTCCGCCACCGCCAGCGAGATTCGCAAGCTACTAGACCAGGGTATTCGTGGCAACAAAATTGCAATTATCGTGCCAAAACACAAATATCTAATTTCTATTTTGCCGTATTTACGTAAGCTTGAAATTCCCGTTGCTTACACCAAGAGCGAAAACATTCTCGACAACCCCGACGTACAAGAAGTACTAAACTTTTGTGATTTGCTTTTGCGCCTAGCCGAATCGCCAAAATCCGCCGATCCAGACTGGATACAACTTCTAACACAGCCTTGCTGGGATCTAAAAACTAGTGACGTCATCAACTTAATTCAAGGCGCCTATCATAAACGCTGCGCCGTTATCGATGAAATGTTAAACAGCGAAGGGCAACTAAAAGACATTGCCGAGTTCTGCTATGCGCTCGCCGCTAAAGTCCATAGCTATTCTGCCGAATATATCATCAATGCGGTTTGCGCCAAGCTTTATCCAAATCCATCGCTCGACAACTACGAACTTTATAGCAACCTCAATTCCTTGCGCGAGCTCGCCCGCAACAAGAATCATGATAAAAAGCTGATGCTTGTAGATTTTATTAGCTTGCTTCATGCTTACGAAAATGCCGAGATTGATATTGTTAATAGTTCACCATACCACGAGTCAGATAATGCTATTCAGCTCATGACTGCACACTCGAGTAAGGGACTGGAGTTCGACCACGTCTTTTTGATTGCTACCGATAATAAGAACTGGTCCGATTCAAAGGGAAATAATAACAAGCTTGTTCTGCCACGCAACCTCGAGTATGTACGTCACACTGGTGGCACTAATGACGAGAGAGTCCGTTTGCTTTTTGTCGCCATTACGCGCGCCAAAGCCATGCTTCATATGTCTTATAGTACTTCTGACTTTAGCGGTGCCAAAGCTGAGCGTCTCAAGTATCTCGATATTCGCGAAAGCGATGGCACGCCAAAGAGCCTGGCTATCCCAGAGCCATTCAATCAGGTAGTCGAGTCGCAAATTACCAACATCGCAACCGAAGATATCGCGCCAAGCACCTGGATTGACAATTATTTACCAAAAGACAACGAACGCAAGAATCTTTTGATGCCACTCGTCGAGCATTATCGTATCTCGCCAACTCATTTTAATAGCTTTATCGACCTCGAGTATGGCGGGCCAGAAAACTTCGTTAAGAGCTTCATTATTCGCGCGCCAGGCGAATATAGCATCTCTGCTGCCTATGGTACTTTTGTACACGAAATTATGGATGAGCTCTGCAAAGAGCAACTCGACGACGAGACTCTCATTCAGCATTTTCATGCCATGGTTGACGATTGCGATGCTAGCGACGAAGAACGCGCAGACTTTCACAAACGCGGCGACAGCGAGCTACGTGGCTTTTTGACGGAGCGCGGCGAAGCTTTACGCAAAACCCCTGCCAAATCCGAGTATAATTTCGCCAACGAAAACATCATGCTTGGCGACGCACTCCTAACCGGTAAAATTGATCGCATCGAGATTAATGAAGCCAATAAAACCATCGTCGTCTCCGACTTTAAGACTAGTCGCCCAAAGAGCAAATGGGCGAATAACGACAACACTTTCAAATACCGCATCCAGCTCTATTTCTACAAGATTCTTGTCGAAAGTAGTCGCGCTTTTCAAAATTACCGCGTCACGGGCGGTCGCATCGATTATATTTCCGCCGATACTTACGGACGAATTAGACCTCTCGAGCTCGAATTCAAAGATAGCGAAGAAGTTCGCATTAAAGAAGCAATTCAATACGTTTTTCATCTTATTAAAACCCTTGAAATGCCAAGTGTCTCCGAGTTCAAAGATAGTAACAAATTTCTCGATTACCTTTGCGAAGAAGCGGAAAAATACCTAAAAAGCGCTTAGATAGTTGACTTTTTATGCTAAGTGTGCTATAATAAAAAAGTAACTCATTGTTGAGCGTTCCTTTTTAATGGAAAGGGCTCTCCATGCATCACTAGAAGGAGGTGAAAATGCATGGCAGACTACAAAATCTGTGCCCATTGTGGCAGACCATTCTACGGTCCTGGTGAGTATTGTGATCAGTGCTACGACTATAAGCGCGTAACACAGGGCTACAACGCTTGCAGACACTGCAGTGGTACCGGTATCGATCCCAAGACAGGTCGTACTTGTACTGCTTGTGGCGGCACCGGCAAGGCCTAAGCCTTACGCCAGAGCATGGCGCACATCACTCTATCCACCCCCTTTTCTTAAATCCCTCAGGCAGCGAGGACGAGCTATATTTGTAGCTCTCACCCTCGCTTGTCTGGGGGATATTTTTATGCTAAAATTTGCTTATCAAGCCACACTTCGGTCACTGGCTCAGATTCATAAAACGACGCCAGAATTGCGTCACCTACATCTATCAAAATCAATTTTAGGAGTCTTTTTATGAATCAATCTTTCAGCTACGAGAGCAGCGAACCACTACATGAAATTATCGACGTCGACGCAACTTTTTCACGCAAACTGCTCGGGCATTGTCGGCCAATTTCTTTTCGGCGTAATTCTGGCCGCGAGATTCTCATCCAAGAAGTCGGCCTAGTTCATCCTCGTTATAACGGCCTCAAAACCACCTTTGCTTTCGATGTCACTGATGGCGCTGCCGACTATCGCCTTGTCTTTGATACCGAGAGCCTTAATTGGTATCTAGATTTCGAAGGAGACCGCTATGAGTGACATTACGCGTCTAATGTCTCCCTGCGAGATTCCGCTCGCAAACGCGGCCCGCCACGAGAACTCCATCATGTATGTTGACCTCAATTCTTGTTTTGCCACCATCGAACAACAAGCTCGCCCCATGCTGCGCGGTCGCCCAGTCGCCATTACTAACCGCATCACTAAAAACGCTTGCATTGTAGCCGCCAGCTACGAAGCCAAAGCTCTCGGTATTAAAGTCGGCATGCGCCGCATGGAAGCCGAAACTATCTGCCCCGACCTCATTTTTGCCGAAACTGAGCCAGCCAAGTTTATTTACGTCCACCAAAAACTTCGTCGTATCATGCAAGATTACTCTAGTGACGTCATCATGAAGTCTATCGACGAGGGAATTATCGATCTCGCAAAGCGTCCTCTAGACCAAGCTTCTCGCTCACCACTCGACATTGGCGCCGAAATTAAACAACGCCTTCGCACCGAGATCGGCTGCCATATGCGCTGCAATGTCGGTATTGCTAGCAATCGTTTTCTTGCCAAAACCGCCGCCGAACTACACAAGCCTGATGGTATGGACGAGATTACCAGCGCCAACCAGCGCCAGATTTTTGCCAGCCTCAAGCTAATGGATCTGCCCGGCATCAATACCCGCATGCAAGCTCGCTTAAATGCGGTGAATATTTTTACGCCCACAGATTTAATAAACGCCAAGGAATCCACGCTCGTAAAGCTAGTCTGTAAGTCTATTGATGGTAGCAAGTGGTATCGTCGCCTTCGCGGCATTGAAGTTGACAATACCGTCAGCGACATCAAATCCATTGGTCGCCAATACGTGCTCGAGAGTTGCCACCTATCTAAGCAGGAACTCGAAGCTCGCATTTTACATCTTGCCGAAGATCTCGGCCATCGCTTACGCAGTCAAAATCTCTACGCGCGCGGACTTTTTGTTTGGATCGGTACACACAGTGATCTTTATTTGCACCAAAATTATCTTACGCGCAGTGCTTTTCATACTAATTCTGACATCATGACACATGCTCGCCAACTTTTTACCAAACTTCCGCTCCATTCGGCACGCATTATTGGCATTACATTATACAAGATTCAGCCTTTTGCTGACACACAACTTTATCTCGATCAGCCAAAACGTGATCGCGAAGAGCAACTTTGTGCCGCCGAAGATAAAATCAATCGCCGTTTCGGCGAGCGTACAATTTACTCGGCCGATAGTTTTTAACACTTCGCAGATAAAAACCAAAATCCCATTCGGCTCTACACGCTTTTTGGACATCCTATAAAAAACCGCCCCAAAATCGGGGCGGCCCAGAGAGTTACCTTAGTCCAACTGGCTCAGTCGTGTCTTTTTGCTTGTAATATGCGCCACGATACGGCTGACTCGCTACCTGATCCAACTTCTCAAAACGAATCTGCGAAATACAGTCGCCAGGATACATACGAATCGGATAGTTCGTCAAATTCTTAATCTCAAGCGTAATTGCACCATGGTAGCCAGCATTAATCATGCCTGCCGTCTCGACAACAAGCCCCATACGACCAGTCGTACTACGGCCATCAACTAACGCGCAGACATCATCCGGCAAACAAAGATACTCCTGCGTCGTCGCAAGACAAAATCCGTTTGCCTCTAAGATAAAACTACCTTTTTTGTCGAGCGAAACGGTTTTATAGCGCTGCTTCTCGTGAATATCAATCACCCCGTTTGGTGGCGTGTCGAGCACCTTAAAGGTGTCACCCAAGCTCACGTCGAGGCTATTTGGCCCCACGCGAGACAAGAGCATATCGAGCGTTACATTGTTATCGTACGCGACCAAACGACCAGCTTTCAACTCTCTTTTGATTGAGTCTCCAGATAAGATCATATCTTACACCCCCATTCCATAGAGACTTTACTATACCTCGGGTATCTACTCTATTTAAGCACAAAAAGTTCATGAGTAAAAACATAAGCATTTTGAGTCGTATATAATAGAGATATGGAGAAAGATAATCTGGTCATCATTGACGGCAAAAGTGTTTTTTATCGTGGCTACTATGCTATGGGGAGATTATCGCTTCCAGACGGCACGCCAACTGGTGGCGTTTATGGCTTCGCTGCCATGCTAATTGAGATTATCGAAAAACTTAAACCCGAATACATTGCCGTCGCTTGGGATAAACCAAAAACCAATATTCGCAGTCGCCGTGCTATCTATCCAGATTACAAAGCCAATCGCAAACCAGCACCGGCCGATTTTTACATCCAAATCCCGTATTTGCTCGAGCTTTTACGAGCTTTTCATATTCCGCTTTACGAATTTGATGATTACGAGGCCGACGATATTATAGGTACGCTCGCTCGTCGCGCCGCCGCGTCAAATATTACCACGCAGATTATTTCCGGCGATCTCGATATGCTACAAATCGTCGACGAGAATATCGAAATGTATCAAATGCGTCGCGGATTTACCGACGTCGCAAAGTTCGACATTGCTGCGATTGAAGCAAAATACGACCTTCGAAAAGATCAGTTCTTGGATCTTAAGAGTATCAAAGGTGATAGCTCCGACAATATCCCTGGTGTGCCCGGCATTGGCGAAAAGGGCGCCGTAAAGCTTTTGCAAGAATACGGCAGCCTCGATGGTGTTTATGCTAATATCGACAAAATCACTGGCGCCACCAAAACTAAGCTCGAACAGGGCAAAGAACTCGCATATATCAGCCGTGATCTTGCTCGCATCAAATTCGACGCACCGCTAGATTTTGACCCCAAGGCAACCTGTCTGGCCGATTTTGACCCGCAGGACGTCGTTGATAAACTTAAAGCACTCCAATTTAACTCTCTCATTGTAAAATTCCGCAAGATTTTCCCAAATACCACGACAGCCAGCAAAGTTGCAAACATTTCTTCTGATCAAGCTCGCGCCATCAAAGAAGCTTCCGTCCACGACGACGAAAAACAAGCCACCAAAAAGTTAACCACTACTGTGGTCCCAACCGATATTTTGCCACCTCCCGCCGACATTGAGATTAAGATTCCAGAAGGACTCTACCTCAGTCACCAGGTCAAATCCGACATGCATGACAATACCGAGCTCGCCAAAGAAATTCTTAATGGCCGCCCATATTGGGATCTTGGCCAGATTGATTTTCTATTCGACCCGCTTGCGCGCCGTAATAATCAGCTTGAGCTCGTCAACACTAGCGATCCAAAAACCGAATACATCAGCCAACAACGTCAGCTCGCCGTCGTTCCAGAGCTTAAAAATGTCGCCGAGAATTTTGACCTCCCGCTCATTCCAGTTCTTTATAAAATGGAACACACCGGCGTTGCCATTGATCCTGGACGCTTTGAAGCACTAAGTTCTGAATTTAGCGCCGAACTTCGCAAAATCGAACAAGAAATTTACGAGCTCGTCGGTCACGAATTTAATATCAATTCGCCGATTCAACTCTCGCAAATCCTTTTTGACGAACTTGGGCTTCCGACCAAAGGCATCAAAAAGACTAGCCGAGGCTACTCGACGGGGCAAAAAGAACTCGATAAGCTCCGCGGCTCGCACCCAATCATCGAAAAGATTGAGCGCTCGCGCGAAGTTAGCAAGCTTCTCAGCACTTATATTCATCCGCTGCCATTACTCGCTGACAAAAACCATCGTATTCACACCACTTACACTCAGGATGTCACAGCTACCGGCCGTCTCAGCAGCATAAATCCTAATCTCCAAAATATTCCAGTTCGCAGCGAGGACGGCAAACGCATCCGCGAATGCTTTATCGCTGAGCCTGGCAAAAGTTTCGTTTCCGCCGATTACGCCCAGTTCGAGCTACGTCTTGCTGCGGCACTCTCCGGTGACCAACAGCTTATTGACGATTTTAACTCTGGTCTCGATATTCACACTAAGACCGCTAGCGACGCTTTTAACATTCCAATGGAACTCGTCACCAAAAACCAACGCCGCGCCGCAAAGGTTATTAACTTTGGCGTACTTTATGGTATGAGCGCCAAAGGTCTCGCCGATGCTGCCGACATGTCATTTAAAGAAGCTAAGGCCTTCATCGAGAACTACTTCGAATTGCGTGCGCCAATTCGCGAGTATCTCGATAAAACTCTAGAGCAAGGGCGTACGCGAGGCTACGTCGAAACCTACTACGGACGTCGACGCCCAACTCCAGATCTTGCCGCTCCAAATTTCCTCGTTCGTAGTGCCGCCGAACGCGCGGCCGCCAATATGCCAATTCAGGGCACCGAAGCAGACCTCATGAAACGCGCCATGATAGAAGTAGACAAAGCCCTCCCAGACGGCGCCAAGCTCATTCTGCAAATCCACGATTCACTAATAATTGAATGCGACGATAATCAGGTCGACAAAATCTCCACCATCTTGCGCGAGAAAATGGAGCAAGTCGAGCCAAAACTCCAGGTCAAGCTCGCCGTCGACGTTACGGTTGGCAAGAACTGGGGAGAATTATAATAGCGAATCTCATCATATTAAAAAAGCATAAGCAAAATGTTATAATAAACTTATGCAGAGTATTTTGATTGTTGGCAACATCACAAAAGATGTTTATCTTCGCCTAGATAATCGCAAAAATCATTTCGAAACTGACCAAAACCACATCAAATGGCTAGATCTTGCCTTCGATGGCACTTCACACCGCTATTATTCGCGCGTTTCTATCTATGGTGGCACTAGCATTAGCCTTGAAGTACTTAGTCGCTTCGGCCTTAACGCAGAAATCTCCGACGCTAGCGCAACTTTCATTGATGGAAATTTCACAACTACCGATGATAAAGTAGTTTTTCGCTATATCCTTTGCCAAGACAATACTGTGTCTTATCTTGCGCCAAGCGACATCCGCGAAACTACCTGGCGCATTCCAGAAAGCAATCCAGACTGGATTTACCTCGATCGTTCCGCCAACATCACACCAAAACTCGCCAACGAAATACTCGATCTTCTTAAACTTAGCCAAAACACCAAGCTCGCTTTCTATGTCGAGCGCCACACCGTTCAAAACGCCAATCACATTCGTGCTCTTACCGAGCGCGCCGATCTCCTAATCTCCGACGTTAAGCTCCAGCATCCTCATCCAAATCATATTCGCATCGACAATCACTATATCGAATATAAAGGCCAGCGCGTCTTCTGGCAGCTCAACGAACGCCAAGATCTCATGACTCACCTCGCCTCGCATCTTACCATTGGCGCTAGTATGCTAGGTGCACTGATTAGCGGCAAAGATGTCACTGACGCACTTTTGATCGCCCGCGCCAACGTCGAAAATTCAAAACTCGGCAGCAGCAGCAATCTTAGCACGCTCGAAGGTATGATTGGCGACGATTACTACCGTGTCGAAAAAGCAGACCCAGAAAGGAACAATACTATGGAAATCGAAGAAAACGCACGACGCCTCATGACTCTCGGCAAGGGCATTCTTGCCGCCGACGAATCTGGCGGTTCTATTCACAAAAAGTTTGAAGGTATGAATATTCCAGATGACGAAGCGCATCGTCGCGACTATCGCAATATCTTCTTTACGACCGCCAACCTCGAAGACTACGTTAATGGCGTTATTCTCTTTGACGAAACCGCACGCCAAAAAGCCGATAATGGCAAAACTTTCATTGAATTCCTAAATGATCGTGGCGTAATGTCTGGCATAAAGGTCGACCAAGGCCTCGAAAATATGGAGAACAGTGACGAGAAATATACTAAAGGCCTCGATGGTTTACCAATGCGTCTCGAAGAATATTACAAACTTGGCGCCCGTTTTGCTAAGTGGCGGGCCGCATTCGAGTACACCGACCACAGTCCAACCCAAGCCGCCATCGACCTAAACGCCGAAATTCTTGCCGAATATGCTAAGGACTGCCAAAATGCTAAAATCGTGCCTATTGTCGAGCCTGAGCTTGTCTACGATGGCGATTACCCAATCGAAAAAAATATCGAAATTACCGGCAAAATTCTTGATAAACTCTTCGAAGAAATCAAAAAGAAGGACGTCAACCTACGCGCCTGCGTGCTTAAAGTTAACATGGTACTCGCCGGCAAGAAACAAGAGCATCAATCCACGCCAGAAGAGGTCGGTCAAGCCACTGCACAGGTTCTACGCGACCACGTACCGCACGAACTCGCCGGCGTCGTCTTCCTAAGTGGCGGCCAAAGCGTCCAACAAGCTACCGACAACCTTCAAGCCGTTACCAACTGCGGCCCATTCCCATGGCCAGTCACTTTCTCTTACGCTCGCGCCTTGCAAGATCCAGCCCTCATGGCCTGGAAAGGCGACAATAGTAACGCCGACGCAGCCCGCGAAGCCTTCCGCGAAAGACTCATCGCAAACGCCAACGCACTCATCAAACGTCGTTAAAAAGGTCCCCCTTCGTGGGGGCTTTTTGGTATAATAGAGCAATGCAAAAGACCGAATCAAATCGCGATATTACTTTTCTTGGCGCCGGCGATTTATCCGTAAAGCCCGCCACAGACGGCGTACGCTTCGCCTGGATAGATAGTCTCGACCAACTTTTTTACTATTTACTTAGATTTGGCTGGGGCGAAAACACCGTCAGTCCAAAAATGCGCGACATTTACGATCACGCCAACAATCCGACCAAAGGCAATTGCTCCATTACTGCCACACTCGTGCAAGATATTTTTGGCGGCGAGCTGATTCGCGTCCATCCTTTGCCAGAAGCGGCACATTCCATCAATCGCATAAACGGCAAATATTACGATCTTACTTCCGACCAATTTACTATCGACGGCTACGACATCAATCTTGATAGCGCCGAAGAAATTAATCGCG
The DNA here is from genome assembly GCA_051891815.1 of Candidatus Nanosyncoccaceae bacterium. Classification (GTDB taxonomy): domain Bacteria; phylum Patescibacteriota; class Saccharimonadia; order Saccharimonadales; family Saccharimonadaceae; genus UBA2834. The sequence continues at coordinate 105,078 of JBJFFO010000003.1, forward strand.
AAGATTGTCTCCGCGATATGAGCGTCGTCGCAAGATATAATCAACTCTGCATTAAACTATGCACCGCACTTGGGCACGAACTTGCCAAAAAGCACGCCGACAAACTTACGCGCCGCGGCCTGCCAACTTATACAACAGGGCAAAATATTGAAAATTACCTAGACCTACTTAAACAATCACTTTTAGACAACGAGCCGTTTAGTGACGATGAATACTTCTCGACCTATGGCGACCGTGACACACTAACAGAACAAATAAAAGCTGCAGACACTAAAGAATCCTCCATGCCACTACTCGCTCGCTATTGCGTTGCTCAAACTATCGTTAAATCTAGCGCCGTCGCCAGCAAAGCCAATCCGCGCCAATATATCATCAACGACTCAATCTATAAACACTCCGAGCTTATCTGCAAAAAAGAACGTGATATTTTGCTAGAACTAATTGACGATATTAAAAACAAATAACCCCCACTTCGGGGGATTATTTTTTATAGCATTTTAGCTAGATATCTACCGGTTGCGCTATTCTGGTTTTTTGCCACTTGTTCTGGCGTACCGGTCGCAACTACTTTACCGCCACCTTGGCCGCCTTCTGGCCCCATATCGATGATCCAGTCGGCACTTTTTATTACGTCAAGATTATGCTCAATAATCACCATCGAATTGCCACCATCTACTAACTGTTGTAAAATTGACAACAATCGCTTCACGTCAGCCGAATGCAAGCCCGTAGTCGGCTCGTCCAAGATATAAAGTGTTTTACCGGTCGAACGACGCGCAAGCTCTGTTGCCAGCTTAATACGCTGCGCCTCACCGCCAGAGAACGTTGTTGCCGGCTGTCCAAGACGAATATAACCAAGGCCGACCTCTTGTAGAGTCTTCAACTTATTAGCAATGCTCGGCAAATTTTCAAAGAACTCCACCGCCTCATCGACCGTCATATCAAGCACGTCCGAAATAGTTTTATCCTTATATTTCACCTCAAGTGCCTCACGATTATAGCGCTTACCGTGGCAAACATCACAAGTCACGAACACATCCGGTAAGAAATGCATCTCAATCTTAATCACGCCATCACCCATACAATGTTCGCAGCGACCACCTTTTACATTGAAAGAGAAGCGACCAGGTTTATAACCGCGCACCTGCGCCTCTGGCTGATCGGCGAACAATTCACGAATATTATTAAAGATACCAGTATAAGTTGCCGGGTTGCTACGTGGCGTACGGCCAATCGGTGACTGATCAATTACAATCACTTTATTTAGCTTTTTAATATTATCGATACGTTCGTGTGCGCCCGCCACTGTCTGCGCACGATTTAGCTGCGCTAGCAACTCTTTAGCGAGAATTTCATTCACAAGTGTAGACTTGCCTGAGCCCGACACGCCCGAAACCACCGTCATTACGCCAAGCGGGAACTTTACGTCGATATTCTTTAAGTTATTTTCGCGCGCGCCAATCACATCGAGCGTATTGTTCATATCGACTTTGCGGCGATGTTTTGGCACTGGAATACTTTCGGCGCCAGAAATATAACGTCCCGTAATTGAATTCTTATTCTTCGCAACCTCAGCTGGCGTACCCGCTGCGATTACCTGGCCGCCATGCACGCCTGCGCCCGGCCCAATATCAACCAAGTAATCTGCCTGCATAATCGTATCCGTGTCGTGTTCGACCACAATTACCGTATTTTTAAGATCGCGCAAGTGCTTCAAGGTCGCGATCAGTCTATCATTGTCGCGCTGATGAAGACCAATCGACGGCTCATCCAAAACATAAAGCACGCCCTGAAGACCAGAGCCAATCTGTGTCGCTAGACGGATACGCTGCGCCTCGCCACCAGACAAAGTCGCCGCCGAGCGACCAAGTTCAAGGTAATTCAGCCCCACGTCTTTCATAAAGCCAACGCGCGATTTAATTTCTTTCAAAATCGGCGCCGCAATCATCTCTTCACTCGGCGTTAGGCCAAGATCAGAATTTAGCACATCTAGCGTCTGTTCAACATCCATTGCGCACATATCCATAATATTTAAATCATGAATTGTAATCGCGAGTACTACCGGTTTTAGACGCGCTCCATGACAGGTTTGACACACACGCTCACGCATGAAACGTTCAATATCTTTTCGCACAAAATCCGAGTCCGTCTCACGATGACGACGTTCAAGGTTTGGAATCACACCCTCGTAGACCGTTTCGTAATCATAGCCATTATTGAGCTTAACTTTATATTTTTCGTCGCCCGTACCATAAAGAATCTTATGGATTACCTCTGGACTCATTTCGCGAATCGGTTGACGAATGCTAAAGCCGTGACGTTCTCCTACCGTCGCAAGGCGTCTTAACCACCAAGAATCTTGATTGATACGATTGTAAGGACGAATGCCACCTTCCGCAATTGTAAGATTTGGATTTAAGACCAAATCTGGATCAATTTCCATACGCGTACCGAGCCCCGTACAAGTTGGGCATGCGCCCTGTGGAGCATTAAAAGAGAAGAGGCGCGGCTCAAGTTCTGGAATCATCTCGTCTGGATGATCTGGGCATGCATAACGTTGCGAATAACTTACAATTTCCGTGGAATCATTATTAATATGATTGGAACCAATTGCAGTACTATTATCCTTAATGCAAAGGATTTGCATTAAGCCATTTCCAAGTTCTAGTGCCTGTTCAACCGACTGAGAAATGCGACTTTCAAGATCTGGCGCCATCACAAAACGATCTACCACGATTTCAATATCGTGACGCAAGTTTTTGTCAAGTTCCGGCCACTCATCGAGTGCATAAATAATACCATCCACGCGTGCGCGCGCAAAACCTTTCGCAAGATATTGCTCACCAATATGTGAGAAGCTACCTTTTTTCTGCGAAACAATTGGCGCTAAAACCATTAGCTTGCTCGCAACTGGCCAGCTCATCACTTGGTCGATAATATCTTGAACCGTACGGCGCGTTACCGGTTTATGGCAGATCGGACAATGCGGCACACCGATACGCGCAAAGAGAAGACGCAGATAATCATAGATTTCAGTTACCGTCGCCACGGTCGAACGCGGGTTGCGCGAAGTAGATTTTTGATCAATCGAAATTGCCGGCGAAAGCCCCGTGATCATATCGACGTCCGGCTTATCCATCACCCCAAGGAACATCCTTGCATAAGATGAAAGCGATTCAACATATCGACGCTGTCCTTCCGCATAAATCGTATCAAAGGCCAGGGAAGACTTACCTGAGCCAGAAAGCCCCGTAATTACCACCAATTTGTCGCGAGGGATATCAAGATCGATGTTTTTTAGATTGTTCGCGCGCGCTCCACGAATCCTAATCATATCGCTATCCATAACCATTTATTATACACCAAAACGCCTAAAAAGTCAATAATATACCACTTTTATCACCTCTTAAATCGTATATAATATAAATATGAGCAAAAAAGCAAAGCAGCTCGAGAATGAGCCTATCTCTTACAAAGCAACCACTATTTACACTTTTCAGGAATTTGAACGTTTTGGCAAAACAATTTCCGCCAAGCGCCTCCGTATTTGCGACTATATCGTAGTAGTAACATATCTAATTATTGCCGCAATTTCGTTTCTACAAAACAACTATTCAGCCTTACTTATCTATCTGATAATCATTCCTATTATGATGATAGGCTCTCGCATTTTTCTAAAACTCGGTTTTAAGCGCATTTGGAACAGCAACAAAGACGCTGACGAGCTTGAGACTTCTTTCACTTTTCACTTCAGCGATTTTCGTCAAAAGAATAAGCTTAGCGATCGTACTATACGATATAGCGACCTCTCGGAAATCATCGAAACTGATACTAATTTCTATTTGATGCTCGGCAAAAATCAGGGTAGTTTACTAAATAAGAATGATTGCTCCGAAGAGCTTATTAACTTCTTACATCAAAAAGCCGAAGAAATAAAGCATCGTAAATAATGCTATAATGAGCCTATGAATAACGCAGAGCTGAGACAACAATATCCAGAGTTTATTTACGATTCTTTCAAGATTAATCGTCTCGCCGACGGTTTTCATGTTGAATACAACTACATCTTAGGCGAGCACACTTTTAAGCCACAAGTTTTTATTCCAATTTCTGACATCAAAAATGAATGGATTAATGACGATTTTATCGAGCATCTTTTTTTTAATTTTGGCATCATTAACGCGATTAATTATTACAAACTCACGATTTCGCCACGTTTTATTATTCGCGCCGGCAAACTTGACGACGATCAAAAAGCTTTCTTCAAAAAGCTTTTCTATAATGGCCTCGGCGAATTTCTGTATATCAATCAACTAAATATCGCATACGATGATTTTCTCGAAATCGTAGCAGACGTACCGACTGAAAAACCAGAATTTCGCATCGGCGACGATTTTCATGGCAACCTTATTCCGGTTGGCGGTGGCAAAGATAGTATTGTCACACTCGAAGCGCTCCAGCCTATGCATGATGAGAATATCTGTTTCCAATATAATCGCAGTATTTATCCAGAAAACCGCGCTGCTATCGATAGTATTAAATTCGCCGGCTATCCGCTTAGCAGCTCTGTCAATTTTAATCTTACGCTCGATGAAAAATTGCTCGAGCTCAACAAACAAGGTTTCTACAATGGTCATATTCCTTTTTCGTCCTGCCTCGCTTTCGCTAGCGTAATTATGGCTTATCTTACCAATCGCGCGCACATCGTGCTCAGTAACGAAGCTTCGGCCAATGAAGGCAACATTCCTGGCACTAATATCAATCACCAGTATTCCAAGAGCTTTGAATTCGAACAAGATTTTCGTTGGTATCTTTCAACCTATATCACCGATAAAATTGATTATTTTAGCCTTTTACGTTGCTTAAACGAATACGAAATCGTCCAAAAATTCCTTAAAAATCGCAAATATCTTAATATTTTCCGCAGTTGCAATGTCGGTACGCATCTCAACAAATGGTGCGCCGCCTGCGCAAAGTGCCTCTACGTCTACATCATGCTTTATCCTTTCGTTGAGCGCGCCGAACTAATCAATATTTTTGGTTACGATATGTTCCAAAACCCAAATTTGCTTCAAATTTTTATCGGTCTCTATAATCCAGATAGTACTAAACCCTTTGAATGCGTCGGCACCAAGGAAGAAATTAATTACTGCCTCAAGCTCGCACTCGAGAATTACGACCACAATATTCCGCTCCCGTATCTTCTACAGTACTATCAGACCTACGCCTACAATCCAAACGCCACCTATAATGTCGTAAATTACTTCAATCCACAGCATGCCATACCGCAAGATTATCTAAATCTCATCACCAAGCTATGAAGCAAGAAATCGTCAACTACCTAAAAGGTAAAAAGATTCTAATTTTAGGATTTGGCCGAGAAGGTAAGAGCGCGCTAGATTTTATTCGCACCAATTTGCCCGAAGCAGAAGTTGTTGTTGCCGACCAGAATCCACTCGAGCTCGAGGATATCGCCGTTATTTCCGGTCCAGATTACCTTGACGCCTGCGCCAATTGTGACATTATCATAAAATCTCCCGGCGTCATCATTAAAAATTTCATCCCAGAAGAGCAAAAACAAAAAATCACTTCTATCACAGATCTATTTTTGCGATTCTGCCCAAATCCTGTCGTCGGTATCACTGGCACAAAAGGAAAAAGCACCACGTCATCTCTTACGGATTTCGTGCTCCGCGAATGTGGGCGTCATAGCATTCTTGCTGGCAACATTGGCAAGCCATGCTTTGATATTATTGACGAGATTCGCGTCGATACTACCATCGTACTCGAACTTTCTTGTCACCAGCTTGAGTTTGTTAGCGCTAGTCCACACATTGCGATTTTGCTAAACCTCTACGAGGAACATCTTGATCATTATCTTTCCGCTACCGATTATTATTCCGCCAAGAAAAATATTTTTAAGCATCAAAAAGCGGACGACTACCTAATTTATGGCGACGTTTGGCAGCACACCAGCTCCGAAGAAATCGAGCATGCACCAGCTGGCACAAAAATTGACTTATCTAGCGAAGCACCGATTAAACTTAATGAAATCCATACTCAGCTTTTGGGCGAGCATTTCGCAAAAGACATCCTTGCAGTTTATTACGCCTGCACTGCGCTCGGTCTCGAAAAAGACGAAATTTTGCAGGCTATCGCAAAATTTCATGGCCTACCTCACCGCCTCGAATATATCGGCCGACACAAAAATATAGACTTCTATAACGATTCCATCGCTACTGCTCAAGAAGCCGTCATTAGCGCAATCAAAGCCGTCAAAAATGTCGATACTATTATTCTTGGCGGCATGGACCGCGGACTGGATTATCACCCACTAGTTGAATTTCTGCGCAGCAGCTCCGTTCGCAATATATTGTTACTGCCCAACACCGCAGAAAGTTTCGAGCGCATCTTCAACGAGGCGCCATATTCTCAAAAGTTAATTTATTGCGAAAATCTTGAAGCTGCCGTCTTGACCGCCTATCATGTAACCACAGAAGGGTATAGTTGTTTACTGTCGCCAGCCGCTGCCAGCTATGGCTTTTACAAGAACTTCGAAGAACGCGGCAAACATTTTTGCGAATTGGTCCAAAAATACAGCACAGAATCCTAAATAAAACCACAAGCTTTTTATAAATATTGGCCACAAGCATGCTAAAATTAAAATAAATTAAATAATAATAAGAAAGCATATTCATAAATGAAGAAAATCTTTTCTAGCGCTCTCGCCGCAATCGCGACAACTGCATTATTTGCGGCACCGACTTTCGCCACAAGATACGATATCAGCGGCGATTATAACACCGTAAGCACCTCGGATGCAGCTGGTGGAATATTAGCCGCCTTTACGGCTGTTTTTGGTGTGATTGCTTTTGTTGGTCTCGCAATTACCGTCTTCGCCATTATTTGCAACTGGAAAATTTTCGAAAAAGCCGGACGTAAAGGTTGGGAAGCTATTATTCCTGTTTACAACATGTACGTTATGACCCAAATCGCCGGACTTAAAAGCTGGTATATCATACTTCTTATCCTTCCATTCGTAAACTTTGTCGCCTCAGTCTATCTTATCTATAAATTTGTAAAATCCTTCGGCCAAGGCATCGGCTTTTGTATAGGATATATTTTCCTTCCAATCATCTTTGTCGCAATCATGGCTTTCGATAAGAAAATTACCTATATTGATAACGTCCCACCTATACCAGGTACAGCTCCTACTCCAGCCACAGCTACACCAGCTGATTCATGGGTAAATGGCAATGCGTCCGCAGAGCAAGCAGCAACACAGGCCGTACCAGCCGCCCCAGAACAGGCCACACCTGTAGCCGCTGAGACTCCAGTAGTACCAGAGGCTCCAGCAACCCCAGCCACTCCAACAGCGCCAGAGGCTCCAGCAACCCCAGCCACTCCAACAGCGCCAGAGGCTCAGCCAACCGACCAGAATAATCCATTTGCAGGTCTCTAAAAAACAAAAAACCAGCCAACTCAAAAATGGCTGGTTTTTTGAAGCCCACAATTAACCCATACACCCCTTTAAAACTCATCTATGATATAATATATGCGTGAATTTTCAACTGCATAGTAAATACCAGCCAACTGGCGATCAGCCCCAAGCTATCGAAACGCTCATGAACGGCCTCAATCAGGGGCGTCGCGAGCAGACATTACTTGGCGTTACTGGTTCGGGCAAAACTTTTACGATGGCAAATATCATCGCAAAATATAATCGTCCGACCTTAATTTTAGCGCACAATAAAACCTTGGCCGCGCAGCTTTATTCTGAATTTCGCGATTTCTTTCCAGAAAATGAAGTTCACTATTTTGTTTCGTACTTCGATTACTATCAACCGGAAGCCTATATTGCTAGCACCGATACTTACATCGAAAAAGATAGCGCAATCAACGAAGAAATTGATCGCTTGCGCCACGCTGCTACTGAGGCTCTTCTAACTCGCCGCGACACAATTATCGTTGCGTCTGTATCTTGTATTTACGGTATTGGCTCGCCAGACAATTATAAGGCTATGGCTATCCGCGTCGCCAAAGGCGAACAACGCGATTTCTCGCAGTTCATTAAGCTTCTAACAGATATTCAGTATCACCGCAACGATATCGCCTTTGAACGTGGTAATTTCCGCGTTCATGGCGACACTATTGACCTTTTTCCAGCCTCTGGCGATCGCGCCTATCGTATTGAATTCGCATTCGATATCGTCGAACGTATTAAGGTTATCGACCCACTAACTGCTGATGTAATTTCTACGCCAGACGAGATTGGCATTTTCCCAAATACTCACTACGCTACACCAAAAGACGAGCTTGAGGCCGGTATCCGCCGAATCCGTGCTGAATACAAAGAGCGCGCCAAGTTTTTCGACCAAGAGCACAAATATCTCGAGGGACAGCGTCTTTCTCAGCGCATCAAATATGATCTCGAAATGCTTGAACAGACTGGCTTCATAAAGGGAATTGAAAACTATTCACGTCACCTTGAAGGTCGCGCACAAGGCCAGCCTCCAGCCACGCTACTTGACTATTTCCCAGAAGATTTTCTAATGTTAATCGATGAATCTCACATGACGCTTCCGCAAGTTCGTGGCATGTTTAACGGCGATCGTGCTCGCAAAGAAACGCTCGTCGAGTACGGTTTCCGTCTACCAAGTGCACTCGATAATCGACCATTAACTTTCGCTGAATTTGATCACCACATTAATCAAGTCATCTACGTATCTGCCACCCCAGGCGAATACGAGCTCAGCCATAGCCCAAAGCCAGCCGAGCAAGTCATCCGCCCAACTGGTCTTCTTGATCCAGAAATCGAAGTTCGTGGCAGTGAGGGACAAATCGATAATCTCGTCGAAGAAATCGACGAATGTATTGCCAAAAAGCAACGCGTACTCGTAACCACACTCACAAAGCGCATGGCCGAGGATCTTTCCGAACATCTCATCGAGCTTGGCATTAAAACTGCTTACATTCACAGCGATATCGACACCTTAGAGCGCGGCGATATTTTGCGTGATTTGCGCGCCGGTACTTATGATGTACTCATAGGCATCAACCTCTTACGCGAAGGTCTTGACCTCCCAGAAGTTTCACTTGTCGCTATCCTTGACGCCGACAAAGAGGGCTTTCTGCGTAGCGAATCTGCTCTCATTCAAACCATTGGTCGCGCCGCCCGCCACGTCAATGGTCGCGTTATTATGTATGCCGACAATATGACCGGCAGTATGGAGCGCGCCATAAGCGAAACTTATCGTCGCCGCGAAATTCAACAGAAGTACAACGAAGAGCATCACATTACGCCAACAAGCGTCGCAAAAGAAATCGGCGAAGGCTTACGCGCTATCATTCCGCAAAAGGAGAAGAGTAGGGGCATCGACCTCAAGAAAATCCCCCGCGACGAGCTACCAGCTATCGTTAAGGATCTTACTTCGCAAATGCAACTCGCCGCCGCCAACCTCGATTTTGAACGCGCCGCTGATTTACGAGATCAAATTGAAGTCATCAAGGCTACGCTTGCCGCAAAATAGCTACTAGACCAGTCACTACGAACGACTTAAAATATAGACATGGAAGAATTACTTCAAAAGATCAACCTAGAACATATTATTTATTCAATTATCTTTATTCTTTGCTCGATTTTATTCTACAAACTCGTATCATGGCCAATCAAAAACCATTTCAAATCTCAAAAAAAGAATAAAGGACGCGACACTTACTTCGCGCTGATTTCTAGCCTAGTACGCTACGCCTATATAATTCTCGTCGCCCTCTGCGTACTTCAAATCAATGGCTTTAATGTCACTAGCTTACTTGCGGGAGTCGGAATCGCATCTGCTGTTATCGGCCTCGCGCTTCAAGATACAATGAAGGATATAATCCGTGGCTTTTCGCTTGCTAGCGAAGACTATTATAAAGTTGGCGATTATGTCAAAATCAATGATATGTCCGGCACGGTCGTACATCTCGGCATTCGTTCTACGAAGCTTCGTGATGGTCTTACCGGCAACATCATTACTATAGCTAACAGTGAAATCAACAAAGCAGAAGTTAGTGCCGACCTTATTAACGTTGATATTCCATTGCCGTATGAGCTCAAGCTTAGTAAGGCCGAATCCATCATGGAGGAGATCGTTATGCGCGCTAAAGCCGAAAATACCGACAAGCTCATCGAATGCGAATATCGCGGAGTCTCAGAACTAGCGAGCTCGAGCATTAATTATCGCATCTACGCAAAATGCTCCGACGATCGTATCCAAATCAAACGCAATATTAATCATGCCGCTCTAGCCGTGCTCGAAGAGCATAAGATTAACGTCCCTTATCCACAGCTAGACGTTCATCAAAAATAATATTATAATATTATTACTATGAAAGCAGTGACTCGTTTTGCGCCGTCGCCGACCGGCTATATTCACATTGGAAATTTACGCTCGGCAATTTATCCATATCTCATTGCCAAACAGAGCAATGGAACTTTTATCTTGCGCATCGAGGATACTGATCAAGCTCGCTACGTCGAGGGCGCTACCGAGCTCATTGAGGATACTTTGCAATGGATTGGACTCGATTGGGACGAAGGCCCAGAGCGCGGCGGTGCAAACGGTCCATATTACCAGACTGAGCGCAAAGATATCTATGTCGAATGGGCAAAGAAACTTATTGCCGCCGGGCGCGCCTATGCTGATCCGACCGATTCTGAAACTGTCAACAAATATCGCGAAGAAGCCAACAAAAACAAAGTACCATTTTTGTATCGCAATTATCGCCCAGACAATACGCCAGAATGGCAACCAGGCCTGCCACTCCGCTTTAAAGCCCAACCAAAAGCCTACGACTATCACGACGAAGTTTTTGGCGACCTTCATATGGGCCCAGAAACTCAAGATGATTTTATCCTCATCAAAGCCGACGGCTTACCAACCTACAACTTCGCCCATATCGTCGACGATGCCTGCATGGGCGTGACGCATGTTTTGCGCGGTCAAGAATATTTGCCAAGCATGGGCAATTATCTTGCGCTCTACGAAGCTTTTGGACTCGAACGTCCAAAATTCGTCCATCTTCCGCACATTCTTGCGCCGAGTGGCAATAAAAAGCTCGGTAAGCGCGATGGCGCCAAATCTGCCGCCGATTATCGCAAAGACGGCATCCTGCCAGAAGCGATGCTAAATTTCTTGGCATGTCTAGGTTGGAATGATGGCACCGAAGACGAAATCTATAGCAAAGAGGATCTTATTGAGCGCTTCGATGTTAGTCGTATCCAACACGCAGGCGCACGCTTCGATGAACAGAAGCTTCTTTGGCTCAATGGTCAATGGATTCGTCGCCTCTTCAACGAAGATGCAAAAGCTCTCTACGCTCGCACAGCAGATTTCTGGCCAGAAAGTGCCAAGAACGCTAGCGACGAGCTTAAATTTCGCGTCTTCTCGATCATCTACGATCGTCTCAAGACTCTCGCCGATCTTCGCACTATGACCGACTATTTCTTCGTCTCGCCGACGGTCGACATGGACATGATCACCAACAACAAAGCTCTCAAAAAGCTTTCCGAACACGAAATTGTCGCACTGTTGCGCCAAAGCATTGATAAGCTTCGCGAAGTCACTGAGTGGACGCCAGAGAATCTCCAAAACGCTCTGAATGAACTTCTTACTGAGAGCGAGCAAAAACCAGCCACACTCTTCGGTCTTATTCGCCTCTCCGTATCGTTCGCACCATTTAGCCCAGCTCTTCACGACACCCTAAGTGTCATTGGTCGCGAAGCCACTCTTGCGCGCCTTAATGCCGTAATCACCACTTTTAACTGCGCCGACTAGCAAAAACCACCTCGTAGCCTTTATGCTTATGTTATACTTTAAGTATGAAGACGTCGCGAGGTGGTTATAAAATACACGTTCGCAAAGCCGAGGATGAAGACCACACCCTCGAAGAGCTCTACAATCAGAGCGAATTTGCGAAAGAAAAAGCTACTGCCAAGAAAAAAGACGAGAGTGTCAATGACGATATCGCCGAATTTCTTGATGCCGAAAATTCCGAGCTAGACGAGACCGAGCTAAAAGAGAAGAAAAGTAGCAAAAAAGCCCGCAAAAAGCGTGAGAAACGCGAAAAAACCAAGCGTTCCGTCGGTAAAACTGTCGGTATTGTTGTTTTAGCTCTTCTTATCATTAGTGGCGGCACTTTTGGCGTGCTTGCTTTCTTTACCGTAAATCATGGCGAAGAAAGTTCAGACTTTGCCTACGACGCCGCCGAAAGTGACAAGATTTATTACTCGCCTCTTACTGGCCTCGAGGTTTCCGACCCCAATTTGCTCAAAGCCGCCACGACTTGCGTTATGATCGAAAATAGCCCAGACGCCCGCCCGCAAAGCGGCCTCGATCAAGCCGGCGTCATATACGAAGCTATCGCCGAAGGCGGCATTACGCGCTTCATGGCTATTTATCAAGAAGCCAAGCCAGAGCTCATTGGCCCAGTCCGTAGCGTCCGTCTCACCTACGCTGAAATGGCAAAACCATACAAATGTTCTATCGCTCACGTCGGCGGCGCCCAAAATGCACTCAATCTCATCCGCAACAACGGCGAATTCCGCGACATCGATCAATTCTTTAATGGCAATTACTATTGGCGCGCTAATACTAAACCAAATGGTAAGCGCATTTACGCTCCACATAACGTCTACACTGACGCTACGCACCTTGATTCACTCAATTACAAAAAAGGTTATACCGAATCTACCTTCACTGGCTTTACTAGGCTTGACCCAGATACAATTCAAGAACCAGTTGAGCAAAACGCAACTACCGTTCGCATTAACATTTCCAGCGCTCTTTACAATCCAATCTTCACATATGACGCCAATACTAATAGCTACAAACGCGCACATACCAGCGGCGGTCCACACTACAGCCTCCATAAAGATGGCTCGCAAGTACAAATATCACCAAAAGTCGTTATTGCAATGAAAACTACTCCTGTAGCACGTGGTGATGGCTATATGGATTACAAGACTACCGGCGGAGGTGACTCCTTTATCTTCCAAAATGGCACCGTTATCGCCGCCAAATGGCAACGCAACGACGTCAACTCGCCTCTTCGTTTTATAGATAATGAAGGCAACGACATCAATCTCGTCCGCGGACAAGTTTGGGTCAGTATTTATCCAGGTAACAGCGGTTCAGTCAACTGGAATTAAGAAAGGTTATTATGTTTGCAGACGATACAAATATTGAAAAGATGGGCGAAAAACGCGAGAGTCGCGAAGACGGCGAAAATCACAATCCTTATTTCGATGAAGATGCCTGGAGTAATCTAGAATCAGACATGCGCCAAGATCCAGAATCTGCTATGTTCGTTGCTATGGAGCCAGACCAAGCTCCACGAGCCGAGCAGGGCACCGAAGCCGGCGAGGACGATCCAACCGAGCGCAAAATCGAACTCGAGCCCGAAGAAATTGACGAAAATGGCGAAATTACTCAGGCTGCTTTTGATAAATATCGCGAAGAAGCTCACCAGATGTTTATTGACATACCAGGCATCGAGCATGTAATTTTGATTAATCGCAAAACCGGTGACATTGTCGCAGATTTTCAACCAAGCAATATCGATACAATTACGCGCGAAACTGCTACCGAAGATCCGCAAGAAATGAACCTTCTTGATAATCGTTCCAATGCAGACATTCTAACTGGCAATAGAGAACTATCAGCCGAGAAAAGCGCTAAAGATTTGCTCGAGGATGATGAGGGCGACATTCCAGACAATATGCGCACCGGCAAAGACATTACTGCCAGTAGCACCGATGCTAGCCCGCTCGGCCCAACTAATAATGCCGTCGCTGAAGCAATAGCTGTCACTGCCGGAAACACCGATACTGCCAGCACAGTAGATGTTGAGCAGATTGTCGACCAGCTACACCATGACGGACTAAACGATCAAGCTATCGCTACTGAAGCCGACGAGTTAATGTCATCCGTTGACGCGAAAGACCTTGATACTGGTGGAATAACTAGTCTAAACGCTAAAAAAGAAGACATTAAGAAACAAAAGGATATCGCTAGCAACGCCGCTATTGCTAGCGCCGCTGCGGTCGTAAAGGGTGTCGCAAAAAATAATAGTGGACAACACGAAGAAGCACTCGAAGCTGCTGATAAAGCTACATCGTTTGCTAGCGCTGCCGAAACTGCCGTCGAATCAATACCAGCTCTTGGTGGAGACAATGACATTGCGACACGTTCTTCAGATATGCGAACGCGACAAGCCGAGCAACTCGCAAAAGGAGTCGCATCTGTCGCCGATCAAGTCATAGAAACCGCCAACGACGCGCTCGCCGAACCCGCCGTACCGACCGACGAAAACGGCATTCCATTAACCGTACCAGAGCACGGCCCAACTAATATTCAAATCAATGCCAACTCCAAAAATCCACAGGACGACTACTTTAATATGCTCCAAGCCAAAATGCAAGCAGAGCAAGCCGACGCCGCAAACAAAGAGCAAGCCGCCAAGATGCGCATCCAAGAGGCCGCTAGCGGCACAGACACTCCACATATTAACGGCGCCATCACCAGCTAATATGCTACACTAAAGATATGGAACAGATAGAGCAGCCAAAAACCATCAAAGAGCTTAAAGCCCGCATCTTGCGCAAGAAGATTGAACGGTATTGGCGTATTATCTTTCCTATCTTTTTTGTCATCATTATCTGGGCGTTCTCAGCCGCGAGTGGCGAAAGCTCACAGGCTAGCTCGTCGGCTTTTGCGAACATGTTTGGCATCAGCAATGCACTCGCCCGCAAGCTTGCCCACTTTGTACTCTTTGCTGGATTAGGATATTCTATCTCGTCCTTCCTAAAGGGTCTCAACGTTGGTCAATTTCCAACGCTCACCACGACAATCTATACCACAGTTTTCGCGGTCGCTTACGCCGCCATCGACGAAGTACATCAGCTCGCCATCGCTGGCCGCAACGGCAGCGTAACGGATGTTCTAATTGATTCACTCGCCGGTTTTGCCGGCGTGCTAGCCTACATCGCTATTTTCTGCTATATGCGTCGCTACCGTTTTAAGCAAGCCCTACAAAACTAAGTTTACAAGCACGGATTTTTCTGTTAATATACCTGTATGGTCCCGTCGTCTAGTGGTCCAGGACGTCTGGTTCTCATCCAGAAAATCAAGGGTTCGACTCCCTTCGGGATCACCATAAAGATACTTAAAAACACCCGCAAGGGGTGTTTTTTATTGAAAAATCATTAATATCTATCTATTATAGCACACTTTACTAAAAATGTCAATTCTGGTATAATGAACCTATGAAATTACCCGTAGTAGCAATCATCGGCCAAACTAATGCCGGCAAGTCCAGCCTCTTCAATCGCCTCGCTCGTCGTCAACAGGCTATTGTTGCGCGCGAAGCGGGTACTACGCGCGATAATGTCGTCACCAAAATCGACGATCGTTACCTTCTCATTGACACTGCTGGTCTCAAAGATCCAGATGACGAATTTGAAGCTAACATCCAAAATCAAATCGATGACGCCGTCGAAAGCGCCGACCTTATCTTGCTCGCGCTCGATAGTAGCAAATATCCAAACCACGACGACAAGCTCATCGCCAAAAAAGCCCTCAAATCCGGCAAGCCAACTTTACTTCTACTTAACAAATCTGATCTTGGCGAATCCTTGCCAGACGAGGAGTTCTTGAGTCTCGGTATCAAATACCCGCTTCGTACTTCTGCTACTACTAGCCTTGGCCTAAATAACCTCCGTGACCGCATCACTGACGAGCTCACCAAACTCGGCTTCAAAGACAAACCCGTCAAGACCGAAGACGACAGCCTCAAAATCGCCCTCATCGGTCGTCCAAACGTCGGCAAGTCCAGCCTCTTTAATACGCTTGCCGAAAAACAACAGGCTATCGTCGCCAACCTCTCCGGTACTACTCGCGACATTAATCGCACCGAAATTCGCTATAAAGGCCGCACAATTGAACTTCTTGATACCGCCGGCCTTCGCAAGCCAGGCAAACGCGAAGTTGGCATCGAAAAGTTCTCCGCTTTGCGCAGTCTCGCCGCTATCGAAGAAGCCGACGTCTGCTGCCTTCTAGTTGATAGCACCGAGCCTCATTCCAAGCTTGATCAAGCTCTCGCCGGCCAGATTGTCGACGCTGGAAAGGGCATCATTCTTGTCGTCACTAAGACCGATCTCGAGCATCAAGACACTGACGAGATTCTCGACAGACTCGAATACGATTTCAAATTCATCCCATATGCGCCAGTTATTCTCACTAGCTCCGTCACTGGTAAAAATGCCACCAAAATTTTCGAGCTCGCTACCCAAATCGACCGCGCCCGTCACGCCGAGCTCAAAACTTCCGACCTCAACAAAGTTCTCCACGAAGCTATTCGTATGCATCCACCAGCAGGTCTCAAAAACACTCATCCGCGCCTTCGTTACATGGTTCAGACCGATACTTGTCCGCCATGGTTCGTAGTTTATGGTAGCAATCTCAGTCTGCTCCACTGGAGTTACAAACGCTATCTCGAGCGCTGTTTGCGCGAAGCCTATCCATTTGAGGGTACGCCTATCTTCTTCTCCTTCCGCAACCGCGACTAAAGCCAAATAAGAGCCACCGCTAGAAACTAGCATTTCGCTTAAGCTCGACTGCTCCCGCCGTATCTGTTATAGTAGCAGTAACAAACGGCGGGTCATTTTGACTTCAGTTTGTTCGTAGCTCTTTTATATCAAAACGGAGGTGGATCTTATGAAGAGTTATCATCAAGTATTAGTTCCGGCACTCGATGCACTTATCGGAAATCCGGAGCTTTTAAGCCCGAGCGCCGACACTAAGAAAAAGGCCGACATTCTGGCCATCCCCGCGCATTTCATCATGCGCGCAACCGAGCTCCGCGGCGAACAATCGTCGCGTGGAGACGCTTGCGGGAAACTGTTGAAGCAGTTTAATAACATCCTTGGCGATATTCATCGAGACGGCAAGCACATCTGTGCCAACGGCATGAAAATCGTTTTTATCGAAGATGAGAGCATCACGAAGGTGCCTCACCGCTTCAATAACTACGAGCCAAATTCCAGCAAACTGGAGACCATCAAGGCCGCCAAATTGTATAGAGAGAAGCATCTCGAAAACGGCCAGACCTTAGCCATCCTGACCGGCGACAACGCTATGAGCTCCCTTGCATATCAGGAAGACTTCGACGTTGCCCACATCAATCCGGACGTTTACACTGGCCGCCGTAAGGTCGTGATGCCAGATGAAGTCTATATGGAATGGATGAGCAGGGGTGAAATGACCGAAGAAGAGTTTAAAGCCTTCTTCCCGAACGAGAAACCACTGCATATTAACGAGTTTGTCGAGTTTATGGCAGCTCCTGGCGTGCCTTTTGGCAACAACAACTACTTTGGCCACATTGCGAGGTTCGAGCCTGGCAAGACGCCGATATTGCGTCAGCTACATCATCTCAAGGAATACAAAGGTCGCATCTATCCGCGCAACGCCGGTCAGGCTATGTTGCTGGAGGCTTTGATGATTAGTGCCGACGAAGTGCCAATCGTCATCTGTCCCGGCCTCTTTGGTACCGGCAAGACTTACTGTGCTACCGCATCGGCTTATTTCCAGACTTTGGAAATGGGCGACAATGCTCCGTATGAGCGTATCTTTGTTGTGCCGAGCGAAGGTTCTCCTGGCGGTCGTGATCTCGGTGCTTTACCTGGCACCAAGGACGAGAAAATCGCCCCAATGATCGCACCAATCAAAGATAACCTTTACAACTACTTGCGTACCAAAGGCGACAAAGTCAAAGGCGGCAAGCCGAAAACTCGCCAGGATGTTTTGCGCGACGTCAACAACGCCATCTTTAAGGTTTTCGAACTGGAAAACTTGCAGCATATCGGCGGACGTTCTATCGCTCGTAGCATCATCCTTTATGATGAAGCGCAGGCTTTGGAGCGTTTCCAGATGAGACAGCTCTTAACCCGAGTCGGCGAAGGTTCCAAGATGGTTTGTCTTGGCGACCCTAGCCAGGTTTACAACCGCCACATGGACGCCAACAGCAACGGCCTTTCTTGGGCAGCCAGCAAACTCGCCGGCAACCCTTACGCTAGCGTTGTTACTTTGACTCGTGATGAAGTCGAGCGTTCCGAGGCAGCTAGAGCCATTGCAGCGTGCATTGGTTAAACACCCAACCGTGAAGACGAAGCGGGCCCACTCTTGGACCCGCTTTTTCTTGCTATAATAAAATTATGAAAATCATCGTAGGCTTCGGTAATCCTGGTTCGCACTATAATTTTACCCGCCACAATTTCGGCTTTTTGGCGCTAGATTTTTATGCCAAACTCGCCAAGATCGACTGGCAGAGCAAAGCTAAATTTTTTGCCGAGGTTGCTCGCGACGACGAACACGATTTGCTTCTTATAAAGCCTCAAACTTTTTATAACGACGTCGGCAAAAGTATTCGTGCGATTTTGAACTTTTACAAAGCCGACCCGCACGACCTCTTGATTGTCTGCGATGATTTTAATCTCGATTTTGGCAAATTGCGTTTTCGCGAGCGTGGCTCAGCGGGTGGCAATAATGGACTAAAATCCACTATCCGTGAACTCGGCAATGAAGATTTTCCACGCCTGAGGCTTGGCACCGGCAATGAGCCTGTCCGCAAACAAACCGGCGACGTCGATTTCGTCCTGTCAAAATTCACGCCTGCCGAGCGCGAACAACTTCCACGAGTTCTTACCGAGTTCGTCAAATTTATTGCAAAATACTAAAAAACTGCTGATTTTATAACACATTTTACAAAATTAACAATAAGCGCTTTCGCCCCTGTAAAAACCTTAAAAATCGCCCTAAAAACCCCAAAAACGCCATTGATTTTACGCAAAAATGTTCAAAAAGTATTGACATAAAATCAAATGCGTGCTATACTGAATACAGTTTTGATCAACTTGGAAGATCAAAAGCCGCACCTAAATAAATTATTCAAACTTTGCTAAAGAATTTTAGCAATTGTTGCGTGCTTTAGAAAGGATTTCACTTTCAGGTATCTTCTATCGCCTGAAAGCACAAGTATTACCTCCACTTCGATTTACTTTCTAAAGCTAGCAATCCCTTTAACCGGCGGACCCAGATTTTGTGAGGTGGGTCACGCTCCGGATCTACCGGAACCAAGGAGGTGTGTTAAAGGGTCAAATAGCCCCAGGTGATGCCCACCCTTACCTGGGGCTTTTTGATGGCCAAAAATACAGAAGGCATAAAAAAGTCCAATATAATATAGACATGAATATTTTCTGTGGCGAACATTCTGAGCCGGTAGTGCAATATATCAAAAACAAGTATGGCGACGAACTCGAATTCTTATGGCCGCGCTTTTCCGATAGCGCAGTCGTCCGCAATAAACAAAACCGCAAATGGTACGCTATATTCCTTCGCATTAGCGAGAGCAAGCTCGGTCTCAAGGGCGATAACAAAATAGAAATTATCGACCTAGCGCTTCCGCCAGAAATGATCAGCAATCTCGTCGATGGCGAAAAATTCTTCGAAGGCTATCACATGAATAAAAAGCACTGGCTAACCATCCGCCTCGATGGTTCCGTCAGCGCCACGGAAATCTGCAATCTAGTCGACATTAGTTACGAGCTGTCACTAAAAAAGAAATAGTGGCCGCGCTTTTGACATCAAAATTACAATATACTACAATATCTCCACAGCTAGTCCAATTCTAGGACTTGAACTAGCCGTTTGTAGGGAGATTGCGCTATTGATTATTCATCAGTGGCGCTTTTTCTTGGACTTCAGCAGCTTTAAGCTGAGCTTGATTTCGACACACGCAAAGCGCAAATCTACTATCAAATTCCTCCTTTCGAAGACCTCTAGATTCCTAGACAATCCGTTTATTGAAGCCCTCAGGTCAATGTTTCAGCATGATAACACAAGGCTCCAAACCAACATTCAAAAATTATCCTCCCAACCGCGTTCAGAATATCTAAACTAACAAAAATAAAAAAGCATAAGTATGAATATTTAAGTGCATTTCCGCTCACTTCGAATAGCCGTTCGCAAAATTATAGCTAGCTTTGTTATCATATACTCATGGAACTCGAAATCGAAGCCAAATTTCTCAACATCAACAAAACACGCTTGCGTGCTAGCGGTGCTATTTGGTTATTTTTTTACGATTGTAGGTTCAGTAAGTTCAAACAAATTGCCAATATGATACCGCCTATTACGGTTGCAATGATAGCTATTATTATTTCTTTAGCGACACCTTTATCGCTCTGCTTCGTGTTATTATTACCAATAATAGATTGTTTTATCTTATTATTATTGCCTATGCTAGTGCTCATTATTATCTCCTAAAATACTACCATCAATTTTATTTTTGTCTCCCACTTTGATGCTGTTATTGTTGTAAATAATATTTATAATTGTTTTACTTGTTGCGTCTTTGTCTTTTTCGCCCTTAAAATCAATTGTATAGTCATCTAAATTACCATACTTGTTTTCGAGCTCCATTAATATATCGAGAATCCTGTTTTTAACAGAGTTAGTTATTTCAGAGAAACTTGCAGAAGCTATGGGAAGCCAAGCGCCCATTATCTGACACATCTCACTCAGATTTATGTCGGCGATACTGGATGCTATCCTCAGATCAAATGGCATTTTCTTATCAGACGAATCTTCTTTCGCCCATTTCTCTATGACGGATATATTATCCTTCATCGTATATTCTAGAAGATTAAGATGTTTTGTTTTTACTGGTATCTGCATTTTGCGGTTTATCAGACTTCCGCTGCTATAGTATTGGATTTCGCCATTAAGAGGAGACTTAAGATGTCTATATGGCGGTATATTATCACTATCTTTGTATCCTTCTAATTCTGAATTTATCCAATTAACTATCGAATCGTCATTTAGGTCAGAAACCAGTAATTTTAATTGATATAGCGCATCGGAAACAGAAACCTTATTCTTTATTAAGTCTATTACGATTCCGCTGTGCTTTGTATTTCTATTCGCCATCAGCTTGTCCTTGATATTCGCTGTCAATCATCCAACGGCCTCTTATTCTAAACGCCGGAATAGTGCCACGGATGGCCTTATTCGTGGCAGTTTGCTGGTTTATATTATTCACTTTTGACCAGTCGGCCACAGATATAATCTTCTTTGCGGTCAGCTTAGTATTGCGGCGATACAATGCCTCGATAAGTAGCTTTGCAAATAATTCGGCCAATTTATCGATTTTGTTTGTCTTAGTATATTCATCGAGCGCAGGATAGTACTCATCGAACTTTGATTTATTCGGTATAATAATCGGCGGCAAGCCCAGCATATCCAATTGTTCGTTCGTAAGTAAACGCCCGATACGGCCATTACCATCGCCGAATGGGTGGATGTTTTCAAATTCAGCGTGGAAATATGCGATTTTATCTAGGAAATATTCGTCAGTATCGGAATTATACTTTTCGACTAGTTCATGCATAAAACCGTTTACAAATTCTGGATTGGCGCCAATATGCGTACCGACACGTACCCACTCTTTACCGGAGCGAAAACGACCAGCGATCTCGTCACGAATATTTGTAAGTAGAGTTTTGTGCAATTTTAAGATTAACTCTACGGAAATCTCTTTTTCTGGGTTGTCCATCAGGTATTCTATGGCGCTAGCGAGATTCTTTGCTTCATAAATCTCGCGAATTTCGTGATCGGTGCGGATTTGGTTGCGAATCAGAATGTCTTCAGTGTCCTCAAGTGTAAGAGTAGAGTTTTCAATAGCGTTCGAGTTATAAACCATTTCCGGAAGTTCAGAAATAGTAAGCTCTTTAATAGCCTCTTTGTACTTTATAGATAACTTGCGATATTCTTCGGATAAGCTATTAATTCTATCTCTTGTAACTTGGTTTATCATATCTTTATTATATCAAACTTTACGTTAAAAATTAAGGTTAGAGCTAATTTTAAACGTAAAGTTACGGAAATCTATACCATTGACATTGTATTTCTTTTATTTTCTTCATTGTTTTAGACCTCTACGGCTCCAGCTGAGCCATATATCCCTAAAAGTTCGAATCTCTTTGCCTGTATATGTATACCTCAGAGCTCGCATGACATCAGAATAGGGAAATCCTTCTTAGGCATAACCTTGATCTTAGCCGCGTATTCGGGGTGGTCAATACACCAGTCTATAACCATGCAAAGCCGGCCGCATCACGCCATGGTGCGAAGGCGGTAAAACTGACGCCAATAACCGCCAAATGCTTTGCCGCGATTGCAACAGACGCAAAGGCAAACAGTGATATTTTAACAAGAAGCAGGCTATAATTCTTCCGAACGGCTATTCGAAGTGAGGAAGAATTATAGCCTGCTTTCTCATGTTAATATGTTTTTATGGAAACCGAAATCGAAGCCAAATTCTTAAACATCAACAAAACACGCCTGCGTAAACTACTACAAAACATTGGCGCCCAGTGCGTCAAGCCAGAACGCCTTATGCGTCGCACCGTCTACGAGCTACCCGAGCCAGGTTCGTATATGCGCGTGCGTGACGAGGGTGACAAAATTACCATGTCCGTCAAACATCTCGAGAAGCGTAGCCTCGAGGGTATGCAAGAAATTTGCCTTACGGTCGACAACTACCAAAATGCCGTTAATTTCTTAATCGCCGCAGGCCACCAGCCAAAGGCCGTCCAGGAAACCCTGCGCGAATCCTGGGTCTACAAAGGCGTCGAGATTGACATCGATACCTGGCCATGGGTTCCGACCTTTATCGAGATTGAAGGCAAGAGCAGCGAGGCTGTTGCAGAAGTCGCCGAAGCGCTTGGCTTTAATATGCAAGACGCCAAATACGGCAGCGTCGAAATTGTCTATCAGCAAATCTATAACGTCACCGAGGACGAAGTTAATAACTGGCCCGAAATCAAATTTATCGATGTACCTAATTGGCTCGAAGAAAGAAAAATTTTATAGTACCAGCAAACCACTCAAAGATTTCATCTATGAATGTAACCAAGGTCAGGATGTTTTTCTTCGTCAAAGACGAAGCCGAAGCCGTCGAAATACTAAACGCTACATAACTTTTTCAATAGGTATCCGTATAGTTCTCCGAGTGGCTATAAAAACTTTTACCAAATAGGACATTATATAGTCTTTTCGAACGACTATAAGACTTTTTACAAGACAGAGGGAATTGCATAATTTTTCGAACGGCTATTCGAAGTGAAAAAAATTGTGCAATTCCTCTCGTCTTGACAAAAATCCTAATCTGTGCTACAATATCATTGAGGGGTCTTTTTTTATGCCCCTTCGTAACTTAAAATCCGATTTTTTAGAGAAAGGAGATGGTCATTTTGCAAAAACGCAGCAAGCATGACTCCTGTGAGTTTGACTTTGAAGATATTCTAGGTCGCTCATTAGTCGCGCTCGTAATCATTGCGGTCCTTTATGCACTTTTTCTACTCATTGGCGGACTAAGTCTCGCCGAAGACAGAAGCGAACATAAAACGCAAAATGAACACGCAGCAATTTTTAATCAGTTGCCGGCCGAAGAAAGGGAGCAGCTAGCACCCATGCTCAGCTACACGCTGGACGACGACAACAAAATCCCCGTCAAAGACGAAGAAGGCCTAACCTTCAAGGAACTCGCACTTGACATGGGACTACTTGCGTTCGTTATCCTCTACGTTATCTCGGCCTTCCTGGTGCTGTATAGCTACTGCGAAAGCAAGCGGAAGCGGTATTTTCTTGCCGATTTCCCACGCGAACCGATCAGCCTTGTCGTCATTCTGCTCACTTTACCACTTCTACCAGTTTATCTCATCAGCGGCATTCGTATGCTGATCTGGGCGATTAGAGGACACAAAGAAGAGCAAGAAGAAGTCAAAAAAGCAGCCATTGAAGAAATTCACTGCGAGCAGCTGTATCGACCACTCGACGGCAAACAGGCTAACAAAGCGCAATCACTCTATGTGCGATATGTTACACATGATCGTGTTGCCGGCTATAACTACAGTCGCGACTCACTCACCAAACATATCGACGAGCTCAAGGAAGAGCTTGAACACAATAGTGAGCTCGTGCGTCGCGGTCGTCGCGACCTTGCCGAGGCCCGCAATCAGCTCGAAAAACTCCAGCTTGAGAGTGAAGATGAAAACCTTGCCCGTGCTAAGCGCGAGTGGGAACAAATTCGTCAGATGCGTGGCGTCTCGAGTCTGTCTACATCTAAGACTCGCGGCAAAAAACTCAATCGCCTACTCATTGGCGTACGCGTTCGCGTGCCCTACAAAGGCGAGCTTTATGATTTCGGTGATTATCGCATCGAAATCGAAGGAACCGACTTCCGAGCCGTGCGTACGCGTTCTGGTGTCAAAGCCAACGCAACTAGCTCGTCCCCGGACTACAACGAAAGTGGAGGCTTTTGCTTCGGCAACCGTCGCTATCAAATTCGCGATTATGTTCGCGCTGGGCGCTTGCTTGAAGCTATCACATTGATGATAGACTCGCTTCATAGCGTCAATAGCGAATGGGCCGAAGAAGAGATTCCACATTGTTTCCGCAAGGTCAGACAGATCGAAAAAGCCAAAGCTAAGATTCTTGCACAGGAGGTAGCAAAATGACACTAAATATCCCCCGCGAAGTATGGCTTAAAATGCTATGCTACGCCAAGTTAGCTCTCCCCAACGAAGTCACCGGTATCGGCGTTATCGAGTATGCGCCCGACGACGATGGCTATGTCCGCAGCTTCACTGTTACCGAAGTCCAAATCGCACCTCAGTTTACAAGTGGGGGCTACTGCGAGTTTAAGGATGAGGCTCTGCATGGCGTCTACTCCGATTTTATTGAAGCTGGGCGCATTGAGGACGTTCAAAAACTGCGTTTTCGCTGGCATTCACATGCCAACGGTCAAGTTTTCTTTTCTACCACCGATGTAAAGGACATTAATCGCAACAACCTTAACATCGACTGGATGGTTAGCTTAGTTCTTAACGTCAATGAAAACTTTATTGCGCGACTGGATAGCTATCAGCCTTTCCGCAATAGCGTACCCCTTGACGTCAAGATACATGACGACGTTTCACCCGAGCTCATCGAGCAGTGTCGACTCGACATCGTAAAGATGGTCGACCTCTTGAGTGAACGCGATCAGTGCGATTTTGCGTCTAAGATCGATTCGGGCTGGAACGGCGCCAAAAACATTCTGAGAGGAGGTAAAGAAGATGAGGATCTTTTCCGACCAGGAGAAGTTATTTGATCCCAGTAAATTCGCTTGGAATCTGCACATCATCGGCGCTGGCGGTATTGGCAACATGCTAATTCAGCTCTTTGCCAAGCTTGGCGTCTCCAAGATCCATGTTTGGGACGACGACATCTTCGAGGACCGCAATGGCCCCACCGAAGTCGCTTACAACGAAGCGTTGACTGGCGAACCCAAAGTAGATGTTGCGGCTGAGACTGTCAAGTTCTTGGTCGGCAACCACTGTTCGCTGATTCGCCACAACGAACGCGTCCACCCAGACACGCCTCTTGATGGCATCGTCATTAGTGGCGTCGACTCTATGAGCAGCCGCAAAGCAATTTGGCAAGCCATCGAGAATAGTTTTCCTGACGTCGCGCTCTATATTGACGCGCGTAGCGCCGGAGAAGAAGTCGCTATTTTCAATATCGACCCGCTCGATGAAGAAGCCACTCATATCTACGTAGAAGATTGGCTCTTCGACGATAGCGAAGCAACCCAATTGGCCTGCGGCGCTCGCAATATTGGCTACATCTCTACTCTAATCGCTAGTATTGTCGCCGCCAACGTATGCAAGTTTGAGCAGGGCAAATTGCCCAAGTTCAATCAGCATATCGACACTGCAAACATTCAAACTATGTTTTAAGGAGGAAACAAAAATGGCAAACATCGTTAATCGTAACAACACCAACGGCAACAAGCAGGTTACTATCTCCGTGGGCAGCAACAAGCCCATTACCGTCGACTGGAAGGACGACGACACCGTTGCTACCGTTCTCGTTCGCGCCGGCGTGCAGATGTCCAGCGGGCAGACCGCCACGCTCGGCCGTCGCCGCGTCAAGGACCCCGCCAAGACCAAGGTAAATCCTGGCGAGACCATCGTCGTAGCTGGCAAGCCCGCCAACGGCTAAGCTTTCAGTCGTACAGCAAAATCGGATTATTATCCAACCGGGCAGGCAACTGCCCGGTTTTTTATTTCCTCAATTTTATGTTATTATATGGTAATGGCAAAAAATCTCGTAATCGTAGAGTCTCCAGCAAAGGCAAGCACTATCGAAAAATACCTCGGTAGCGATTTTAAAGTTCTAGCCTCCGTTGGGCACATTCGCAAAGATACCAAAGTCAACAAAAACACTTTTGATGTCACCTACGAGATCGATCCTGAACACAAAAAAATTATTTCCGAACTTCAAAAAGCTGCCCGTGAGGCCGACAAAATCTGGCTCGCAACCGATGAAGACCGTGAAGGCGAGGCAATATCTTGGCATCTTTGTCAAGTCTTGCATTTACCAGACGACACCTCTCGTATTACTTTCCACGAGATCACCAAGTCCGCCCTCGAAAACGCCATTGCGTCTCCTCGTACTGTTGACATGAATATGGTCTCCAGCCAACAGGCCCGCCAAACTCTCGATATGTTAGTTGGGTTCGACCTTTCTGGTGTTGTACGCAAAAAAGTTCCTGGCGCCATCTCTGCTGGTCGCGTCCAAAGCCCAGCGCTTCGCCTTATCGTCGAGCGCGAACATGCTATCGAAAAGCACGCCAGTAAATCCGTCTATAAAGTTTCTGCTGATTTTGGCTTCGCCACCAATCTCGACCACGACTTCGAGACCGAAGAAGAAGCCTACAAATTCCTTACTAGCCTCATTAATTTCGACTTCACTATCGCTTCCGTCAAGACTGCCGACGCCGCCAAAAAGCCGCTTCCTCCGTTTACGACTGCTACTATGCAAATCGAGGCCAACAGTCGCCTTGGTTTTTCAACTCGCACTACCATGAATGCCGCTCAAAGTCTCTACCAGGCCGGTCTTATTACTTACCACCGTACCGATAGCCTAAACCTTAGCAAGCAAGCGCTCGCCAGTATGGCTAGTTTTGTCGAGAACACTTACGGCAAAAATTACGTTAAAGTTCGCAATTATCACACCAAAAGCGCCGGCGCCCAAGAGGCTCACGAAGCAATCCGTCCAACCGACGTCACGCGCGAAACTGCCGGCAAGAGCGATTACGAGCGCCGCCTTTACGCCCTGATTCGCGGCCGCGCACTTGCTTCGCAAATGGCCGACGCTAAAGTTGCCAAGACTACTATCACCATCAATACTCCTAGCGAATATATCTTCAAAGGCGAAGGCGAAGTTATTACTTTTGACGGCTTCCTCAAAGTTTATGGTCGCCTCAAGGAAAATGAACTCCCAGCTTACAAAGAAGGTGACAAAATCACCGCCAAAACCATCACGGCTCGCCAGAACTTCAGCAAACCACCGGCCCGCTATACCGAGGGTTCGCTCGTCAAAAAGCTTGAAGAGCTCGGCATCGGTCGCCCAAGCACCTACGCTAGCATTATGACTGCCATTCAGGCACGCGGCTACGTTGTTCGCGGCGAATCCGAGGGAGAAGAACGTGAAGTAAAAACTCTCGTCCTCGAAAATGGTCAAATCGCCAAAAATACCGTCACCGAAAAATACGGTGCCAACAAAGGCAAACTTCTCCCCACTCCTATCGGTGAACTTATCGCAGGCTTTTTGGTCGATAATTTCAAAGATATCGTTGACTACAAATTTACTGCCAGCATCGAAAAAGATCTCGACCTTATCGCCGAAGCTAAACTCGATCGCGTCAAAATGCTTCGCGATTTTTACGGCCCATTCAATGACGCCGTTATCGCAAGCGAAGGCATCGAGCGCTACAACAACGCGCGCGTTCTGGGTCATGATCCCAAAACCGGTAAAACCATCTACGCCAAAGTTGGCAAACGCGGCGGCTTTATTCAGCTCGGCGAGAACGAAAAAGAAGCTGGCGAAAAACCTATTTTTGCGCCACTTCCTGCCCGTAAATCCGTCAAGACCGTCACTCTCGAGCAAGCATTAAAGCAACTAGAACTACCGCAACTTCCACGCACGCTCGGCAAGGCTCCAGACGGCGCCGAGATTATCGCCGCCGCTGGCCCGTTCGGCCCCTATCTTAAAGCCGGCAAGTACAATATCCCAATCAAAGATCTCAATCCTTATACCGTCACGCTCGAAGAGGCAATTCCGCGCTACGAGCAAAAACGCGACAGCTACATCGCCGACTGGGGCGACGTTCAAATTATCATCGGCGCCTATGGTCCATACATCAAAGGCCCAGCCATCAAAAAACCTGGCACCAAGGGCCCAGGCAAGCGCAACAACGTCAAAATTCCAGCCGACATGGACCCAAAAACAATCACCGAAGAGCAGGCCCGCGAAATGCTAGCCAACAAACCAAAAACCACGCGCCGCCCAGCCAAGCGCCGTGCCGCCAAGACTACAACCGCGAAGAAATCCAGCACCAAAGTTCTGAAGAAAACCGCTAAAAAAGCCGCAGAAGAGTATAAGTTTAAGTAAATCCCCACGCGAGAAGATTAAAGGGCTCGATATTTCCGGCATTCAATTGTCTTTTATTTCGATGAAGAATCTCACAGTCTAGTTGACGATTTTGCAACCAACTATAATATCGCTTTCGTCGAAGCCTATTCAGTATTCGTATCACTCCAGCCTGCCAGCACTGCTTTTATCGCAAAAACGCCACTAGTTATTAGATAGAAGATAAAAATAATCCCACCATTTAGTGGAGTTATTTTTATGAAAATTTATTTTTTTAAAAAAAATAAATAATTATAAGCTAAATCTAAGAAACCAAATGCTAATATTACTCAAGTGTTGTAAAATATACAACACTTCTGCGAAAAACGTGCCTTTTTAATAAAGGTGACTTTTTATAGGGAACAGACAAGTTTTGTTCAGTTATACGATTGTTTGACACGACTCTCAAACGTTCATTCTTTATCATCTCCGCATAATTCAGTTCAGTTATACGATTGTTTGACACGACTCTCAAACGCGTTTGTGTTCAATTTGTAGCAATAATCCGTTCAGTTATACGATTGTTTGACACGACTCTCAAACATGCAATACTTTTTTTATAATAAGATAACAGTTCAGTTATACGATTGTTTGACACGACTCTCAAACCTTGAAGCAACCACGAAGCAAAATAACAGTGTTCAGTTATACGATTGTTTGACACGACTCTCAAACCGCCATGCCCGCATGATGCCCGCATAATGCGTTCAGTTATACGATTGTTTGACACGACTCTCAAACGGTTGACCAACGCAAAAAGACCTTGTTTAAGTTCAGTTATACGATTGTTTGACACGACTCTCAAACGTCGATTAAACAAAAACCTCCGTGAACAATGTTCAGTTATACGATTGTTTGACACGACTCTCAAACGATGAGCATTTAAAACAAAAAGGTAGTTGGGTTCAGTTATACGATTGTTTGACACGACTCTCAAACAATGTTAGTATAAAGATTTACCTTATAGCCGTTCAGTTATACGATTGTTTGACACGACTCTCAAACGCCGGTGTGATGAGCATTACGAAGACATTTGTTCAGTTATACGATTGTTTGACACGACTCTCAAACGATTAACCTCATAACCCTTTTTCTCAAACTGTTCAGTTATACGATTGTTTGACACGACTCTCAAACCCCTCCGACGTTCCCTCTTTATGTTTCTCTGTTCAGTTATACGATTGTTTGACACGACTCTCAAACTGATCCGTTGGGCAATCAGTCTTTTCCGCGGTTCAGTTATACGATTGTTTGACACGACTCTCAAACTATTCTTTTGAATACGGGTGATTTTTAATGGTTCAGTTATACGATTGTTTGACACGACTCTCAAACGCAATCCATAAATGAACGTATTGACAAGTTGTTCAGTTATACGATTGTTTGACACGACTCTCAAACCTCAATAAAGCTTAAGCGCGTGCTTTTTATCCATACGACCAGATACAGACTGCCGTATAACTAATAAAATTATTATACTACAACAGATAAAGCTAATCCTTATAATGTACCAAAAACGACTCATGTAACCCCCCAGAACAAAAAATGCCCCACTATGGGGCTATGGTTTCGTTACTGCCGTAGCAGACTTATTTGAACTTGTCGTATGTCAATCAATCGTATAATTGAACTAGTTCCAGTATAGCATGTTATATAATATATAGCAAAGAATATCGGAGCTTATTGATGGAACAAAAAGATTACTATATCGGTTTAGACTGCGGAACCAGCTCTGTGGGTTGGGCGGTTACCGACGAGAACTACAATATTTTACGCAAAAAGGGCAAGGCACTTTGGGGTAGCCGACTCTTCGAAGAAGCCAACACTGCCGCCGAGCGTCGACTGCCACGCTCAACACGCCGTCGCACCAGCCGCGCCAAAAATCGTCTTAAACTACTTCGCATGCTTTTCGCTGACGAGATTGCAAAGGTAGATCCAGACTTCTATATACGTCTCCGTGAAAGTTTTTATCTTGAAGAAGATAAAGATTTTAGCCACAATCCTTCCGGTAAGTCTAAAAATACGCTCTTCAATGATCCTGATTTTCAAGACAAAGATTTCCATAAAAAATATCCCACTATTTGGCATCTACGCAATGCAATCTATAATGCAACCGACGAAGATCACTTCGATATTCGCCTCTATTTCCTAGCAATTCAACACATTCTCAAAAATCGCGGTCATTTCCTAATCGAGGGAGAGCTTAGTGATGTCGAAGACTTCAATAGCATCTGGTTTAATTTTGTTGATGCCGCAAATAATCGTGGCTTTAACGTTGCAGACTCCGTTGGCGACACTGTCGCAAAAATCATTAAGGATCGCAAACGTAGCAAAATCGACCGCAAAAAAGAGCTCAAAGATTTAATCTTTATCGAGGATGAAGAAACCGACGAGACGCTCGATCGACAACTTCTTGCAGGTTTTTTAATCGGTTCTACGGTAGATTTATGCAAAATGCTAGGCATCGAAGATGAAGAATATAAATATAGTCTCGATGATGGTAATTTCGAGGACAAACAATCCGAGATCGAACTCGCAGTCGGGCCCGAAAACATGGACTTAATCAACGCCGCAAAGCGTATCTATGATTTTGGCATTTTAGACAATCTCATGGCTGGATACAAGAATATTTCCGCCGCTATGGTAAACAACTATAATCTTCACGAGACGCAACTCAAAGAGCTAAAAGAACTACTTAAACCATTTTCCGAAGATTATAATAAATTCTTCAAGTCTACCGCTGGTGGAGCAAACTATAACTCCTATATCCATAAAGCTTACTCCGTAGATAATAATGGTCGCCGCAAAACCGTAAGTTGCTCACAAGAGGATATCAACAAAGAAATCAAACGACTACTCAAAAAACACGACATCAAGACCAACCTCATCAGTAAAGCTGAGAATAATCAGCTCTTACCAAAACAGCGCGGTCAAGCCAAGGGTACTATCCCTCAACAAATCCACGCCAAAGAACTTAAAGTTATTCTCAAAAAACTTACAAAAGACTACCCTAGCTTTGCTACCAAAAATCCAAACGAAGACGAGAAGTACAATACAAAAGCTAAAAAGATTCAAAGTATCCATAGCTTCAGAATCCCATACTATTGTGGCCCGCTAGTTAAACGCAAATATGATAACGATGGTAAAGAGATCAATTCTGGCCGCAATGCTAGCGAATTTTCGTGGGCGGATGACGAGATTAAAGAAATCGTTTATCCTTGGAATTTCGAGAATCTCGTTAACCTCGAAGATCGTGCTAATAATTTTATTCGTCGCATGACAAACGAATGTACTTACCTACTAGGCGAGGATGTATTACCAAAATCCTCACTCGCTTATCAAAAGTATATGGTCCTTAATCAGCTGAACAACTTAAGCTTCAACGGCAAACGTATCGACCAGGCGACCAAGATATTCATCTATGAACATATTTACTTACAGAATGAGTTAACTAGTAATATTACCCTCAAGCGTCTTAAGAAATATCTTGTCGAGAACAATATCTGCGACCAAAAGACCGATCTTCGCGAAGAAAAAGATCTCAAAACTCTACCAAAATTAAAAACTCATCATGATTTTGCTTCTATTCTCGGCGAAGATTACGCATTTAAATATTCTCGCGACTCACTCGAGAAAGTTGTTGAACTCATCACAGTCCTTGGCAACGAAAAGAAGATGTTAAAGTCTAAAATCATCCAAGAGTTGAATTGCTCCGACGAACAGGCTCTCAAGCTGTCTCGCAAAAGCTACACTGACTGGGGTAATTTTAGCAATAAATTCCTTAACGGCATTCGCGCCACTGTTAATGGCCAAGAAATGACTATGCTCGAAGCACTCGAGAACACTACCAATAACCTCATGGAGCTTCTAAGTAAGCATTTTGATTTCTCGCAGAAGATCGAAGATTATAACACTGCAAAACGCCCACAGAATACCGAGCTTACTTATGACGACGTTAAAAATCTTTACTGCTCGCCAGCCGTAAAACGCGGAGTTTGGCAAACGATTAAAATTGTCAAAGAAATCAAAGATATTTTTGGTTATGCGCCAAAAAAAGTCTTTATCGAAGTTACGCGCGGAGAAGAGAAGAATAAGAAGCTAAAACTTAGCCGCAAAAAAGAACTTGAAGAAAAATATAAAGCCGTCAAGACTCCAGAAGCCCAAGAATTACTCGCAAGCCTTAAGAGCTATGAGGATCGCGATTTACAAAGTAAAAAACTATTTCTCTATTTCTCGCAAATGGGGCGTTGCGCATATTCTGGCGAACGTATCGATATTGAACGCCTCGCGACCGACGCTTACGATATTGATCATATCATTCCACGTTCATTTTCTAAGGACGACAGCATCACTCGTAATCTCGTCCTAGTTAAAGCCGAATACAACCGCGAGAAAACTAACCACTATCCAATTGAAGAAAACTGGCGCAATCGTATGCGCGGGACTTGGGCCGTCTGGGCGGATAAAGGATTCATTACAAAAGAAAAATTCATGCGCCTTACCCGCGCCACGCCACTTACTGACGATGAACTTGGAGGCTTTATTGCTCGTCAAATCGTCGAAACTAGCCAAACTACCAAAGCCATCCGCGATTTACTTCAGCAAGCGTATCCAGACACTAAAGTTGTCTTAGTTAAGGCTGGGCATGTGTCGGATTTTCGCCACGTCTATGGTCGAAACCATGTTGACGAGAACGGCAACTATATTAGCCCTCAGTTTATCAAAGTACGCGCACTCAACGATTTCCATCACGCAAAGGACGCATATCTCAATATCGTTGTAGGCAATGTTTTAAATTCTACTTTCACGGACTCTCCTTATAATTTCATAAAGAACCATCCGACTCGCAACTATTCCATTCGCACTAGCCTCATCTTTCGTCGTAGCGAACAATGGAAGACAATAGACGGTCACATCGTAAATTATCCTCAGGTCAAAGCCTGGAATTACCAAGAGAGCTTCGATATCGTCAGTAAAACCCTTGAACGTAATGATATCCTATGGACGAGAATGACTTATCAAGAGAATGGCAATATCTCCGATCTTCTCATCGTAGGCAAATCTCAAAAAACCGAAGGTATTCTACCAATCAAGCAGACTAAGCGTCTGGCGGATACCTCTAAGTATGGCGGCTACAACTCCGTAAAAGGCGCTTATTTCGCGCTTATCGAAACTGACACAAAACGCCAACTCGTTCAGATTCCAATTCTCGCCAAAGATAATCCAGAAAAATACATCTCCGCAAATTATTCAGGCGCTAGGACTATCATTCCGAGAATTAACTTTAAATCATATCTAAAAGTTAATGGCTTCCCGGTGCATTTAGCAGGAAGAACTGGTAATAATTTAGCCTTCTGGCCAGCCTTTCAGTTAGAGCTAAACTATTTCGACGCAGTCTATCTTGCTAATATCGTAAAACTTCAAGATAAGTTGAAAATTGACAAGAAATATGAAATAAATGAAGTGCACGATAAAGTCTCTTCCGTAGGTAATGTACGATTATTGAATGCGCTTCTTGAAAAATTAGAGTATTACAAAAACGCACCACAAATGGGGTCAAAAGTTGACGAAATAATATCGCACTCTAACGACTTCAAGACCCTGGATATAAAAGACCAAATTTCAACTCTCTGCGCACTCCAAAATGCCATATCCTGCAATGCAATACGTGGCGATATTTCAAGTTTTGTACCAAAGGCCTCGCAATATGGCTTATGTACCGTTTCCAATAATATCTCCAACCTCGACTCCTGCTATCTCATCCTCCAATCTCCAACCGGCCTTCGCGAGCGCAAAATAGACCTCAAAACCACACCATCAATTAAGCTTAGCAGGGAAGATTAAAGAATGTCTTGGCGGGTGGTAGTTATTTCCAAGCGTAGCAAACTAGATTACAAACTAGGGTCCCTAGTTATTCGTACCGGCGAGGAAGAGAAACGCATCTTTCTCGACGATATCTCTGTATTAATGTGCGAAACTACGGCGATTTCTATTACCGCCTATTTATTAGCTGAGCTCATGGAGCGTAAAGTTAAAGTCATCTTTTGCGACAACCAACATAACCCATCATCCGAGCTCATCCCAATGTATGGTCATTATATTAGTAGTGGCAAAATTCGACAGCAAATTCATTGGGATGAAAAGATAAAGTCCAATGTCTGGCAAGCTATAGTTGAGCGTAAAATCCTCAACCAGGCCAACAATCTTTTTCATATTGGCAATGCTGAGAAAGCCGAGCAATTGCGCCAATACGCCTCCGAAGTGCTACCTGGCGACAGTACAAATCGGGAAGGACACGCCGCCAAAGTTTACTTTAATGCCATGTATGGCATGGATTTTTATCGCGACAGTTCAGATATTCGCAATTCCGTATTAAATTATGGATATTCTATTATTTTATCCTGCTTTAATCGCGAAATTTCCGCCTCCGGCTATCTTACAAACCTCGGTCTCTGGCACGATAACGCTAGTAATCCTTTCAATCTCGGTTCTGACCTTATGGAAACTTTTCGCCCCATTATTGACCGTTTTGCACACGAGTGTAATTTTAAAACATTCGAAAAGAACGAAAAAATTCAGGTCGTAGATTTATTAAACTCCAAGGTTCGCATTAGCAATTCTATCCAATATTTAAATAATGCAATCGGCATTTACGTCCGCAGCATTTTTTCGGCCATCGAAGAGAATGATACTTCTTTAATTATTAACTGGTATGAGCTATAGATTTATGCGCGTAATTGTCATGTTTGATCTTCCAACCGAAACTTCCATGGACCGGCGCCACTACCGCTGGTTTCGCAAATACCTCATCGACGACGGCTTTATTATGATGCAGGAATCAATTTATACCAAAATCTGTATCAATATGCACGCCGTTGAACAAGTTGAGCGCAGTATAGAAAAACATAAACCACCCAAGGGTATTGTCCAGATAATGAGCGTCACTGAACGTCAATTCGCCGGCATGAAGCTCGTCGTTGGCGAACTGGACGACACTTTTATACAAGACGACAAGAGGATGATAGTTTTATGATTAGATTCTCATTAACCGAGACCGACAATAGCCTTATTTGGAATGAAGAAGTCCATCTCAATGAATTAATTATAGAATCACCAACGTTTTATCGACAAATTATTAAGAACCTTAGCGCCAACCTCGACGATTGCAATTACTTTACACTTGACGGCAAAACGCTACGAGCCAAACATATCGACTTTATTCCTAACCCATTCCTACTTAATTTTAATGACAAAAAAGTTATTGCAACTTTGCTAAAGCTTCTCGTTAAGCAATCCACCTCTGAAAGCTTCTATAACGAGACCAATTCATTCAAAAGTTACATTATCAAGTATCTCGATGAGTTAATATATGCCGAAAATTTTAATTTTGAAGTCGAAACCGATCCGGATTTTTCTATCGACAGCATCGCAAAAGCCGTAAATATCCATATCGTTGGCGATGAAGATAATTTCATCGAATTATTAACCGATTATTTAGACATGATGACGGAGCTATCTGATATAAAACTGTTTGTTTTTATGAATCTACGCGCTTTTCTCGAGAAAGAGGATATAGAACTACTCATTAAGAACATTAATAACCATCAACTCGACTTATTATTAATAGAAAGTCAACAAAAATCCAAAATTTCAAACTCAAATCAGCTTATTATTGATAAAGATCTTTGCGAAATCTAAAAATCGAACACTAATATTACTCAGTCGTTGTAATTTATACAACACCTTTACAGAAAATATGCGTAAACCCCCAGACTAGCTGGGGGTTTTGACTGCTTTGCTCAAGTTTTTGGGCAAGAACAAAGAAAATTCGCTATCAGAGCCAGAGGCCCCTGGAGCGTTAGGAGTTAATGATGGAGCGCGTGAAATACCGGCGCCAGCGTATTTGCGACAGTCGACATCATCTTAATAAAGATATCGAGCGCTACGCCAACTACGTCTTTTCTGGTATCGCCGACGGTGTCGCCGGTTACGGTGGCCTTGTGTGCCGCCGAACCTTTACCATGACCTTCAAGCTGACCGCTCTCAACATACTTTTTCGCGTTGTCAAAAGCTCCGCCGGAATTACCCATAAAGATAGCACGCGGGATCGCCACGATAGTAGCACCAATCAAAATGCCACCAACGAATTCTACGCCCAAAATCATGCCACCAATCGCCGGCACCAAAAGCGCCATCAAAGACGGGAAGAGCATCTTGCGTAAAGCTTCCTTTGCCGCCATTTCGATACACTTGTTGTAGTCGGGCTTTATATCACCCTCAAGCACGCCAGGAATATTTAACTGGCGATCGCCTTCGTCTGCCATTAATTTCGCCGACTCGATTGTATTGTCGGTCAATTTAGCAGAGAAGAATTCAATCAAAGCACCACCAATCAGGGCGCCACCGATTACCGTAAAGCTTGCAATATTCAGCACCGGCACAGCCGCGGAAGAATAGTTACCGACATAGGCAAAAATCAGTGATACGGTCGCAAATGCGGCTGAGCCTATCGCAAATCCCTTGCCAATTGCTGCTGTCGTGTTACCTACGGCATCAAGTTTGTCAGTAATCGCACGGACAGACTCATCCAAGTGACAAGCCTCAGCAATGCCACCAGCATTATCCGCAATCGGGCCAAATGCGTCTACTGAAACTGTCGTCGCTACAAAGCTCAGCATACCAAGCGCTGCAATCGCGATACCATAGATACCGCAAAACCAGCCCGCAAGCAACAAAGAAGCAACAATCACCAGAATCGGCAATAGACAAGAGCGTGAACCAATCGCGTCACCTTTCGTGACCACAAAAGCCTCGCCCTCAGTTGAGATTTCAGCTAATTTTCGTACAGGTTTGAAGTCCGTGCTCGTGTAGTATTCGGTAATCTTACCAATTGCTACGCCCGAAACTAAACCAAGTACAGTCGACAGCCAAGGCGAAATCCAGCCGAGCCTAAAGCCTGCAAAAGCCTTGTCTTCTCCCATAAACATCAAGAGAGAAATTATTAGAGCCCCCACGACCACAAAACCGGCAGAGATATAAGTTGCCTTGTCTAAAATTGCAGACGGACTCTTTCCAGTTTTACTCTTCAAAACCGCCATAATCCCAACAATGCAGCCGAGCAGTCCAATGCCGGCCAGCAAAATCGGAAAACTATACATGGATTTGAAAAGCGCCGTCGAGATTGCGCCATTTCCTGCCGAAGACACCGCAATTAGAATCGCAGCCACCATAGTCGCCACAAAACTTTCAAGCAAGTCAGAGCAGTTGCCAGCAATATCGTTGACAAGGTCACCGATAAAATCCGCAATTGTATTTGGGACGCGACGGTCATCTTCTGGCAAATCATGACGATTCTTGCCGATAATATCGGCAGAAATGTCTGCTGCCTTCGTGTAGTTACCGCCAGCAACCCTGTTAAACATTGCGACAATGGAACAGCCAAGCGA
This sequence comes from Candidatus Nanosyncoccaceae bacterium, assembly GCA_051891815.1. Lineage (GTDB taxonomy): Bacteria > Patescibacteriota > Saccharimonadia > Saccharimonadales > Saccharimonadaceae > UBA2834. Next base: position 143,140 of record JBJFFO010000003.1, read on the forward strand.
ATACGTCGTCAAACGCATTACGCTCGGATTACATTCCAAATGCGCAAGTAGACCACTACTGATTACGCCTAGTTTTACGCCGCCAGTTGTAATCAAAATCAAAACCAGCCCAAGCAGGCCAAACGCCTGCACGCTAAGCCCACTCACGCTACCACCGCGCAAAGCGACTTTCATCGTTTTGAGCATACTGCCACCACGCGCGCGATTTGCCGTGCGCACGTTAGCGTAAGACGCCGCCTTCATGCCGAAAATACAAGCCGCGCTACTCATAGCTGCGCCTACAATGAACGTAATTCCGCTCGACCATTCAATAAACAGCGTAAAAATCACTGCTACTGCAGCCACCGTAATCACGATCGTTCTGTACTCGGTGCGCATAAAGACATTGGCACCCGCACGGATAATGCTGGCCATTTCCGACATTTCGGCGGGGCCTTCCTTCATCCCTCGGACATAGCGGAAGTTAAATACCGCAAGTCCAAGTGCCAATAGGGTAATAATAATTGCGATTGCATAAGTCACCATACATGTTTACCTCCTTTTTTAAGGTGCTTAGAGGGTGCCCCCTCTAGTGTCCTGCGACTACTCTATTTATTTGTCGCATCAGATACATCTTAGCATAAAACTTGAAAAATAGATATTATATTTTATAGCTAAAATAGCTTAGTTCACAAAATATATCATGCCACGCATAAACAATATTAGACCTACAACACGGCAACATTAAAGCGCAAGCAACATGCCACAAAGCTCAAAATAAAAAACTCATATATAATTTTTTACATTGGCACGCAAAATTATGTTATTATAATTGTAGTTGTTTAAAAGCGAAGAAGATGTGTTGACAAACATCTAGTATAATGTTAAAATATCATTAGATAAGATAATAAAAAACCTAACGACGGGAGAAGTGAGAAGGAATTTTTGCATCATGAATAATGCGGACACCATCCTCAAGGCCATCAATAGCAGCCTTGATATTATTGAGCAGGAGCGAGAAAAGGAAATCATCTCGCGTCGCTTCGGTCTCGACGGGCACAAAGAAACCCTAGAACAAATCGGAGACATGCTCTCAATAACACGCGAACGCGTACGCCAGCTAGAGAAGGCTATTCTAATTCGCCTCCGCATCGCAGCTGAAGAAAGCAAGATTGCCGAGCTTGCTCCAGCCGAAAAAGTCATCATTCGCAATCTCACCGAAATGGGTCGCGTCGCACGCACTTCCGACATCGCCCGCAAAGTTCTCGGCCACGACCCTAGCGCTGTCGAAAAAGCCTACTTCAACTTTCTTGGCGAAATCTCCCCAGCCCTTACCGTAGTTGGCGAAAACGATAAATACCACAACGCTATCGGTATTGCCGAATACGGCGATGAGAAAACTATCCGCACTCGCGTCGACAAAATCGTATCTCTTGTCAAAGCCAACAAAAAACCGCTCAGCCTCGATGAATTAGACGCCAAGCTCGACTACGAGCATCCAAGCCACATCGAAGCCGTTGCCAATGTTAGCAAACTTCTCTCAACTCTTAATGACCAATGGGGCCTCACCAAATGGCCAACCGTCAACCCAAAGAACATCCGCGACAAAATCTATGTCGTCCTTGAAGAACACAAAGAGCCAATGCACTTCTCAGACATCGCCAAAGCCATCAGCTCTTCCGATTTTAAACGTAAAAATGTTACCGTTCAGGCTATTCACAATGAGCTCATCAAAGATTCACGTTTTGTACTCATTGGTCGCGGCATCTACGCACTAGACAGCTGGGGCTTCGAGAAGGGGACCGTCAGCGACATTATCACTAAGATTCTGATGAAAGCCGGCTCCGAAGGTCTTTCTCGCAAGGAAATCGTCAAACAAGTCCTGCGTGAACGCAAAGTTAAAGAAACTACCGTTTTACTAAATCTCCAAAACAAAAATCTCTTCACCCGCGTCGGTAAAGACCACTACAAAGTAGCAAAATAAAAAATAGCCCCATAAAAGGGGGTTATTTTTTATCTCATTAGATACGAGAAGATTACCGATGAAAGTTTCAGGCTATTATGCGTAATCTTGCCTTCTTCAGTCGTCAGTAAGTCTTCCTCAATCAGCTCGCAATCATGAATATTTTCGCAATCTACTACCACCTGATCTTTTTGCTCGGCGGTCTCGTATTTGCGTAGCATTTCTTCGTCTATCTTCGTATTGCTGGCTACCACCACATCTATCGTGCCTTTACCAAGGTACTTTTCAAGCGTCTTAATGTGATCGCTCACACCAAAACCATCCGTCTCACCAGGCTGCGTCATCGCATTACAAAGATACATTACTTTAGCTGGCGTCTCATTGATCGCTTTGACAACGTCTTTACAGATTAGATGCGGCAAAATTGAAGTATAAAGGCTGCCGATACTAATAATCACAAGATCCGCCTCATTAATTGCGCTAATTACGCGCGGCAACACATGCGGCTCTTCCTTGTAAAAAATGCGTTCAAATTTTTTGCCAGAATCAGTTAGCTCGGCCTCACCTTCAACTATTTCACCGTCTGTCGTCTCGCCCATCAAGACTAGATTGTCTTCAGAGAGGGGAAGTACAGTCTGCTTCACGCGCAGAAGCTTGCTATAATACTCGATACTTTCTTCCAGACTACCGGTTTTCTTCATGTAGGCCGTAAGAACTAGGTTACCTACCGAATGATTATTTAGATCACTATAAGTCGAGAAGCGATATTCCATAATATCCTTTACTTCATCTGGCAGAGTAGAGAGATTACTAAGTACTTTACGAATATCACCCATGCCTGGTGCCGTAAATTCCTTGCGTAAAATCCCCGTGCTACGCCCATCATCCGACACCGTCACTACTGACGTAATATCAAAAGGCAAGTCCTTGAGACTCATTAGCACGCGCGACGAGCCCGTACCACCACCCAAAATCACCACCTTTTTACGATTTGTCATTTTCTTCTCCTTGCATTATCTGTTGCAATTCTGCTAGCGATTCTACCTCCAAGACGCATCCCAAGGCATCAGGCAGAGCTTTGCCAGAATTCTTTCCGCTCGGACGCTTCACACGGATTACCTCTTGAGCTCCGGCCTCAAGCAAACCCGCGAGATCTCGCAAGCTATCATCAATAAAGATCGAATTAGCGTAGTCAATATCTAGCTGATATTTTAGCTTATTAGTATAAATAATATCATCAAACAACGGTTCAAGCCCGGAAATCGCCATCTTCTCGCGCTGAAAATCCGGATCACCCCAGGTCAAACAGCAAACTTTATCGCCACGCGCCCGCAAAAAGCGCAAAAACTCCATCGAATCGACAAAAGTCAACTCGCTTCCTTGCGCATACAATTTTTCTAACGGGGCAATGAAATTCTCGAGCGAAATTCCGTGTTTTTCAGCCAAATCCGCAAATATCTCACGCATGTTGATTAATTTATGGCCGTTCTCAGTATATTCCGGCGTTAGTTTCAAAAGACTACGGTCTAATCCGTTCATTTCTAGAATCTCATACAAGCCTTCGCGAAATTTCGCCGTATCAAACAGCGTATAGTCAAAATCTAGATAAAAACTAGCCATAAAACCATTATACACCCAAAATCTATTGACATTTTTAAGCATATACGGTATAATAAAAATATATTAGGTCAAAAATAAACATCAAAAGAGAGAAAAACTATGAAAATAGCCAAAAAGGTGGCATTTCTCGCTGAAGCAACGCTGCTTGTTGCTAACAGCATTACACCAGTTTTTGCACGCGACGCAGAACAACCAATTTCTGGCGATTACGCTTATTCTAGCCTATACGCCAATGAGAATTCCGAACTTATCTCAATTAAATCCGTCAGCGACTATCAATTCGTTGTCGATAACGACCACCCTGAGGCGATAGCCTTATTTAGAAACACTTCCATGCGCGACGCAGCGGGCGATGCAGTCGACGTAGTTATTGGTCTAAAAAACTTCAAGCCATTCAATTCCTGTTCACTGCCACCAAGAATCTCAAGAAGTTTTTATGTTGAATTCGAGCTCGTTCCGCTTACCGACATTCACCCAGGTCTTAATGAAAATATTGTAGCCATCAATCTCTATTCTGATTGCGCTGGCGCAGATTTCTATATCAACTATTACAAAGCTGGCACCGTCGATAAAAAGACTGGCGTAGGGCAACTAGCTAGCATAAAGAACGCCGCTATCAATGTCTTTGGACTCAATAATTCCGGCGAAGCTCGCGACTACGATCACCAAAACAACGCCGATATAGCTAACTACGGCGAAGAGCGCATCATCATCAAAAACGGCAATGTCGACCCATTTAGCGACATTAATGCCACTAATATTTCAATAGAAAACAACACCTTCTCGGCACTAACACTCAACCCGACTGCCAGCATGGACGAGTTCGACTACGCCGCCGGTGCACTCATCGACAATATTAACGCCAAGTTTAGCTCATATTTCTCGGCTCGCGATGGCGAAATCAGCATCCTCATGACACAATTTGTCGGTCCATATCGCCCAACCGCCCCAGTCAAGAGCGCAAACAAATCAGAAGCCGAAGTCGATGAAGAAATTAATTTTACTATTCATCAATATTTTCCATCCCAAGTCTACGCCAACTCCAGCCTTTTCACGGGCGCCTATCTTCTCTTTGACAACTTCTATGGCTACGGTCAGCTTCCAAACGACCTCAAAATTACCAACTCCAACGGTGAGGATGTCACCGACGGTGTCACCATCTGGACGCTCGACAGCGACAACGAATATCTACCAAACGACACTTTCTACTTCTTCTGTAATCTAGATAACCGCGACCGCGATTTCGTCGACTGTGACCCGAGGGGAGTTAGTACTCGCCAATTCTTTACCGCTGCCACCAATACTTCCAGTAACTTCATCGATTATCTCGCTGACAAAATCGACATGAGCTCCGAGGATCTTTACAATCTCATTCAAACCATGGGAGAAGACTATAGCCTCAGCGCATTCTTCCATGACATGGGTGCCACCGAAAAAGCAGCTACCAAAAATCTCGACATCAATGGCCAAAGCTTCAAGATTTCCTACAAGGCCAAAATGCCAGCTGGCGTCGAAGAATTTAATTCGCAAGTCGCACTCGTAGACTCACTCTTTGGAGTCGTCGATACTGAAATCGGAAATGTCGTTACAGTCCGCGCCAAGAAAGCAGGCCAGCCCGTTGAGAACCCGGACGGCATCGGCAACCCAGCCACCGCCGATTCAATCGCCATCGTCGCAGTTATCTCTAGCATTGCTACTCTCGGCGCAGTTATAATTGTTCGCAAATCCACCGCTCGCCGCTAAGCACTTGCATTTTAGGAAAAAGTGTGCTATAATATATAAACCGCACTGCTCAAAGTGGCGCGGAATCGTACCTTAAGGAGGTTATTTTATGAGAGATGACAGAAACTATCAAGATCGCAGAGACCGCGACGATTATTGGGATTCCTATTTTCGCAGCGATTACGGTAGCACCATGAGTCGCGCATCCTACAATCTACTCATCGGCGGCATCTTGCTGTGGGGCTTCGTCATTAACGCCCTCATGGTCAAATACGCCACGCCCTACATCTTGGGACTTAACCCGATCGGGCTCATCATCGGCTACTTCGCACTCTCCATCATTGGCATGGTCATCAGCGCCAAAAGCGGCAGTGCCATTGTCGGCTTTATCGGCTACAACATGGTCGTCGTACCAGTCGGTGCCGTACTTAGCGTTGCACTCATCGGCGCAAGTAACGTATCCATCATGAATGCAGTGCTCGTTACTGGCTGCGCTGTTGCCGTCATGACACTGCTTGGGACAATTTTTCCAAACTTCTTCATGAGTATGGGACGCGCGCTCTTTATTGCGCTAACTGCCGTCGTCGCCATCGAGCTGCTCGGCATACTCTTTGGTTGGCATATGCCGAGTTTCTGGGATTGGCTGATTGCCGTTCTTTTTAGCGGTTATATTGCCTACGACTGGGCGGAAGCTCAGTACAGGCCTTGTACCGCAGACGATGCCGTTGATGCCTGCGTGGGGCTCTATCTCGACATTGTCAATTTGTTTCTGCGCATTCTTAGCATCAGCGATGATGACTAAACCTTCAAAAATCCCGGCTCTTTGTGGCCGGGAATTTTTTATGATTTAGTAGGCTCTTGTATCATATGGCGGAGCAGGGGAGCGTCAAACGTCGGTGTGCATTCCTGCTCATAATCTTTAAAGCTAGTCGTCTTGTATTCAATTATTTTCACAAAATTCGAATCAAACCTAAACGATGCACAGGTTGTCGCCTCGGCATCGGTCAAGTAAATCGTTTTTTCGTTATAATCATTATCTACTGCGATATGCATTTCTTCGTTGCAGAATAGTGCAATTTCTTTCTCATACTCATCATCCAAGCTAGTCATCGGCTTCATTGATACAAAGTTCACACAGTCATCATATTCAAGCTCAAGGTCCTTAAAACGCCCCTCGCCCGTCGCTTTTTCCCAAATTACCAGCGCGCTATCACGGCTAGTTGCTGATAGGGTTCTATAATCGTCGTAGTACGTATCCGTATAATCAATTGCACTATCAGCCACATCGCCGACAAAATCAAAAATGCGGTTTAATGCATAAAGTCCAGCTGCAACAGGCAAAACCACTACCACAAGGACTACTATTATCACTATAATTATTCCAGTTTTATCAGTTTTTGGTGTGCCCGGCTGAATCGGAGCGCCTACATTTTGCTCATCCATACCTCTAGTATAACAGTTTTTAAATCGAAGTATTTATGGTAAAATATATGATATGGAAAGTATCTTTCGTTTTCTTTTAATGCCTATTGTTTGGATTCCAATTGTAGTCATCCTCATCATTCTTACTGTACGCAACTATCGCAAAGCAAATCGCTTACAAGTCCTCAATGTCGATAGTGTGCTTTTGATGATGGAAATCCCGAAAGATAATGACAAGAAAGAACTCGCCGCTGAACAGCTTTTTGCCTCTCTGCATGGTATTTTGCGCGATACTCAAGAACTCAAAAACTCCGGCGGCGTTCAGGAGCATCTCTCTTTTGAAATTGCCTCGTCTGGTAATCAGATCCGTTTCTTTGTCTGGGTACCAAAGATTTATCAGTCATTTGTAGAAGGGCAAATCTATTCTCAATACCCAAGCGTCCAGATTTACCGCATGAAAGACGATTACGTCGACCGTCGCAAAAATTATCCTGTCGCTTATAGCACCGAGATTACACTCACTGAAAACGAAGCTCTCCCGATCAAAACCTTCGAATCCTTCGAAGTTGACCCGCTCGCCGGCATCACCGGTACACTCGCTAAACTCAATCCAGACGGCAAGGAAGAGATGTGGATTCAGATTCTCGCCCGCCCACTCGCCGACGACTGGCACGAGCAGAGCGAAAAATGGATCAAGACCGTCAAATCCCCAAAGACCTTCAATCTGTTCGGCCATATCGACATGAAATGGTTCGCCGAAGTCTTGATGGCTTTGTGGCGTCCACCAGAGGGTGGCACTAGTACGCCAGCCAAAGTTGAGCTTTCCGAGCGCGACAAAACTCGCGTTGCCAAAGCCGAAGAAAAGGCCACCAAACTTGGCTACCAGGTCAAAATTCGCCTCGTCTACGTCGGTAACGACCAAACTAACGCCAAACTCAATATGCAGGCGCTAGTTGGTACTTTCAAGCAGTACAACTCTACCAACCTCAACGGCTTCAAGATGATCGGTGGCACTTACGATCCAAACGCTCTCGAAGCCTACAAACTCCGCCAGTTTACCGACAATGGCTTTGTCTTGAATATCTCCGAACTCGCTTCGGTTTATCACCTCCCACACACCAACGTGGAAACTCCAAACATCGTCTGGGCTACCAGCAAAACCGCCGAACCACCAGCCAAGCTTCCGATGCTCACTGGCGATCCGACTTACGACGAGAATATTTCCGCCTTTGGCCTCACCGACTTTCGCGGTATTAAACATCAGTTTGGCATGTTGCGCCGTGATCGTTCACGCCACGTCTATATCATCGGTCAGACTGGTTCTGGTAAATCTGGTCTTTTGACGCTCTTCGCGCTTAGCGACATTTACCACAAGCAGGGCTACTGTATTATCGATCCGCACGGCGACCTCGCTATGGACAACCTCAAGTTCATCCCAGAGAGCCGCATCAAGGACGTCGTCTATTTCAACCCAGCCGACACTCAGTACCCGATGGCCTTCAACCCACTCGAGATTTACGATCCAGCCCGCAAACCAAACATCTCCTCCGAAGTTATCGGGGTATTAAAGCGCATGTTCGGCGACTCTTGGGGTCCACGCCTCGAGCACATTTTGCGCTACACCCTGCTCGCGCTTCTCGATCGTCCAAGCGCCACTCTTCTCGACATCTCGCGCATGCTTACCGATAAAGATTTCCGCAAGGAAACTCTCGATTACTGTAAAGACGTTACGGTTTTACAGTTCTGGAAGCACGAGTTTGGTAGTTGGAGCGAAAAGCAGGTTACCGAATCCGTCGCACCGGTTCTCAACAAGGTCGGTGCCTTTACCGCCAACCCTATCATCCGCAACATCATCGGCCAACCAAAGTCCAGCTTCGATGTTCGTAAGATTATGGATGAGGGCAAAATTCTCGTCGTTAACCTCTCGAAGGGTCTTATTGGTGAGGATAACGCCGGCATTCTGGGCGCCTTCTTGGTCACCAAGGTACAGCTCGCCGCTATGTCCCGTTCCGATATCGAGCGCGTCGAAGATCGCCGTCCATTCTATCTCTATGTCGATGAGTTCCAGAACTTCGCCACCGATTCCTTCGCCGTGATCCTCTCCGAAGCGCGCAAATACGGCCTCAACCTCACCGTCGCCAACCAGTACGTCTCCCAGATGACCGAAAGCGTCCGCGACGCCGTCTTTGGTAACGTTGGTACAACTATTTCCTTCCGCGTTTCCGCCGATGATGCACCGATTCTTTCCAAACAATTCGAGCCAATCTTCGAGTCGCAGGACCTCCTCAACCTCCACAACCGCCACTTCGTTCTCTCGATGATTATCGCGGGCGAAAAGGCTCCGGCCTTCTCGGCCACCACTCTTAGCATTCCGAAACCGCCGAACGACCTCACGCCGCAGATTATTAAATATTCGCGCGAGAATTATTCACGTCCACGCGCCGAAGTTGAAGCTGAAATCCGTGCCACCATTGAGGCTGCCGACAAGTGGAAGAAAGAACTTTCCGACTCCGGCCGTGCCGCTGGCGAACAGGGAAGCACTGGTGCAAAATCAGCAGGGAAGCCAAGTTTTCAATTCATCCCTACCCCTCAAGCCGACTTTCGCAAGCAGAAAATCTCCCCTAATGCCGCTCAGGGCGAAGGCGAATCTGCCGGCAATGGTCTAAAAAACCTCGGCGCCATCTATAGTGCTGCCATGTCTGATAAAAAAGCCGACGAATCAAAGCCCGCTAAGCATACATTAGACATCAAGCCTATCGCCGATATTAAACCTACCAAGCAACCAGAAGCCCGCGTTAATCTCGATCACGAAGCGCTTGCTGCCGCCACGCGCGCCATCAAGACTATCAAGGCACCTAAGTTCGACAGTCCGAACGTCAAAATGGAAGATATTGAAGATAATACCGCCGAGGTTGTCGTGCCAGTTGATCACGAAGAGGATATGAGCGGGCGCCACGTCATCACATCGGGTACACGCGCTGGTTCTGCCATTGAGCTAGACTACGAAGAGACTAAGCCTCCTAAAAACGCTCAGAACAATAAGAAAAGGCGTAATCGCAACCGTAACCATAATAACAATAAAAACCGTTCCTAGCGCAAAATAAGGCCCTTGTAGAGGGTCTTATTTAATGAGTGATAGCAGGGGAAGAGTAAAAACTCGTCTTCCCTTAAAATTTAATCTACTGATCGCGTGAAATAATTCGCCCAAAAATATTTCACACAAGGGAAAGCCGCAAGATTTCATCTCTGTATTTTTTCGAGTTGCCACTTCCCCAAAAATCACAATTTTTCGGGGGACTTATATTTCGACTCAATCTGCGCTATTATATATCGATAACTAAAATTTTCGCGCATCAATCAAGCCACCGCATACTCCTAGCAACGCACAGCAACGAGCACATTAAAGTCATAAGCAAAATCACCAAAAACTTGAATTCGAGGCCTAGAAGCGCAACCAGGCATATGTAGAGCAGAAATACGGCATATTTTTAGGCCAACTCCCAAAAATAAGCATATTCGGGACGTATAGACAATCGACTTTTGTCTTAAAATCAAATGTCGCACAATATAGATTTTACGACATAGTGGGATCAAAACGCCCGATATATAGATAATCGCGCCAAGCCTATATATATCAGCTATCTATATCCATCTAAGTCGAATTTCTACCTACATCAATCAAAAATTCCACGCCCATAAAACATAACAGCACTAGGCCAGAACCGAACTTGCACGTGAGTTATGATTATGGAAGAATACAGAGGTTAAGGCGCATCGCGCATACGCATAACGAGCCTTAATACCGAACATCAGCCACCAAAATCCATATTACGACACATTTTAGCTAGCATCGTCAAGACCGTATCTGTAAATTTGCGTGAAAATCCCGAATTTCCGGCATTTTTCGCAGATTTCACGCTTCCCGCTTCTCTTTGCCCCGCTTCCCTTATAGGCGCCAATGCTGCAAAATTCGGCGCCAAAATCGCAAAATCCGTTCTCCCCCGCTGTTTCCCCAACCCGAACAAAAACCGAACATCAGGGCAGCGCTCAGGGCATACCCAGACTCGCCTCGCTACTTCCCTATTTTGCCAAGATTGGTGTCAAAATAATACCGGCCACATTAATAAGTGTCATTAAAATACACACCACGCAAGCATAAGCATCACGCCTCCTTGTCGCGTGATCAGACTTCACGATTCGCGAAAATGCCACAATTCCCCGCACGGCAAAGAAGGCTCCAAAGAAATAAAACAGCCTCATTATAAATAGCGCAAGCAGCAAGCTAAAAATCGACATCAAGATAGAACTCGACACGCGTGCCGCCATCTCACCCATTTCCGTCTCGTCCACTAAAGCTTGATTCTTGCGGTTAACCTGCAACTTCGACTCGTTAACCTCGACTAGTCCACCAGCTAAAACCGCCCACAATGCACTCACGTTTTTATACACGCGTGCCACGCGCAGCTTTTGCTTACGCAAGAAGGTCTTTTGATGATAATCATAAAAATCGCAAACTAACCTTAGTTCTCGCCCAGCCCGTTTTCGTTTAAAGCTATGAATTTTCGTCACCATCAGCAGTTTCATGTCGCGCAGTGGTGCATACTTTTCGAATGCCGCCTGCTCTAGTTGATCGACGGGGAAGTCAACCACGCCACTTCCGCGCACGACATATAGTCTGCCTTTTTCGCTCAACAAAAAAGCCAGGTCTTTCCCCTGCTCCTCGTTATATAGAATTCTCGCCAGCGGCTTTCGCATACTCGGACGATTCCGTTTCGCCACCGCAATATTATAAGTAAAAATTTTCATAGCACCTTTCCGCTACAGGTTTGCTCTCTTCTGCGCTATTTATAGTAGGCACGTCCCTCAACGCGCAGGTCTACATAACTACATTTTACACCATTTTCATCTAGAAAGCTCATCATTCGCCCCATATCTTCAGCTTGCATTGCACTACTGCGGTCAAGAGAAACTTTATAGTATTCCTCACGTTCTTTCACGAACACAAAAAGCTGGCGCGCCTTCTGAAAGGGCACAACAATATGATCTATTTCGAAACCATAGTCTTTTGCGTCAGATTCCAGACGCACAATAAATTCTCTGGTGCGTGAAGATAATTCACCTCCAGCATTTTCGTCTATCACGGACACCGTTGGCGTAATCGCCTGACGTTCGCGCACCGCGTTTTCTTCATTGCGCACACGCTCTATTTCAGTCACCACCGATACGACAATCAAAGTAATTGCAGCCATGAGCGCTAGTATCAAAAATGAGAAGGCAATAGCGCGCCATTTGCGCTTCTTACGTAACGCTTGGCGCTCCATCGTCATAGAGTGGCTACGATGCGACGCACCAACAATAGTGCGCCCCACCGTAAAGCTATCGTCGCTCACACGACGACGTCGCGTCACTTTTCTGTCAGCCACTTCTTGGGCCTTTTTGCCACCCGGTTTACGCATCAGTTGTCTTGCAAAACCTCAAAGCCAGGTAGCTTCTTGCCCGAAAGCAATTCTAGACTTGCGCCGCCACCGGTTGAAATCAAGTTAAAATGCAAATTCGGATTACGACGCAAAACTTTCTCTACATAACCTGTCGTATCGCCACCGCCGACAACCGTCAAAGCATCCGTCGAACCCATCGCCTCAGCTACCGCCAGCGACGCTTTCTCGAAGCGTTCATCTTCGACCATACCAAGTGTACCGTTCCAGACAATCGTGCGCGCCTGCGCTACGAGGTCGACAATTTTTGCCGTACTCGTCTCACCGATATCAAGTTTCGTGCCATTTTCGTCAGTCGCGAAATCTTCTGCTACATAAATCTTTGGATCAGTTGCCGTATAGCCATCGGCCGCAATCTTACCACCTACCGCAATCATATCAGCAATCGGCAGAAATTGGTCTATCATCGGTTGCTTATCATCAACCTTCGCACCGCCAATAATCACGAGTAATGGATGCTCTGGCGCTGCAATTACGCCTTCAAGATTGCCAACTTCATGTTCGAGCAAAAAGCCCGCCACGCTAGGTAGCTGTCTTGCAATCGCATCGGTTGAAGCATGTGCACGGTGAATTACTGCAAAACCATCTTGGACAAACAAATCCGCACCGGTCGCTTCAACGATCTCGCACGCGAATTCTTCCGAATTCTCTTCTTCGAGCGGGGAAAAGCGCAAATTCTCGAGAAGCAATATGCCCTGCTCTGGTAGCTCCGCTACGGCATTCTTTACCTTGTCGCCTACCGTCGTATCAACAAATTTCACTGTCCTTTCCGACAATAAAACTGCCAATCTTGCCGCTACTGGCGCCAACGAAAATTCTGGCTTTACTTCACCATCTGGACGCCCCAAATGCGAAATCAAAACCACCTTTTTTGCGCCCTGCTCTAATACATAGTTAATCGTCGCAAGGCTCCCGCGAATACGCATATCTTCTACCACAGCGCCATCTTTCATCGGCACATTATAATCTACGCGTATTAGCACGGTTTTACCGGTTAGCTCGACGTCGCGTACAGTCTTTTTTCGAAAAGCCATCTTACCTCCTTAGCTTTTGTTTTACCCCGCCAGCTTGGACTGACGGGGTTTCTGAATTAAATCTTGCGAATCTCAATGCGGTTAGTACCGCCCTCTTCATCGCGAAGTCCTGACACTAAGACTACCGTGAGATAATCTTTGCCTTCTGGCGTAATAAGATAACCACTTGCTTTCAAATCTTGCGCCAAATCAACAGCATAATTATCGCCATATGGGCGCACAAACGAAGCATTCGCATATGCAAGCGCGAGTTGCCCCGCTACGCGTGGATCAGATGTAACTGAAATCATTGGCATGCTTGGACGCTGTGCGGCTAAAGCCTCGGCAGTCGCACCAGTCTTGGTCGCAGCTACAATTACGTCTGCGCCAATCTTTTCTGCAAGATTAACCGCCGACTCAGCTACAGCGTTGTAATTCTTATACTCACCGCCTACAATCTCGTCTTCTACCTTCGAGATGCTTTGGTTGGCTTGTGTATAAAGAATCACCTTCTTCATTGCCTTAATAGTCTCAATTGGATATTTACCGTTTGCGGTCTCATCAGAAAGCATTACAGTATCAGCCCCAAGCAACACTGCAGTTGCCACATCAGACACTTCGGCACGAGTTGGCTCTGGATTATCTACCATGCTTGCCATCATCTGAGTTGCCACAATGCAAAGCTTGGAATACTTGCGACAGAGCTTGATAAGCTTGCGCTGAACAATTGGCACTACCTCAGCACCAGCCTCAATCGCCATATCACCACGCGCAATCATAATGCCATCAGTCGCTTTTACGATCGCTTCCATCTTTTCGTCGGACTCAATTGCTTTCTTAGTCTCAATCTTCGCAACAATTTGCGCACGGCTGCCGTGAGAAACCAAAATCTGACGCAATTTTTCAATATCTTCTGCGCTCTGAATAAAGCTCATCGCTACATAATCAAAATCGCGCGATGCGCCAAACTCAAGATCCGCAAGATCTTTCTCGGTAATAATATCGCCGCCAAGGTCAGTATCTGGCAAGTTAATGCCCTTGTGGCTCATAATAAAGCCTTCGTTTTCGATACGAACCTTAATTGCAGTTGCCGAAGGAATCTCAATAATAGTTGCTTTTACTTTACCATCGAAGAAAGAAATTGGCTCGCCAACTTTTACTTTCTCAGCCAAGTTATACTGTACTGGCAAAACATTGCCGCTCTGCTCTTTTACGGCATTATCAAGAATAAATTCATCGCCAATATGCATATCGACATGATTGTCATTTACATCGCCAAAACGAATCTTTGGACCTTGCAAATCCTGCAAAATTGCGACAGATTTGCCGCGCTCAGCAGCATATTTGCGAATAATACGAATTTGCTCGTCACGCTCATCATAAGTACCGTGACTAAAATTGAGGCGAAAACCATTTACGCCCGCATAGACCATCTCTTTTAGTTTTTCTTCTGCAAAAACAGAAGGACCGACGGTCGCTAAGATCTTAGTTCTTTTAAATAGTTTACTCATACTACCATATTTTACCATAAAAAGTACCGCCACAAAAGGACGGTACTTCTAAATCTAACTTGGTGATCACGGCGGGATTCGAACCCGCGATTACCAGGATGAAAACCTGGGGTCCTAACCACTAGACGACGTGACCAGTAAGTACATTATAGCACAGATTTTGCTACACGTCTAGACCTTGCCCTACTTTCGTGTAATATCAACTATCATATCCGCAATTCGCTCAGCCGCATCATCCTTCGCAAAACCACGCAAATTCTTCGCCAATTCTTTTTGCTTGTCGCTATTTTTGGCCAATTTTTTAATTTCTTTTAGCAAAGTCTGCGGATCCTCTGTAACATCTTCATCGCGTATAACAATTGCCGCCTTAGCCTTCATATAAGCTTCCGCATTTTTTACCTGATGATGACCTGGCAATTTCTGATTTGGCACCATAATCACCGGCTTCCCCATGCTCGAAAGTTCAGTTATCGTCGATGCACCCGCACGACTCACTACGATATCGGCCGCCCCAAACAATTTATACATCTCACCCGAAAATTCCAACATCAAGAAATTCGAAACCAAGCTCCCCTCTTCCCACTTTTCGTATTCCTTCAAATCCAACATCTCTGGATAACGCTCGCGTCCAGCCACCAAGATCACGCCCGTAAACTTCAAAAGTTCCGGCAAAATTCCACGTATCGCCAAATTAATATGCTCCGCCCCCAAGCTTCCGCCCGTTACTACCAAAAGCGGTTCTTTTGGATCAAAACCAAGCTCCTTCTTTAAAGCCTTTTGGCGTGCCACCGTCACAGGACGAAAATCCTCGCTCACTGGAATGCCCGTCCAGACTGCTTTATCCTCTGGATATTTATAGTATTCTAGTGGCATTCCGGTCGCAATTTTTGCTGCTTTTTTTGATAAAGCTCGATTCGTTAACCCCGGCACCGTATCGCTATCATGGATTACATAAGGTACGCACAAAACTCGCGCCGCCATACCAACCGGCAAACAAGTATAGCCACCCTTTAGAAAAATCACATCCGGCCTATTTGCAACCAGCCTAAAAAAGCTCTGCAAAAAGCCAAACATCAATCTGAATGCATCGGTAATATTCGCCAACACTACATCAAAATGTTCCAAATAATCCAAAAACTTAAAATTCGTATAGCGACGCAATTTTCCTGCACAAACTTTACGCACATTCAAATCAAGCTCGTTGTCGACCGCAATTTTGCGCACATTAGCGTAATATTTTTTGTCCGTCCAAAATTCAATCTTGGCGCGCGGACGTTGCTTCCAAATCTCACGAATAACGGCTATAACCGGCGTGACGTGACCGCCACTCCCCCCGCCGACTACTAGAATCTTCATCTATAATTACTTCTTCCCTTCTGGTCCAGCCAGAAATGTATAATACTACGCCCACAGCGGCGCCCGTAAACAACAGACTCGTACCGCCATAGCTCAGGAACGATAGTGTAATTCCCTTCATCGGAATTAGCCCTATAATTCCACCTACATTTATTATAACATGCGCAAAAATCCAAGCAAAAACCGCTACCGCCATCAGCCGCATCATCGTATCTTCACTATGCATTGCCACTTTCAAAATTCGACGCAGCAACAATGCGAAAGCCAGAATAATCATTGCTGCCCCAACAAACCCCCAAGCTTCACAAATTACCGAAAAAATCGAGTCCGTCAACGCCTCCGGCAAGTATCCTACCGTCTGCACGCTATTTCCCAACCCAACACCCGTAATGCCACCCGTGCCAATACCAATCAACGAATTCTCGAGATGATAGCTCGTCTCCGCAAAGCCTAGCAAACGCTCAACGCGGTGCTTAAATAATACAATCATCGGAACCGTTGCAAGAAGTAATGCGCAAAGTATTTTTACCATATTCTTCATCGACACACCCGCAATAAGCAGCATCGCGAGAATCATAAAAACAATCACTACTGTACTACCAAGATCCTTCTGACCTACACATACAAACGCGCCCGTAAATGCAATAATCGCAATAATTGGTATCCACATTTCTTTTTTATCAAAAGTTTTCTCACGCTTGCGTTTCGCAATTAAGCTCGCTACGTATATCATTACTGCAAATTTAAACAACTCCACCGCCTGAAAACCAAAACCTGCAATTCTAAACGACCTGCAAGCCCCCAAATTACATTCCACGAGCGGAAAACCCAAAAATCCCAGCACCGCAATTGCTGCCGTCATAATCGCAGCAAAAGTCAACAACTTTAAAGCATATTTTTCGAAAATCACTTCATTGCGCGGAATTACAATTGTGCGCTTTAAAAATTTACGCGATAATTTTGCTACCAAATTCTGCCAGTCCAGCGCCATAAAAATCATCATAAAAATCGCACCAGCCACCATTGGTAAATGGTGTAGAATATAAGTATTGCTTGGCGCGCCTTTTGTCTCTGCTACGCGTGGACCAACCGCAAAAATCACAATTGTTCCCGCCAAAATCAAGCCCAACGCAATCAGCGCAATCACAATATCTGGCTTATGCTTTCTCATCAGCGAATAATTCCCCCACCCATCGCCAAGAAAACGCCTAACATCGCCAGTACGCCACCAATAATCCAAAAGCGCATCACGACCTTACTTTCTTCCCATCCTTTTGCCTGCAAATGATGATGTAGTGGCGCCGAAATGAAAATCTTCTTATGGAAGAACTTCTTCGAAATAATCTGAATTAGCGAGCTTCCAGCCTCTACTACGAAGAGTCCGCCAATCACCGGCAAAAGCAAGAACGAACGCGTCGCAATCGCCACCGCACCAAGTCCCGCTCCTAACGCAAACGAGCCCGTATCGCCCATCATAAAGCGCGCCGGATACACATTAAACCAAATGTAAGTCAAAAGCGCTCCTACAACTACAAAACAAAAACCTGCCAAGTACCATTGTTCTTGCAAAAGTGCGATTACGCCATATGCGCCGTAGGCCATCATCGAAAGTCCACCCGCCAGACCATCCATGCCGTCAGAAATATTTACTGCGTTGCCGGTCGCTACAATCGCAAAAGCCACCACCAATGTCATTGCCACCCAGCCGATATTTATTGAATGTCCCTCAAAAAACGGAATGTTTAGCGCCGTCCAACCAAGTTTCACCGAGAAAAACCAACCCAACGCCAAACCTAACGCCGAGATCATCGCAAACTTTACCGGCGCCCGTAGTCCTGCTACTGCGTTTTTACCAAACAAGTTAATAACATCATCGACAAAGCCAATTAAACCACCACCGACAAAAGCTGCCACCGGAATCCAAGTTTGCTCGCGGATTAGACAATTACACGCCAAGATCACCGCCGGCACCGTCACCAAGAACACTATACCCGCCATTGTTGGAAAATGCCTTTTAATCTTTTTTGCATGCAACTTATTCATTACGGTCAATTCTTCGCCCGTAATTGCTACACTTTTTTGCTTCTTCCACAATTTATGTTTATATGCAAAATTCGTATAAAACGGCGTCAAGAACATCGACATCAAGAATCCGCCCAGCGCCAGCACTAGTTCAAATCCGATGTTATTATTTATATCTTCAAACATGTTCTCCTTTCTACTTGCTTGGCGCAATCCTTAGATAATCAATTAAATAGTTGCTAATATCCGTAAACACCGGCACTGCATCCGTCGCACCCCACAACAACGAGTTGCCATCTAAGCGTACCATGATTACGTAATTCGGAACATCGTCTTCTTCGCCGCCACCACCATAACCCAGCACACTCGCATTAGTCTTGTCGGAGGTATAATGACCACTTTCGTCTATTGTTTCAGCCGTTCCGGTTTTTATACCTATATTATAACCCTCTGGATCATGCTGACCACCATTGTATTTACGTACCTCTGCTAGCATTTTGCGCACTTCCGCGCTCGTATCGGCCGAAATCGTTTGGCGTATTGCCGTATGCGACTCACTTTTTACAAGCTCACCTTTATCGTTTAATACACCTTCCACTAATGTCGGTTCAATATAGTTTCCACCATTCACCATCGAACAAAATCCCGTCGCCACTTGCATCATCGTTACGCTCATACCCTGACCAAAAGTCATATTTGAATAACGCACCGCATTACCTTGCACTTCGTCTGGCGAAATAATAATACCCTGCTCTTCATGCACTTCTATTCCAGTCTTGCGCCCCAAGCCAAATCCATCTACAAAGTAATCATACATTGTCTTGCGCGCCGCCTTCGTAATGTCGCCGCCGCCTACCCGTCTCAGCACCTCAATACTTCCCGTATTTAGCGAGTTATTAATTGCCGTTTGAAAAGTAATTTCACCAGTATTAAGCATCGAACGTCGCGCATTATAAATCGTCCTATCTGCCACTTTCGTTGAGCCAGAGTTATAATACGTGTCGCTAAGCTTAATCTTATTCTCATTTAGTGCCATCGCATACACAAATGGCTTAATTACACTCGCCGGCTCATACAAACTCGTCGTCACACGGTTAATGTGCATCGACGCATCATCTACCTTGCTATACTCTTCAGGGTTAAAGTTTGGATAATTCGCCATTGCCATTACTTTACCAGTCGCTGGATCTATCACTACCGCACTCGCCGTCGCTACATTCGCATTCTTCTCAACGCGCTCCGCTAGAATAGATTCAATTTTACGCTGAATATTTATATCAACCGTCAATACAATATCATCACCATCCTCTGCTGGCTCTTCCGTATACTCATCACCAATCGACAACGGGATATCATTCACATCTACTACCGACTTCAAAACACCATCTTTACCCGCCAAACGCGTATTTAGCCCGCCCTCAATACCATAGCCATCCCCATTCACATTCACGAAACCAAGTAGCTGCGAAGCCAAAGTCCCCGATGGATATACTCGGCGCGACGATACATTCATACCCACCGCATGCAACTTTTTTACGGCCTTAATCTTTGACGCCGTCTCAAAATCCACGCCTTTTGCTACCTCAATATACTGACGATCCTTATCCTTCCAAACTTCATCCCAAGAAACCGTCATTTTGTTTCCCAAAATTTCCGTCAAATTTTTCTCAATTTTCGCGACATGACTCTCGCCAAAAGATAGTGCGTATTTTGGATCGATATAAACATCCCAAACACGTTCATTCATAATCACCGCTTCCGGCTCATCGCTGCCATTCATCATGTAGACTTCGCCACGCTCCGCCTTAATGGGCGTCTCACGCACGCGACTAGCGACTGCCTCCTTTGTATATTCACGATACTTTATTACTTGCAAGTAATAAAGTTTCGCAAAGATACAAAACACAACTCCTCCGAGCATCAAAAACAGCAAGTTGTATCTAACTTTCATACTCGTTAGCTTTTTGTTTGTGTCTTTGGCCACAGCCATAAGCGTATTATACTATATTATTCGGCTACATAGGCGCTACTCGCAGCATCAACCATGCTACTCGCCACCTGATTCTGATCAATATTTGCCGCCGCGGCATTAATCTTCGCATTCTCGACCGCTAGCGCATCACGCTCGGCTTCAAGATTTGTAAGTTCACTATTGGTATTTGCAATCGCACGGTCATAAGTCGTTACCGAAGCACTCTTTGACAAGAAGGCAATCCCAAGCACAGCAACTACTAGCGAGACTAGTACCGAAAAAGAAATTGGTCCAAGATTAATTCCTGGCTTGTGGCGCACCGCATTTCGATTCGGCGACCACGCACTATTTCCAGTTCGACGGCTATTATAACCGTAGCTCGTCGTTCCTCGCGTAGAATAATATGTTGCTGCCATCAAAATAATTCCGTTTTTATATGTTTGTTTTGTTTTATATATGGTGAACTTGAGGCGCAGAGGTCAAGCCACGCCCCAGTTCGAAGGCTTCAGCGTTGTTCTATAGCTATAAAGAGAGAATTAGCTATCCACTGAAGAGAGGTCAAAATATTTTTATACACACTCCAAAAACTCACCTAGTTCTTGGTACCCCGCAAAGGGGCATATAGGTTGTTTTGGGGATCTTTTAGACTGGTATCCGGCAGTACAAGGCATTCATTATGCCGCACTGTCAAAAACTAGCGAAAGTTTACTTTAACTTGCTGTGCACGAGAACGATTCGTAACAATGATTTTAGCCATTTTAGGCTCCTTTCTGTTTTTTATTTTTATTTTTCGCGATACGCAAAAATATTGCCTACCTCGAGCCGCCCATCTAAAGCTTTACGGCTACTCGCAGTTTTGCACTTCTTGCGCGTGGGTTATTAACTAACTCAGCTGCATCCGCAACGATCGGCTTTTTCGTCAAGATTTTTAGCTCAGACTCAATCCCCTTGTCGCTCGCCTCTTTAAAGTAATCTTTAACCAACCTATCCTCAAGGCTATGAAAGGAAATAATTCCAACTCGCCCAGCAGGATTCAATAGTTTCGGCAATAGCGGCAAAGTTCTCTCAATCTCGCCTAGCTCATCATTTACGACGATGCGGACGGCTTGAAAAATCTTCGTAGCCGGATGAGTATGCGAAAACGGCGATTTATGACGTATTAGCTCGGCTAGTTCCGTCGTAGTATTGATTGGTCTATGTGTCACGATTTCTCGCGCCAACATCTTCGCCCTACCCGGCTTTTCCTCGCCAAAGCGTTCAAAAATATCCGTAAGTTCACTTTCTCGCCACTTGTTGATTACTCGCCAAGCGTCCAGCTCCTGAGATTGATCCATTCGCATATCCAACCTCGCCGGCTTCGAGAACGAAAAACCGCGCTCTTCCTTATCTAATTGCGGTGAAGAAACTCCGAAATCCGCCAGTATTATATCGAACTTTTTGTTATTCTCCACTAGTTGCAACGCAGTGCTATAAAAATCATTGTGCAGTAGATTTGGCTTCTTCTTTTGATACTTCGCATTCAAGTAATCTATTGCATTCTGATCACGATCATTTAAGACCGCCGCATTATAATCTTGCGTTACTTCCAAAATTTTATCTGCATGTCCACCGTAACCAGCTGTCAAATCCAAGTAAGATTCACCTGGCTTCGGCGCTAAGTATTCTATTGTGCTCGATAATAAAACTGGAATATGAATTTCATTCATTTCTTCATTATAGCTTAGTTCGAATCCCCACATCTAGAAATTTCGGATTTTTGTGTTTTTTGTTGTTTGTTTTGCCTTTACACAAGTTAATATACCGGATCTCTGCCAATATTTAATCGACTCATGATCGCGGCGTTGAGAGTTTAATTTGTGTTAGGTGGAGTTATATATGTTTGGGAGGTGTGTATTTTAATTTAGGTACCTACGGTTTCTGTTTCGCGTATCCTAAACGCGTCCAAAACTCCTAGATGTCGGGATTCGAACTTGTTAATGTGCCCAAAAATAATCAGATTAGCGACGTACTAATGTGATAATTTCGTAGTTTCGCGATTGGTCGATGACTTCGATTTTCTTTTTCATTTTCCAATCTTCCTTCTGATCTTTTATTTTTGTTTCGTGGTTTTTGTTTTGCTTTCCACTTGTCCTTAGTTTAAGCAATTTGCCGAAAAATTGCAAGTACCAATTTTGTGGATTTTTACACACTTCAGTGGAAAAACGCCCCAAAAAACAGAGGTACACCCGAACAAAAAAATTCTTCATTTTGGATTTTTCCACAATTTACAAAATCGCCCTGCATTTTATAATACCCGAACACGCCATCAGCCACTTTGTTCGGTTTTTTCGCAATATGCCAGCCTTGACTTTTTACGCATTGTGTGCTATAATGTATATATTACATTGCTCCAAAGATAACCTCCGCTGCACCTTGGAGGTTATTTTTGTGCCAAAAATCTGCCACGTAAGCCTCAAACGCCACCCAAAACCTGCCCATGAAAAATCCGGCCAAGTTTCCCTGGCCGGCTCTTCGCTAAACACTTACAAATTTACCTTTATCGTCTAGCGTAATTCCTAGCGCGCTAAATCCACTGCCGTCAGTCAAGATTAATACTTTTTCGCCGTCTTTCTCTGTTACATCGAAGTGATACGTTCCTTGCCCATGAATATCAGCCAAGAACGTCACTGACAGTATCAAAATCACTCCGAGATAGATCGCAAGCGGCATATACATTATGTGTAAACCCGCAACCGGCCCGATATAATGCCTAATTCCGCCCATACCACCAAAGGCCGCATAAGCGAAAGTTGCCAACATTACCAGCAGAATTATCGCATAGACTTTCAGGCATCGCATTTCTCTGTTGTGAACATCTTTGTATGTAAACTCACGCATCCCATAACTTGTTAGGATGTCAGCGTCACTACGCGTCACTCTTGCATGGCACCAACGCAGTGATATTCTTGACAAGATTACCGTCATCATAAGAGTTATCAGCAATCCTACAAATAGTCCTGCCACCATACCTACTCCAACCAGTAGTAAATTCACAACAAAAGCAATGATAAAATTTGCAAGGTTGACTAAAAATCCCAACATATTAGTCCTCCTCATCGGCGTCCATCCAACGTCGCAGATTTAGCTCCATAAATACCAAGCGTCCATCCATCACGTCAGTTACGACAAACTTGGAACGATTGTGACAATATTTCTTGATAAAGTCATCATCATACTCACATTCCATTTCAATCACCGGCTCCATATCATTTAGCCACTTCTCCGACATGCGGATTTTATACTTCGCCAAATCCGTCTCCGGATCATAGCTTTCAAAATCCACTACCACAATCGGCTTTTCTATCAAAGAGGCCTTCAAGATTGAACCAGCTAATACATTTGCAGTCAAAACAGCGGCGATAATTACAATGCTCCAGATGTGTAACTCAAGGCCAAATACCGTAAACGCCACATCGAGCGACGGACGAAGCAAAAGCAACAACCACAATAAAATTGCAATCACCGTAAAGCTCATGCCTCTCCAGACGCCCAATCATGTTTCCATATCGAGCTTGCTTGCCTCTTCGTTATACTCATACGAAAAGCCACGCTGATGCTCCATCAGGTACGGATACGTACGCCTCGACATCACAGCTCCAATAATCCAGCCCGATACTACGATTCCCAGCCCCGTCAATAACCACAGTAATCCTCCAAGGATCACTGCAAACAGGCCAAGATTTAATACTAGATCGAGTATATATTCCAGCAATGTCATAAAATCACCCCCTTAAAAATATAAGTGCTCTACGTTAATGTTCGAGAACCGCCACCGTTCTAACCTCTATATTATACAATGAATCACCAAAAAAATCAAAACACGAGCACTTCGCCAAAAAACCGGCTCCCCTCAGCCGGCATATTTTTATTGCATTTTATTGCGTTGGCGTTTGCGCATTACTGGATTAAGTTCGCGCTTGCGCAATCTAAGGCTCTTTGGCGTCACCTCAAGCAACTCGTCCTCCATCAAGAAATCCAAGCACTGCTCAAGCGACAACTGCGTATATGGCGTCAACTGAATTGCACCGTCCGACGCATGCGTACGCATGTTTGTGAGCGCCTTTTCGCGGCAAACATTGATGTCCAGCTCATCTTTCTTCGACAAACCAACAATCATGCCCATATAAACATCGACCTGTGGTGGAATGTATAGCACGCCACGTGCCTGCGCAGCGTCAAGCGCATAAGCTGTACTCTGGCCTGCTTCGCTCGCTACTAGCGCACCGTTGCGCTCCTGATGGTAGCGTGTCTCTACCTTTTGGTATCCTTTTGGCAAAGTATTCATGATGGCCGTGCCTTTAGTTGCAGTCATCAAGTTATTGCGCAAACCAATCAAAGCCGCTGTTGTAATGTTGTAACGGAAACGCGTTGCACCCGAAGTCGTCAGCTCTTGCTCGACTAACTCAGCCTTGCGCACGCCAAGCTCCTGCGAAACTGCACCAACAAATTCTGGCGAGACTTCAATCGTCAACTCTTCAACTGGCTCCATCTCGACACCATCTTCAATCTTGTAAACTACCTCTGGACGACCCACTTCCATCTCGTAGCCTTCGCGGCGCATTGTCTCAATCAAAACCGAAAGATGCAGCTCGCCACGACCCGAGACTTTATATCCTAGCCCCTGCGGCTCAAGGCGCAAAGCAATATTCGTCTCAAGCTCTTTATGCAGGCGATCACCAATCTGACGCGAAGTCGTAAATTCACCTTCACGACCCTTCAGCGGCGAAGTATTTGGACCAATATAAATACTCATAGTTGGCGCTTCGAGCTCTATCGTCGGTAGCGCTTCTGGCTTATCGCCAGTCGCAATAGTATCACCAATGCTAGCCGCCGCCAGCCCCGACAAAGCGACAATATCGCCCGCAATCGCCTCGTCGGCTTCCTCGCGGCCCAAGCCTCGATAAGTAAATAAACGATCAATCTTGCCTTTTACAATCTCGCCATTCGTCTTCATAATCGACACAGCTTCATTGCGCTTCAATTTGCCACGGAAAATCTTGCCAATCGCGTATTTACCAAGGTAATTATCGGCAGCGAGGGCGGCCACCAATAATTGCGAACCCTTTGAGCCGTCCACTTCCACGCGCGGCTCTGGAATTTCGTTAATAATTGCGTCAAAAATCACGTGCAAATCATTATCGAGTTCTGGCGTTTTGCCTGCACGGCCATCACGCGCAATCGCATAATAAACTGGATATTGCAACTGCTCTTCTGTCGTAGCAAGCTCCAAGAAGAGATCCGAAATCTCATCTTCAACTTCGCCCAGACGCGCCGCTGGCTTATCAATTTTATTGATAATCACAACTGGCGTAAGTCCCATTTCGAGCGCCTTTTGCAATACAAACTTCGTCTGCGGCATTGGGCCTTCCTGCGCATCTACAATCAAAAGCACACCATCTGCCATGTTTAGCGTACGCTCTACCTCACCCGAGAAATCGGCGTGGCCTGGCGTATCGATAATATTAATCTTGTATCCGTTATGATAAACGCAGGTCTGCTTTGCCGTAATCGTAATACCACGCTCCGCCTCTTGGTCACCCGAGTCCATAATCAGAGTCTCGTTCATCTCGGCCTGATTCTCACGGAAGGTATTACTTTGCTTCAAAAGCGCATCCACTAACGTAGTCTTTCCGTGGTCGACGTGTGCAATAATCGCGACGTTGCGGATTTTACTCTTATCCTTCATTTTGCCCTCTTTTATTAAAAATATTGTTCTCTAAACTTAAATAATAGGCGCAACATAAAACAGAGTTTTATACTGCACCTATTACATAAATTCAATCTGGTGGATCGTGCAGGAGTCGAACCTGCGACCTTATCTACGTCAAAGATACGCTCTAGCCAACTGAGCTAACGATCCATAACCTGCCTATATTTTACCAAAAAAAATAATCTTACGCAATACTCTTGCAATTTTTTATTTTGAGTACTATAATATTCAGAAGTAAGGGTCCGTAGCTCAGCCGGTTAGAGCACCTGCCTTTTAAGCAGGGTGTCGTGAGTTCAAGTCTCACCGGACTCACCAAAACGAACTACCATTCCAAAAAGCCTCCTTCGCCGGAGGTTTTTTGGGGCTCTCAAAACTCCAACAAAAAAAGACCAGGTCTGCGCCTGGCCTTATTCTTTACTCTTTTGCGCCGCGCTTTTTTATCTTCACTATCACTACCACCACAACAATCGCAACAATCGCTACTGCAAACACAATCACAATCCAAAACGGACACAGCATTACGCGACCAGTATTAGTCGCCGTAATAATCTTCCCTTCACTATTTACGTAGGAAATTTTTTGTTCAACTTTATAAATGCCATATGGCATCTCTTCATTAAAATCTACATGCAAGTTTTCTTCGCCAGGCGCCACATCTATACTCTGTTCTGGTACTATATCCTTCCAATCTTCCAGCCCAAATGCCGGCGACACTCGCACGCTAACTTTCGATTCAAAACCAATTTTGCCAGAGTTTTTGATAACCGCCGCCCCCGAGACCGTATTATTTAGCTTAAACGAATCTAATTTATTCTCAATCGCACCGCCAAATTCCATCTTTTCGTCTGTTGTTGTAATTTTTACAACAACATCTCGACTCTGATCTTTACCTTTTTCGCCTGTTACTAATGCGTGGATTGTCGCATATTGCGTTCTACCTTTTTCGGCATCAGTTGGAATATTAAAACGCAGTGCTACATCAGCACTCGACTCTGGCTCAATTTCGTATACGTTTTTTCCGCCTACGAAACTCAGCCAATCTTTGCCAGCCTTGCTCGCATCCGCAGCAATGCCGGCATATTCTTCTATTGTAAATTTTACAACAATCTTCTCAGTACCTTTGTTTTTCACTGCAAACTTGCCTGAATAGCTGCGCCCCAGCTCACTCGCAAAGCCGAAATCTACTAGCATAGGATCGACCTCTAGCACTTCACTAGGCTCAGTCGAAGAAGTCTCTTCTACTTTTTCCTCAGCTATCGTCATTATCGGCATAGCAGCGCTAAAAACGCTCAAAACCCCCGCCAAGATTCCACACAAAAACATTTTTTTGGTTTTCATTCCTCTACCCTTTTTACTATTCTAAATATAGCATAATTATAATATTAAAAAAACTCCGGCGTTTAAGGCCGGAGTCCGCGAATGATGAAAAAACTTCTTAATGCTCCTTGCGCAAATGCCAATACTCCGACGGCTCATCCGCCAAGTACCACAATGCTTCAAGAGTACGCTCATGCATACCGCCAATCAGTACGCCATCCCAATAGGTAGTGTAGTAATTGCCAGTAGCATTCTGCTTCAAAATTGAGATAAACTGATCGCCGCTCGGTACGTGCAAGACTTGCATGCCATAAATGCGGCCATCAATCACCGAAGTACGGAAACTGACTTCCAGGTTTTGAATCGTCATCACCCAGCCGTCTTCGCGCTTCTCGTAGCGAACCTCGTTTTCTTCGCGGCGACGATGCATCATCGGCTCGATATCAATCGTGCGCATGCGCGTATCCGCATAAGTTTCCAGCAATTTGTCCGAGTTTTGCGTCTCGAGATCAACTGCCTTCTTATACTTCACGCAAACGCTCAGTACCAAAGTCGCGACCGTTACAGCCGTCATTGCGCCAATCAGCACAATCACGGTAATCGACACCGGATTGCCGGTCAGCGAGCCAGCCAAATTATGTCTTACACCCAAATAGACCATCACCAGTGTCGCCACCAGCAACAACATCCAATTGAGCAACGCTCTGCGATACTTTCTCCAAGCTTCTTTAATATACATAAGAAACCTCCTTCTAGTCCGCACTTACCTCGCAGTTTACCCTCTCAGTGACATCAGAGAGATATTCACTCGAGCTAAGTTGCATACAATGCAACGCATCCCACAACGCAGCTATCATATTTCGATCACAATAAGCAATCACTTTCCCATTCAGGCGCAAGCCATAATTTAGGACTGTGATTTTGCCGTTATAGTAGCCAAAATTGCGATGCTGCGACGCCAACACGTGGCATTCGTTCAGAATCTTTGTACCAGACAAACTTTCTAGCACTACCACGCGGATACGCTTTGTGCTAGGATTTTGCTCCGGACGCTTCCATCCGAAACGCCAACGACCATCGTTTCGCGTGATAATCGCGATGGTTCCATGTTTTATACTGACGTCTACATACTCTGGAAAAAACTCAGCACACAGCATTTCTTCAAGATCAACTACGTACTCCGGCTCGTTAGCATAACGAACTATCTGCCTCTTGGCAAAATATTTCGCCGCCTTTCTGCCGTCCAATTTCGCGAACTCCAGATAATCAGCCAAAGGCCTCTTGATCGTCATTTGTATGGCCAATGCACAGATAAGCACCACGCAAAACGCCACCAAAGACTCAACCGACCTCACGGGATATCTGGTGGACACCAGCGAGACTATTACCGCCAGCACAAGGTAGATTACCCCATACCAACAGCTCGTCACAGCTTTTCGGAACAACGTTCTTCTTCTCATTTCTCATCCTCCTAAACTACTTTCGTGTAAACTGCCAACACACAGCAATTTCAGTAACGAACATTATCTATTATACCACATCATACGCAAAAAATCAAGTATTTTAGCATAAGTGCTACTTCTCTGCCCTCTGTTAATATCTTATATTTCGCGCGTTAAAAAGCGGGGCCACACAGAGCCCCGCGCGGAGATAAAATAAGTCTGGTGTTTTTGCCTCTATTCGAGGCCGGCTTCATATTCGTCGTCGAAATCGCCCTCATCTACTTCATCGTAGAGATCCAAATCGTCGGCCACTTTCATAAGCGCAACAAAAGCCACGCCAACTACCGCGAGCACAATGCCCGCACCAATTACAAATTTCTTCATTTTTCATTTCTCCTTTCAATGTGCAAAGCCTAAAAGTCAATAGATACGAATTGAGCTTTATTTATCCCCTCCAAGCCCAGAGAAAAAGACCAATAACTTACATTTCTATTTTATCATAAAACGCCACAAAAGTCAATATTCTACCGCTTCGGCCCCTGTTGCTCTTGCGAATTTTTCCAAAGTACTAGTCAAAATCGCTTCCCTATGCTATAATCTTCCTATCTGCGCCCGTGGTGGAATTGGTAGACACGCTAGCTTGAGGTGCTAGTGGCTAATCAAACGGCTGTGCTAGTTCGAGTCTAGTCGGGCGCACCAAATAAAAAGAAACTCCTTTAGGAGTTTATTTTTTATTTGAATACAAGCTCGGCTAGACGAGAACGCTAGTTCGCCCTCCGTAGGAGCCGAATAAAGCAAAAAATGCTCGCATTTTTTCTTTTGAGGCGACGCCCGGATGGAAAGCGCCTCTCTTACTAGAGAGGCGCGCTGTCTAGTCGGGCGCACCAAAATAATAAAAAAAGAACCCATCGGGTTCATTTTTTATTATTTTTGCTTCCGTCTGAGACTAGTCCTAGTCTAGGTTAATTGACGCAGTAATTAATCTAGTATAGTATATAGCTCAGCGTCCAATTTTTAGGTGCTCGTACTTTAGGAGGTGTTTTACGTTGAAGAATAAAAAATGTAAATTCTTTACACTGATATTAGCAATTGTCATTATCTTTTCAACAATGGCAATACCTGCATTTGCAGCAACCAATAAGATTCTCAATAGTGAATATAGTACAATTTATACCAATACTTCCGGCAAGGAGCGCTACGTCTGGGTAGAAGTCTTCAATCAAGACGAACTACACCATACTGATATTCGTATGTTAGATAAAAACAAGAATGTCGTATGGGAGGAATATGGTGCCATAGGAACTTCTGCCTCTAGAAAGTTTACCTGTGGATCAAATGTTGCATATATCCAAGCTCGCGTAGGCGCAAAAAACATATTGGGCTGGCTACGTCCACTAGCGGCAAGTTGTAATGTTTGGGAATAATAATAAGCCATAAATAACTTAATCACAAAACTGAGCACCTCGACGCATTTTAAAAATCCCCGGAGAATCCGGGGATTATCGCATTTTAGATATTTTACTTCTTTCTAAGCGCTAGCACTAAGAGAATCACGCCAAATCCGTAGCAAAATATAATTCTATTATTTAAAATTTCCTGCTCAACCAACTCGTATCTAACCAAAGCATTTCTATCAATTTGCTCAATATCACTACTAGGCTCATCGAGCTGAGACGATATAGGTGTATACGTAAGCTTATTTCCGCCCCAAATAAGGCTTCCCGCCACTAAAAATATTACTGCTGCCACTCCTGCTAAAATGCTAACAGCATTACATTTTTTACTATTATCTTCTTTTGAAACATTCTTTTTCATATGAGTACATTATAACATAAACGTTTTAATATACTACGTTTCAACCAGCTTTACGGCGTCAGCTCCACGTCTCTTTTCTCGGTCGCCCAATGCTCGACATCAAGAAACCTGTCATACGCATCCGTCATCAAAATGTTTTCCGAAAAAATCTGCGTATCTTCGGCATAATAATAGTTCATGCTCGACTGGTAAATTCCAATCGACGGCACATCCTCCGCCCAATAACGCAAAAAAGCTTCATATTTTGCTTTGCGCAACTTCGTCGACGTCGTTGTATGAGCAGATAAAAGCGCATCATCCGCAAGTCCATTTGAGTAATTACTCAAATTCCAGCCGCTCGTACCAGCTTGCGTCGAGCTATAATACACAAACGGATCCGTGCTTACGCCCATATCAATTTCATAAATCAAAATATCATAATTACGTGGCTGCACAACGCTCGTAAAAAAGTCTACGCCCACCTGCGAATCATCCACAATCTCAAGTCGCACCGTAAAGCCAAGTGTCCTCAATTGCTCCGCAAAACGTTCCGCCGTCTTGCTTAAAGTCTCACGATTTAACACCGACATA
Source organism: Candidatus Nanosyncoccaceae bacterium (assembly GCA_051891815.1). GTDB lineage: Bacteria > Patescibacteriota > Saccharimonadia > Saccharimonadales > Saccharimonadaceae > UBA2834. Next base: position 174,108 of record JBJFFO010000003.1, read on the forward strand.
TTTATCGTCAGCACATCGCCCGCACTATCAACTATCTTACCTTCGTTATTAAACTTATAGCCCGCTTTTTCAATCAGTTTCTTGGCGGCATTGGTATCGTATTTAGCAAGCTTTGGATATTCGAAATCCGGATCCTGGCGTTCCAAAATTGGATAATCTAGTATCTGCGAATCATCCATCCCTTCGCGTACTTTACCCATGTCAACACCCCGCTGAATCGCCTGACGCAACTCCGCCTTTGCTAGCGTCTCAGTATTAATAAACGCAAATACTCCACCGTTCAAAAGACTCGTCCTGCGAGCAATCGTGCCACCGAGTTGCTCGGCCGCGCTCACGCCTAGCGATGCCGTTCCGCGCACGCTACCATTTTTAAGCGCCGCAATAATATCATCCGTCGAGTTATAGACTTTCAAAGTATAATTCGCCAACTTCGCATCTTGGCCATAATATTTATTATTGCGGTTCAGATAAATTACTTGCGAGAAAGCATCCGTCGCGTCGCCCTTCTGCATCACATTAATCACAAAAGGCCCCGACCCCACTGGCGAGGTCGAAAATTCATTCTCATACACCAAAGCTGGCTTAATTTCAGCTAATTTATGCGCCGGCAAAAGCGGAAACTCCAGTGTATCCATAAAGTCAATATAAACTGATGGCAAAGTAAATTTCACCGTCAAATCATCAATCTTCTCAACTTTCGTGCGTGAAAAATCCGCTTTAATCGTCGTTTTTGCACTTGCATCATTCAGAAGATCAATCGTATAAATCACGTCATCGGCGTTTATCGGCTCGCCGTCCGACCATTTCAAGTTCTCGCGTAGCTTTAGCGTCCAAACTTTACCAGTTTCATCACTGCGCACACTCTTTGCTAATACTCCTTTTTCGTGGCCTGACACATCTGGCGATACTAAGTTCGCAAACAAAAGTCGCGCCAAAATCTTCTCCGAATCCGTCGACGCATATAGTGGGTTTAGGGTCTTTACATCACCCATCGACGCCTCGACATAAGTACCACCGTACACAAACGCCGACGTCTCATGCGCCTGATCATACCAAAACATCTGTACTACAGCTAGCAAAAACACCAAAAGCACCAAAAGCACCCACTCAAACACCCATAATCGCACCTGAATCACGTTCGCGAGACGTTTTATAAAGAGCTCAGAAAAATGACTCCCGATTTTCTCGGATTGTTCGTTTAGTCTCACGCGCAAACTTTTTTTTACGCGACGACCAAACTTCGCATTTTGCCCACTCTTTTTGCTAAGTTTATCCATTCACTAAATAATTAGAATTGCTAGAATCGAGATTACGAAGATAACTGCAATCACAATCGTTACGTTATACATCGAACGCTCAAGGCCACGACGTTCCGTATTAAGCTCACCAGAACCACTAAGCCCAGCACCGAGCGATGCACCGCGTTGCTGTAAGAGAATTAATAAAATCAACAAAATTGCCGAAGCAAAGACTACAAAATCTAAAAACGCACCTATATTCATAGCTCTATTATACGCTATTTCTCTTTATTCTTGCAAGTAGCGTCACTCTGAACGCCGCCCTTCTTTGTTTTCTTGACCACTTTTTCTGGCACTTTATCAATGCCAATCACGCTCACGAGATAGTTTATCACCGCAATCAGCAAACTTCCGCCCACGGCTCCCCAAAAGCTAATCCTCACGTCCGGTAAAATCAAAATCGTTAATCCCAACATCGCTACGTTAATAATGATCGTAAATAATCCCAGTGTCATCAGCATAAACGGCAACGAAAATATCGTCGCCAGTGGTTTTACTACCGTATTTACTGTCGCAAATACCAATCCCGCCGTCAGATAAAAGATTGCACCACTCGTGAACCCATCAACTTCGGTATCTATCGTACAAAAAATATTAATACACGCGTACATCGCCAAACACGATATCATCCAGCGCAGCAAAAATGTCAAAATTTGTTTTTTAATCATATCCGCTATTATTTTAGTGAATTTTTACGTTTTAGTAAAACATGATATTGAATTGCAAAACGATGCGACTCTTCATCAATTCGCGCAATTAGTTTCGCAATATGGCTATCTGACGCCAATTCTACCATGCGATAATCTTCAGTGTTTTCCGGAATTACCAAGCGCACGCGCGCATTGCGACTATGATCGCCACTTTTGTCGCGTCCTATTACCGGAATCCCCGCCTCGGCAATCACATCTCGCACCGCATCAAGTTGCCCCACCGAGCCATCCAGCACGATTAGATCCGGCTTTCCCCAATCATTCAAATGTCTGAGCCGGCGCATTATTACTTCTCTCATGCTCGCCGGATCGTTATTTTGCTGGCGACGCAACTTAAAGCGCCTATACTTCGTGCGATCTGCCGTACCATTAATAAAGCACACCATCGAGCCCACCACATTCGTGCCCGACTGATGGCTAATATCATAACCTTCAATTCGTACTGGCGGCTTTTTCAATTTCAAAAGGCCTTGCAAATCTTCCAGCGCTCTATCGTTCGAAATATCCAAAAATTCCTTGTCCGAGAACACAATTTTCGTACCAATGCCCTTCAAACCAAAATACTGATTACGATATTCCGCCGCTTTCTCATATTCGCCCGCATCGGCCGCCGCATACATTTTCTTCTCGAGATCTTTTATTAGCGCTTTGCGGTTGCCCTTCAAATAACTAATCAACTGCCGTAAATTACGCTTATAGTCTGCCGGCGTACATTTTCCCACTTCAATTCCCGGCGTCAGGCCAAGATCTGTATTTAAAGTTTTCTTACCCGTATATGGCTTGTCGTAATACGGAAAAATCTTACGCAAAATCCGAAGCGAACGCAAAATCGGCGTTTTACCATAATATGGACCTAAATAAGTCGCGCCATCATCGTCAGGGTTGCGTGTCATACTTACATATGGCACCTCAGATTTCATATCAATGCGCACATAGCTTATCGTCTTATCGTCGCGCAGCAAAATATTCCACTTCGGCATATAACGCTTAATCATCTCGCTCTCGAGAAATAGCGCATCCATCTCCGTATCGACAACAATCCAATCCGTATAATCAATCTCCGCAACTAGCGCACGCGTCTTTGGATCCTTGCGTTCTGGCGACTGAAAATATTGTCGTACACGGTTGCGCAAAATCGCCGCTTTACCCACGTAAATTACCTCGCCTTCGCGATTCTTATGAAAATAAACTCCCGGTTCCTTCGGCAGCTCTTTTAGTCTCGCTTTTAGTTTGGGCGATAATTCCATAAGTATATTATACTCTAGCCACAAAAATCCCCCTAGCTTAGGGGGATTTTTGTTAGACTCTCTTAGAGGTCAATGGTATCGAACATATCGATAAGATCTAATCCACCAAGTCCCTCTTCGATTTCATCTGCGTTTTCTTCCATCACGGTTTCGACGCAATCAGCAATCTCTTTCTCACTATCGTACATTAGACCACATTGAGCAGTTACTTGTTGTTTCACAAGGTCCAATGCGGAGCTTTGAATCGCTTTTTCGAGTTCTTCAACCAAGTCTTTTGCGTTCTTAGCGTCGCCAGGTAGCTCGACGGCCTTTTCGTCATAGCTAAGATTTAGTTTGATGCTCATATCTGCATCATCGTCCGAAGTTTTAACTTCAACGGCCTTCAAAGTGTGACTCCAGCCAGAGATGCCAACGAGCAAATCGTAATCTCTCTGCTCATCTTCGTCATCCTCCTTGATGCCACCGTTAAATTCGAGATCAAGATCATCATCCCACTCATCATCTTCGTCGTCATCAGTATCAAGCTCGCTATCAAAGCAGGAAGTCAAAGCCTTAACTTCGTCAAGTTTTTCAACTTCTTCGCCAAATGCTTCAGATTCTTTATCGTCAATCTTGATGCTGTAATAGCTAAGACCATCTTCAGTCTTTACGACTTTATCGTCCTTTAGCGCAATAAACCCGTGATTTTCGTAAATTTCTGCAACTTTTTTCTTAAAATCTTCCGAACTTAGTGCTTTAGCTTTTTCCTTATAGCAATCATATTGGTCCTTGACGCCCATTTCTTTCAAAAGATCAGAGTCAATCTTAATCCACTGGTTGTCAAGCACCTCAATTACGCCGCCAACCATACCAGAAATCGTCTCAAGCTCTTCAGCTTCATCCTTGTCGACATTCTTCATAGCGCCATCAAATGCTTCTTTAATGCCACCAATCTTAAAGTAAATGTCATCATCGAGGCTATAAGCCGACTCGACGCTCAAGCTATAACTGCCATTCTCCTTAGTATCGATACTAAGAGTATTAATGCTCATCGATGCCGCATTCTGCGTAGCAATCATATTCATCTTTAGCTCAATTTTACTAAAGTCTGAGTTTTTATCTTTTGCTTCGCCCGTAATCGTTGCTTCGGCTTGAATATTCTTTGCATTCCAGACATTAGAGATTGCATCGGCCAAGGTCTGCTCTGGCGATTCGTGCCAATTTAGATAAGCAATCGCGCCAACGCCACCACCGATCACAGCTACAGCAGCTATGGCTAGACCAATAATCAAACCAGTCTTCTTCTTACCCTTAGTTTTAGCAGTAGCGTCAGTACTGGCAGTATTTGCGCTTGGATTTGCGGCTAAATCTGCAATCGTAGGCGCCGCTTCGGCGGCCGGAGTACTTTCTGCAGTTGCGTTTTCGGCAGATGCATCTACGGCTGGAGCCTCAGCATTAGCACTTTGCTCAGCAGTAGGCTCATTCGTAGTTTCAGCAGCTGGAGCGATCATCTCGTTCTCAACTGGCTGTACCGGCGCATCAGTCACCTCGGCGCCCATATTCATGACTGGATCATTGCCGGCCGCATTTAGCATTGCGTCCATCTCGGCAGACAAAGCTTCATTAATTGGAGCTTCTTCCTTTGGCGTATCTTCGCCTTCAGGAGCTTCAGTGTTCATTTGCATATCAGTTGCATTTGCGCCAAAATCCATGTCCGGAGTCGTCTGCTCTGGATTTTTTACGCTATCATTTTTTAGCGGATCGTTATTCTCGTTCATTTTTTCTTCTCTTAAAGCTTGTTCGTTATTAAAAGGTAAGCCTTCGGCCTCAAGATCCCCAGTCCCAATTGCACCAGGTAAAATATCTTCTTTCTCGTCGACTTCTGACTCATGTAATTGCGACTCGAGATGGAGCTTTTTGTCATCTCCATAAACCAATGGATTTTCAATCTCATCTTCTTTGTCGGAGATGAACTCTTCCTCGGCCATTGCCTCGGCTTCAAGTTCTTCCAAAGTCAAATCAGGCGAGCCCGAAGGCGTCTCAGGGTGCTCAGCGTTTTCTACGCCGAGCTTCACCTTGGTCGTGTCTTCCTGCTCGCCTTCATTCATAGCTAAATTACTCTTCTACGGTGCCGTCGGTAGTAGTTTCGCCTTCAAAGACGTCACCTTCGCCATCGACAGATTCAATAATACAAGTGCCCTTATCGACACATTTCCTGAGGTGTTCCCAGTTGTCGAGAACCTCCGAAGAGAATACAAATAGTTGTACGGAGATCGCAGCAAACATCAAAGTCGTCAACGCAAAGAATGCGAAGAAGAATTTGTATTTACCGGTCGCTACGTGCTCTTCTGGGCGGCGCTCAGAAACGATACCAGCTGGAACCTTAGTTGCTTTTACAGTAGTTTTTTTGGTTGTTTTTGCTGCTGTAGTCTTCTTTGCAGCAGGCTTTTTTGCGGCACTTTTTGTTGCCATAGCAGTAATTGCCCTCCTTATAAAATGCTTTAGTTTAAATATAACATAAAAATTTAAAATAATGAAATTTTAGCATAAGCATGATAAAATAGACCCAGAAAAATTGCGTAAAAACTAAGGGAGTAAAGGAAAGGCATCAATTTATGCAACCAAAAAACTGCAACATTAAATTCATCAAGGCCCGCCAGATCCTCGACTCGCGCGGCAATCCAACCGTCGAGGCTGACGTAATTCTCGAAGGTGGCAATGCTGGCCGTGCCGCCGTACCATCTGGCGCATCTACCGGCGCTGGCGAAGCACTTGAGCTCCGCGATGGCGACAAAGAGCACTATCTCGGCAAAGGCGTTCTCAAAGCCGTCTGGAATGTAAACAACAAAATCAACGATGTTCTCGCCGGCAACGACGCTAGCGATCAGCGCCGCATCGACCAACTTATGCTCGATCTTGACGGTACCGAAAATAAGTCAAATCTTGGCGCTAACGCCATTCTTGCCGTCTCTCTCGCCACCGCAAAAGCCGTTGCCCACGCCAAAGGTCGCCGTTTCTACGAATACGTCGCCGACCTCGCTGGCACCAACGACGACATGCGCCTCCCAATGCCAATGATGAACGTCATGAACGGTGGCGCACACGCTGGTTGGTCCACCGATTTCCAGGAATATATGATCATCCCTGCTAGTGCGACCAACATGCAGGACGCTGTTCGTATGGGTGCCGAAGTCTTCCATAATCTCGCCGCCGTCCTCAAAAACAAAGGCTACGTTACAACCGTTGGCGACGAAGGTGGTTTTGCTCCACGTGTCAAAGATGGCAACAACGAACCACTCGAACTTATCCGTGAAGCCATCGAGCGTGCCGGTTATAAACTCGAACGCGACATTTGTATCGCTATGGATATTGCCGCATCTGAATTCGCCAAAGATGGCCACTACGAATTAAAGACCAATGGCGACTGGAAGTCCTCCGACGATCTCGCCAACTGGTATCAATGGATTGTCGACAACTTCCCAGTAGTCTCTATCGAAGATGGACTTGGCGAAAACGACTGGGATGGTTGGAAATATCTCACTGGACGCTTCAATGACCGCTTGCAACTCGTCGGCGACGATCTCTTCGTTACCAACACCAAGTTGCTCCAAAAAGGCATCGACATGGGCGCCGCCAACGCTATCCTCATCAAGCCAAACCAAATCGGCTCACTCACTGAAACCATTGATGCCGTCAAGCTCGCTAAAGAACATGGCTACCGTTGCGTTATGAGTCACCGTTCCGGCGAAACCGAAGACACTAGCATCGCCCATCTTGCCGTCGGCCTCGGCACTGGTCAAATCAAGACCGGTTCCCTCAGTCGCAGCGAGCGCATCTGCAAGTACAACGAGCTTATGCGTATTAGCGAAGCTAATCCTCGCCTCACGCTCGAAAATCCATTCAAGCGCTAAATCAAAAAGAGCCAACTCTAAAAAGTCGGCTCTTTTTATAATTCCTATAAAATTCGTCTAACAAAAAATCTCCTCATCTGAGGAGATTTTTTTAAACTCTAATACCCAGGTTTTTCGAGTAGTTTAAACATATTATTCTTGTAAGCTTCGACGCCCGGTTGATTGAATGGATTTACGCCTAGTACAAAGCCACTCAGCGCACAGCTCATCTCAAAGAAGTAAATCAGTCCGCCCAAAGATCGTTCGTCGAGACTTGGCATCTTGATTTCAAGTACTGGCACGCCACCATCTTTATGCGCAGCTTTCGTCGCTTCGCAAGCTTTCTTATTGATATAATCCAACTCTTTACCTTCTAGATATGCCAGGCCATCCAAGTTATCGTTCATAGCCGGAACCGCCGCATGACTTAAATCGCTATCAATCTGCACGAAAGTTTCAAACAAATTACGACGCCCTTCCTGAATATACTGTCCCATCGAGTGAAGATCGGTCGAATCAACAACCGAAGCCGGGAAAATACCAAGGCCATCTTTACCCTCACTCTCGCCAAACAACTGCTTCCACCATTCGTTAAATGATGTAAATTGTGGCTCAAAGTTCGCCAAAATCTCTATATCGTAGTGCCTATCAAGCAAGCAATTGCGCACCGCAGCATATTCTGCCGCCAAGCCACCATTCGAAATTAGAGCAAAGCGCTCCTCTTCTGCGCCATCCATCAGTAAACGGATGTTAATTCCTGCCGTCGCAATTGCTAGTAATCCCACCGCCGTCAAAACCGAGTAGCGACCACCAATATTATCAGGCACCACAAACATCTCGTAGCCTTTTGCCACCGCCTCGTCGTGCAGTGCGCCTTTATTTGCGTCCGTCGTGGCGTAGATGCGCTTCGCAGCTTCTTCTTCGCCATATTTTGCAATTAACTTTTCTTTAAAAACACGAAAAGCCACCGCCGGCTCGGTTGTTGTGCCAGATTTCGAAATTACATTAATCGAAAAATCTGCATCACCGAGTTCTCTCAAAGCACAATTTAGTTGCAATGAACTTAAAGAATTACCAGCGTAAATAATCTTCGTACGCTTGCGTTCGCCACCCAAAGCCTCAATCACGGCGCGATGCCCCAAATAGCTACCACCAATACCAATGCAAACTAAATAGTCCGAATCGCTATTGATTTTCTCGGCTGCTTTTTCAATGCGCGCAAACTCTTCCTTATCGTATTTAACTGGCAAATCTACCCAGCCACCAAAATCATCTTCCTGAACACGCGTCACGGCATTTCTGGCCTGCTCCAGTTTAAGGTTGAAAGTATTTTCGTCAACTAAATGACCTAGATCGCATTTAAACTCGATCATATTACCTCCTTGTTTATCTGTCTATTATAGACTTACGGCGATATCGTGCAAATCGCTAGAACTTAGCGAACCCGTAGCATCTTCAATAATATATAGCACGCCACCATTCACCCAGGCAGCATTCGAGCCAGACACATAAATTGTAAGCCCTTGACCTTTTGCTATCGAATATTCACCGCCCCAGTTTTTCTTAACATAATTCGTCAAAACCGCCGCTGAATCCCAAGCAGTTTTCTCTTCGGTAAGTTTGAAGGTTTTATCTTCTTCGCCCTTGAAATTCATCGTGATGCGGCCATTTTCTTCTTTCACGAGACCGTCAAGGCGATAATGCATTGGAATATAACTTGGATATGCTTTTTCGATACCACTCTGCATTGCTGCTACGCGTACCGAAATATTTGGCATGTTTAGATACACGAGATAACCAAGAATTGCAATCGAAAGCACTGCCACGGCACTCGTAATTGCAAATTTACGACCTTGCCAGAACTTCTTGCGTTTTGCTTCGACAAAAGTATCTTTACCGCGCTCAGCATCCATCGCATTCATCTTGCGAAGTGCTTGCTGAATCGCACGATCCTTCATCTCTTGCGCTGTCATATGAACTGGTTCAGCCTTACGTGCAGCCATGCGTGCACTCGCGACCTTCGCCATCTCGTGACGCTCATATTTATCAGCTTCTTGCTTCTTCTGTTGTTTGGCTTGAATTTGCGCGTAGCTCGCTGCCGCTTCTTTGCGAATCGCAGCAAGACGCTCGGCTTGAACCTGAGTTTTAACGACTTTTTTCTGTTGCGCTGCCGCAGTTTTTGCGACGGCCTGTTTTGTCGCCTGTTTTGCGGTACTCTGCTTTGCGATATTTTGAGTCCTTGCCTGAGCTTTTGTCGCAGCTTGTGTCCTTGCTGTAGTCTGCGCACTTGTTTTATTCAAAGGTTGCAAGCGGACACTATTCTTCTTCGTAAGTACTGTTCTAGTCTGATTATTCGTACGCAAAGTTTTAGCCGCAGCTGCTGCTGAAGCATTGATACGAGGCTGTGCAACCGGGCGCTTCACAAAGCGTCGATTAAGAGTTGAGGATTTCTGGACACGCTGCTGATGAGCAATAGAACTCGAATGACTTTTTGCAATTCCCGCCCTGTTTGTTTTTTTGATTCCGTCCATTTTACCTCGCTTTATTCTGCTAAAGCTATCTTAAAACATAAGCGCCCCAAAATCAATAGCGTTTTAAAATTTTTGCTTCTTGTGAACACGAAATTTATAAGCATAAACACTTTTAGCACAAATAATGTTATAATGTAAACAACTATGGACAGGCAAAAAAGAAAGAAGATGCGCAATCTTCGCGTCATGTTTACGAATATTTTCATGGCACTCTCCGTGCTCGCTCTTGTAGCCATTCTCATGCTTATCGCTATGGGCTACTCTTTCAACATTAAAACTGGTATTCAACAATCCGGTCTCGTCGAAATTGTTTCACGCCCAGGCGCCGCCACGGTTGAGATCGACGGCACTACTAAGTTCGAGCGCACCAAAATCAGCACCATGTTGACTTCTGGCAAACATGAGTTAAAAATCACCAAATCCGGCTACGATATTTGGCAACGCAGTCTCGATGTCGATCCGGGGCTTCTTACTAGCATCGATTGGGTTCGCCTCTTCCCAGTCAATCCTGAAGTATACGAAGCAAAAACTTACGAAGATATCCGCTACGTCAACTTTTCCACCAATCGCAAGAGTATGTTCCTTATCGAGAAAGGCTCTCTGAGCGCCTACTATGTCGATCTTCAAACCGAAAAACTTGATACCAAAAAAATCAAACTTGCCACCATTCTAAATGTCGCACCAGAGTTTGTTACTGAAGGTACTTTCAAAATCACTTCTTGGAACAAAGAAGCAAACAAAATTTTACTCAGCTGGACGCGCGCTCTTCCAGATGAAGAAGGCAACATCGGCGAGCCAAGTACCGACCTCTATCTCGTCGACCTCAAATCGCCAGACAAAGCTATCAACTTGACTAAAAATTTTAACCTTCACTTTAGCCGCGCACTCTTTGCTAACGATTCTGGTAGCAAACTTTGGGTACTCGAGTCTGGCAATCTCCGCAGTATCGACCTATCCAACCTCACCATCTCCGGCCTCATTGCCTCAAAAGTCGAAATCCTCACCAATAACAAAGACATTGTTGCCTTTGTCAACACCGACGAAAACGGCGAGCGCGCTATCCGTATCTATGTCGATGGTGAAACCGGCGCCTCAGTCGTCAAGGAACTCACGGATGAGCAAAAAGACGCCAAGATTTCCCTCTCCACTGGTACTTACTGGAGCGACAACTGGGTTGCCTACACAGTCGACAAAGAACTTCGCGTGCTTTCTGGCAGCTATCCAAGCTACGATAAGCCAAGCAAAAACTCCATGCGCGAACTCGAAAAACAAAAACTTGCCTTCATTCCTAATCTCATTTCAGTCAACGAAGATCAAAGCATTATCATTCTCGCAAGTGGCAAGCAAGTTTATACTCTAGACATCGAAACTACCCACCACTTCAATTACGAAGTCGACGCCGACCTCACTAGCATCAACTGGCTCGACGAATATCTCACTTGGCAATACGTCGACAATAAAATAGTTGTTCGCGATTTCGACGGCTACAATCGCCGCGAGCTCATTAGCGAAAACGACAATCAATTTGGCGTTCTTCTCACCGAAAACGACGATTGGCTCTACTTCTTCGACCTCAAAATCGTTCACCCAGAGCCGACCAACTGCACTACCGGCGCCGGAGATAGCGCCATTACCGAGGGCGACGTTGATACCAATCAAGCCACCAACTGCATCGATTCCGTCGACGCAGCGCCAATTCACAACTACGTCCTTCGCCGCGAAAAACTCAAAATCTAATCAACAAAAAATACCTCCCGCAAAGGGAGATATTTTTTAGCTTTGTCCGGTTAACCATTTCCAGAATTGTTGAAGTGGCGCATCGTCGTTCTTTGGCATTTCGACTTCGGTCGCCTTTTCTTCTTCCGTCGCTGGCTCGGTCGAAGACGCATTGTTATAAGCTGGATAAATTTGTTCTCCATACACCAGTAAACGATACTTCGATGATCCAAGCGGCGTACAAGTAATTAGTGTAATCATTGGTTTACCTGCGTTTTCATTTGCGATCTCGCGTAAAGACGCTACATTAGTAGGATCTACAGTCTTCGTGCCAGTTACTTTATATGTATAACGCACACCGTTATAGTCCATATAAATCAAATCGTCGGCCGCCATGCGCGTTAATCCCGAGAAGATAAATTTGTATTGGCTTCGCTCATAAACGTTACCCGCCGAGTGCCCAGACACTACGAAGTTACCAATCTGTCCCGGCACCGCCGAAGCACCAGGAATCGAGAAGTTTGCTACGCCATTTGCCATTTTAATGTTCATTTCGCGCACTGTCGTACCTTCACCAAAGGCTACCGGCACTTCAATATTAAGTTTCGGAATCATCAGCGTTGGCGAATCGTGCACGGCTTTCGAAATTGTCGGATCAAGCGCTGAGATTTCGCCAACTTCACTATTGCCTGGCGACATATACGCCATTACGTTTCCTACAATCACTTGATTATATTGCAAGAAGACGCCAGCCAGAATTATTAAGATACCAAGCGTAATTGGGACAAAGTGCCGCGATTTGCGCATTTTTTTAGCACGTTTCTCCGCCGTTTTGCGAATCCGCTCGCGATACCCTTCCTGCACATCTTCGACGTCTATTGCTGGATCCGGCTCTGAGGCCGCCATTTTGCGTGCATTTTCGGCCTGCTCACGCTCCAATTTTAATCGCTCTCGCGCCACATAATCGCGCGCCGCTTTGCCATAATATTCACCGTAATATTTCTGATAATAATCTTGCCAAGCCGAATGGTATTTACGCCAGTCTTCTGCGTTGATAGTTGGCGCTGGCGAAGCCTGCGTTGGCGCTTTATAGTCATTTGGTGACATCTTATAAGCCTCAAGCACCTTCTTGCGCGCAATACTAGTAGCCGTTTGGCGACGCTTCTCTGCATCTGTCATCTCTGGCGTCGCATTCACATTAGTCTGCCCTGGCCCAGGATTTCCGCCCGTGCCAATACCAGCGCCCTGCTCGTTTGCCACGCGACGCCAATAATTCCAGTCATTCTGCCCACCATTCGCATTATCCATTACACTTATTCTAGCATATTCGCGTTTTTTATGCTAAACTATCACTATCACTCGGGCGAGTGGTGAAATTGGTATACACGACAGACTCAAAATCTGTTGGCAGCAATGTCGTGAGGGTTCAAGTCCCTCCTCGCCCACCAAAAGCTATAAAATAGTTATTCAATGCCAATTTCCTGCAAATTGGCATTTTTTCAAAGGATTATCATGTCATCAAAAGCCCAAAAAGTTATCGATTATTACTTACTCTGCCATACACTCAAAGATACTATTCGCACCGGCTGGCAAGTCTGGAATGTCAAGCGTGACCGCCTCGAAAGCATCGCCGAACACATTTACGGCGTTCAGATGCTCGCCATCGCTATGAAATCCGAATATCAGTACGACATCGACCTGGCAAAAGTTATCTTCATGCTCGCCATTCACGAACTCGGCGAAACCGTCATCGGCGACCTCACTCAATTTGAAATCGACAAAGCCGACAAAGAAAAGGCCGAGCACGCCGCCGTCCACAAAATTCTCGCCGACCTTCTCGACGGCAAGCAAATCGAGACGCTCTTCCGCGAATTCGACGCCCACGAAACGCCTGAGGCGAAGTTTGCTTATCAATGCGACAAGCTCGAATGCGATCTCCAATGCAAACTCTACGACGAAGAAAATTGCGTCGATCTCACCGACCAAGCCGATAACAAAATCATGCAAGATACCCGCGTGCAAAAACTCTTCAAAACTTGCGATAGTTGGTCTGAAATGTGGCTCAAATTCGGCCTGCAAACCTACCCCTACGACAAGAACTTTCGCGCCGTGTCAAACTACGCCATCAAACATAAATTGCAAAAATAAAAAATCCACCCAGTTGCCTCTACAAAGGCATCCGCTGATTAATTATCATTTTATGTCCGCTTTGCTCGATAGTAAAAATACAACACTGCGCAATGTCGGAACTATTACTAAAAATATCGCAATAGCACTTAATACCGCAGCCTCACACACCCCTAGTGCGTCGCTTAGCATTGGTTCATGGAGGATAGCTTCATAAAACGAATATTGAAAATAAAACGCAACGCCCACCCCGACTAGCGCAATTGGCGCACCGAGAAAGAAGCATCCTAGATATAGCCCAGCGGCATTTTCTTCTCCTTTATATACAGCCGTAGCAGCCTTCTCCGCAAGCAAGAGCGCCACAATCAAGGCTACGCACAATAATACGCTAATAATAAAATTCCAAAAACTAAGCAGCCAAGCAAACGGAACACCAAATAAAATCGCTATTACCATTACTTTGCGCGATGATTTTGTAACTTTTTTATAACCCTCATCGTCCACTGCCTTTATAGTCATTACAGACGAAGTTTCTTTACTATTTATCGAAAATCTGGACCCACCGGCTATTTCAGTCTCAGTATGCATACCGTCATTATTCGACTGCTCTCCGTGTCGTGTTTCGTCCATCTTTCTATCTCTTTCGTTTTAGTTTTACTTCTTACGCCTAGTATAGCACGCTCCCATCTCCACCCTTCATTGACTTTCTACGCCATTTATGCTATAATGTAAGGTGGAACTGTTTATTTCTCCTCTCGGAGCATAAGATCTCTAGAGGACAGCTTGTACTTTAGGAGGTGCATAATATATGAAAAAACTGTTCGGATATGCGAAATGCTTTTTGGCGCATCCTACCAATGCCGAGATCAACCTTTTCATCTTCAATGTAGTGGCGGCGATTTTTCCTGCCATCTTCATGGTCGATTGGTATCTCTGGGCCCTAGTGGTCGCCGCCGACATCGTGGTTTGCATGGCGCACGGTGCGTATAGTTTTCAGCGCAAGCTCGAATTTCGCGCTGATTCGCCGCTCGCAAGGCAAACTCCGCCTTGGCAAACCCCTGTCAATTCCTGCTATCGTTTTATTGGCCTTGGTTGCATTTGCCTCTTGTGCTCAGTTCAGGAGTATTTTGACGTCATTAGCCATAGCGCTGCTACCGCCTTCCGCACGTACGGTTGGTATGTCGCCGTCGTTATCGCCGCTTGTGACGCTTTCCGCTCCGTACTCAAGGCAATGCACAATGCAGACAACAGCTGGCTCGCCGGTACCAAAGGCGAAATCGGAACTCCTAACTGGATTTCCATTATTCGCATTGGCGTCGCGCTTGTTACGCCGCACATCTACGTCGCGCAGAGCTTCGGCGCTTGGAGCAACGTCATCGCAACTGTGATTTTAGCTGCCGCTATTCTCACCGATTTGCTCGATGGTTACGTCGCCCGCTCAACCGGCCAGACCACCAAAGCTGGCAAAGCGCTCGATCCGTTGGGAGATAAGTTTATTCTCTACCCCAACGCCGCCGCTTTTGTTATCTCGACTGGTGGACTGCTCGCAATGCCCGATATGCTTCGCTTCAAAGCCAGCATTATCATCGCCATTGTCTTGACCGTCGGTCGCGATCTGCTCTTCGTCCTTTGGTTCTTTATCTTTGGGCGCAAGCTCAAAGAAGGCATCGGCGCCAGCATGACCGACAAAATCCGCATGCTCGCCATCTGCTGTTGGCTTGGCGGAACCGCCATGACGCTCACCCTGAAAGGAACACTTTTTGGCACGATGATGGCTTGGGTCTCTTTTAGTGCCCTACTCGTCACCGGCATCCTTAGCGTTGTCAGCCTTATTGTCGACCTTTCGCGTGTTCGCAAAATGCGCAAAAACTAAGCACCCACAAAAGGCCGCTCGATTTTCGGGCGGCTCTTTTTATTGTATAAATTTTTTATTCAAGATTAACAGAGGTAGCAAGACACTTTATCATATCCTGCGCCGGATTCCACAGCTTCAAAATCGCCGCATTTATCAGCGTTTCGCCCTCCCAAAGATTGATCGGCGTGTATTTCGTATCGCGCAAAGACATTGTCACGATTTCACCGTTTTGCGCCATGATAATCTGCTCATTATGATAAGTCATTATCGTCATCTCAAAACTCAGCGTAAACTTATGCAAAGTCTCCACCAGTTGATTCGTCGGCATTGATAGCGTAATCATCTTCGGATAATACATCGTACGCAGTAATTTCTGCAGTTGCGGCACGGTCGCCAGCAAAGTCACCGGCGCCTCGTTTAAACTCCAGTTCATCACATCGGCCGCCGCCGCATCCACTGCGTCACGCATTAGACAAATCGGCTTGTCGCAAATCTTCAAAAGCTCTGCCATCATTACCGAAGTTTCCGCATTGCGCCCGAGCTCCCCCACTACGACTACCGCATCTGCCCAAGCCGCTTGCAACAGAATCTCGGAGAGCGCCGACTTGCCAAACGCGCCCGACGCTTCCGCCTCGGCAAAAATTATCTCTGGCATACTTGGCACTTTACCTTTCAAAGATTTTGGCATCACTACGCGCACTTCGCCCACGCCTCGCTTTACTGCCATCTGCATCGCATTCGCCACCGCAAAGAAACTTCCCTTATTTCCGCCAATCAAAAGCAGCTTCCCCGCAAAACGCTTTTGCTCTGGTGGCCAACTATCCACTTCCGGAAAAAGCGGCGTTTTGCCCTGTTTTTGCCAATACTCAAAATCTAAAATCATAGAAGCTCCAGCATTATCGGGCAATGATCGGAGCCCATCACGTCATCAAAAATCTCAGCCGCCGCCACACGCTCGCGCAAATCAGCCGATACTAAGAAGTAATCAATCCGCCACCCTACATTCTTAGCTCTTGCGCCACCTCTGTACGACCACCAAGTGTATTTTTGCTCTTCCGGATGCAAAGCTCGCCAAGTATCCGCCAAGCCGTGCGCCAGATAATTATCCATTCCTCGGCGCTCTTCGGCCGTAAATCCGGCGTTATGCGTATTTTGTTTTGGTCGTGCCAAGTCTATCTCGGTATGCGCCACATTAAAATCCCCACAAATCACCACCGGCTTTGTTTTTTCGAGCTCAGAAATATACTCTAATAATGCTTTGTCCCACGTATTTTCACGGTAGCCCAGACGTTCCAGTTCGCCCTTAGAATTCGGCACATATGCATTTACCAAGAAAAATTCCGGATATTCTACCGTCAGTACTCGCCCTTCAGTTCTCGCATCACCAAACGCATCTACCCACTCATAGGCCTCATTTTGCGCGTCAAACATACCAAAACGCACCGAGAGCGGCTTCTGGCGTGAGAAAATCGCCGTCCCTGAATATCCTGCTCGCTCGGCCGAGTTCCAAATCTCTTCATAGCCTTCAAAATCCACCTCGGCCTGCCCTTGTTTCGCCTTGGTTTCTTGCAAACAAATTACATCTGGCTTCTGCTCGCGCATAAAATCTTGCAATGCGCCTTTTTTTAGCACCGCGCGTATTCCATTTACATTCCACGAAAAGATTCTCATATCTCCATTATACCCGACAATCATGCTAAAATATCTCTAATAACAGAAAGGATAATATGGCCAAAACCACAAAATCCAGTGCCAAATCTAGCACCGAATCTCCACGCATTCAGCAAGCCATCGGCATCGCCACCAAAGCGCACGAGGGTCAGCTTCGCAAGACTGGCGAGCCATATATTATCCATCCACTCGCCGTCATGAAAATTCTCGAAGAGTGGAATATGGACGAAGATACCATCATCGCCGGTATTTTGCATGATACCGTCGAGGACACCAATCTCACTCTCAAAGAAATCGAAGATACTTTCGGCAAAGACGTCGCCTTTCTCGTTAACGGCGTCACCAAACTCGGCAAAGCCCGTGCCGGCATGAAAGATCTCGACGAATATCTGCCAAAAACCGGCGACAACCTTTTGAAACTTCTCATCGCCACTGGCCAAGACATTCGCGTGCTTATCATCAAACTTGCTGATCGCCTACACAACCTCCGTACTCTCGGAGCGCTTCCACCAGAAAAACAAAAGAAAATCGCTCGCGAATCACTCGAAGTTTTTGCGCCACTTGCCGACCGCCTTCAAATGGGTCGCGTTCGTGTTGAAATCGAGGAAACTTCCTTCCGCTACGTCGATCCAAAACGTTTTGAATATCTCAAAAACCTCACCGCCGAACGCCTCGCTGAGGCCGACAAAAAACTCAAGCACGCCCGTCAAACCGTTGAGCATGCACTCAAAAAAGAAGGTATCTCCTACCGTTGCGACGGTCGCGTAAAATCTATTTACTCTTTACATAAAAAGCTCGCCAAATACAACCAAAACATCGACCGCATCTACGATATCATTGCCCTGCGCTTTATCGTCGAAGATACCACCACCTGTTATCTTGTGCTCGGCATTATTCATTCCCTCTTCACGCCGATGGATGGCCGCGTCAAGGACTATATTGCCATGCCAAAAGTAAATGGCTATCAGTCACTTCATACCACGGTAATTACACCAGACAAACAAGTGGTTGAGTTTCAGATTCGCACCGAAGAAATGCACGATTATGCCGAGCGCGGTCTTGCTGCTACTTTCTTCTACAACGAGCAAAAACTCAGCTCCGCTTATGCCGAAGGTCGCGTCAGTAAGCTACCGACCAACTTACTCTGGATTCGTGAACTCCAAGAAAGCGCCGCTAAACTCGCTTCTGGCGAAAAAGTCGACAACAAAAAGCTCAAACTCAACCTTTTCGCCGACAAAATCTTCGTCTATACACCCAAAGGCGACATCATTGATCTACCCGACGGCTCCATGCCACTAGATTTTGCCTATCGCTTACATAGTGAAATCGGCGCCAGCTGCACCGGTGCCATCGTCAACGGCAAAATGGTCAACCTCAACACCAAACTCAAGCAAGGCGACATTGTCGAAATTATCACCACCAAAAACTCCAAGCCAAATGTCGGCTGGCTCGACAAAGTCTTTTCCCGCCATGCTCGCCATAAACTTGTCGGCCAACTCCACCGCATCCTCCCTGACTTCAACGGCCGTTCCGCGACCAATACTACTCCGCTCGAAGGTAACGCCCCAGCCAAAAAAGACAAGCCCACCAAATCCGCCGCCAAGTCCGATCGTGCCGACAAAGCCCGCAACAAATCAAACAAGAAATAAATCCCATCTTTGCAAAAATCACTCTACCTTAGCGGCGGAGTGATTTTTTGTTATTTATGCTGATGCTTTTTTATTTTTCGATATTAATATATTTTTTCTACGGTTGTCGTTTTTTGACTCGCAATTGTCGTCCTCCTCGCAGGATTGCAATGAACGGTAATTCTAGGCATTCCAGCGATTCTGAGAAAGGAGTTTTGTGATGAGCATCCAGATTAAGCTTTGGTTTCTCACTGTAAATCTCTCGGTATCTAGATCGAGAGTCAAAAAATTACCCCACCGATAAGGTGGAGTAGCTAACAACCATTATATGCAACCGATCCTAGATAGGTTACATATAACTATACTTTATCACACTGAATTAAATATCGTCAAAAAATCACCCCGCCCGCACTTCGCGACAAGTATCTCGAAAGCGCCGCCACAGTCGCCGCTTTAAGCTCGGGCGCCTTTATGACAACGTAAAGAAGCTTCGCATGCTTCACCGCACTTATGCAGAGTGCGGTATTATTCTCGACGAGGCCCACAAAGCCGACTTGGTGTATTTTCTGCTCAAACGCGCAGACGACTACCCCGGCATCGAAGATTGGATGCAAGAAATCCGCCACAACTCCATACTACGCGTCAGCGCAAAGTACAACACGATCCAAATCTACTTTGGCGGCGCCAACTACCCAGACGACGATGACCACGGCCACGTAGCTACGCCATTCCGCCTTGACGGCACTATCAACCCCGCCGCCAAGCCCTACTTCCGCCCTCCGGGCTACCGCAACCGATAAAATCAACATCCAAAAAGCACCCCCGAAAGGGGGTGTTTTTTATTGGCAACATTACGCTTATGCTAAAATATTCTTATGAATGCAAAGGATGGGCAAGATTTTGACGACATATTTCGCAACAAGCTTGCAAAGCACGAATACATCTCCACCTTTCTTTTTCAAAATATCAGCAGTCAGCTAAAATCAACCCTCAATCACGGCTTCAATCTTGAAGACTACAATTCCGAGGTTATTCGTAACATCTATAACTCAAATAAGTCTTATTTTGAGACAATTTATCAAGACATTGACCCCAAAGTAAAGCTCGACGAACAGCAGCTCACCGCTGTCATTGCCGACGAGAAATATTCTCTCATCATTGCAGGCGCCGGCACTGGTAAGACTACTACTGTTGCCGCAAAAGTCAAATATCTCGTTGACAAAAAGAACGTTAATCCCGACGATATCCTCGTGCTTAGCTACACTCGCAACGCCGTCAATGAACTTCGCGAGCGCATCAATATCGATCTCGGTATTCCTGCCGATATCACTACTTTTCACCCACTTGGCTATCGCAATATTAGACAAAAAGATAAAAGCGCCAAGCATATCATTGCCGACGAAAATCTTATTAATCGTATTTTTGTTGATTATTTCCGCGAAAAAATTTATAACAGCCCAAATAATCTTGAAAAGTTTATAAACTGTTTTAATAACAATGCCATTCAAAGCAACAATACACTATACGGCAACTTCTTGCTTGAAAATTATCAAAGCTATCACAACTTTGACGAATATTTTCCCGCCTATGTCGAACATAAAGTTGCTCACACTGAAGAACGTGAAATTATAGCCAAAAATAAATCGTCTAGAAGAATCTAATGCCAATAAAGAACAGCCCACCACGTTATTAGGGGAGTTCGTAAAATCACGTGGCGAAGCACTCATCGCTAATTTTCTCTACCGCAATAGCATCGAATATGAATACGAAAAAGTATATAGCGAAGTCGTCGCCGACAATCGCGTCTATCGTCCGGATTTTACCCTAAATATTGGCGGCGAAACTGTTTATATTGAATATTTTGGACTATCAAATTTTAACTTCAGCGAAAATAATCCAACTTATGAGAAGAATCGTCGCCTTAAAGAAGAATATCACGTCAAAAATCACACAAACTTTATTGCGCTAGATAACAAGCCTCATCAAAACATTATCGCCACGCTTGCTAAAGAACTAATGGAAAGATTTGGTGCTAAACTAGAGTCGCGTTCCCCTGAAGATATTTATCGTACATATTTATTGCGTAATAAATCCGCTGAATTCTTTAATGTCCAAAAATTCTTCACAGATAGAGTCAAAACAATCAAATCTTCAAAGCATCGCGATGATTATTTTGAATTCCTAAATAACTACATCGGCAGCTCGATGGTAGATTATGACCAGACTATCGCAAACAAACAGCTCGATTATATTTCTGACTTCTACCAATACTATGAAAACTATCTCCATAGCCGTAAAGACGTTCAGTATTACGACTATTTCGACCTTCTCTATTATGGCCGAAAGTTCACGCAGGATAATTTTAAATACATTATTATCGACGAGTATCAGGATATCTCATTTGAACGTTATGCACTCGCAAAAGAAACAATCAAAAATTCCGACGCCAATCTTATCGCTGTTGGCGACGATTGGCAAACCATTTATTCTTTCGCGGGTTCTAGAATAGACTATATTATCGAATTCCAAAAGTTCTTTCCAGGCTCAAAGCTCTTCTATATTACTCACACCTACCGCAATGCTCAACAGCTTATTGACTGCTCGGGTAAATTCATCATGCGCAATGATTTTCAAATTAAAAAGGGACTTACCTCGCCAAAAGATAATCCAATTCCCTTTCATCAACTCACCTACAAAAGCTACGACGAGCTTACCAAGAAACTTTACTGCGACATTATTAGAGTTCATCATAAATATCCCAACGACAATATTACGCTCCTAGCACGCAAGAATAAGAACTTAAAAGCACTCACTTCATCCTATGGAGTCTTCGGATCGATTAAGTTCTTTACTAATGGAATTGGTCAAGAGCTAAGATTGAAATCACCACGAAATCTCGAGATTGTCTTCCAGAATACCGATATATACAAAAAACTCAATGCATGGTATGATCCAAATTTTACCGTCAATGCCATGACTATCCATAAGTCCAAGGGTCTAACTACCGACCATACATATCTTCTCGGACTCGATAAATCCTTCCCTAATAAATACCCAGTCTACTGGATCGATACTGCAATCTCCGAAGAGCCAATCAAAGAGCCAATAGAGTATGCCGAGGAGCGCCGCGTCTTTTATGTTGCGCTCACTCGCACTAAAAACGAGGTTACATTCTGTCTCAGCAAAGATGCCACTAATCGTAGCCCATTCATAAATGAGCTAAAACTCATCGAAGAAGAAGTATTAGATGTCTCTTAATCTCTTCTTTAAGTACTCAGCCAGCCTCTCATCACAACAATACACATAGCAGCCCTTCATGCCACGCGTCATCAAAGTGCGATAAGTATTTTTAATAATCTCATCAGCAATCGCTTCCGCTTTTGCGGGGTCTTCTTTATATAGTGACTTTATGCCCTTCAACGATTGATCGGTTTTTGCCCTACGCGTAAAATCAGTCACAATATGCCCACCTTCATATCGCATATCCTCGCCAATTATTACGCCCACATAATCAAATTCAAGCCCCTGCGTCGTATGGATACATCCTACTTCATTAATGGAGTTAGGATCAGTCGCATAAGTTCTGCCATCATCAAGGTTCCAACTCATTGCAAAATCATCGCCAATTACAATATTTGGCGAATTCGAATCGCTTCTCGATGCTTTTGGCCACTCCCAACAATACCCCGCCAGTATGCGCGCTGAACCTTTTTCTGCATTTCGCATTTTAATAAGGTCGCGCACCTCATTTGGCGTATTCAAAATTCTAATATCATAATCAATGCCTTCTAGGCTATAATTTGCCGTCTCGCGAATCTCCAGTACATCATCTAGCCATGCCAAATAACCGTCCGAACCATTACAACGAAACTGAGAAATTAGCTCAGTCTTATGTATGACTGCACCCGCGACATTTGCCCACTTCTCAATTTCATCAATACTGCCAATATCATAAGTCGTTACTCGCTGACTTTCATCAATAAAGAAAATTGCGCACTTAGAAGCGTTAATTATTTCCTTAATTTGGTTCTCGCCAAGATTTCTAAACATGCCAGATTTGTCATTTAAGCGATGTGCCTCATCAACAATTATTGTATCTACGCAATTTTTTGGAACATCTACATATGAGCCGGGACCTACAAAAAGATTATCTATACTTGCGCTTTTAATCTCGCCACGCAATTTTTCTTTATATACTGCGCGTGGCGCACTGTTCTTTGAAGTATATTGCACGTATTGTCCTGCATTAGTTAACTTTGCAAGCAAGTTTATAGCCACCACGGTTTTTCCCGTGCCAGGCCCACCTTCGACTACAATCACGCGTTTTTGACCATCACACATCGACTCTTTCGCCCACATCAAAGCATTCTCATAAACGACTTTTTGCTCATCTATTAACGTAAACTCATCATTAGACTTCAGCATACTAGCAATTACGTCTTGCAACTTTTTTGAAGGACGGATTTTGCCATGATCAATATCGAAAATCAAATTTTGATTATCGCCTCGTTTAATTAACTTCTCAATATAGGCACGAATTTTACTCATATCACCCATCGAAAAAACCGGCGCTCGCTCCGTCCAATAGCCGTATTGCGGCGCATCGATTGGATCCACTTCACCTTTGCGCAAATAATTATGCAAATAAGCGCAAGGATACAAATTCACCGAGCTTTCCTGTACGGTAGAATTATAATCATTAATCAATGTCGCATACGACCAAGCCTGATAAGATGGATGCGCAACATCACGGTTAGCGCCCGCTACAAACGTTCGTACAATTGCCTCTTGCCCTTCTACTGGCGTAATTTTATCCCATTGTTTTAGCTCAATAATTACGATATTCCCATTATTACTCTCATCGTAACCAGAAATCATAAAATCAACCCGCTTACCAGTCGGTGGAATATTATATTCAATCGCAATTCCAGCATCTTCCGGAATTGTATTACTATTCAATGCAATATACATATATTTAAGCGAATTTGTCCAAGATCTAAGCTCTGCTTCACCTGTTTTGCGATGCATTTTCTCTAAAATATTTCGCTCAATATCAATCGTTATCGTGTCATTAGCGACACTCTCCATAAAGTCAATTTTATTTCCAGAATAGATAATCATAATTTAACCCTTATCTATATCCTAACACAAGAAAAATACACCCGTCTCTAAAATTTCATCGCCTCTTTTGACATTCGCACCGCAATACATTACAATATTCTCACGACCAGTCCGATTCTAGGACTCGAACTGATCGTTTGTTGAGAGGACGTGTCGTTAGCTAATAACTAGCGACACTTTTTCTTGAATTTCAGCAGCTTTAAGCTGAGCTTGATTTCGACACACGCAAAGCGTAGATCTATCGTCAAATTCCTCCTTTCGAAGGCCTCTAGATTCCTAGATAATCCGTTTATTGAAGCCCTCAGGTCAACGTCTCAGCATAACGACGCAAGGCTCCAAAACCAACATCCAAAAAATTATTCTCCCAACCGCGCCTAGAATAGACTATTCTAAGCTCCAACAAAATACCTCCACGAACGGCTATTCCGTAGTGAGTGGAGGTTATTTTGTTGAAGCTATTAGAGTTCTTCAATCTTCACGCGAACCTGTTCAGTCGTATCCCTATCTCTTACCGTCACAGTTCCATCTTCCAGCGTATCAAAGTCGATCACGACGCACTTTGGCGTACCGATTTCGTCTTGCTTGCGATAGCGCTTACCAATGTTACCGCTATCATCCCAAGTCACGTTGCCATATTTCGCACGCAAAGCAGTATAAACCTCACGCGCCTTCCCGACAAGCTCTGGCTTATTCTTAAGAAGTGGCGATACGCAGAAACGATATGGCGCCAAATCTTCAGGGAGTGCTAACACAACGCGCTTGTCGCCATTGATTTCATCTTCGCGATAAGCAGTACACAAAATCGCCATCACGAGGCGCTCAACTCCAATCGAAGGCTCGATCACATGTGGCACAAAACGCCTGTCGCTACCTTTGACGATATACTCCATATTCTTACCACTCTCGCGTTGAATATTGTCAAGGTCAAAGTCTGTACGATAAGCAATTCCCATCAATTCTTCACAGCCTATCGGATAATCAAACTCAATGTCAATCGTACGTTTTGAGTAGTGCGCGCGATCCTCTGCTGGTACATCTAGCTCGTGTACGTTTTCAGGCTTTAGTCCCATCTTGTTCTCAAGGAAGTCATGGCACTCGCCCATAATCTTATCAAACTCCGCTTCCCAGTTCTCTGGATCGATAAAGTATTCAATCTCCATCTGCGAAAACTCGCGCGAGCGGAAAATAAAGTCGCGCGGCGAAATTTCATTACGGAACGCCTTACCATATTGCGCAATACCAAACGGCAAATCTGGATAAATCGTATCAACTACGTTTTTATAGTTCGTAAAAATACCCTGTGCCGTCTCTGGGCGTAGATATGCAATATTGCCCTCGTCTACACCTACTGCAGTCTGGAACATACCATTAAACTGGCGAATCTCCGACCAGTTCATCTTGCCACATTTTGGACACTTAACACCAGCCGCCTCAATTTGCTCACACGTCACGCTGGCTGGGAAGTCACCAAGCTTATCTGCACGAAAACGATTGTGACACTCTTTACACTCAATCAATGGATCATTGAAAGTCTCAGTGTGACCCGAAGCACGCCAAACATTTGGGTTCATAATAATCGCCGCATCGACACCAAACATGTCTTCGCGATCTTCGACCCAATATTTCCACCATGCGTCAGTGACTTTTTTCTTGAGAGTAGTGCCGAGGGGTCCAAAATCCCACGTGCCGGCCATACCGCCATAAACGTCGCTTCCCTGCCAGATAAACCCGCGGCGTTTGCATAGGCTAACGATGTCTTCCATTCTTGCCATATTCCTCTTATTATATCACACTATCGCTGTACTTCGCTCAACGCAACGCGCCACATATAGCACCTCGTCTATCAGCCCATCTACATTTTGCACTCGCAGCGCCACCTCTACTGGCATCCGCTCCATGATGCGTAACAATTTAATATGATCCACTCCAATACGCCCGTTCTGCGCCTTTGCTAGCGCCGCATTTTCTTCATCCCAATAGTAGCGTAAATCCGGTTTTAACTTCTCGCCATCCGTATCATATTGAAAATTTGCCTCTTCACCCGCCACACGCGTCAGGTTTATCCCCCACCACGCACGCAGCACATCCATCCAGCGCGTTTTCTCGCCTGCATGTTTTTGCATGCATTTTAGCACCTGTTCCAAAATCGTAAAAAACTCCGGCGACTCCACCTGTTCAGCTCGCGCATTCACGCTTCGCATCATTGCGCCACCTAGTTCTAACAGTTCTATATCTTTTACAAAGGCATCAAAATACTCCACCAGCTTCGCGCCCGTGAGGATCCCTAAGTCTGATGATTTTCCTTTATGAATCAGCACTTCCGACACCGAGAAAAGCTCAATTCCGCCCGCTAGCTTCGACTTCTCGCGCCTTACTCCACGCGCAATTACGCTCTGCTTTCCAAGCGGCGTCAAAAGTTGCAAGATCCTATCCGCCTCACCATAATCCGTGCGTCTTAGAACTATCGCTCGCGTCCTTAAATCCCGCGGATTTGACGAGCTAGACGGCATTCTCATCGACTTAGCCACGCATCGCCTCCTTCACACGCGCAAGTAGTTCTTTTGGCGTCATTTCCGCCTTATCAAGGCTCGTCATAATCCCGTACTGTTTTAGCGCCATGGCGTCCTCTTCTGGCATTTTTACCGAACTCACAATTATCACCGGCACATTCGCTAGCTCCGGATAACTTCGCATCTCATTTAGTACCGCAAAGCCCGTCGGACCAGTCAGCAAAATATCCAAAATCACTAGATCCGGAACCTCCGTGTCCATTTCCGCCATCGCCGCCACGCCATCATGAAAAAAATTCAACGTAAACTCGCGCAAAATTCGACGATAATAATCCTCCCAACCCCTATCATCTTCAATTACATAGATCATAGAAAACTCAACTGTCCGCTTACCGGCAAATCTATATAAAAACTCGTTCCATCACGATGTCTAATCAGTCCAAAATCACTTTGCATATAATTCGCAAACTTCGCCGCAATATAAAGCCCCAGCCCACTCGAGCCCGGGCGCATCGCAATATCCACCGGCTGTTTCACAATTCCATCCTTAATCTGGCGCCAAATCTTCGTCGGTACTGCCGGTCCATAATCACGCACCTCTACACGCACTTTATTTCCTTGCAAATCTCGTACAATTACTCGACTCGGCAGTTCTTCGCCGCCGTAATTCATTGCATTCAAGCAAAAATTATACACCACCGAAAATAGCAGCTGACGATTCCCCACCACTAGCTTGCGCTTATTCTTATACTCAATGCTTAGCTCCCTACGATTAAATCTAAAATACTTCCACAATTCAGCCAAAACCTCATCACATACCACGCGCGGATTTACCGGTTCCATCTCAAACATTGCATCTTCAAGTCGCGCCACTTTCGTAAGATCATTCACTTGTCTTAGCGCTCGCTCCGACGTCGCCACGATTTGCTCACTCACTTTTTGTGCGCCCGCAAGGTCGTTTTCCAGCTCTATCGACAAAGCCAACTGTCGCATCAGCGCCAGCGGAGCTTTCAATTCGTGTGCCACCACCACTACACTCGAGCCAGTTCCAAATACCTCGCTTTCCATTACTTTTATCTTACCACTAAAAAGAGCTGAAGCCCAAGCGTCAGCTCTTTAAAATCTCATAGCTATTCTTTAATTGCCACCACGGCGTAGTTTCGACAGCACATTTGCAAAATCCGTTTCAAAATGCGCCGTCGAGTCAGTCTGCATCACCAAAGTTTTATCGTTAATCTTCGCCAAGAACACCTGACCATTGATAGACTTCGTAATCATACCCGTGAATAGTGTTCCTGAAATACTACCAACCGTGTAGTTTCTCGCACTAAGTTGACCGTTATTCACTAAAGTATCGTACTGGCGCTGCACTGTATCAAGCGACTGATTTTTAATTAAGAAACGTAAAGCATAACGCGAGTTCTCTGTATCAGTTACTGGAGGCACCGAACCGGCCGCAAAGTAGGCTTCATAATCGCCCTTAGTGCCGTCTTTTGATACGTAAACATCCCAAGTCTTTGGATATTCAAAGTAAATTGCGCCGTAATCATCTGGACCACTAAAAGGCGAGTATGGCGATTTGCGCTCTTCCTGGAAGCGTTCCTCGTCCGCCTTCATCTGTGCCGCCTCAGCCTCAGACTTTTCTTGCGCCACGCGGCTTTCGAAGTTGTTGTTAAGATCATTCCATTGCATAAAGAAATAGACTGCCGCTACAATTGCTACTGCCGCAATTAGACAAACCACAACGAGAAGCACAATCTCGCTCACCGAGTTTTTCTTTTGAGCCGGCATTGGTGGAGGAACTGGAGCACCCGCCATCGCAGGAGCTGGAGCTGGCATTGGCTGACCACCGCCCATTGGCATCGGTTGCGCTTGCGACATACCGTTTGGCATTCCGCCATTAGTCGGCATTCCATTAGTACTAGCGCCCATCGGAGCGCCATTATTCATCATTCCGCCTTGTGGTTGCGGCATTGGCATGCCACCCATCATAGAATTCTGGTCCATACTTTGATTATATTTTAGCTTATGCTTTTTCGCAAGCGACTTATTTGCTAAAATCTTCAGCGATCACATTGATTTCGTTCTTGAGTTCATTCAAGTCCGACTCAATTTCAGTCGCTATTTTTGCCAAATCCTTATATTTTGCGCTTGCCTCTTCAAGTTTAAAGTCTTCCGAATCAAACCAAGCCATGCCATTTTGCAATTTTTCGATTTTTTCATTAATTGTCTCTTTAGCCATCGTTTCGCTCCTCAATTTTCTTAATTTCCGCTTCTAAGTTCTGTGTCTCTGTTGTAATTTTAACAACACTTCCTTGCTTAATTTCGCCTGCTAATATCGCATATCCACGTTTTAATACTTTTTCAGGATCCATTTCTGCAAGTCTTTGCATAATACTTTGAATTTGCGTCATCTCCGTTGTAATTTTAACAACAATATTTTGTTCAATTTGCGCCAATTCTTCTCTGTTACGACGAATCTTTTCATCTATTCGTAAATTGAACAATTTTTGTGTTCGAATTATATCATTTCGCACAGCATTAATGATTTCTTTCTTATCGCGCGTCAACATTTGCGCCACATTACTTGGCGTACTCGCCACAACATCTGCCGCAAGATCACACAAACTCGTATCAATTTCATGCCCGATACCCGTAATTACCGGTATTTTACTTGCCGCTACTGCACGTACCAACGCTTCATCATTGAATACTGCAAGATCATCCGCGCTACCACCACCACGAATAATCGCAATAATTTGCACTTCGCCACGCTCGTTAAAATAATTCAACGCTTTGATTATTTGGTCGGCTGCCACCATGCCTTGCACTTGCGTATGCGCCACCGACACTTTTAAGCCGCCCCAACGCTCATTCAAAATCTTACAAAAATCTGCATAGCCCGCCGCTTGCGTGCTCGAAATCACGCCAATCTTCGTTAGATTTGCCGGAATCGGGCGTTTCTTCTCCGGCGCAAATAATCCTTCCGCCGTTAGCTTCTTTTTTAACAGCTCAAAACTCTTTTTGATATCGCCTTCACCCACCGGCACGATTGCTTGCACTGTCAGTGAAAACTTACCCCATTTTGTTAGCTTTGGCACCGCTCGCACTCGCACTTTCATGCCATCCTTCACCGGAAAACGCAACGCAAATTTCATCATAAAACAGCCCACGCTCGCATCTCCTTCTTTAAGATCGAAAAAGATGTACTTTCCCTGATTTTCTTTGAAGCTTGCCACTTCGCCTTCAACTATCACGCCAGAAAAGGCGGTCTCCATTATCTGGTTACAAACCGCCTGAAAATCCTGAACGCTATAAACTACCTGTTCAGTCATACTAATCTGAAATCGTTTCGCCTTCTTCTGGTGCTACAAATTTATCTTTGCGAGACATTAACGCAGCTTGGTAGAATGGATAGCCCGTCGCAATCGTGCCAATCAACACACAAACACGCGTTACTACTACTGTAATTGTTGCGATATTGAGGTCCACTCCAGTCGCTACCATAATCGCAATCATTGCGCCTTCATAGCCGCCGACGCCACCAGGAGTCACCATTACTGTGCCAACTACCGAAGCAACACCTTCAGCAATCATAATTTGTGGCAAAATTTCTGGATGCCCCAATGCGCAACCCACTACCCAGTAAGTTGCTAGTTCCAGGAACGAGTAGAACATGCCCCAGATCACTGGCTTCCATAGAGTCTTCTTGTTGCGCATAATTCTCAGGTAATAATTGCGCAAATCCACAAAGAAATTTGCCACTGTGTCTTCTTTCAGGAACTTGCGCTTTTTTCCATGCGTCAGCTTACGCACGATGCGGTTAATAATCTTTACGGCATTATCAGACAACCAGTCAACATTCTTTTGCTTACGTACAATTAGCCACGCCACAAAAACTACCGCTTCAATGCCCAGCGCCACTGCGCCAGCTAGCCACAGCGCCCACTCGCCATTTGCCGCCATCGCGCCAGTCACAATCACAACAATAATCGCAATCCAAGTCTGCAAAGTATTCGCCAAAGCACAAATTGCATAGCGTAGCACATGAATAAAACTAATCTGCCCCGCCGTAATACGCATCTCTTTGAGACGCCAAACCAGATACGCAAGACCCGACACACCGCCACTTGGAATAGCGTGGTTTACAAAGTTAATCTCTAGCGAAATCCTCGTAAGTTTTGGCGTCGAAATCGTAAAACCTTTGCGCTGGCGCAAAAACGCAAAGTAAATCTGCCCCGCCGCATAGTACATCAAAATCTGCTCCGGGATCAACACCAAAAGCACCCAGATATTCATCGACTTAAAAGCTTCCCAAGTCGCCTGAATCATCGTCATATTTTGACCGTCAATCACGGTCTCCGAAGTAAATGCTCCATAAGCAATCACGCCCACCAAGACTAGCGTAATCACGCTTAGGATTTTCTTAAACTTGTCCATATTATATAATTATAGCATATGAAGTATCTTTTTATACTAGGCCGCGAGCCACAGCTATCACTCGTTGAACTCGAGGCGCTTTTTGGTAGTTCCAACGTTCAACGCCTCGCGCCTAGCATTGCTCTAGTTTCGTCCGACATTGAACCAAACCTTGCTCGCATCGGTGGCAGTATCAAATGCGCCCGCGTACTCGAGAAAAAACTCACCGATTATCTCTTTAATCTCCCCGACGGCAAAATTACACTCGGTTTTTCTGATTATTCCGCCAAAGCTAATGCCAAAAACACCTGGAAGCTCGCCATGAAATATAAGAGCCTCCTCACCCGCCATGGTCGTTCCGTTCGTCTCGTACCAAACAAAGACTCTGCCACCATTTCCAGTGCCACCGCTCATCACAATCAGCTCGGCAATAAGCCAAATCGCGTCGAGATTATCCTTTATAGCGATTATATCGCTACCTCCGTTGGCGTCCAAAATATCACTGCCTACGCTCATCGCGACCAAGCTCGCCCTGCTCGCGACGCTTTTGTTGGCATGCTACCGCCAAAACTCGCCCAAATTCTCATAAATCTCGCAACTAGCGGCGCCAAATCCGGCGTTTTACTCGATCCTTTCTGTGGCACTGGTGTTGTTTTGCAAGAAGCTATGCTCGATTCTTATAGCGTTTACGGCACCGATTTATCCGAGAAAATGATCGATCATACGCGTCGCAATCTTAATTGGCTTGTCGATAAGACGCCACGTCTCCAAAAATCTACCGCCCCAAGCTACTTTGTTGAGCCCGGCGATGCCACCGATCATCAGTGGCAACACCAAAAAATCGACTATGTTGCCTCTGAGATTTATCTCGGCCATCCACTTTCAAATCCTCCCGCCGAGATTAAGCTCAAGTCTCTCAAAAGTGACGCCAAAACCCTACTTTTGGCCTTTTTGCGCAATATTTCGCCCCAAATCACGTCTGGCACCACGCTCGCCCTTGCTATTCCAGCCTGGTTACGCCCAAATGGCCACTATTCTACCCTTGATATACTTGACGAAATTCAAAAACTTGATTATAATACAACAAAGTATAAGTATGCCGCACCATCCGACCTCTTATATTATCGAGAGAATCAGATTGTTGCGCGTCAAATAATAGTATTAAGGAAAAAGTAATAATATGTCACACGTCAAAGCTGGCGGTACCAGTAAAAACCTACACAACAACCCCGGCCAACGTCTCGGTGTCAAACGTTTCGGCGGCCAGCAAGTCCACACTGGCGAAGTACTTGTCCGCCAAACCGGCGCAACCAAGATCGCAGGCCCAGGCACATTTATGAGCCGCAACTTCACCATCCATGCAGCCATCGATGGTCAGGTTGTCTTCGTCAAGACCAAGAAAAAGCATTTCTCCGGCCGCACCGTTCCACGCACTCGCGTAGAAGTTCACGCCGCCTAAATACTTATACCAGTCTTATATATCTTCCAGCCCGCCTGGAAGATATTTTTTAGCACAAAAATGCGAGCCCTTCTTTCGCTCGCATTTATAAGTTCGCAATCTTCACTAACGCAATTTTTGCAATACTCCACGGCTCCACCGCCGCTGATTTCATGTCCATATCCGCCTTCGCCAGAATTCTTACTGCTTCGCGCGCCTTACGACTAGTCGCAAAAGTCTTATATGCCTCCGACGCAAACGCGCCTATTACCATATACGGCTCTTCTTTAAGCTCCATCTTCTTACATTTCATAAGCGCCGTTTTCGCATCTCCGCGCATTGCCGCCTGAATTGCTTCAAATGCAATAAATTTATCCGGATCCTCACGCGCTTTAAACTCCTTCATCTCTACTTTGGCGGCCTTTAGCGACTTATATACCGTCGTGCGCGCATCAAGCGTCGTGTTCCAGATGATTATATTATGCGGCGTTTTAATATAATCCAGCACAACTTCCCAACAACTCTTATTTTCGCTCAAATCCTTGATTAGAATTTTGCGCGTATCGCCAAAAATCGAGGTTCCAAAAAAAATCGAATCCATATCGGCTCGCTCAATACTCTCCGCCTCAATTACCTCATAATCATCGCCCAGCAGTCTATCTATCATCTTGCGTGCCGCAACGCGATCTCCGCCATAAAAAAGCCTAATCATGCTTCAGATACCTCGTACCAAATTCCTGACAATGCGGACAATAATGTGTTCCACGTCCCGCCACGCGTGTTTTAAGAATCTCGCTACCGCAATTATTGCAATAATCGCCATCGCGCCTAAAAACTTGCGCAAACTTCTCGAGATAACTACCTTTTGTGCCGTCCGCACGCACATAATCTTTCATTGTCGAGCCACCACTATCAATCGAGTCTTGCATCACTCGACATAATCCTTCGAGCAACAAGTCGCTCTGTTCGCGCGATAATTCGCCTGCCGGCACACCCGGAAAAATTCCCGCATAAAAACACCCCTCATCAGCATAAATATTGCCCACGCCTGCAATTACTTGCTGGTCTAAAATTACTGCCTTTATTGGCGACTTGGCATGTTTTTGTATTCGTTCCCAAAAATTTTGCTTCGACATCTCCCACGGTTCTGGCCCAAGCTTTTGCAAAAATTTATCCGCTGCGAGTTCTTCTTTGTTCAAAATTGCCACAAATCCAAATTTACGTTGATCATTGAAATATAAATTTGTTCCATCCGTAAATTCAAAATATACACGCGTATGCCTACCTGGCATCACTTCCGTAAAACCGCCATCCGGATGGCCCGCCGCAAACCGCTCATCCGATTCACGATCGACAAAAATCAGCTGCCCAGTCATGCGCAGATGAATCATCATCGTATAGCCATTCGAAAGTCGCACCAAAAGCGCTTTGCCACGCCTATCATACTCAACAATCTCTTGCCCCTCGACATGCGACGCGTCACCACGCAAACTTTTCTCGCATAGCACATGCACTTTGCGGATTGTCTTTTTTATTGCAAGTTTTTCGAGCCCACGCCTGATTGTTTCTACTTCTGGAAGTTCCGGCATAATACCTATTATTATACTCGAAAAATCACATCATCACGACGTAAAGCAAATAGAACGCAATACCGTTTTTTAGCATATGCACCAAGATCCCCGACCAAATCGTGCCAGTTAATTCGCGAATCAGGCACATCGCAACACTCATCGCAAAAACCGTAATTCCGACATTCCATTGGCCATGCAAAATACCGAACAGAGCCGAACAAATTATAATCGCCGACGCAGCCGTCATACGAGCACGTAATTTTCCGTATAGCCAACCACGAAAGATTAATTCCTCTGCAATCGGTGCAATAATCACCAAAGCAATAAAACCCTCAATCATTTCGGCCCTACCGATCAGATTATTGAAGCCAACATCTTGTTCTTGCTCAAGATTAATCCCCGGAATTAGCCACTTCATGATTAACATCAAAATTCCAGCGCCAAACATCGTCACTATTAGCCCCAACGGCGCCATCAAAATATCCGTCCAAGTTGGCAGTCCTCTCAGTCCTAGCTCATCGCGCGTTGTCTTTAATTTAATCAATTTCCACGGCACAAAGATAATTACCGCTACTGCAACCACATATGTCACCGCCGAAAAAATCAGATTCGAAATCGGTTTCGCGAGAATCTCATTCGAAAATAACGCCTGCGCAATTAATACACAAATAATCTGCACCACCGTAAAAGCCGCAAAAACCCATACCGCAAGACCAAGCCCATATAGCAAAGTCCTTACCGTCTCATTCTTGATTAGTTGACGTTTTCTAGTTTTACTAGAATACTTTAATACTTGCTTCGTTTTTTTAGTAGAAGGCACAACTTTTGCCACAGTCTCTTTCTTTTCCGTCATCTTACTAGCCTCATTACATCAAGTACAGTTACTACTAGCGCTAGAATCAAAATCGCCGTGAACGCCTTGCTTACAATCTTCTCTTCTGTTTCTTTCGTCAATTCTTTCTTGCGCAATTTATAAATCGCAATCAAAAGCCAACGTCCACCGTCCAGTGCCGGAATTGGCAATACGTTCATACATGCCAGCGAAATCGAAATAATCGCAACCAAGAACATCAAACTCTCAATTCCCATACTTAAAAATGATGGAAACAGAACGCCAATGATTCCAACTGGCCCGCTCACCGAATCGCCCGCCATTTCTAGCGCTTCTTTACCCTCTTCTCGCACACCTTCATTAGTGTTAAACTGGCTAATCACACCATCAAACAAGTTGTATATCAGCGTTCCAATACCCTTAAAAGTCTCGCCAGTCATTTGTATAGTAAGACCCGCGCCCACAATTGGTGCGCTCCAAGTACTTCTATAGTATGCCGAACCACTAAGGCCTGCACCGAGTGCATATTCTTCGCCTGCTGCACTTAACTTTACTAGCATCGTCTGCGTGCCACCTTTTCCCTCGACTGTATAATATGTAGTTTCACCACGATGTCGCTCATTGAAATCCATCAAATCAGTTGGTGTATAAATAGTTACGCGATCCTGCTCACATCCTTCACAGCTCGCATCGTTCACTACGCTCAGAACCACGTCGCCGACCTCAAGTCCAGCCTCCTTTGCTGCGCCATTATCTACTAGCGAGCCTATCGTCACCGGCTCTTTTACCAAGACTTCACTATCGGACTTAACTTGAAATTGATTTTGCAACATTTGCGGCATGCCAACCCAGGCTAATATCGTCAAAACCACAAATGCAATCAACCAGTTTACAGCTACACCACCAAATAAGATTTTCGTCTTTTGCCAAAAACCAGCCTTACCAAACGAGCCTTTTCGCTTATCGGCCGCGCTCTCGCCCTTCATTTGGCAAAAACCGCCAATCGGCAACCAATTCAAAGAAATTATCAAGCCTTCACCCGGCGCATCCTTCCATTCAGATTTTTTTAGACGACGCCATTTACCATTAACTTTACGCCAAGCCATTGCGCGTGGCGGAAAACAAATACCAAACTCTTCTACCTCAACGCCATTGCGACGCGCCATAATAAAATGCCCAAACTCATGCCCAGTCACGAGTAGCATTAACATTAAAAGACCAACAATAATACCTAAAATTATTCCCATTACTATTTATAATAACACACCAAAGCCTCTATTTTAAAAAGCATAAGTGCTAAAAATCATAAATAACATCAAAAAATCCGCCCCATAGGAGCGGATTTTACAAGACCTTACTTGATGCTTACGATCTCGATAACGCTGTACTTTTGGCGGTGACCAATTTCTTTATGGACACGCTTCTTAGATTTGTAGCGGATTACGCGGAGCTTTTCGCCAGCGACTTTCTCTTCTACGACCTTCGCTGAAACTTTTACTCCTTTAACCGTTGGCGTACCGACCGTAGTCTTGTCGCCATCAATTACGAGCAAAGCATCCAAAGCGAGATCTTTAGTTCCTTCCGGGAGGAGGTCCACACGGAGGGTCTCTTTTTCAGCGACAGTATATTGCTTGCCGCCAACCTTTATGACTGCTTTCTTCATAAAATTCCTTTTATTTATCTGTTCCATTTTAGCACAAAATACCTAAAATTGCAAGACCTAGCTCGCACAGCACGAACTGTGATAATTTTTGTATTCAATATAAAAAATAGAATGTCGCGATACCCAAGTACGACATTCTATTTTATTCAAGGAGCTATTTATTATTCAGATTTTTTGTCTGGCTTATCACTTTTTGTACTCTTGCCAGTAACTTTTGCACTCATCTTCGCAACTTCTTTTTGGCTGTGATACCAGTAAGCTACACCAGTTGCAATACATACAATAGCAACGATTGCTAACATGATCTCCGCCGGACCCGTTTTTGGCAACTCGCTAGGATCTTCTGGCGTTGGTTTAGGATCATCTGGAGTTGGATCAGGTTGTGGTTCTTCACCAGGCTCGCAAGCCTTGTTTACAACAAAGCTAGAAGAATCATATACTTCACCTGCATCATGATCTACAAATATTGTATTCGAATATTTATGCTCGCCACAAGCAAGGCTTGCAACAATATCACTATTCACCTTAACCTGATAAGTCAAAACTGCCGTTGCGCCAGGACCATAAGTACCAGTCTTAAAGCCGTTTTGACCAATTAGGTCAACCATCGTTACGCCATTTGGATTAGCTGCATTAATCAGCTTGGTTGTACCAGGCACGAGCGTTACGCCCGCTGGCAGTTTGTCATGGAAAGTAACGTTCGTAAGATCGGCTGTACCAGAGTTCTTGAACTCCACACGATACGTAATTATATCACCCGGCTTCGCCGTTACATTTTCCGTAAAGTTCTTGCCATCAAGCGAAGCAGTCTTCTGCACCGTCGAACCAACTTGCTCAGCACGTAGATAATAAACTACTTGACCGGAATACTCAGCGCAACCAGGCAAATTACCAATCAGCTTATTGTAGCCAAGCAAGATACCATTACTGCTAAACAGATCTTTATCGCTAAGCTTAGTTCCATTAGCCTCACCCTGGTTATAAAGTACCGCGGATGCAGTCACATAACGCATTACGACATCTGCAGTTGAAGTTGAAGTAAAGTAAGCTTCATCCCAAACCGCTTTTGGCGATGCGTTATCGGCCGTAATCTCCGCATAAATTTTGCCTTTATTAGACTTATTTACGGTCGTCGGGAAGCTACTTTTTATTCTCGCATTCGTAGCCATACCCTTGCCAGACGCATTCAAATTGCTCGCGGCGTTGTTATGATAATAGACCATCACGGCATACGTCTTACCTGGCGTAATCGCAAGCTCATTTGTCCACCTAAAGTGTGTTCCGTCCGTAACTTCGGATACGCGCACAAAGTCGCGTTCATCCTTAATTGCGGCATTATCCGTAATGGAGTTAAAGGTGACATGGTCGGACGGCACTTTATTTGTAAACGTCGGCCTCTCCGGACCCCATGCGTAGCTATTTGCTACTGGAATAAAAGCGGCCAGGGTGAGCGCCAATGCGCTCACCGCCTTCACTCCTGTTTTAAAGTTAATATTTTTTATTTTCATTTTTGCTCCTTTTTACTTCCTAATATTCCCCAGCGTTAAACGCATTCGCATTTTCTTCTTGAGTATTTATTTTTCCGTCTTCGCCGCCATATTGCTGATTAACTTCTTGACGTTCTTGTTCGGCTTGTTGCTGCGCCTGGACTGCAGCTTCTTGTTCTTTCACCTGCGTTTCGCTGTGGATTTGCTCCTGGACCGTACCGCCATTCGTCTGATCGGATACTTTCTTTCCCGTATCCGTTACGGTTGAAGTGTCCGCATTGTCGACGACCTCTTTAATCGTCTGACCGCTACCGTCTGCGCTTTCGGTTGTACTAGTATCTACTGCACCTTCTTGAATATTACCTGCCGGATTTACATCACCCTGTGAAGTACCTGGTGTTTCATCTGGCTTCGTGAAGTTACCTTGATCTGGGTTATAGCCATCAGGTATATCTTGGCGACCCGTTTCAGGACCTTTATCTTCGTCCACCCATTTGTGATCACCCGGCATATCAATATCTTCATCCTCCGGATTTTTCTCGTCCAACTCTTCCGTAGGAGTTCCCGGATCTGGGTCGCCCGGATCTGGATTACCTGGGTCTGGGTCGCCTGGACCCGGATCTGGATTACCTGGGTCTGGGTCGCCTGAGCCCGGATCTGGATCTGGATCGGTGTCGCCAGGACCTGGATCAACATCGTTACCATCTTCATCTACTTCTTTCACGCCCTCTTGTTTTTCTTGACCTAACGCCTGATAACCACAGTTGTCTCTAGCCTCAACTTGTTCATTGCGTTGCTTATTCCCAAATAGCGATGCGCTCGAACCATTCTCATATGTATGACAAGTAACCAGTTCGATATCATCATGATCAAATGCTTGCCCTTCGCCCTTAGTGTTTCGCATATAAACATTCCATTGCGGTCCAGTCACAGACACCTTCGACACTTCTGCTTCATCTATCCATTCCCAGAACTCCTTGAGCGCTTGATCTCTCACAGCTTCATCGCTCTCGATGACTGTATTAATCTCTTGCATATTTAGCCTTCTACCCTGAGCCACTTCGGTATCGTGCAATGCGGGTACCCGATCAACTATACTATGCGCATAGTATATATAAGACGACAACGACTCAGGCTGCATCGCAACAACCTTAATATACTCCTTCCTAAGTTCCCCGTCAGACTTACCTAGTGCCTCATCGCCTAGTTCCTTGCAATAGTCTTCAAACGATATCGAGAAGCTAAGTTTGCCTTCTTTCTTCTCGTTGTATCCGTCATTATTTTCGTTTGCGAATCGTCCACGATACGACTCATCCATCGATAATATTTCGAAATTATTCTCTTGCTCTACATCATCATAGGTCTCAACCGCTGCAGTATCTTGCTTCTTTGGTCCTTCAGCATTTCTCTTAATGCCTCCGCCAACACCAAGCAAAGTAGTAAGCACTAAACCTAGCACTACAGCCTTTTTCCAGGCACCTTTTTTCTTCAACCTATCGAGAAGCCCCTTGCGTTTTTCGGCTTGCTCAACATTACGTTCAGCATCAGTTGTACCATTATTAACACTCTCGCCATTATTATGAGCCGCCGCAGCACCAGCTGCGACCGCACCAGCACCAGCTGCCGCTGCTACAACGCCAGCGCTATTTCCTTCTTCATCCTCGTCGCTATCTTTATCTTCGCCAGATTCCTCGGTCGTACTGCCATCAGTAGTCTCACCGTTATTATCGGCTCCCGTCGACTCCACCGTACGATCACCGCAGTCCTGTTTTAATTGTTCGATTAACTCATCAAAAGTAATTTTTGCGGCATCTTCCTCGCTCTCGCCGTCCTTATGCTCCAAAATTAAAGCCTCACTACTCATGAACTTATACATGTCGCCGCCGGCAGCCCTAATAGCACGCACAACCTCGCCAAGACCATAAAGATTAATAACTTTAATCTTTTCGGCGATTTTCTCTTTTTCTTCGCCGTCTTCATGGTTCTCTGCTTGCGAAGGCTCACTTTTCTCTGGCTGAGCCTCAGCCGATCCACTTTCGTTCTCGGCAGCACGTTTCTGTGCTTCAGTAAGAGTATCCCACTCGCTTGTAGGGTTCTCACCGTCTGAGCTATTCAGATTCTCTCGGTTAACCATCTCTTTTTCCTTTTTTATTTTTGTTTTGACCTATTTTGAGCAAATTTTAGCATAAGCATAAGTCCTACGTCAAGTATAAAAACTAAAATCGCGCCACAAAAATCACGTGCACTAAAAACTAAAAATAAGCCGCGGCCGCGACTTATTTTTATCTTCTATCTTATATTTTCATCCAATCTCTTAAAGTTACTATTTAATGATTAGATTTTTCTTTACATTTCTTTTTATCCTGTTTATGTTTAATATTTTTGTTTTTCTATCTTATAGGCTTCTCCTTTTATTGAGATTCCGCAGGCAATTACATCAATTGTGCAATTCGAGCAAGTACGCCACCACGACGACGATAAACCTTGCGTGCCTGAATCTTATCTAAGACTTCTGGGCTAGCCTCTTTTGGGCTTACATATTCAGCCTCATCTTTCATACTTTCGTAATCTACTGTCATTTCAGCTTCTCGCATTTGCGCTTCTAGCTGTTTTTCAATAAGATCCGTTCTTTCTGCTTCCGTTATCGTTTCCGTGCTTTCGCTAGGCAACTCGAAAGTTCTTGATGAAATTGACATTATTATTTCCTTTCTTTTTGTTTCTTACTCCTTCCTTGATACCCTGCGGAATTCGTTTTTATTTGTGTTAGATTTTTGTTTTTTCTTATCTAACTGTCCCTATATTAGCATAAACATTTTAAAATGTCAATACTATTCACGCAATATTTTTACATAGTTGTCAAATGAATATCTGTTGCCCTCTATATCATCACATGAATTTAAGCATCAAAAAACACCCAACACGGGGTGCTTTTTGCATATTACTCAGCTTTTTCAAGCGAAATCGTAACGTTCTCCCCTTCCACCTTTACGATCTCATCATAAGCATAGTTATCATTATCGCTAAGCTTTACTGCCAAGACTTCCGCTTTCAAAGTCTCGACCAGTCGAGTAGGAATTTTAGCCGAAACGGACAAATTAATTCTATCGTCCACGTTTAGACCTGCTTTTTTACGCGCCGACTGAACAAATCTAATCAACTCACGAACAAACCCTTCTTCCTTTAGCTCGTCCGTGAGTACTTTGTCGAGCTTGGTCTGTTCACCATGTTTAACTTCCTTCACATTCACTTCTTCAGCAATAATATTCTCATAGAACTCATCTAGTTGTTCGCCGCTATAAGTTAAGCTTGCAAGCGGTTGGCGCACCTTAATCTGGCCAAAACCGTCATCCTTCGCCATACGCAACGCCAAGCCCTCAGTAATAATCTCGCGACAATCCGCCATATTCTTCAAAGCTTCAGCATCAATCTCGCCAGCTTCTGGCCAATTGAGCAAATGCACACTCTCGCCACCCATCATATTCTGCCAGAGTTCCTCAGCCAAGAATGGCACAAATGGCGCCAAGATCAAAGCCATATAACTTAATACATAATGCAAAGTCGCATATGCCTCGTTCTTATCCTTAGTCGATTCCGACTTCCAGAAACGGCGACGACTACGGCGTACAAACCAGTTTGAAAGATCATCAATAAACGGCAATACGCCCGCCAATGCCGCTGGGATGTTGTAGCCTTGCATATTTTCCGTAATTTCATTACGAAGCTCGTACATACGCGCAATAATCCATTTATCCAGCGGATTTTCAAGCTTTTCTGGCGCTTCTAGCGTCTTTTTATCGTATTCCCAGCCATCCACTTCGGCATACATTGTAAAGAAATCATACACGTTCCAGATCATCGTAAGCTTCCTAGCCACATCCGACACATCTTTATCAATCAGCGCAAAATCTTCACCGGCTAGCACTGGGCTCGAAAGCATCAAGAAACGCAACGCATCTGCCGAATACTTATCCATTAGCTCATTCGGATCCGTATAATTACCGAGCGATTTGCTCATTTTACGACCATCATTACCAGCCAAAGTACCAGTCGTAATTACATTCTTATAAGCTTTATCGCCAAACAGGGCCGTATTTACCACATGTACATAATAGAACCATGCTCGCACCTGGCCGACATACTCCACGATAAAGTCCGCTGGATAATTCTTCTCGAATTTTTCCTTATTTTCAAACGGATAATGTAGTTGCGCAAATGGCATCGAGCCAGATTCAAACCAACAGTCCAATACTTTATCAACGCGCGTAAAGTGCTCACCATTAATATTGAAGGTAATTTCATCCACCCACGGACGATGATAGTCTTCAAGGCGCACGCCAGAAAGCTCATATAGCTCATCATAGCTACCAACCACCTTGATACTTCCCTTATCGCCCTTCCAGACCGGCATTGCTGTCGCCCAGAAGCGATCACGCGACAAGTTCCAATCTGGTGCCGCTTCAATATTCTTCTCGAAGCGACCATGTTTTAGATGTGCTGGGAACCAATTAATGCCCTCATTTTGTTCAATTAACGTTGGCTTACTACCCTGTACGTCAAAGAACCAAGATGGAATCGCACGGTACATAATACGCTGTTTACTGCGTAGATTAAATGGATATTCATGACGAATATATTCA
The DNA here is from genome assembly GCA_051891815.1 of Candidatus Nanosyncoccaceae bacterium. Lineage (GTDB taxonomy): Bacteria > Patescibacteriota > Saccharimonadia > Saccharimonadales > Saccharimonadaceae > UBA2834. The sequence continues at coordinate 216,438 of JBJFFO010000003.1, forward strand.
ATTTTCCAGATAATACCAGCCTCTTCTAGACATTTTGCAATAAACTTATTTGCCGTCCAGACTTCAATGCCAGCCTCATCCGTATCGCGAACACCTTTTTCGTGCAAAATTTCCGCCCACTCTGCAAAATAATAACCGTTATCATCAATCACATGGCGCACTGGAATTTGTTTTTCGCGCGCAAGGTTAAAGTCATCTTCACCATAAGCTGGCGCGATATGCACAATGCCCGTACCTTCTTCGGCGCTCACAAAATCAGCCATATATATCTTATGCGCCGTTTCGTTCCCCTTTGCATTGTCCTCAATCGAAGCATCGTCGAGCAAAGGCTCATAAGCAAGTCCAGCTAGCTCATTACTTGAATAACTTTTTTGTTCAATAGCGTCATCACCGAAGAGTTTCTGCGCAAGTTTCTTTGCAACGATTAGTTTTTCACCTTCTACCTCATAAAGCCCGTATTCAAGTTTCTCGCTAATTGCTAACGCCATATTGGCCGGCAAAGTCCAAGGCGTCGTCGTCCACGCCAAGACATACTCGTCGCGATCGACCAACTTAAACTTTACATAAGCACTTGGATCAGTCACTGTCTGATACGCGTCATTATCCATCGTCACCTCAGCTTTGCTAACTGGTGTGGCAAACTTTGTATCATACATCAAAACTTTCTCGCCTTCGTAAATCTTACCCTTCTCGTAGAGCGTCTTAAACGCCCACCAGACACTCTCCATGAAGTCTTTGTTCATCGTGCGGTATGCGCCTTTAAAATCTACCCAGCGACCGATACGATCAATCGTCGATTCCCAAGTTTCGCTATTCGCTACCATCGATTCACGCGCCTTAGTGATATAGGTCTCAAGCGGCCATTTTGTGCCAATTTCGCGCCTATCCGTAATGCCAAGTTGTTTCTCGACAAAATTCTCAGCCGGCAAACCATGACAATCCCATCCCCAACGGCGCTCCACACGCTTGCCATTCATAGTCCAAAAGCGAGGCACTGCATCTTTTACGACCGACGACAACAAAGTACCGTGATGAGGATTACCCGTAATAAATGGCGGACCATCATAAAATACATATGAATTATCCACATCGCGATTGTCGACCGACTTTTCAAAGGTCTTGTTCTTTTTCCAGTACTCGACGAGCGCTTTTTCATATTCGCTTGCGCGACGTCGTACACCATATTTATATTTCATGCCCACTTACTCCTTTCTTGCGCATAAAAAAATTCCAACTTTCATTGGAACTCTTTATTGAGCGGTACCATCCAATTTCTAATATTCTCCTCGCATTCCTTAGAATATTAGCTCTTGCTTGTCTTTCACGCAGATTCACGAGCGGTTCTACTAAGTCTATACAGAGCAAAACTTTTCTTCCGCCAGCTCGCAGTTGATGGCTGCTCAATTGCTTTTCTGTATACAATAATATCACATTTATTCAAAAAAATAAAAAGCTTATTTTTGCATTTCTTATTTTTTATTCAGGAAGTAAAAAATGAACCCCTTTAGAGTTCGTCTTCGGAGTTCATTTTTATTTAGGCATTTATTAAATAGTAACTTACGTCATCAATGCGTGGAAGTATCTCGCCGCGCCATTCCTGCAAGACTCGCCCATCATTATCTAATGCCAAAATTGTCGGGTATATTCTCACATCATACGATCGGCAAATACTCTCACCATCCGGTTCATCCGGACTGTAACTTTCTACCGAACGGCCCGTTCTATGTTCGAGCTCATGCAGCCATTCGCGTACGTCGCGCCCGTGCTCAGACTCATCGCGCCAGATTGCTACCACCCTCATATCTTATTTCCCTTCTTTTAGCTTCATGCGCGCACGTTGCTCCGCAATCGAACGCTCTAGCTCATCTAAAGTCTTAAACTCGCGAAAAACACTCACAAAACGCACATAAGCCATCTCATTCGTATCTGACAGAACATTTAAGATTGTCTCACCAATCAAGCTCGACGGCACTTCATCTTTACCCAGACTATAAATTGCATCTTCAACCTTATTCACGACATTCTGTACATCAAGGTCACTATCAAAATATTTACCGACACTATTTCGTACTGAGCTCGCCAGTTTCTCACGATCAAAAGCCTCGCGCGCACCGCTACGCTTTGCCACCATCATACCGGGGCGTTCAATACGCTCATAGGTCGTAAAGCGATGTTTACCATCCAGCGATACGCGACGACGGCGAATCATCGTGCCGTCCTGCGATTCGCGGCTTTCTATCACCTTGCTTTCGCCGATTTTTATACTGCTCATTCCCCCTCCTTCCATTAATCTTTTTATTTGCGCTTGCGACGACGTAGAATTGCTGGAATATCATTGTCATTATCATCGGCAACGCCATCCGTACGGATGTTATCCCACATATTTACATTTGTCGTGCTTGTAAAGTCGCTATTTGCAGCCGTTTCTGGCGCAATATCAACATCATTGCCATAGTTATTCTCAGTTTCGATAACTGGTTGCTCTACTGTTGATTCGGCAGTTTCAACTACAGGTTGAGTCTCAGTAAAAATACCCGCAGCACGTGGATCGTCGCGATAATATTCCGAGTCGAAGCCCGTTGCAACCACCGTTACGACCACCTCGTCCTCGAGTTCTGGGCGAATGCTAGCACCCCAAATAATATTCGCATCTGGGCTAACGCTCGCCGTAATTACCTCGGCCGCCTCTTGCATCTCATTCATGGTCACATCGTAGCCACCAGCAACCGAGAATAAGACACCGCGCGCGCCATCAATCGACACCTCAATCAAAGGCGATTCAATCGCCTGCTGTGCAGCCACAGCTGCGCGATTCTCGCCAGAGGCACGACCGATACCCATCAAAGCCGAACCGGCATCCTTCATAATTGCCTTCACGTCAGCAAAGTCCAAGTTAATCAAAGAATGCTCAGTAATAAGATCTGAGATACCCTGAACGCCCTGATGAAGCACGTCATCCGCAATCTCAAAAGCTTTATTGAGTGGCGTATTTGGGTTAATCGCCTGCAAAAGTCTGTCGTTTGGGATCGTAATCAGTGCATCGACATTACGCGCCAAGCGTTCAATTGCCCAATCAGAGTTCTGTTTGCGCTTCATGCCTTCAAAGGTAAACGGTTTTGTTACGACGCCTACAGTCAAGATACCCTGCTTGCGCGCCTCTTCTGCCACGATATAACCAGCACCAGAACCGGTACCACCACCAGCACCCAAAGTCACAAAAGCCATATCGGCGCCAGTTAGCGCATTTTTAATTTCATCGCGGCTTTCATCTGCTGCTTTTTCACCTACAGTTGGGTCTGCACCCGCACCAAGGCCATTCGTCGTCTCGTGGCCAAGGTGGACTTTTACATCTGCTTTCGAGTTATGCAATGCCTGCGCATCAGTATTCATTGCAATGAACTCAACTCCCGCCAAACCAGCATCACGCATACGGTTTAAGGCTGATCCACCAGCACCACCAACACCAATAACTTTAATACTGGCCGTGCTTTCAATTTCTCCAGGTTTGACTTCAGGCATGTATTAACTCCTCACTTTTTCTAATCTTATCTATAATATTAACACATCAAAATACGGATTGACTAGTTTTGTCTCTATTTAAACATTTTTAGCCACTTCAAAAGTCCACCACCGTCACTCTTCTTCTTTTTTACTGGCGACATTCGAATATCGCCTTGCCCCGCATTAGCATCTATCATCATTAGTCCTATTGCGGTTGCAAATTCTGGTTTCGAAATTTCTTTTACCTCTGTCGCAAGCGTCATTCCGGGCCTACCAATACGTACTGCAAGTTCAACTCGTTCACGCGCATAGGCATCAATTCCACGCATATTCGCGCCACCACCAGTCAACATTACACCTTCCGGCAAGCGTTTTGTATATCCAGCCTTCTTTAGTAGGCCACAAACGCCATCAAAAATCTCTTCAAGACGCGCCTCAACTACTTCATCAACCGTCATGCGATTAAAAGTATATTCCATACGGTCACGCTTAATCGTAAAATCCTTATCAATCTTCTCAAAATTCGCTGACGCAAAGCGTAATTTTACTTCTTCCGCCACCTCTGGCACGGTTTTCAAAATCATCGCAAGATCTTTCGTAATATCATTACTACCAATCGGCACTACGCCCACAAATTGCAACTCACCAGCGTCATAAATCGCAACGCTTGTCGTAGAGTCGCCAAGATCTATTACACCTATACCGTTTTCCATCTGCTGACTACTTAGCACAGCTTCTGCTGCCGCAATTACCGACGGCACGACACTCGCACAATCAAAAGCATTTTTGCCATTCAAAGCCTTGCCTAGATTTTCGTATTCGGGCTTTATTGTCGATACGACGTTCGCACGTATTTCAATGCGCGAGCCACTCATCTCAAGTGGATCACGAATCCCACGCTGTCCATCGATAATATATTCATATGGATGAAGATCTAATACTTGTCGGTTATTCGGCAACTTCCCCGCTACTGCTACATCTTGCAGACGATTAATACAATCTTCGTCAACGCTCTGATTTGGCATAATTGTCACCATGCCATCAGTCTTCGTACTGACGATATTTGTGCCGTTAATACTCACGGAGCCATGCTCGACCTGCTTGCCGCTCATTTTCTCGACTTCGTATAAGCATTCATCTACGGCACTCGCTACTGCATTCATGTCAACAACCGTACCTCGACGCATGCCAGCAGACGGCGTTTCAGCATATCCTACCGCCGTTATCTTGCCATCGCGCCCCACGCTCCCAAGTACAGCGTGGACGTTTCTGGTACCAATATCAATTCCTACAGCAAATCGAGATGATTCTTCCATACTACCATTGTAGCATATGACCGCTTATGCTTGCGTCAAAATCTCGTAACCGTCTTCCGTCACGAGCACCGTATGCTCAAAATGCGCACCCAGCAATCCATCTTTTAAGCACACCGTCCAACCATCATTACCTTCTACTACAACCGTATCTGGTTTGCCAAGCGACGACATCGGCTCAATACAAATCGTATCCCCTACCTGCAAAGTATAACCATGTCCTTTACGCCCATAATTTGGCACTTCCGGCTCCATATGCATGCTTGCACCGATTCCGTGTCCGACATAATTCTTAATTACGCCAAGTTTACCTTTTTCTAGTACTTTCTGCACAGCGGCGCCAATATCACCAATTTTTGCACCCGGTTTTACTTGCGCAATTCCTTCATACAGCGAAGATTCCGTAATATTAAGCAGATGCTTCTGCGCTGCTGTTGGCTTACCAATAATCATCGTGAAGGCCGAATCGACATAATATCCCATATACTTAATCACGAGATCGTAACTCACTTTATCGCCTTCCTCTAATACGATATCCTTTGGAATACCATGAATTAGCTCGTCATTCACGGAAATGCAAATCGAACCTGGAAAATCTACTTCTGGCTCGTAATAAGCCACGCCTGCCCCATAATCCACGATTTTTTTCGCCACCCAGGCGTCAATTTCTTTCCCTGTTAGTCCTGCTTGCGTATAATCGCGCAATTCTGAGAAAATTTGTGCCATAATTTTCCCACCTTCACGCATCGCCTCGACTTTTCGCTTATCCATTATTTCTCCTCTGGCAAAACCTGCCACTCCTTTAATACGGCTTCAATTCTTTCTGTAATTGTATCAATTTCACCCAATCCATCAACCTCGGCAATTTTCAACCCACCTTTGCGCAAAATCGTTACCATATTATCTATCGTTGCTTCAAATAATGCCCAACGTTTCTCAATCGACTCTTTCACATCATCAGCACGACCGCGCGCTTCTAGGCGTCGCCATAGTTCATCATGCGGCACGCGCAAAATAATCGCACCGTCAATATGCTGAATGTCTCCCTTATCCGCAATCCACTGCGCCTGCCACTCATCGCGTGGATATCCATCTAAAATACAAAATTGTCTTTTTTCAAGACTCGCCATCATTTCGCGATGCATCATATTTACTACAAACTCATCACTTACGAGCTCGCCTTTTAGCATTGTTTTTTCAAGTTCTGGATCCTTGCAATCGCGCAACAACTGCCCCACCGACATCCAACGCCAGTCATACTTTTCGGCCAATTTCTGCCCCTGCAGACTCTTTCCGCTACCGGCTGCACCGAATAAAATTATCATTTTTGCTCCTTTTTAGTTTTTTGCATTAAAAATACCCCACGGTATTAGGGGGTATTCTTATTTAAGACCAAGCTTGATGCGCTCGGTTTTCTCAGCTTTACGCTTTTCGCGCAAAATTGCTTTTGCACGGCGGTCACGCTTGGAAAGAGGCTTCGTAAAGCGCATGCCTTCCTTTGCAGTAGCCATCACGCCACTCTGTAAAACCTTGCGATTAAAACGACGAATAATGTTCTCGTTAGCTTCGTTCTGATCTTTTCTGGTTACTTTTATTGACATATTGAGGCTATTTTAGCATATCTGGCGCTATTTATCAAGATTTATACTTATAATTTGCCCTTCAACGTTTTTCCTTCCGCCCCATTCATTCAAGCTTAGCGTAAATTGCACCGTCGCATATACTCCGGCTGACACTTCTAGCCACTCTTTTGGCGCATAAAATGCTATTAATCTCAATTCCTTGCCATCTTTATCGACTATACTTAAAGACAAATGTTTTTCTTTTAATATTTTTCGAGACTTAATCTTTGCTCTTAATTCAAAAATCGGCTCCGTATTTCCTTCGCCAAACGGCTCCAGAAGTTGAACCTCATCATAAAGCTCACAATTTACATCTTTCAAGTCTTTCAAAATAATATCTGACTTTGCGCGCAAAAATTTCTCCTGATTTTTAAGTCCCAGACTTGCATAATACTCATTAATCCGCTTTTTAAAAGCATCAAAATTACTAGCCTCAAGACTAAGCCCACACGCCGCCGCATGACCACCACCTGTAAGTAGCAAATCATCGCAAACTCGTAGCGCTTCGCCTAGTGAAAACTCGCCAAAGCTACGTCCACTTCCCTTCAGTGTCCCGTCTTCTAGTCGCGCCAATACGATTGCCGGCCTTTTAAATTCTTCTACCAAGTGTCCAGCCGCAATCCCCACCACGCCTTCATGCCAATCGCCGCAAACTACATTCACGAAGTCGTCATCTGAGATGCGCTCGCGCGCCTCTGCCACGATTGTCTCTTGCATCTTTTTGCGTTTTTTGTTCAGCTCATCCAACTCACCAGCCAGCGCAAAAGCTCGCGCTCTCGTCTCGGCATTCAAAAGATCATACGCCAAATTTGCACTTTCAAGCCTCCCTGCCACATTGATGCGCGGACCCAACTGAAAACCTATCGTTTGCGAATTTGCATGTTCAAGGGTTCCCTTTGCGAGTTTCGCTAGCTCTCGAATTCCCGCCCGTCGCGTCTTCTTAAGCACCGTCATTCCCCAATACGCCAGCGTTCTGTTTACGCCAATTAGTGGCATCAAATCACAAATTGTACCTATCGTTACAAGATCAAGCAACCATTTTTCTTGCCCATCACATTTTCCGCCATTTTTTCGCATATTTAACGCTCTCGCTACCTGAAAAGCTACGCCAACTCCCGCCAGACCTTTGCCACACTTCTCGTCTGCCCGGTTTGGATTTATCGTAGCTACTGCCTTATCAGGTACAACCGGAATCTCATGATGGTCCGTCACAATCACGTCTATACCATGTTTCTTAAGCTCATTGCAGACCTCATTCGCCATCGAGCCATTATCTACCGTTACGACTAGTCCAGTGTCACTTTCTAAAATCCTTGACACTGCCGACATCTTGAGCCCAAAACCATCCTTGAACCGGTCTGGCAAAACCACTTCAATTTTCAAGACGCCAAAATCCAACAGCGCCGCTCGCATCACCGAACTCGCCGTTACTCCATCCGCATCATAATCGCCAAAAATCAGCACTTTCTCGTTTTTTTCACGCGCCAACTCAATTCTATCCACTGCCTTTTGCATATCCTGCATCGCAAACGGATCAAAAAGCTCATCATAATTTGGATGCAAAAAATCTTCATCCAGCCCACGCTGCTTCAGGAGCTGCTCAAAAATCTTGGTCATCCGATTGTTTTATTGGTTGGCCTACTGGCGCTCTCCGCCTGCTGGCTCTTAATTACTATACTCTGAAGCTCTTTCAAGATTGGGAATTGTTTATTAGTTGCATAATAACTAGTATTTCCCTTTTTCATGGAAGTTAAAAAACCACCTTTTGTTAGACGGCGAAGCTCACGCTGGACATTGCCCGGATCTTCTTTAATCAATTTAGACAAACCACGCACGTGCGTCTTGAAATCTGGATATTTTGCGAATACCACGATAATTTTTCGACGAACTCGGCTCGTCACAAATACGTCTAACATTAACCTCCTTACGTATTCTCATTTTATTTTAAAACTGTATTTTTTACAACAAAGTTTTGACGCATTTTTCCCTTATTTCTTTTTTCTCAAATCTTTAAAAACAGATATAATAAAGAGTATGAAATATTATCTGATTGCGCCAGCCAAGACTTTTCATAGTTCAGATAATCTTTTGACTTATTCCTCCGAAACGCCACTCAAAATCGGCCAAATCGTCGAAATTCCTCTCGGCCGCCAAAGCACAATCGGGATTGTTGTAAAAAATACAACACAACCCGATTTTGATACCAAATCGATCACAAAAATTATCTATGAGCAGCCATTACCCAAAAAACTCGTCGATGCACTTTTTTGGCTATCTAGTTACTATCGCTGCCCACTTTCTACCGTCATTCAAGCCGCTCTTCCTCGTGGCATTACCAAAAATCGCCGCGGTAAACTCCCAGAGACTCCAAACATCACGCCAATCGACAACCCGCTCAACTCCGCCCAACGCGCAGCTATCAGAGCCATTGAAGAAAATCCCGCTAACACCATTCTTCTTCACGGCATTACCGGTTCAGGCAAAACCAACATTTATATCGAGCTTTGCGCCCGCACGCTCGCCAAAAATCAGTCCGTCATATTACTTGTCCCCGAAATCGCGCTCACTTCCCAGCTCGTTCGCAATTTTCAACAACACTTCAAAAACATCACTCTCCTCCATTCCAATCTCACCGAGTCACTTCGCCATCAGCTTTGGGAAAAGATTCTAACCGACAACCAACCTCAAGTCATTATCGGCCCACGCTCTGCACTCTTTGCACCAGTTCAAGATCTCGGCCTTATTATCATCGATGAGGCTCATGAGCCTGCCTATCATCAAGAGCAAAATCCAAAATATTCCGCCTCACTTTTAGCCGGCAAACTCGCCAAAACCGTGCTCGGTACCGCTACGCCACTAATCTCCGACTATTATCTCTGCAAAAGCCATAATGCTATCGTCGAGATTAATCAGCTCGCCATTGAATCCGACAAACACACCAGCATCTCTGTTATTGACCTTAAAGATCGTAGTGATTTCACTAAAAGTCGCATTCTTAGCAATCAGCTCATCGACAGCATCAAAGCCTCCCTTGCAAATCACACTCAGTCCATGCTCTTTCATAATCGCCGCGGCACCGCGCCAATGACCATTTGCGACAAATGCGGCTGGCAAGCTCTTTGTCCAAACTGCTTCCTGCCGCTAGTCTTACATGCAGACGCTTTCCAAATGCGTTGCCATACTTGCGCACGCAACTTTCCAGTTCCAACCGCCTGCCCAGAATGTAAAAACGCCAGCATTCATCACAAAGGATTCGGCACCAAGCTCATCGAAGACGAGCTCCATCGTCTCTTCCCAAGCGCTAAAATCGCCCGTTTCGACATGGATACTGATGACGACCTCAAACTCACCAAAATTTACGACGAAGTTTATCGTGGCGATTACAACATCATCGTCGGTACTCAAATGATTGCCAAAGGCTTTGATTTCCCGCATTTGACCACGCTCGGTATCGTCCAAGCCGACGCCGGACTTAGTCTTCCAGACTTCTCATCCGAAGAACGAACATTTCAATTAATCACCCAAGTCATTGGCCGTGCCAAGCGCGGTCACCAAAACAGCAATATTTTTATTCAAAGCTTTCAGCCCGATCACCCCATAATTTCCCTCGCCAGTCAGTCCGACTATGCCAGTTTTTATAATTATCTAGTTCAAAAACGACAACAAAGTAAACTCCCGCCCTACAGTTTTTTGCTCAAACTTTCCGTCACATACAAAACCGAAACCGCTACCGTCAAAAACATCCGCACTCTGTATAAAAAAGTTATTCAAACTACCAAACAACTACAAATCCCTGCGAATCGTATCGTCGTTAGTCCCCCAATGCCCGCCTTCCATGAGCGCACCAGCACCGGCTATACTTGGCAACTCGTCATCAAAGCCAAGTCTCGCCAAAATCTACTCGATATTTTCGATCACCTTCCCAAGAATAATTATCTCCACTACGATTTTGATCCAATTTCTCTTCTCTAGTCCACGTCTCGCTTATGCTCGCTACCTCGAGCGCATTATGTTAAAATATTTTTAATGACTAAGAAAGATATTCCTTCCATTGTAACTACTCCGGACCCGCGCCTTCGCCAAAAGTCGGAGAAAGTTCACCAAATCGATGACGAAACTAAGCGTATTATCGACGAAATGATTGCCTCTTCCCTTGCCTGGGAAGAAGAACACGAGTTCGAGCTCTCTGCTGCTATGGCTGCGCCTCAACTCGGCTACAATAAGCGCATCATCGTCGTTCGCGAAGATATGTCTAACAAAGACAATGCTAACTTTGTGCCGCTTATCAATCCCGTCGTCATCAAAACCGAAGGTAAGATTATCGAAGACTATGAAGGTTGTCTATCCGTGCCAAGCGTCTACGGCAAAGTTGGCCGCCCGTATAAAGCTCGCATTAAAGCCGTCACCGAAAACGGCGAAGAAGTTCGCCTCAAAGCTACCGGCTTTCTCGCCCGTACTCTTCTTCACGAGATTGACCACCTCGACGGCGTTCTTTTTATCGATCATATCAAAGACAAAACCGACGCTTTCTATAAGCTCAACAACAAAGGCGATCTCGAGCCACTCGATTACGACAAATATATCAAAAACAATAAAGATCTCTTCCCAGACGAAGAAGAATAGGAGCCACCATGGCAAAAATCATTTACTTTGGTAATGAGCAACTCGCTCAAGGTATCAAAGCTAAAATTCCAATTTTTGATGCCCTTCTCGACAACGATTACGAAATTGTCGCTCTCATTCTCCCGACTGCCAACACCCGCAAGCCATTCCCTATCGACCTCAAAGCTAAAGCTAATAATATCCCCGTCTACTACACTAAAGACACTTCCGAGATTCTCAACATCATTAATCAAACTCAGCCAGACATTGGCGTACTTGCCGCTTTTAGTAAATTCATTCCCACTTCTATTCTCGAAGCAATTCCAAACGGTATCATTAATATCCACCCATCGCTTTTGCCAAAATATCGCGGCACCACCCCTATCGAATCCGCCCTTCTAAATGGGGACGAGCTCGCCGGCGTATCTGTCATGCGTCTCGTTAAGGCCATGGATGCCGGTCCAACTTACGCTCAAGGCGAAGTCAAAATTACCGACCAAACCACTAAGCAATCACTCTATGAGGATCTCGCTAATCTCGGCGCCAAACTTTTAATTGATGTCCTACCTGGTATCCTGGCAAAAACAGCCCCTGAGAGCCTCCAAGACGACACACGAGCGACTTTTACCACTCCACTCGATAAATCACTCAGCCTACTCAAAACTGACTCTAAGAGCGCACAGGAGCTCGTCTGCGAAGTCAAAGCTTTTGCCGGTTTTCCAAAATCTAAATTAAATTTATGCGGTAAAAACTGCACTATCACTGCCGCCCATAGCGCTAATCAGCCTAAATCTGAGCTCGACCAGCTCTGCGCCGATGGCAAATACCTCGTCATCGACCAACTTATACCCGAAAACTCCAAACCCATGACTGCCGAAGCTTTCCTTAACGGCCTTAAAAACCAATAACAAAAATCCTCCGTCAAAGCGGAGGATTTTTAAATCGCTAGATTTTTAAGAATTTGCCAAGATTGCGTCTTTTTGCGCAAAGATTTCATCGCGTAATTCTTGGAAAGTGTCACGAATAATATCTTGATACTGTGGGCAATTCAAGTTTAGCCACTTTGCCGTTGCGAGCTCGCCTAAGAACTCATCACTGCCTTCTTCGGCTTCGCTATTGCGCAAAAGCGCCTGATAAAGCTGGTCTTCCTTATAATTGTCGCCAATCACTGCGTTGACCATATCCTTATCATTATCGATGATGCGCTCAAATTCTTCGAGCTGAGCATCGCTTAAATCGTTGCTCATTTTCTCGCCGACCCGCACCTCTAGCTGATCTTGTGCGTATGCCAAAAAGTTATTCTTCTGCTCTGCTGGCATATCACTGAGTCCAACCATGTCTAGAAAGCTATCATCTAATGTAAACATTTTGTTCTCCTATCTGCCCATTATTTTAACATAAGCATCAAGCATACGCAAAATCTAGATATCAAGCAATCGTCTTCTTCTTATATTCACGCACAAAGAATTCAATGCGATCTTCGAGCTCAAGCTGAATCTTCTTCGTCGTTTTCAAAGAAATACCACCAATTTCACCCTGCGACAAAGTAGGTACTGTAATTTTGCCCTCTTGCACACTAATTACTTCAACTTCACCCAAGAGTTCTTTCTTACGATAAACGCGACCTAGCATTCCAGGCGCAACTTTACCTTCTTTTACTTCACCACCGGCAATAATCTCGGTTTTCTCTGTACGAAAGACACCCTTAATCGTCATCTTGCCAGTTTCCGTTTCGACTACCTCAGCATCAAGCATTTTTTCCATCTCGCGCTTTGCGTCGTCAAGCAATTCATAAATCACGCGGTACACACGTACTGGCACGCCATTGCGTTCTGCCATCTTTGCAATTGCATTTGGCACCGTCACGTTAAAGCCATAAATCACCGTGCGACTACCAGATGCCATATAAATATCATTCTCACTCACAGCGCCAACGCCAGTCGACACGATATTTAGCGTAATCTCGCCATTCGTATCAATCAAACGCAAAGAATCTACCACAGACGTCACCGAGCCTTGTACGTCGCCTTTTACAAGTACGTTAAATACCTTCGTATTGTCGCTCGTCGTCATCATGCGAAGCAAATCCGAGCTTGTGACGTTCGCACTTGCGCTCTCTTCATTCTCGGCTTGCGCATTAAGGAGCGCGAGTTTGCGGGCCGTCTTTTCATCGGCAACTTCTTCAAATTTATCACCAAAGTTTGGCAATTCCTTAAAACCGGTCACAACTACTGGCGTCGATGGCGTTGCTTTGCCCTTTGGTTTACCATCCCAGCCAAGCATCGTACGGACCTTACCATAAGTACGACCAGCCACGATAAACTCGCCAACTTTCAGTTCACCGCCAGTCACCAGCAAATTCACTACCGAGCCTTTGCCAACTTCCATATGGCTTTCAATCACAAGACCTTCAGCCGGAATATCTGTATCCGCCTTAAGCTCATCAATATCGGCCGTCAGCAAAATCATATCAAGCAACTTGTCGAGATTCTGACCAGTCTTTGCCGAAATCGGCACCATAATCGTATCGCCACCCCATTCTTCTGGATTGAGATTAAACTCTGTCGCAAGTTGCGTCTTCGTTAGCTCAATATTTGCGCCCTCTTTGTCGATCTTGTTAATCGCAACAATAATCTTCGCATTTGCCGCCTCGGCGAACTTAATCGCTTCCGCCGTCTGTGGCTTTACACCATCATCTGCCGCAACGACAATTACGACAATATCTGTAAGCATTGCGCCGTGCTGACGAATCGCTGCAAAGGCCTCGTGGCCAGGCGTATCAAGAAAAGTAATCTTGCGCTCTTTGTATTCCATCTGGTAGGCCGAAATATGCTGCGTAATACCACCAGCCTCGCCCTCGACGGTCTTTTTCTTTAGTAAAGTATCAAGCAGGGTCGTCTTACCATGATCAACGTGCCCCATAATTGCCACTACTGGCGGGCGCTCTTTGGCATTCTTCGATAGTTCACGCTTAATACCTGGCAATTTTGCAGAATTCTCTTTGCGCACAAAGCGTACATTCGAAAAACCAAGTTCCTCGGTCATAATCTGCGCCGTCTCAAAATCTAGACGCTGATTAATCGTCGCCATGATGCCATTCTTAAACAACTCGCCAATAAGATGAGTTACCGATACGCCGAGTGCGCTTGCTAGCTCATCTACGGTTATCGAGCCAGAAACTTGTATTACTTTTTCTTCCATTCTAGCTCCTTTCTTTTAAGCAATAAAAATAAACAAATAATTTAATTAATTTTATCATAAATGCTATCAAAAATCAAAAATACCCCAGTGAATACCGGAGTATTTTTAAAAAGTCTTCGACTTATTTCTTGTCGACGAAGCTCAAAGAGATCTTGCGACCATCTTTGTCGATATCAAGCACCTTGAATTCCTTGCGCTCGTTAAGAGTGAAGATTTTCTCTGGGTCGACATCACTGCCTTCGCCTAGCTCAGAAACGTGAACCAAAGCCTCGACCGCTGGCGAAATCTGTACGAATGCACCAAATGGAGTAATACGAGTAATCGTACCCTCAACTTTGTCACCCTTCTTAAAGTTAGCAATCTCGGAAAGCCATGGGTCTTCCTGAAGCTGCTTCATCGAAAGCGATAGACGATCTTTGTCGATAGCAATAATCTTTGCCTCGACATTGTCGCCAACCTTTACGTAGTCAGCTGGGCTATTAACACGCTCCCAAGAAATCTCAGAAATGTGTACCAAACCTTCGATACCGTCGACATTAACGAAGATACCAAAGTCTACTACGCCGGTTACTACGCCTTTTACGACGTCACCAACGCTAAGTTTCGCAAAGCGCTCAGCGAGACCATCTTTGATTGCTTCTTTCTCAGAAAGAATCAATTTATTAGTCTTGCGATCTGCATCAAGGATGCGAACGCGAATGCTTTTACCTACGAGTGCATTGAGACGCTGAAGGATTTCATCCTTATCAGAACCACCAACGCGTGGGTAGTGCTCGGCCGAAAGTTGAGAAACTGGCAAGAAGCCACGAATACCTTCGTATTCAACCAACAAACCGCCACGGTTGGCGTCATATGGCTGAACCTCGATGATTTCGCCAGCATCGAGCTTGGTAGAGATCTCATCCCAACCCTTCTCTTTTACGGCTTTTCGAAGCGATAGCAATACCATGCCATCCTCCATTTCGGTATCAACAACACTTGCAGATACCTCGTCACCAACCTTAAGTTGACGACCAAATGCGACCTCACGGCGTGGAACCATGCCAACACCACGAGCGCCAAGATCAATCAAGATCTCGTGTTTCTTGACTGACATTACGATACCATCGATAGTGTCGCCAAGAACAATAGGAGTTACTTCCTCTTGAGCAAGCAGCTCGTCCATTGTAATTTTAGCTTTTTGAGCCATTCTTGTATTTTTCCTTTCGTTGGAGTTACTCATCATCTCTCAAGAAAACTAAATTCCTCAAAAAATAATGAGTAACCCCAAGCTACCCATTATTTTATGACATTTTCAAGATATAATCAAGTATAAGCAAAAACTTATGCTTTATGGCGTAACTCGAAATTGTAAGCTACTAATGCAGCCACCATCGCCATTAGCACAAAACTTGGCAAGATATCCTCTGCACCAGTCTTTGGCATCTCAGTATTATCGCTTACTACTGGCGTCTCAACTGGCTTATCGGCCACTGGTTTATCAGTTGAGTTTTCAGTCTTCTCGCTGTCTTTTTCTTCAGACTCGTCTTTCTTTTCGTCTTCACCGGCAATATATTCCGGTGTCGGATCTTGTACGATTGCTTCGTCGTTTGGTTTCGGATCGCGCGCCAAAGTCACCGCAATCACGAGCCCCGCAATCACAATCACTGCTGCTAGCCCCGCAACCGCAGTCCTGCCCCAGCGCTTATATTTCGCATTCACATCCATTTTTATAAACTCCTCTTTACTCCATATTATACAACCTTTTCCACCTCTATAAAAGCATATGCGGTATCAATTTTTTATACATTTTCGCGTAACTGTTATAATAGACCTATGTATCTCTGTATTGACATTGGTGGCACCAAAACTCTCATTGCGCTCGTTAATTCTCAGGGCAAAATTCTCCACTCCGTCAAATTCGCCACTATTTTCAGTCAGACCGAGTTCTATTCCAACCTCCTCATGCAAATCCGCGCCAATTTTACCACTGGCGCCGTCAAAGCTATCTCCGTCGCCATGCCTGGCATCGTTCATCACAACAAATGCGTCTGGCTCGGCAATCTGCCTTGGCGCAATTTTGATATCGCGCACCGGCTAAACGCAGATTTTCATGTCCCAGTTTACATCGAAAACGATGCCAATCTCGCTGGCCTTGCCGAGGCTCGCAACTGCAAAGGTCGCAGCCTTTACTTTACCTTCTCTACCGGTATTGGTGGCGCCGTCATCGAGAACGGCGAGCTTGTCAAAAAATATCGCGACTTCGAACCCGGCCACAATCTCTACGTCTATGAAGGCAAAGAAACTGAATGGGAAGATCTTGCTGCTGCCAGCGCTATCCGCGCCAAATACGATTGCTACGTTTCAGATATTACTGACCCTGCCGCACTTCGCGAAATCGTCACCCGCATGTTGCTCGGCCTCATTCCACTCACTACCTCTATTAAGCCCGATCGCATTTTCTTCGGCGGCCCGCTCGGGCTAAATCTTAATCTTTATCGCAAAGAGCTCCGCACCCGTTTTGCCGCCGCTTTGCCCTCTCGCATCAAAATGCCTCGCCTCATCACCGCCAAATACGACAATCTATCTGTAATTTACGGCTGCTACCACTATGCCAAAGAGCAAGAAAAACGCGCAAAATAATCTCCTCGCACGCCTGCGCCAAGATTATCCCGATCTCACCTTCATGTCCGGCGACCGCTATCTTTTTCATCCGCCCACTACTATCCAATACGTCGACGCCGACGATTATCTACTGCTCCTGCATGAGCTCGGCCATTATCTTATCGGGCAAAACGATTACAATCAAGACGTCGAGCTTCTCCAGATCGAATCCGCAGCCTGGGCCAAAGCCAAAGAACTCTGCGCAAAATATCATCTAACTTTCAACGAGAGCTATGCCGAAAGTCGCCTCGATAGCTACCGCGACCTATTGCATTACAACTCACTCTGCCCCAATTGCAGCCTCAACGGCTACGAAGACGAACATCAAACTTATCACTGCCCCCTTTGTGGCGCATCTTGGCAAAGTAAATACAAAGCCGAATAATCACACAAATTTGTCCGCAAGCTAAAATCGCAACCGCAATTAAGACAATCCGCAAATCAAAATACATACCAAATCCTTCGACTTGCTTCATCATCACTTCCTTAATTCTGCTAGCAATGAGATTATACTTTTCGGCAAGGTATAAATACCCAAATATATTACCAAGTACTATAGATATAGCGCACACTATAAGCGCATAAATACCAGCATATGCACCATAGACCTTAAATATATCCCCCTTCTTCATCCCAAGCACTTGATACATTTCTAAGCTTTTAGCGTCATCGGTCAACATCCAACCCATTATTGCCGAAAAGCTTAATAAAGTTATAATCACCAACAAAATAAGCGCCTTATTTAAAATATTATCAAAATCTTCAAAACTGCGATATGTCGTAACATTATTACCCAATACCTCTTTGAAATAAGCACTACAAGTATCACTAGTATCCATACAATGTTTATCTTCAAAAAAATCTATTGCTTGTTTTTTATCAACTATTTCGACTAGCACTCCAGAGTTTGAAAAGTCCTCGCGATAGCGCTGTTGCACGCAGTCGTCTTCTGGGTTAACTACAACGAAATTAATTTCGCTAAACTGTATTGATGATAGCACTACATCTAATGGCTGAAAGTCTGCATTATTTTTCGATATTCCAAGACTTCCGCCATTTGGCAACAATCCTACAACCTGATATTCGACAGTTTCTTCCGAATCGTCATAATAAAAACTCGATTCAAATACGTCCCCCTCAAAAGCATTGAGTTGCCTTGCGGTAGATTGACTTATTAATACTTGAATACAATCATGCTCGTTTTTAATATTATTGTTCACATATTTTTCGACAATATGATCAGGAAGGATAATCATGCTCCCCCCAGCATCTCGTATTGCGTTTACTTCGGATGCGACCACATTTTTTGCTCGCGCCTTCAAGTATTTATATTCATAGACTTCGCCATTATAAGCTAAAGCCTGCGGCAATATTTTGCTCATCTTATCTTCGCGAAGATTCTCAAAATATATCTTCGACGCCTCTATAACATATTTATTATCCTCTTTTAGCAATCCTCCAACTATCTCAACTCCAGCTAATTCTGTCTGAACTGGGTATTCCTTATTAGGTGCATCATCTTCAGAATATAATCTAAGCGCCAGCTCCTTTATTTTTGAGCTATCTTCGACGCCGTAAAAGTCATAAGCAAAATACGAAGTACTATCATTTACTCTCGTAATTTCATCATTTAATACTCTGCTGATAGTTACAATTGAAACTATCAGCCCAAAAATTAAACTAATAGCGATAACACTAAGGACAGTCTTCGCCGGACTCTTCTTTATTTTTCTAAGTGCTAGAGAAGTAGCATCTATAAATTTCATATCCGACCATTCTCTATTTTAATTATCCGATCAGCAAAACTTTTCACTCTGGCATCATGTGTCGCAATAATCAAGGACATGCCATTATCGCACAGTTTACGTAGCGTAGTCAAAAACAATACAGCATTCTCATCATCTAAATTGCTTGTAGCCTCATCTGCCAGAATTAGTTTAGGCGCGCAAAAAATAGCCCTCATTATCGCAACGCGCTGAAGCTGGCCTCCAGATATACTATTAGTCTTGCGCAAAAGAATACCCCCAATATCTCCGCTATCACCTTTAAGTAGCTCACTCAATCGTGCCTCTCGACTCCTTTTACTCATCCCAGCTATCATTCCCGGAAGCATAATATTCTCGGCAACATTTAAGCTCTCGTCCATAAAAAAGTCCTGAAAAATAAAGCCACAATTGCCATTATACTTTCGTTCTATTCTTCCGCCGTCTATAGATAAGAATCCCGCTATAACCTTAAGTAGCGTACTCTTACCAGCACCACTCTTGCCTTCAATAGCTACGAACTCACCCTCTTTTACTACAAAAGAAATATCATTAAGAACTTTCACCTTTCCGCCATCAAAATTTTTTCTAACTTCAGAAAGCTCAAGTACTTTACTAATCATAGTTAAATTCTAGCAAATATTATATATAATAACTATAAGTAAGGAGGACTCACTATGAAGAAATTCTATATAGCGGCAACAATAGTATTGGCTTTGCTTTTTAATATTACAATAGTATCTCAACAAACCAGCGCTTATATTATTTCATGCGTCGATGGGGGACAATCAAGCGACGGAGCATATTATAAGCGATGTTTGACGTCGAGCTCAAAAGAAGGATTCCAGGTATTCATCACCTGTGTAAACATCCTTAATGTGGGTGGGACAGTTTATGGAAATGTAGCAAAGTCAGGCGAAGTATCCTCCGTAAAATGCCCGTTCGGCCAGCATATCATTAGCGGCGGACAGGTTCATTACAAAACAGTTGCTCTATAAATAAAAAAACTCCCCGCATTCAGGGGAGTTTTTTAATAATTTTAATTTTTAGGCGTTTTTCTTAGCTTTACCGCGCTTCGAAATACGACCGCCTTTTGCACCAGCAATCTTTGCTAGCTCTGGGTTTGCCGCAAAACCACCGGTGTGACCATTGCGACCACCTTTACGACCGATTTCAGCGTAAAAGTCTTTGCCATATTTTGTTTTGTTCGTGTTAGCAGCTTTCTGACCGCCAGCTTTTGTTCCTGCCATTTCTAGCTCCATTTCTGCCCACCATATAACCTTTATAAATTCCACCCCGTGACAACCTTAAAGTTATCACCTCCTCAGGTGCTTATGTCTATATTAGCATAATGCTTACCTTTTGTCAAGATGATTATTTTTATTTTTATTATATAATATACGAACACCCCTGTTAAATCCGCCAAAATGCCAACCAAAAAAATAACTCCCTACTTGGAGTTTATTGGTGGAGTGCGCTAGATCGGGACCTAGCGACACCCCATATAAAAAATGGTGGGGATATGTGGACTTGAACCACAGACCTCGTCATTATCAGTGACGCGCTCTAACCAGCTGAGCTATATCCCCTAGCTACTAGTTATTTTACTAAATTTACTTCGTATTTGCAAGCGCTTATGCCCTATTTTTTGTTATAATCTATAACATATGTGGGAATTCAACATTGGCTGGTTTCTTGCCGGCATTGCAGCTATCGTAGCCGGTGCTCTTATTATCGTCTTTCATAAATGGATTGGCGACAACTTCGCAAGCGGCATGGTCTCTTACGGCAAAATCAAACTTTTCGGCCTCGCTGCTATCGGCATTGGCATTCTCTTCATGACGAATCTCCACACTACTTTGCTTCGCCTCATCTTCCACATCATTATGCCAAGCAAATTCTAACTAAAAACCCGCCAGAGTGGCGGGATTTTTTATAGCTCTATCGAGAAAGCGTTCGTGTCGCGAATTTCAGCACCCTTCGACTGATAAAATTCTACTGCGCCCTGCTTCTTACCTTTTCCAGACGACGTAAATTCTAGCTTCTTGCAGCCTTTCTTGCGTCCCCAGGCCAGGATTTCCTCCCAAAGTTTGCTTCCAACACCTTTACCTTGGCATTTCGCCGATACTACAAAATCTTCTAGATATTCGTTTCGACCAATAAAAGATCCCATCACGACCGATACAGTTGCCATACCAACTACCTCGCCTTCATTAATCGCTAGCAGCACGTCATGCCACGACGATTCAATCACGTCCTCAATCCACTCGCGCGAAATTGGCGCACCGTCATAGTCTTCACTTAGATCCATTAGCAACTCACCCATCGCTGCCGCCACGTCCGCATCATATTCTGTCATCGTTCCAATTTCTAGCATTTTCGTCTCCTTTTATCCTATTATCATATCACAACCACATTTAGCGTTAGACTGCCCCGTCACTACACTAGAACATATTTTTCGCCCACAATTTTTAATCACAAGTAAATTTTACAACAACTTTTTTGCCATCTACCCCTGTTATTTTTGCATAACAATTTTGCTCAAAATCGCTTGACAACGCTAAGCAAAAAGCTTATATTAAAAATAGCTTTTGTATCCATTCGCATTCATACAAAAGCCGCACCAATCAAAAACAAACATTTTTCAAAACACACACAAAACAAAAAACAACAAAAAATACAGAAAACTCCAGTCCAAGCGTGGCAAAAATTACTCTCATCGTCACGACTTACAATCAATAGGGACTTGGAGTTTTTTTGTTACACCACACTCGCATATAGCAAGCAACGAAAGATCCCGCCACATCACGGCGGGATTTTTTAACCTTAGCTAATACACTATATGCTCGTAGCCTCGCTCTTCGGCATATTTGCATAGCTTCGCTTCATTCTCACTCATCGCTGGCTGGCAATCTATCGTCCTACCATCCAACATCATATCAAAATCCGAATTCATACCACCATGCAAGAAAACAGCCTTTATTAGCCCCCACAAGGCCGCCAGAACGAAGATAATCACTACAGCTATAAAGATACCTTTATTTGCCTTCACGCGCACGTCTGCACTCTTTTTCTGCTTCTTCATACCCTTATTATACACCCGCAAAACTTAAGCCAAAATGAAACAAAAACCACTAAAAAATCGCCCGTAGGCGATTTTAGTTTTAACAACTTAATTGTGCAATTAATTCATCGACAAGTCTGTGAAAGCTTATGTTGATCTGCCAAAAGCAGCATGTAATAGATTAAGCTTAATACCTATTACTTCAACCGACCTAGCTACAAGCAATTGCTCGCTTGCGCTTCATTCCTTCTCAAGAAAGGAGGTAATCCATCCGCACCTTCCGGTACGGATGCCTTGTTACGACTTAACCCCAATCATCTCCCCCACCTTAGGCCGCCGAAACGGACTTCGGGTGTTGGTGACTCTCATGGTTTGACGGGCGGTGTGTACAAGACCCGGGAACGTATTCACCGCAACATGCTGATTTGCGATTACTAGCGATTCCGACTTCAAGGAGGCGAGTTTCAGCCTTCTATCCGAACTGGGACCAGCTTTGGTGCGATTTGCTTCATCTCGCGACTTCGCTTCGCATTGTACTGGCCATTGTAGCGCGATTCTAGCCCAAGGCGTAAGGGAAATACTGACCTGACATCATCCCCTCCTTCCTCCTCGTTACCGGGGCAGTTTCAGCAGAAAAATCCAACTGCTGACAAGGGTTGCGCTCGTTGATGGACTTAACCAAACATCTCACGACACGAGCTGACGACGGCCATGCATCACCTGTCACAGAGTTCCCGAAGGCACAGTCTCCTTTCGGAGGCCTTCTCTGGATGTCAAGCCTTGGTAAGGTTTATCGTTTAGCATCGAATTAAAGATCACGCTCCACCGCTTGTGCGGGTCCCCGTCAATTCCTTTATGTTTTAATCTTGCGATCGTACTACACAGGCGGGATGCTTAACGCGTTAGCTTCGCTACGGAAGGGGTCGATACCCCCCACAGCTAGCATCCATCGTTTACGGCGTAGACTACCGGGGTATCTAATCCCGTTTGCTCCCTACGCTTTCGTGCCTTAGTGTCAGAAACGCCCCAGTAACCTGCCTACGCTATTGGTGTTCCTTCTAATATCTACGGATTTCACTCCTACACTAGAAATTCCAGTTACCCATGACGCTCTCGAGACGTCCAGTTTAGGTAATAGTCTGAATGGTTGAGCCACCAGATTTCACTACCTACTTAAACATCCACCTACGCAACTCTTTACGCCCAGTCACTCCGGATAATGCTCGGATCCTACGTATGACCGCGGCTGCTGGCACGTAGTTAGCCGATCCTTATTCATAAGTTACCATCATATTTCTCGCTTATAAAAGCAGTTTACAACCCGAAGGCCTTCATCCTGCACGCGGCGTTGCTCCATCAGGCTTTCGCCCATTGTGAAAGATTCCCTACTGCTGCCTCCCGTAGGAGTCTGGGCCGTGTCTCAGTCCCAGTCTGGATGATCATCCTCTCAAACCATCTAACGATCGTCGACTTGGTGAGCCATTACCTCACCAACTATCTAATCGTACGCAGGCCAGTCCCAAACCGGATAAATCCTTTAATCCGAAGATCACATGCGGTATTAGCTACTCTTTCGAATAGTTATCCCTCAGTTTGGGGTCCGTTCCCACGCGTTACTCAGCCGTCCGCCGCTCGTCATCAGAATAGCAAGCTATTCCATGTTACCGCTCGACTTGCATGTATTAGGCACGCCGCCAGCATTCATCCTGAGCCAGGATCAAACTCTCCATAAAAATATATTGAATTTGAAAACTCAATTAAAAATAAATAAACTGACGATGATAAAAGTTCATAAAAGAACTTTTCTTTAATTGCACAATCAAATTGTTAAAAAGCATTAAAAGTTCTTGCTCGTTCCACTTTTTCGTGTTTTCCTCGCTTGAACTGTTCCTATATTAACGAATTTCAAAAAACTTTGCAAGGGTTTTTTAGGACTTTTTTTAAAAAAAGTCGACTTTTTTGCTTTTCAAGCGTTTTGGAGTCCAATTCTTCACTAAAAAGGCCCAGAAACACCCGTTCTGAGCCTTTTAGAACTACATAATCATGCCCACTACAATTCCAATCAAGATTCCAATTATTCCACCCACAATAACTTGTGGCACCGTATGTCCCTCTACTATGCGCACTTTGCGATCCTTATGCTTCCCCTCTTCCGCCATAATATTTAGCAGCTTTCCGTGCACGCCCACCGCATATCGCACATTCACAGCATCATATATTACTATCGCCGCCGTACATAATGCTAACATAAAGATTCCTGATGCAAATCCGTATTTAATTCCAAGATAAGTCGTTAGTGCCAAGAAACTCGCCGTATGCCCACTCGGCATACCACCACTTCGCATCGCTGCATGCAAAACTTCTTTTATGCTCAGCGCTCGTTTCTTCTTCAACAAATCGCCTATCATTTTGCCAAGTTGCGTTATTAACCATCCTAAAATAAACGCAATTAATCCGCCAATTCCAAATGTATCCATGTGTATATTATATATCATTACAAAAAGAGCCCCACTCGGGAGCTCTTTTTACCTACTTTTTCTTCGTAGTCGTTTTCTTAATCGGCACCGTTTTTTCAGCTGGCTCAGCTCCTTCTTCCTCTTCCTCTGGAATAATTCCAATCGAAGCCACAAAGTCGCCATCATTCAACTTCATCACGCGTACACCCTGCGTTGCACGCCCCAAGGTTGGGATATCTTTTACTGCCACGCGAATCGCTTGTCCGCTCGTCGACATCATGATAATTTCCTTCGCTGCTGGGTCCAAAGTATGTACTGCTGCGATTGGACCAGTTTTGGCTGTTACTGCCGCCACTTTAACGCCCACGCCACCACGCTTGTGTGGCGGGAAGTTTGTCGCTGCCGTCATCTTACCATAGCCCTTCGTCGCCATCACGATCAACTTTTGGTTCTCCGGATCACTTACTACATCCATACCGACTACCGTATCATTTGGACGAAGTCTGACGCCACGTACACCACGTGCCGCACGCCCCATTGGACGCACTTCTTTTTCATTAAAGCGCACTGCCTGGCCCGCCGAAGTCGAGATGATAATATCGTTCTCACCTGTCGTACCACGCACCCAACGCAGCTCGTCGCCGTCATCAAGCTTAATCGTAATCAAACCATTTGTACGAATATTTTCATAATCTTTAAGCGATGTCTTCTTAATCGTACCTTTGGTCGTAGCCATGAACAGATAGCCATTATCACCAGCTTCAGTTCCCTGCTTAATTACCGCCGTAATCTTTTCGTCCGGATGCATGCTAAGCAAGTTCACTGCTGCCGTACCCTTCGCGATTAGCGATGATTGTGGGATTTCGTAAGCTTTAATGCGGAATACGCGACCTTGCGATGTGAAGAATAGCAAGAAATCATGTGAATTGGCCGTGATAATCGTGTCAATGACGTCCTCTTCCTTAGTCGTCATACCGCGACGCCCCTTACCGCCACGATTTTGCTTCTTAAAGTCGCCTTGAAGCACTCGCTTGACGTAACCTTGCGCCGTCAAGAGCACTACACTCTCTTCGTCTGGAATCAAATCTTCCTCAACAAATTTACCTAGCTCGTGATTAATAATCTTGCTGCGCCTATCATCGCCAAACTTATCGCGCGCCGCAATAAGCTCTTCTTTTACTACGCGCAAAACTTCATTCTCGTCAGCCAAAATCGCTTCAAGTTTCTTAATCAGCTCATGTAATTCTTTGAGCTCATTCTCAATTTTATCGCGTTCTAGTCCTTGCAAGCGTCTGAGCTGCATTGCGAGAATCGCTGCAGCCTGCACTTCCGAAAGCCCGAATCGCTCCATCAAGCGCTTATCAGCATCATCGTAACTTTCGCGAATCGTCTTAATCACCTCATCGATATGATCAAGCGCAATTTTCAAACCTTCCAAGATATGCGCACGTTCTTTTGCCTTATTGAGGTCAAATTCCGTACGACGACGAATTACTTTTTGACGATGTTTAATAAATTCTGCAAGAATTTCTTTTAGCCCCATCACTTTTGGCTGAATTCCATCCACCAACGCCAAAACGTTATAATGGAAAGTTGTCTGAAGTCCCGTCATTTTATAGAGCTGGTTCAAGATCTTCTTCGGGAAAGCATCTTTCTTCAGTTCTACTACAATGCGAATCTTACCACGCGCCGATTCATCACGCGCATCAGCAATGTGATCAAGTTTTTTCGCCAGCACTAACTCGCGCACTTTGTCAACAAAACCTTCTTTACTCATGCCATATGGCACTTCGGTAATCACAATATTAAAGCGACCATTTTTGCGTTCTTCAATATTTGCAATTGCACGAATCGTCACCGAACCACGTCCAGTTTCATACGCACGTCGCATTGGCTCGCCACCATATACTTCTGCGCCAGTTGGAAAATCTGGACCTTTCACATACTGCATCAATTCGTCCAGCGTAATCTCCGGATTATCAATTTGTGCAACCGTCGCATCGACAACTTCACGCAAGTTATGTGGCGGAATGTTCGTTGCCATACCAACCGCAATACCCATCTGACCATTCAAAAGAATATTCGGAAGTGCTGACGGCAAAACTACTGGCTCTTTTTCGGTACCATCAAAGTTATCACGAAAATCTACTGTATTTTTATCGATATCCGACAAAAGCTCGCTACCAACTTTGTCCATACGAGCCTCGGTGTAACGCGAAGCAGCTGGCTCATCGCCATCCATCGAACCAAAGTTACCCTGACCTTCCACCAAGGTATAACGCATCTTCCAAGATTGCGCCAAGTTTACCATTGCATCATAAATCGACGAATCGCCGTGCGGATGATATTTACCCATCACTTCACCAACAATACGCGCGGATTTTACAGTTGCATGTGGTGCTTTCCAGCCATTTTTCTCCATTGCATAGAGAATACGGCGGTTTACTGGCTTCAAACCATCACGCACATCCGGCAAAGCGCGATCAATAAGCACCGACATCGAATAGCGCAAGAAGGAATTCTCCATCACGCCTTCAACTGTCAATTCTTCTACGCCATCTTCTGCACGTACAGCTTTTAGCCCGTCCACTTCAACAATTTCTTCGTTTTCGTTAATTTCCGCTTCGCCGACTTCCGCACCATACTCGCCCAAAGTCTCGTCAATGCCCTTGTCGTCATTTTTGTCGGAAACGCCACCAACTTTGCTCTCGTCGCGGGCGTCATCTTCTGGAATCTGATCTTTTTTATTCTTATCTGCCATATTTTATCCTCCTAGAAGTCCAAATCATCCAAATCAACCGTCGAAGCACGCGACTGAATAAAGTTTTTACGAAGTTCCGCTTCGCTACCCATCAATTTCGTAAAGATCGCATCAGCTTTTTCGGCATCTTCGATATTTACGCGAATCAAAGTACGGTTTTCTGGATTCATAGTCGTTTCCCAAAGTTGAGTCGCATCCATTTCGCCAAGACCCTTAAAGCGTTGCTGGGCCGTATATCCTGCCTGCTTAAAGCGCTCCGCCGTTTCATCAATCTTCACGCCCGCTGCCTTGCGCTCTGCAATGCGCTGTGCCAAAGTCGATTCTAGCGCATCTTCATTATAAATATATTCAATCTTACGATTACTTCCCGTACCCTTAATTAAGCCAAAGAGTGGTGGTTTTGCTAGATAGACGTGTCCCGCTTTAATCACTTCCGGCATATAACGGAAGAAGAACGTCAAAAGCAAAGTCGAGATATGTGCACCATCCACATCAGCATCCGTCATGAATACAATTTTGTAATAACGCAGACCATTAATATCAAATTGATCGCCAATGCCGACACCCAGCGCCTTAATCAAAGACACTAGCTCCGCATTTGCAAACATCTTATCAAGACGCGCACGTTCGGTGTTAAGCACTTTACCACGTAGTGGCAAAATTGCCTGGATTTTCGAATCACGCCCCTCCTTTGCCGAACCCGCCGCCGAGTTACCCTCTACGATAAAGAGCTCACATTGCGTACGATCGCGCGACGAACAGTCGGCCAACTTCGAAGGCAAATTAAGCCCCTCAAATGCACCTTTGCGAATTACGTTATCGCGTGCTGCACGTGCCGCACGACGAGCGCGCGCCGCTAGCGTTGCTTTATTCACGATTTTTTTCGCAACTTCTGGATGCTCTTCAAGATAATATGAGAAATACTCATTCATTACCTTGTCGACATAACCACGCACTTCCGGATTGCCTAGTTTGTTCTTAGTCTGGCCTTCAAACTGTGGATCTGGCAACTTTACCAAAATTACCGCCGTGAGACCTTCCTTAATGTCATCAGCTGTAAGATTTTCTTCTTTTTCTTTCAGAAGATTATTCTTGCGCGCATAGTCATTTATTGTGCGATTTAGTGCCGTACGAAAACCAACCACATGCGTACCACCATCAGGCGTTAACACGTTGTTTGCAAATGGGCGCAAGGTTTCAGCGTAAGAATCATTATATTGTACAGCGAGCTCTACGACACTATCCTCAATTGCCTTTTCAGCATAGAAAATATCATCAGCCAGTACTTCTTTGCCATTATTGAGCGTGCGCACATAGCTTTTAATACCGCCCTCAAAGTAGAAAGAGTCACTTTTACCAGTGCGCTCATCGCGTACCGTCGTCAAAATACCCTTCGTAAGGTATGCTTGGTGGCGCAAATAATTTACCACCCAATCATAATCAAAAGTTGTCGTTTCTTTAAAAATTTCCGGATCAGGATAGAAAGCAATACTCGTACCATGTTTTTCAGATTTGCCCGTTACTGCAAATGGCACTACCGTGCGACCTGTATTAAATTCAATGTGATGCGTTTTGCCATCTTTGTAAACCTCAGCAATCATCTTCGTAGACAATGCGTTCACTACTGACGAACCAACACCATGCAAACCGCTGGACACTTTATATCCGCCACCACCAAATTTACCACCGGCGTGAAGCACCGTTAGTACTGTTTCGAGTGCGGACA
Organism: Candidatus Nanosyncoccaceae bacterium; assembly: GCA_051891815.1. Classification (GTDB taxonomy): domain Bacteria; phylum Patescibacteriota; class Saccharimonadia; order Saccharimonadales; family Saccharimonadaceae; genus UBA2834. The sequence continues at coordinate 245,090 of JBJFFO010000003.1, forward strand.
TTTTTGTTTTTGGATGTAGGTCTACTGGAATACCACGACCATTATCATCAACTCTACAACCACCGTCTGCCAACAAAGTGACATCCACGCGTGTTGCATAGCCAGCAATCGCTTCATCAATCGAGTTATCAGCGATTTCCTTAATCAGGTGATGTAGGCCTGCATATCCAGTCGAGCCAATATACATACCTGGACGCCTGCGAACTGGTTCTAGTCCTTCCAGAACTTGAATTTCGGACGCATTATACTCTTCGTCAGCCCCACCGGCTTTACCTGTTGCAGCCATAGAAATACTTACCTCAACTTTGTTAATATCTGCATATATCTTACTACTTTGAACACATTTTTTCAAGAGTAAATGCGATTTTTGCCCCCTAGAATCGCCTCTAAGCCCTGTCTAGTCCCAAACACGGCTTCCTACCCATGCCAACACAAAAAAGAGCGCTTTTTGCGCCCTTTCCTTATCGCCATCTTAAAACCGTGCCGTCATCTTCTTGGCGAACTTGCACTCCACCTTGCATCGGCTGCACCGGCGTAGCTGGCATCGTTTGCGTAGTCTGCGTTGGCTGTGTTTGTACTACCGGTTGAGCCGCCTGTGTCGTTTGCGTAGATTGCGCAGCTTGCTGATTTGCTAACACTTCCGCCCTACGCTCAGCTCGTGCCTCGCGCGCTCGCGTTCTATCCGCCGCATCATGGCGAATCGAGAATACTGTCGGATCTTTTGGCGGTTCTGGTTGCGTTGGCGCTGCTTCTGCTTTTTTCGCATCTTCGGCTGCTTTATTTTCGGCCGCTCTTTGCGTCCAAGTCGAACCTGTATTTATCGTCTGCGTCGTTGCGCCTTTTTCACGCTGATCTTGCTCCATCGCTGCTTTCTTTTCTAGCCATGCATCCAAGAAATTCTTTTTTGGCGCCTCAGGCTTTTTCTCAGCTGGCTTCATCACTGGCTTTGCTGGTGCCGCATTAAGGCTCGCCATTGCACTTGCCGTGCTTTCTGCTTGTCTCGGCATTGCTGAAGCTGGCGCCATCACTGGCGCCATCGCTGGCACAGCTGGCTTTGATGACGTATCGGCAAGGCGCGCCTCAATCTCACGTTCAACATCTTCACGCGGACGTCCATATTTGCTCGACGCATAAACCTTCATGCGATCCATCAACTCATTACTACTCTCGCCCATTGGCGGCAAAAGTTTCATCGTAAATGGCGAAGTCGGCATATCGAACATCATTACCGTTGCAATTGCAGAATAATTTGGCATTGCATGCAAGTCCTCTGCATTAAAGACCGGCGCAAAGGCCTTCTCCATCAATTCCGCGTCCGTCACACCCAAACGACCCGACATAATCGTACCAACGTTACCAAGAATCGCCTCACGAATCTTATCCGTCAACTGTGTCATAAACTGGTTAGCGAGCACCAAGTTCAAACGATATTTACGAGCTTCCGATAGGATAGACTCAAAGCTTTCAGTTGAGAAGTTCTGGAACTCATCCACAAACAGACAGAAATCCTGACGATCGTCTTCTGCTGTATCTGCACGACTCATAGCCGCCGCCTGAAACTTCATTACGAAAATCATACCGAGCAATTTCGCATTTAGCTCACCCGTCTTGCCCTTCGACAAGTTAATTAGCAAAATCTTCTTATTGTCCATGATTTCGCGTATATTAAAGCCAGATTTAGTCTGACCCAAAATATTACGCATCATTTTATTGCTAAGGAACGGCCCCCATTTCGAAACAAACCAACTCGTCACTTCGCCTGCATCATTACTCTTCTGTGAAGCTGGAAATTCCTTCGTCCAATAATCGTAAACTGTTTTATCGGTCACATATTTTAGTTTCGACTTGACAAATTCTGGATCCGTAAAACAACGCGGCACATCAATAAAAGTTCCCCCATTCGGATCACTCATCAAAAGCAGCGCTGCATTGCGGAACATATGCTGCGCACGTGCACCAAAAATACCCTGGTTTCCTGGATCATACAAAGAAACCAACATATTAATCGCTTCCTGAACAATAAAGTCCTTCTGGTCCTCAGTCTGGAACTCAAACATGTTCATACCGACCGGCTGTTCCATATTACCCGGCTCGAAGTAGATTACATCATCCATGCGCTCTGGCGGCACTTTGCTCATCAAAAGCTCCGTCGCATCACCATGCGGATCAATAAACGCAAAGCCACGCCCATCGCACATATCCTGATATGCAATATTAGTAAGCAAAATAGACTTACCCATACCAGTAGCACCAATCACATATGTGTGGCGACGACGGTCTTTCGTGCGGAGGCGAATTACTTTCTTTTCGCCACGGAATTCATTTACGCCAAGAATCACACCCTCGTCTGCCAATTTTGCTGGACCATCCACTTGTTTGGTTGCTTGGCGTTCAACTTGCGAAGTTGGGATCGAATTCTGGCTTGGCAAATGGAAAATTGACGCCATCTCGACGCTATTCAAAATAAACTTATTCTGTTCTTGCGGAAAATTACGCAACACATAATCTTCAACCAAATCGCGGCTTCGCTTAATTTGATTGTATTTAAAACCATTATAATTTGGTGAATCAAATTGCGAGAAAACCGACACCACGCCACCCAACAATGCAGTCGAACGCGTCTTTGAGTCAGAACTTGCCACAAAGCGCATCAAAACTTCAAAGCCTGGATACTTTGTTTTCTCTTCAATCTTAGTAATTTCTTCCTGCTCGAGGTTTGAAAGTACTTTCTCACTATCCTTGTATGGATCATGCGCCTCCGGTGGCTTCCATAGTGCTTCAGCAAGATCACCCACTAAATTGCCAAATCCGTATACAAGCCTTCCCAAAAAATTGTTCGCTTCGCGTCGGCCTTTCTTGCCGTCACGTAAATTCTGTACTCGTTGCAACGATTTTCTTGTCCAGCCTTCATCGGTCGGACGGAACAAAATCTGAATGCCAACGCCATCGCCCTTCTTTGCAACCGACAATGCATTAATCAAACCTAGCGAAGCATCGCGCTTCGTTTCCTCATAGCTTGCAATCGGATACCAAAAATCATCTTTAAGTTCGATTTCGCCCCCAACCACAGCATCCATCCCGCCAGTACTACTAAAAAAGTTCGGATCATGTACTTCCTCGAGTCGCGCGCTCGGATATGCCGCTGTAATTGCCTGCTTCATCGTCTCCGTCAAAACCGCCGGCACAATTGCGTAATAGTTAATTAAGCCATCATGTGCGACAATCTCGAAGCTAATATGTTTTTGGCCATAAAGCTTGCTTTTTATGCCCTTCGTTAGCGTTGATGAGATGATGCTATACATTACTTGCGCTTGTGAAATCTCTTCATTAATCACGTCACGCTCATCACGCCCACCACCTTGAATATCATCCGTACGTGGCGGCAAATGTATCATCATTGGTACCATTTTGAGCGATCGCTCATAGTTCTTGCGTCGACGCTGTTTGCCCGCAAAAAGCTTCCACATGACCGCAATCATCGCCACAATGACCGCTACGCCCACGATTAGCGTCATTACAACTTCCATTCCCCTAGGCCACCTTTCCGTTCAAGCCATCGCCAAGATCGCGGTTAAACACTTTTTTCATATAATCCCATCTAGAATTATCGCAAAAAGCCACCAATTTACTCGGATCATTTGTTTTTAGGCAGTTATCAATACCATTCGCATAGTGATTCATGTAAGCAGCTGGAATTTTATCCGCATCACGCGCAATTTGCATACCTTCCATCGCCTCAAAATCTGGCGGCAAAGCTGCGTATTCTTCTCTGCGCTTCGCTTCTTCCGCCAAGCGTTTCTTGCGCGCATCTTCTTCTGCTTCCGAACGATAACCCTTCGGCCTACCTTCTTCGTCCAAGTTTTGTTCACCAGAATTCGCAAGTTGCTCGCCGGTATTTGCGAGCTGCTCGCCCATACTAGGAAGTTGCTCCGCAGAATTCGGGAACTGCGGCATCATTTCCGGCGCTTGGCCAAGCTCAACCTTCGGCGTTTCAATATTTGGCGCAAGTACTGCTCCGCTATTCACATAAGCATCAAAACTTCCCGCCACATCTTCTGGGCGCAACTGTTCAAATCCATTCATAGTAGGCGCCTTTGCGCCCACCTGCTGTTCATTACCAGAGCTGATAATGCCCCCAGTTACACCCGAATTATCCATAAGCATTATTTTATCATACGTGAAGATGTGAGACAATAAACCATAGCAAAAATTCGGCCACCACAATCGCAATAATTTGCATTACGCCGATTGTGCCACCCGTATTCAAAATAATCAAAAGTTCCGGCGCCACTGCTAACACCAAGCCATACTTATAGCTCTTCTTCTCTATCCCTGCGATCCCATTTTTCTTCACTTTATTCGCAAGAACCAGAAATAGCTTGCAGATATTCACTGCAAGCCCCAAAAAGAACGCGTAACATAGTACGAAGAATACAAATATACCAAGCGCCCCGACCTCAGTCGGTGAAAACATAAACATCATCGCTACAATCACAAAGAAAGCAAGCACACTCATAGCAGCAAACAGTTTATTCATAAGCAAAATTATAGCATACCACTATTCAGTTTTGCTCTGCATGCATCAAAAGATCAATTTGCGCTGGTTCGCCGCAATCACTAGAATTCCGTTTGCCTCCACTATTACTCGTGCGTATCAAAATATTCTCTAGCGTCCTATTGGTTGCGCCAAAGACTTGCCAATCAACACTACTCTGTTAGCATTTCACGCTACTAACCTAGCACTTGCCGCTCGGCAAAAAGATACCAAAAACACTTTCTTCCCCGCAAGACACTTAGCGACATCAAAACAACTGCGAAATGCTTCGATGCCTCGCTCTGCCCACTCCTGTTCCACACATCAGGCAGATCCCCACTTTCCATGTAGCCAAGAATGGAGAGGCTTACCTGGCAAAAATTACATTACTCATAGCCACAAGCTTTATGTCCATTCTCGGCGATTGACCGCCTCTCGTATAGAGAGGCATAGTCCTTGCAAATCCCTACTCAGTTCTGTTACTTGGGTATCAATGTGCTAACTATAGATCGGTATTTGCGCGCTCTACGCTTATCTTTCGATAAGATTTAGCGGAGCTTAGCTTACTCCTAGGTGTAATTTATGGCTAGAAATAAGCTATTACTACGCCAAATTACACTACTCTCTAAGGTTCCAATTTTCACTCCTGTTTTTTTGATTTTTGTTTTTGTTTTGTGCGTTTTTATTTTTGTTCAAGCACATCTTCACTATAGCAAAAAAACCACCAAAAGTCAATAAATGTTTATTCAATATTTTCGGGTATTTTTCACAACTTTTACCCCGTTTTTGCTTAAAATTTGTGTACTTTCACGTTGTGTTTTTTACAACATGAGCGTTTTTGCTGCATCGTTCAAAACTTTTGTTTTTATTACGATCCATAAAATCTTTTATATTCCCCACCTCTGTTATCATCTGTAAAAATGTTGTAAATAATACAACACAAAATGTATTGACACTAGCATTTTTAACGCTTATTATAGAGGTAGCTTTTGAATACAAATGTTATACAAAAGCCAAAAACAAAAATCGACTTTCCAAAATATAAACTCCACACTCCACACAAACATAAGAACCGGCTTTCCTCGCAGTTGCCGGTTCTTTTCTTGGTTTCAAGGATCTATTAACAACAAAAAAATACCTCAGCAAGATCCGGATTACTTATCTGTGTCCTGCTAAGGTATTTTATGGTGGAGCTGCCGGATACTGCCTCCGGGTCCGAAAAATCTCCATATATGCAATCTACGAGCATAGTCTATTCTTTTATCTTGGCTATCTCGAGAAGCTGGAATAAACAAAACTCCGCCGAAGCCATGACTAAATTTTCGTGCAAATTCACGTCGCCGAATTCACCTTAATGCCATGAATATGATATCACCAAGAGACTATGGCATCTCATCAGAGGTAACAGACCTAAATATTAACTAGGCCCAAGCGTAAGCTGGCATGAAAGCCACATGCTTACTAGCAGTTTTGTCTGCATTTATGAATAGTACTTACGGTACGAATCGACTCGCATGCATATTGTTAATAATCCGTCTAAGCTTTGTCAGCCCCAGATAACTCAATTTTATCAGACTCATGCTTTTATTTCAAGTCAGCGCCCCTTATACTCCCGCCATGTCAACTACTACAATCAAGAGCGCCATCCCTTATGGCTTCACTAGTCAAGAAATTACTGTCGAAGGCGACACAAATCAGGGCCTACCCAGTTTTACTATCACTGGTCTTCCTAGTCGCACTATCGAAGAAAGTCGCGAGCGTATCCGTTCCGCCATCCGCAATTCTGGCTTCATTTTTCCCCGCCGCAAGATCATCATTAACCTTGCGCCGGCCAGTATCGCAAAAACTGGCGCATCGCTTGATTTACCTATCGCATTAAGCATTCTCACGCTCTCAGAGCAGCTTTTGCCATCCGATACGATAAATCGTATGTTTGCCGGCGAACTCGCGCTGGACGGCCAAATACGCCCCGTTAGAGGCATCATAAGTATTATCGAATGTGCTATTCGGAAAAAGTATAAGGAGATAATCATTCCAGCCGCCAACGCCGCACAAGCCAGTCTAATCGCCAACAAAATCCGCATTATCCCAGTTCATAATCTCCGCGAACTCTGACTATATTTTAAGCAAAAGCAGCCTATTTTACCTCTTAAAGCTGTTGTAAAAAATACAGAAACAGATAAGCACGAGCAATATGTGCTTGATCAAATCGCCGGCCAAGCCCAAGCCAAACGCGCATTAATTATAGCTGTTGCCGGACGACATAATCTACTGTTATCAGGTCCACCCGGTACCGGCAAAACCATGCTCGCTCGCACTATACCTTCACTTTTGCCAAGCCTCAGTCCAGACGAGCAAATCGCCATCACGAAGCTTCATTCGCTCGTCACGAATAACTGTCACATTATCACCGAACGCCCTTTTCGTACACCGCATCACAGCGCTACGCGCGCCTCTATCATTGGCGGCGGCACTCAGCTATTACCAGGCGAAATATCGCTCGCTAGCGGTGGCGTTCTCTACCTAGATGAGCTCCCCGAGTTCGACCGACAAACTCTCGAGTCGCTCCGTCAGCCACTCGAAGAGCATAAAATTACTCTCACCAGGCTTCGCGATAGCGCCACCTACCCTGCCAATTTCATGCTCATCGCCACCATGAATCCTTGTCCTTGCGGCTACTTTGGCTCAGACCAAAAAACTTGTTCATGTACACCCACCCAGCTCCAAAACTATCAAAAGAAACTTTCCGGTCCGCTCTTCGAGCGTATAGATATGAACGTTGAAATGAAACAACAGTCCAACTCTGTTTTATTAAAAAATACAACACTCAGCACTCACGAACATGCTAGTGCTAAACATCAGATAGAGCATGCTTTGAACACGCAATTTAAGCGCTATCATCAAAAATCCAAATACAACGCCTATCTCACCAGTCCCGAAGTCAAACAATATCTTAGTCTAACATCGGCTGCCGAGCAGACACTCAATCTCGCTTCCGAACGCCTTGGCTTATCGTCTCGTGCCTATTTTCGCATTATCAAAGTCGCCCAGACTATCGTCGATCTCGATTCCCCACTCGGCACGCCCATTGACGCCAAGCATATCGCCGAAGCATTACGTTTTCGTCAAAATCGCTAGCGTCTAGTTTTCCACTAGCATGTTGTAAAAAATAAGTAAACAGAGGTAAACACAATCGTAATAGACCAAACATATTCACCCCTATTATACCCCTTGCACTTTTACCTAAAATTTGCTAAAATGGAAGTCGTAACAAGTCTAATTTTTTAAGGAGTAAAAACTATCAGTACCAACGATACCCGCACCAGAATCAACGGCGAAATCCGTTATCCTGAAGTGCGCGTGATTAGTGCTGAAGGTGCGCAGCTTGGCATCATGTCTAGCCGCGACGCTCAACTCATGGCTCGTGACGCTGGTCTCGACCTCGTTGAGATTTCATCTAACGCCAACCCACCGGTTGTCAAAATCATCGACTGGGGCAAATATCAATACCAGAAGATGAAGGAACAAAGTCGCGCTAAGAAAAAAGCCAAAAGCAGCGAACTTAAACAAATCAGACTTGGATTAAAAATTGGGGAAAATGACCTCAATATCAAGGTCCGCAAAGTTCTCGAACTACTCGAAGACGGCGATCGCGTCAAAATCATGATCGTTTTCCGTGGCCGCGAAATGGCTCACAAGGAGATCGGCACAGAGTTGATGAATCGCATCATTGAGAAGCTCGGCGACCAAGTCATCGTCGATGGCAAGTCGCAAATGAGCGGCCGCAACCTTACCTTCATGGTCCGCCACAAGTAGGCCATCGGTAAAAACGCCCACCGGTTCCCTACACCCCAAAGCGTTTCATATATTAACTAAAGTAGGAAAGGTAATAAAATGCCAAAACTTAAAACCCACAAGGGTACCGCCAAGCGTGTCAAGATTACCCGCACCGGTAAAATTGTACGCGAACGCGCCTTCGGCAACCACATTCTTGCCAAAAAATCTAAAGCCCGCAAACGCAACATGAAAACTCCTGCTGTCGTAAAAGGCAAAATTGCTAAAAACATTAAAACTGCACTAGGAGCTTAAGTCATGAGAGTTAAAAGAGGAGTCGCAGCACGCGCCAAACACAAAAAGATTCTTAAAGCCGCGAAAGGTATGCAACACTACCGCACCCGCAGCTACCGCTTAGCCAAGCAAGGTGTTATCAAATCCCTCCGCTACAGCTATCGCGATCGCCGCAATCGCAAACGCGATCTTCGCAGCCTTTGGATCACTCGTATCAATAATGCTGCTCGCGAAAACGGCATCAGCTACAGCCTTCTTATCAATGGTATGAAGAAAAAAGACATCGAACTCGACCGCAAAGTTCTTGCCGAGCTCGCCGTCAACGATCCAAAAGCCTTCACTGCTATCTGCGAAGCTGTCAAAGCCTAACTAGCAAAACGATAAAAAATATCGACCTCGAATACGGTCGGTATTTTTTATTATCTTACCCCACCGTAAAAACTAACCAATATAGTTTATATTCAACAAAAAATTCCAACTCAATATAATATAAGGGCTGCAACCAATAAAAAAATTTCCGACCATATTCAAGGTCGGAAATTTTTTCTATTGGTTGTAGTCTCCTAAAGTGAGCCTGCATCATAAGCCGGGTTCTGTAATCTACGCCAAAAGCATAGATCCGTAGTCATCTATCTAGCCCTACGATTGCTCGCAGGATCCAGCGGTAAGCGACCATCCGCGGAACACGGTATCTAGGTCTCCTTGCAGCCGATAGAGTTTACCTCATGCCGATGTCACCACCGACATCTGCGGGCTCTTACCCCGCTCTTTTCACCCTTACTCTCAGCCGAAGCTAAAAGCGGTTTAGTTTCTGTGGCACTTTTCCTACGCTTACGCGCGGTTGTCGTTAACAACTATCGTATCCTGTGCTGCCCGGACTTTCCTCTCGCTATTTTTCAAGCCAGCGACTACTTTGCAAGCTCTAATCTATTTTAACACCAACTTGACAAATCCGTCAAATATTTACTAATAAGTCGCACGACGCGTTTCCATGTCGAGAATCTTATTCACCTCAGCATCTGCTTCCACATTTTGCGAACGCGGCACGTGCATAAAACTATACGAATCCAACTTCTCCAGCAATTTCAGCACATCATTATGCACCTGCATTAAATCCGCATTCTTTACCTTATAAATGCCATTCATCTGATTAACTAGCATCAAACTGTCGCTACGAAAATCAACGTGTTTCAGCCCCAGTTCTATCGCCTGTTCAATCCCCTCTTTGAGGCCATAATATTCCGCCAAACGACTCGACGAAAAGCCCAAGAATTCACCACCGCGCTTAATTTCGCGTCCATTTTTATCAATAATGTAATACCCAAGGCTACTCGGACCAGGATTACCACGACTACCACCATCAGTATAAATAATCGCCGAATCTTGCGCCGCCGTTTCATTCTTATCAGCCTCGCCCAGCTCGCGCCCAGCCAGCGTCCCTTGCTCTAGTTTACTATTTGTAATACGAAGCACCATATCTGACGCTTCATCTAGCTCCAACTCGGTATATTCCTCGCTCGAAGCCCATAAATACGATAAATAACGTTCGCTCGTAATCTTCACATCTTCGTTTTGCAGTTGCACTTCATATACAACATATAAATTTCCCTGTCCAGACGAATTGCGCAAATCCGTAAAAGTCACCACATCTGAAAGCTTCAAGCTCGCCGCCTGCACTCCCGTATATTCATATACAATACGCGCCATTGCCTCATCTGGTTGTTCGCCGAATACGATCTTTCCTGTCGGGAGTTCAAAATTCGACAAACCTTCAACTCTGCCACCTGCACGTTTCAAAAATAAGACTTCATCCCCCCTTTTACATATCGCCGTCACCCGAATGCGTTGCTTCATACTATATATTATTATAGCATAAGCATTTTATTGCAAAATCTCAGCAAGTTCCCAACTATTAGACATTTTTCAGACTCGCATGCTATACTAAAAGTGTCCCGATAAGGTATATTATTTTCCTGAATAATCATGTTTTAGGGATTTCGTGGCGCTAAACCCGTGGGTTTAACGCATAAGAAAGTACCCACCGTGTCTATATCACGGGAAAAACACAGCCTTATCGGGCTTTTTGTTACTTAAACTCCAAAGATGTTATAAAACAACGTCAAAATTCCGTTCTCTGCCCAGCCCATATAATTCGCGAACAATGATCCGCAAAAACAAAGCAACAAATAAATTACTATAATTCCATAGCGCTCCATCGACATCATAATATTGCGCACAAAATCTGGCGCCAGCGCATACAAAACCCTACTTCCATCCAGTGGCGGAATCGGAATTAAGTTAAATAGCATAAATCCAAGATTTACCAGCACGCCAACCGCAAAGAACGTTCCCCAAAAACCGCTCTGCGCCACCAATGCCCACAATGCATAAAAAACAAATGCCAGCACAAAGTTCGTCAATGGTCCCGCAATCGCCACTAGCGCAAACCCCCACTCGCCCCATTTCAAATTTCGCGTATTAATCGGCACTGGCTTTGCGCCGCCCAAAATCGGCATTCCGAGCGCCGCAAATATCAGCGGCATCACTACCGACATCATCGGATCAATATGTTTTAACGGATTTAGTGATAAGCGACCACTTAGTTTCGCCGTATCGTCTCCCAAAGCATAAGCCATTGCTCCATGCGCCAGCTCATGCAAGATTGTCGAGAATAATGCAATTACAAATACACAAAAAAGGTAATCGAGTTTTATCTCCATTACCTTATTGTATCAAATAAAAACCGTTTTGATTATTTAATTAGGCCTTTTTTACGAAGCGTACGAAGGGCGGAAGTAGAAACGTTGAGACGAACCTTCTGACCATCGACAATAAAAGTGCGCTTCTGGACATTTGGCTTGAAAACTTTGCGAGTCTTATGCTGAGAAAAGCTCACATTGTGGCCATACATCTTGCCTTTGCCGGTAATTTCACATACTGCCATATATTTATCTCTTTATTATTTTTCTAAACTGCGTTTAATTATATATCATTTTACTCTAAAAATCAAGAGCTAATCCATTTTATAGATAGTAAGCGTCGCTGGAAGCGAATTTTCATTCTTAATTTTTAGCTTCTTCTCAACATTTACGCTCGCCTTCACCTCGGCAAAGTCCATATTCCCCATTGGAATCAAGATTTTCGGCTCGATAATTCCTACTATCTTGTGATCGGTTGCCCCAAGAATATCAATCGGACCAAGTTCATCAAGCTCCTCGGTTTGTACGCCCTCCCCTGCAAGCCCAATCTTAATACCATCAACATCAATACGATACATTACTTTATTATTTTTTAGCGCGATTGCATTAATAATAATTTCACCAATCTCAAATTCGCCCGCACCGACAAGCGGTCCAACCGCAAGCCCAGCTTCAATCGTACATTGTGCGACATTGATGTTTACGACCCGATCCTTAGCTTTGATAATCATTTCGTTCGGATTTTTCAATTCAATTTCAAACATAATTCTCCTTTCCTTGCTCCACTATTACTCACAAAATTCTTTCCGGATCGTATTTCTCGCTAATCTTTAAAGCCCACAAGTCCGCCAAAAACTTATCTCGCACACTCTTGCGATAAATATAATCATCACGTGACATAATCGCATAATTCAGCGGCTTACCCTGCTTCTTCTCGACCACCTCCGCCCAGCGAGTTAGCTTGCGCGTCTTATCGTCACCTACAATCAGCATATCCAGCCCATCCTGACCCGGTAAACGATTCGTCACTACAAGTGCCGACAAGATATTACTTACTGGCCTAATATAGTCTTCCCACGTTGGCTTCTTTGCTTCCACATCTTGCACTGAATCAATCTTTTTCGAGAAAATCTCAGTCATTGCATGCGCAAATGGATGTTTCATGTTAGCCGAGTAATAAACTTTATTTTCGTAGTTCTCAATTTTTACGAGTCCTAGAGCACTTAAATTAGTCAATTCCCTACGCACTGAGTTGATCTGTTCCTCAATCACACGCGTAATCTCACGTACGTAATAAGATTTATCTGAATTTTCAAAGAATAGCGCCAACAATTTTGCACGCGTCTTCGAACCAAATAATTTTTCTAGTGGCATTGCATTTTCTTTGCTCATCTTAGTTATAGTTTAACACAAAAACGAACAAATTCTATCCACGATAATATTTTATTATCCATTCTGCTGCTCTATCAAGCGGCAACCAGTTAATATTTTTATTACGCGAAAACCAAGTCAGTTGCCTTTTTGCAAGATGCCAGTCATCAATCGCATTCAGCCTTATCGCCTCCTCGCGGCTAATATTCCCCCGCATCATCTCCCAACAAATTGGATAAATATCCGACTTCATCGCCTGACTGTCCCAGCCGTATTTCTCCACCATCGAAAGCGTCTCGGCTTCAATATTTTGTTCAAATAATTTATTCGACCTAATAAGTAGTCTTTCGCGCAATTTCGCGCGTGGCCAATCGATACCAACAATTACGTAGTCCGAACTCATCTCTTCACGGTCTGAACAAGTTTTTTTCACAACATTATCAAATTGATAATTGAACACTAAACTATCTACATACAAGCCCGTACCGCCCGCAATAATCGGTAATTTTCCTCGCTCGCGAATCTCGGCTATCTTTTGCTTCGCATAGCGCACAAAATCTACTACCGTAAAACGTTCATCCGGTTCTACGAGATCAATTCCAAAGTGCGGTACACCATCCATTTCGGCAATAGTTGGCTTTGCTGTACCTATATCCATTCCTTTATATATTGCTCGCGAGTCTGCTGAAATTACTTCTCCGTTCAATATTTTTGCGACCTCAATCGCCAGTCCCGTTTTGCCGCTTCCAGTCGGACCAACAATAACCAGCACCGGAGGGTGCTGGTTATTGTTAATATTAGGCGTATTATTCACCTATTAAAATCCTCAAGCTCGGCAAAAATTACTTCTGGCGCTCGCGGTAAGCATAGCTTTCCGTATCGACCGAAATAACATCACCTGTCTTAATAAAGGCTGGAACTTTTACTACTACACCAGTCTCAAGCGTTGCATCTTTCGTAATTGAAGAAGACGTATCACCCTTCACTGCAGTCTCAGTATAAGTCACTTCAAGCCAGACATTCTTCGGCAAAGCCAAGTTGATTGGCATATTGTTGAAAAATTGAATGTCTACTTCATTGCCCTCTTTGAGAAAATCTTTTGCGTCACCGACCATATCGGCCGAGAGCTCATATTGCTCAAAAGTAGTAGGGTTCATAAAGTAGAACTTTTCGCCATCATTGTACAAATATTGTACCGTTTGACCACTTACGTCGGCGCTTTCAATTTTCTCCTGACCCTTAAAAGTCTTTGGCAGCAAAGCGCCCGTAATTAGGTTTTTTACTTTAACGTTTACAATACTTCCGCCACGCCCCATAACTTTTTGGGAATACTCAATAACCTTGTATGGTTGGCCATCAAGTGTGATCAAAGTATTTTTCTTTAAGTCAGTAGGACCGTACATTACCCGCCCCCAGACTAAGCGTTAGCTACAAATGGCATTAGAGCTAGGTGGCGAGCACGCTTTACAGCGGTAGCCAACTGGCGTTGTTGTTTTGCAGAAAGACCAGTCTTTGCGATTGGCTCGATACGACCATAGGCGTCAACATAACGTTGTAAAGTTTTGACGTCGCGATAGTCGAAGTACATATTTGGATCGTTTTTAAATCTCTTCATCATGTTTCCTTCTTATTATTAAAATGGAATTTCGCTCAAATCGATAGGACCATCACTCATGTCGTCTACTGGTGCAGCTGCTGCTTTTGGCGCACTGTTGCCACCAGAGAAATCACCACCACCGTTACCGCCACCAATGAAGTTAAAGTCATCGACCACGATTTCGATGCGGGAGCGTTTCTGACCCTCTTTATCTTCCCAGCTACGCTGTTCAAGACGACCAGAAATCAAGATGCCACTACCTTTGTGAGCATATTGCGCGATGGTTTCGCCAAGCTTTCCCCAGGCCGAGCAATCAAAGTAAGAAACTTGGTCTTGCTGTTCTCCCGAATTACCTTTATAAGAACGGTTAACCGCTACGCTAATCGAGCAAACTTGCGTACCACTTGCGGTTGTACGTAGTTCTGGATCACGTGTTAGGTTACCTACAATAATTGCTTTGCTAAAACCCCGCGCCATAAATTATTCCTCCTCTTTTGTTTCTTCTTGAGCTTTGCGCTCTTGGCGTTTTGCCATCATTTTCTCACGACGTGGATCTTTTGCTACCAAGAGATAGCGAATGGTTTCGTCAGTGATGTTGAGTACGGACGAAATCTTTGCTGGGGCGGTAGCTGGAAGCTCCAATTCGTAGTAGTAATATACGGCAAAGTCCTGACCCTTAATCGAGTAAGCTAAACGCTTTTTACCTTCGTTCGCTTCTTTGGTGATTTTGCCACCGTTAGCCTCGATCAAAGCCTTAACTTTGTCGGTTGCCGGCTCGATATTCATCTCCAAATCTGGGTGAATGAGCACGGTTAATTCGTATTCTCGCATAGAACACTCCTTTGGTTAAAGCAAGAGCACAATGTTTTTGCATTTTTTCGCAACCATGTTGCAATATGCACTTTCCTAGCCTCTTGCTGAGCTAATATATGTTCTCATTATATCATATCTGTTATCTTTTGTCGAGCATCTATAAAACATTAAAAATCCCGCAGCTTTAACAAGCCGCGGGGTCCACAGATAACCAACTTTTCGAACAACTTAATGGTCATAAGAGACCATACTTAGACTTCGTGGTCCTCGTCGTCGCTTACAACCACCGGCAAAACCGCCACCACAAGCTCCAGATCATATCGCTCCTGCAAGATAAACAGCAAGTCATCGATCTCGCCCTCAATCAGCTCGCGACGCTCCGCAATAACTTCCATGTCGGCAATGCTTACATTCTCGCAATCCGCGATGCTAAACCCTTCAATCATGCGCAAATACTCCTTTGCTACGCCGATTTCATCAAGAATCAGCTCCGCAATATCGTACTCACACTGATCATCATGTAGAAAGCTACCTGCGTGCAGCTGAATCGCATCCACTGCCGAAAGCAGCACGCCCATCTGTCCCAGACTACGCCCCACCGGCGAACACAGCCAGCCCGAACGCTGACAGCAGTCGCTCAGATTGCAATTCTCGCAGGGGTCGCCAATCATTTTCGCTTCAATCAACGTCTCCGCACGCGCAAACAACTCCTTCGTCTTGCGCATGTTCAACACTACCTGTTGTGAAATCTTCTCGTTTGGCAAACCATCAATATCCGCCGTAGCATCCGCTACTGCGTCATACATCTTGCCGTCCTTCAGGCGGAAAATCGCCACCGACTCGCGCAGAATCGCCAACGAATTGCTCAGCACGTCAATCATCAGCTGTCTTGCTCGACCATTGACTGTACTAATATCACCCAGCAATCCCGCCTGTGTCTCCACAAATTTGTAGAGACCCTTAAAATCAATCATCCAAAGTACCTCCAGAAAAAAGAAACTTAGGTGAATCGTTCAAAAAGTCATTATCTTAAAGAACTCTCCCCCTAGCTTTCATACGATAAAACAAAATACACAAAAAGTCAACAAAACGCCCTGGGCTTTAAACCCAGGGCTTCACTTAAACCATTCTCTCCCTTCTTAAGAAGTCTTTGTAAGTCGGTCACCGTTCACGATTCTTAATTCTGCTCAGTGCAACGTTTACAACCTTCCTTGCATTCACAGCCTTCGCCGTCGCAATCGCAACCTTCATCGCAATTCGAGCAATGACCACAATCGGAACCAGTATGAAGTGCCTCCCTGATCACTGCCAGCATATCATCCACTGCCTCAGATAGTTCTTCGGCACGGGCGAAAACGCTCTCGATGTCACCTTCGACCAGCTCACTGCGCTCGTCGGAGACAATCTCCGTCACGGCCTCTACGAAGCCCTCTGCCATAGTAAGCTCGATGCCAATCATGGCATAAACCTCGTTCGGCAGCTCTTCGATCTCTTCGTGACCATCCAGCCAGGATTCCGCATGGTCCTTCAATGCCTCAGCGGCATCAAGAAGCATGGTAAAATCCTCCTCACAAGGACGAAGCGCCATGCCGCCGATTATCCTCGACAACGCTGCCCCCAGAACATCCCCAAAGTCTCCAGAATCAGGCTCAACGGCTTTCTCTACACGCCTGCGCAAAGCTACGATGGAACGCAGATTCATCACGAAAGCCATCGCCATCTCAGCATCGGGCTTAAAATCCTCGTTTCCAGCCTCGCACATAATCAGACTTGTCGGTTTACTATCGCCCAGATCAAACAAATCAGCCTCTTCACTCAAGACCTCCAGATGCTTGTCCAGTACGCGATCAGCAATCGTTCTCTTGATCGCGGCGGAGCATTTAAGCTCCTCAAGGACAGATACTTCGCTTTCGATAAACTTATAGACAACATCGTACATCATAAAAATGTACCTCCTTTTTCTATGCTAGAGAGAATATTAAAGAACACAAAAAATCCCCCTGCAACTATTATAGTATCATAGATTTACAGAAATGTCAATACCTACTCATAGATCGGCAGATCATCATCTGGAAATACATCTATATCTTCGCAGTCCCAGCCCTCAGTCGAGCCATCAGCCGCATCGCCAAAATCATTAAACCCATCACCGTCCAGATCACGACTACCATAACCATCCTGGCTGCTATTACCGTACGGATTATATCCCAATTCCCCGAGAAACCTCGACGGGAAGTTATAAGTCCTACCACCAAAAGCATAGCGCGACCCTGCATAACTCAAAAACAGCTCCTGCATTGCCCTTGTCATTCCCACATAAGCCAAACGTCGCTCTTCCTCAACATCATCTGCCGAATCTTCCAGTGCTCGCGTATGTGGCAGCACACCTTCTTCCATGCCCGTCAAAAACACCACCGGAAATTCCAATCCCTTCGCTGCGTGCAGAGTCATTAGCGTCACCGCATGATCGCCTGCATTTTCATCCGCCGACGACATCAAAGCCGCATCCGCCAAAAATTCATCCAGCGTCTCATACTTACCAGCCTCGCCAACGAGCGCCGTCAAGTTCTCCTCGCGCTCGTCTGCCTTCATCGGCTCATCAGCCCGAATATAATCACGATAGCTCGTCAGCTTTAGCAATTCTTCTACAATCTCTGCTGGCGCCTTTGCTTCGGCATACATTACGCGTAGCTTCTCCAATATCCGCAAGAACCCCTCATATGCTCGCTTTGTCTTTGGCGTCAGCGTCTCTATATCTCCGGCCATAATTTTCTCTAGCGATTTCGCGCCTATTCCACGTCCCGGCACATTCACCACTCGTGTCAACGCAATCACGTCTTGTGGGTTCACAATCAAATGTAAGTATGCCAGTACATCTTTAATCTCGCACCTATCATAAAAGCGTATCCCGCCCACCAGTTTATATGGCAAATTCAATCGCATAAATGCTTTTTCAAAGGCCTGCGATTGTGCGTTCGTGCGGTATAGTACTGCAAAATCCGACAGTGGTCGCCCACTACGTTTAATTTGATTTCCAACCCAGTTCGCCTCCGCTTCTTCATCGCGCAAAGCTTCAATCGTAACCGGCGCGCCCTTGCCCGATTCCGTAAATAGCGCCTTATCAGTGCGCTGGGTATTTTGCATAATCACTTTTTGAGCAGCATCAAGAATATTCTGCGTCGAACGATAATTCTGTTCAAGCTTAATTACTTTCGCCCCCGGAAAATCTTTTTCAAAGTTCAAAATATTCGTAAAATCCGCCCCACGCCACGAATAAATCGACTGCCAGTCATCGCCCACACAACAAATGTTACGCTCATCATTCACCAGCGCCTTCACAATTTTGTACTGGATATGATTCGTATCCTGATACTCATCAATCAAGATATGCTTAAACTTTGCGCGCCATTTCGCACGCAAATCCGCACGCTGTTTCAACATTTTCGCCACGTATAGTAGCAAATCGTCAAAATCCACCGCGTCGGCCTTCATGCGCATATCTTCGTAGCGCTCATACACCTCGGCGATATTTCGCTGTTGCGGGTAAAACGCCTCCGCCGCATACTCGCTCGGATCCTTACCCTCATTCTTCGCCTTCGAAATCGCTGATTCAGCTGCTCGCGGTTTCAGAGTTTTATCCGAGATCTTCAGCTCCTTCATCGCACGTTTGATTAGCGCCAACCTATCGTCGCTATCATAAATCGTAAAACTAGAAGATAATCCCACATTTGCCGCCTCGATGCGCAAAATCTTCACACAAATCGAGTGAAAAGTCCCCATCCACGGCATAAAACTAAAAGAATTCTCCATGCCGAGCAACCCAGCCAAGCGCTCGCGCATCTCACGCGCTGCTTTGTTCGTAAAAGTCAGCGCCAAAATTTCATACGGACTTACGCCCTGTTCAATCAAATTTGCGATCCTATGCGTCAGCGTTTTGGTCTTACCCGAACCCGCGCCTGCCAAAATCAAAACCGGCCCAGTTAAAGTCTCTACCGCGTCACGCTGCGCGTCATTCAATCCTTCGCAAATTTTAGACATATCATAATTCTATCACTTGCGCGCGAGCTTCGCCCATCGAAGTTTCAATTCGTGGTATGCGTTTGACGATTTTTATCGGCTCGGACGCCTTTGCCTGCGCTTCGACTAGTTCTTCGTTAGCCGCCTCTTTCGCTTCTTCGCTATCCTGACCAATTGGCAATTTTTCGTCTTCTACCTCTGTTGTTTCTGGATAAATTATTTGTTCAACTTCATCATAAACCAGGCTTCGCTGCACACTACCCAGCGTTACGGTCAAAATCTGATCCTTCTTATCTTCGCTCGTAATTAGAAAGCTACGAGATCCCACTACATTGTCCATTTCAAGCTCACGCACGTAATTTATTTTCTTATCAGGCAAGATTCTATAACCATCAAAGACATAACTCGTCGTCACAGCCTTACCGTCAACTACGCTAGTTGGAAAATCAAAACCATCAATGTCGCCCTTCTCGATAATAAAGCGCCCCGCCTCACCTGGTTGCGCATCTGCCGCGAACTTCACGCCGCTATTCGGCATATAGTAAAGCTCACCATTGCCTAGCAAAAACATCTTACCGTACTGCGTCTGGAGCATCGTGCCACGGTTCGACACACCCATCGTCGACATCGTCTCAACTACCGACTCCGTACTCACGCTCACCTTTGCCGTCGAATCGGCTCGCATTTCTTGTACTTTATCAATCACCAAAAAAGTTGCTAGACTTATCGTCAAGATTACAAAAATCCCTAGCGCCGCCACCAAACTTCTGTTCGTACGGTAGCGAATCTGATATGTCGCGCTTACCTCGCGCAAGCCATAGGATTGACCATTTCCTTGGCTAAATTCACCAATTTGAGACATTTTGACCTTTTTATTTTTTAATTATCTCTAGCGAAATTTTAACATAAACACTAAAACTTGACAAGCAAAATACCCCGACTAGCGAGGTATTTACATAAACGGCTTTTAGAGTTTTTCGCGTTCCAAAATATTCTTATAGGTACCATCACGGAAGAAAATCGTTGTCATTGCGCCATCTGCACCCTGCGATACCGCCGTATAAGCTACATTTACATAGTCGCCAACGTTTTCTTTCAGCGTCACTTCGCCTGAAATATTGATCGATAACACACTTAGCTCTCCATCTTCCGAGATTAAACCAAAGTCGTACGAAGTCACATTTTGCCCCCAGCCCATATCTGTCACCGACACGATCTTGCTATTAAGTTTCAGTTTGTAACCATCAATTATCATGTCGTCTGTATCCATACTCCAGAAATTCGCAATCTGATCTTTCTTGATAGTAAAGATATTGCGTTCAGCCGGCATATTTTTCTCATTCAAAACAAATTGAATATTCGAATTTCCCGGAATAAAGAAATCAAAGTAGACTTCACCCGCCGAAGTTACGTAAAAATTACCAAACTCCCATTGGCGCATATAGCCTTCGCGCTTGCTGGCAATATTCTCACCCTCATTTTCTTCGCCACCTTCTCCCTTATCTTTCTGAGAGCTTTGCGACGAGCCTGCAGTTTGGCGCCTCGATGGACCACTCGTCTTATCGACTACGATATAAACACCTAATACCAAAATAATCAGCGCCAGCACTACGCTCAGTAGTTTAAATGGCTTCTCGCTCAAATCTTTCATCACTACCGAAGCTGGCGTCAAATTCAACTTTTTTTCTGGCTTCTTTTCGTCTTTCTTCTCGTCTTTCTGCTCGTCTTTCCGCTCTTGTGGCTGCGCTTCTGACATATTCTCAGGCCTTTCTTGCGGAGCATCCATTGGCGTTTCGCTTTCATCCCGTGGCGCAATATTATCCTCTTCCATTATTCCTCTCATGCTTAAAATCTAAGTCTATTATATCAAAATTCCAGCTCCTACAAACTACTACATCACACTAAAAAATACCCCCGCAGGGGTATCTTTTAGAGCGTTTTTGCTATTTCAAATTCTTGATGTATTCTGCAAGTTCAGCCAACTTCACCGTGTCTTCAGATTCATGCAAGCGTACGCTTACCGTTTCTGCTTCGACGTCTTTTGGCCCCACAATCAAGATGCAAGGAATCTTCATCTTGGTTGCTTCGCGAATCTTCTTGCCAAGACTTTCATTGCGACGATCCACACGATAGCGAATATCGTTATGGCGTAGCGGCGCTTCGAGCGTGATATCTTTCAAAATCGCCTCAATCTTCGCCACATAATCTTCGACCGCATCATTAATCGTCAAGATACGAATCTGTTCTGGCGCACACCAGAATGGGAACCAGCCCGCCGTATGTTCAATAAATACGCTCATAAAGCGCTCGATCGAACCCAGCGTTGCGTGATGGATCATCACTGGACGCTCTTTTTCGCCCTTTTCGTTTACATAGGTCAAGCCAAAGCGCTCTGGTTGTACAAAGTCGAGTTGGATCGTTGCTAGTTGATGTTCGCGTCCCATCGCATCCTCAGCCATAAAGTCAATCTTTGGACCGTAGAAAGCGGCTTCACCCTCAGCTTCGAAGTATTCGAGATTATTATCAATCGCAGCCTGCTTAATCTGCTCTTGCGCCATCTTCCAAAGCTCTTTATCGCCTAGATACTTATCTTCATCATTGCGATAAGATAAACGCGCACGTAGCTTCGACATTCCGACTAGCGAGTAAAGCTCGCGCACGATGCCCACTAAGCGTTCAACTTCGCCCTTAATCTGCTCATTACGGCAGAACACATGACTATCATCCTGCGTCAAACAGCGCACGCGCGACAAGCCACCCAACTCACCCGTCTTTTCATCACGATAATCCGTCGTTGCTTCCATATAGCGTACTGGCATATCGCGGTAGGTACGTGGACGCGACGCAAAAATCTGCGCGTGATGCGGGCAGTTCATTGGCTTGAGCGCAAATTGCTCGCCATTCACCTGCGAATGCACCATAAATAACTCATCACCAAACTTTGCATAGTGACCAGATGCTTTATAAAGATCAGTTTTCGTGATATGTGGCGTCCAAACTTTCTCAAAGCCTTCACGACCACGCAAAGACAAAGAATAATCTGCGAGTTTATCACGCAAAACCGTACCACGCGGTGAAAATAGTGGCAAGCCTTGCCCCACGAGATCCGAGAAACAGAACAAATCAAGTTCCTTACCAAGCTTACGGTGGTCGCGCTTCTTTGCCTCTTCAAGACGCGCAAGATAAGCATCAAGTTCTTCTTGCGTCTCAAACGCTGCACCATAAATACGGCTCATTTGCTCACGTTTTTCGTCGCCCTTCCAGTACGCACCCGAAATGCGCATCAACTTAAAGGCGCCAACTTTACTCGTATCCTCAACATGTGGACCGCGGCAAAGATCTTCAAAACCGCCCATTGCATAAAAAGTAATCTTCTCACCCTCTGGAATCTCGGCGATTAGCTCGGCCTTATAATCTTGACCATTCTCTTTGGCCCACTCAAGCGCTTCCTCGCGGCTTGCTTCGCGACAGACAAATTTCTCCGCACGATTTACAATTTTGTGCATTTCTTTTTCAATTTTTTTGAGATCGTCTTCGGTTACTTTCGTTTCACCAAAGTCAATATCATAGTAGAAGCCATTCTCGACTGCTGGGCCAACTCCAAATTTAACTGTTGTTGTGGTGCCAGAGTATAAATTCTTAACCGCCGCCGCCATAATATGGCTGAGCGAGTGGCGCATGGTTTCTAGGTTCGTATTTTCTGACATCACTGCCCTTTCGTTTAAATAATAATTCTTATATTATACCATAATTCTTGGCATCGCCCAATATCTCATCCACCCCTGTTACCATTGACTTTCTTAACAAAGTGTGCTATAATTAAAAGGTGCACTATTTCTAATTAGTGTGTGTTCTTTAAGAAAGGGAGTGGTTATATGAAGAACACCCGTGCTACCAGTTATATCGAGAAAAAAGTTGCCGACCTTACCAAACTCATTGAGTCTATTAGTCTCATCGAGCTTGTAACGCCCGACAACCTCACCGCCGAGCGCCGTGCTTGGCTCGAACGCGCCGAACACGACGTCTACACCGATCCGCTTTTCGTCTACAATGTGCCGAAGTTGGTCGCCTGCGCTCACAAGGCTAATCGCCTCAAGAATTACGGGCGCCAGGTACTCGAAACGCAGAAACCCGAAAACGCCATCGATGAGGCTATTCTCAAGATTTTGCGCCGTCGCATCGACAGCGCGCTTTTAACCTGCGAGATTGCCGAAGCTATGCTCACCTCCGATAACAAGCGCCTTCGCGAATTGCTTGTCGAGAAGTATGGCAGACCCGATGTCGCGCAAATTCATCGCGCCTACGCACTTTCCGGCGAAAATCTACGCCCCGAAAGTCACAGCGAATCCATGTTCACCGGAGGTGAACGCAGTCGTTTAAGAAGCGTCAGCGTCAGCGCCGACGAACTCAGACTCTTATGTGATTTTGCGCGTATCTATTACGGCTTTGAAGATTGGCACTGCGAACAACGCAAAGACGCTCATCGCGTCGACGTTCGCACTCGCGCCATCAAGCCCGAGCATCGCAAACGCATCGAGCTTCCAACTCGCGGTCGCTACAACGGCCTCGAAGCACTCGAACTCGTTGCACACGAAGTGGAATATCATGTCCGCAACATTGCCAATTGCGAGCATCTCTTCACCGAGCTCTTAGGCAAGGATTCTTTGCTTTTGCCTTTAGTTAGCACTTTGGCTAAAGCTGACGACGAGTCGCTCTACGAAGGTGTTGCCAAAAACTCCGACGTTCGTATCAGCGGCTCCGACGCAGCGCCCGATCCTTGCTATATTATTGCTATCGATTTGGCTTCGCAGGGCTTCCCTTTCTCAAACGTCGCCGCCGGTATCATCAACCTTCACGACTACACGCGCCCCGAAGGCGTCAAAGTTAGCCGTAAAACACTCGAATACGTCTGGAACATCTGCTACCGCGTTTTCCGCGGCTATCAGTATCGTCTTAATTTCAGCAATGAGGAATGCTATGCTTTCACCAAAGACTACGCATATCTCAGTGGCTTTGACGAGACTCAACGCATGGATCCAATCTTGCGCGATTTTGCTAGCCTTCGTCGCGAAGACATCGCTGACTTACAACAAGCCGGCATCATCCTCGAGCCCGCTTATCCGTACCGTCGCGTCGCTCGCGAAATCTGGGATCGTCGCAATTCCACAAATTGCATCACTGGCGCATTTTATGATTTATAAGTATTCATAATCTCATTCGATTGTGCGCTTATAGTTCTCAGCCCACCCTTCAAAATACCACTCGCCTCATTTGGCGGGTGGTTTTCTTTTTTAAGAATATGTGCTAAAATATATTTATCGGGTCGCTAGCTCAGTTGGCTAGAGCGCCTCGTTTACACCGAGGAGGTCGGGGGTTCGAGCCCCTCGCGACCCACCATGACATTATTTACAGAAATCAGCCTTCGGGCTGTTTTTTGTTATTCATGTATCATAATCGTGTTAAGATCTAATTAGAATAAACAGTAACAACCACTAAAAATCGCCCCCAGCTCTTTGCTGGGGGCTTTATCTAGAAGCTTTTCTCATAGTATTTCCAATCGTCGTTTTCTTCTCTTAGTGCGCACAGTTGGTCGATTAGTGTCGCCACTTGGTCTGCCGTCAAGAACAATGCCTTTTCAGGACAGTATAATATGTCAGCACTCTTCCACTCGTCGCCTATTCGGAACGTTCGTTCGCGCTCTTTCGTATATGTTCGCCGATCAACTACCTTCAAAATCAAACTACGCCAACCATCATCTATCAATGGCGTCACATGTAGCTCAAAGGTGTCACTCAGCATGTATTTATCTTGCGCTTTTTTGCAACCATAATGCTCCATCATCCGATCAAGCGAAAAGAATCTCGGCATCAGTCGAAAACTTCGCCCCATCTTGCGAAACCGCCATAAATAATACCAGCGCTTCCAAAACGGCAAATAGTTCATATCATAGCAAATCCCGACGCTCGACGCAAAACTTAACGCCGCATCTCTTCTAGACCTTTCAAAATGTTCAAGTCGCATTTTTGCACCCCCTTAATATTTTACGGACTTCTCTCAATCTTATCACCAAAAAATCTGCAAATGTAGACTCGATTTTTTTCACTCTTATGCTAGAGTAGCGTTTTCTAGCTATTCATCAGTTCTTTAGTACGAACCTTAAAATATCCCACTCACCCTAAATCTAGATGCATTTTCTTCTCATTGTGCTACAATATCAACAGACCTTGGGGTGTTAGCTCAGTTGGTAGAGCGATTGGTTCGCAATCAATAGGTCAGGAGTTCGAATCTCCTACACTCCACCAAATCTAGCTTCAAAAACATCCGCTTTAGAAGCGGATGTTTTTTAATTACCTAAAGTTAGGATTACTAATATTAAGTCTCCTTCAATACCAGCACATCCCGCAAACTCTTCGATTTTTTATTGCATGTCGACAGCGCAAAAATCCGCCCCACTTCATCATTCTCTCGATATTGTATCGCTTCACTTTTAATGTCTTGTAGATTATCCAGCCGTAGTCTTCTACTCTCTAACCTATATAGGCTGCTATTTACGCCCACTCGCAAAAATGCAATTATTTCCGTATCAATTTCTTCGTCTGCTCGCAAAATTGTCGCTTTTTTATGCACGTCAAAGAACTCTCCTTCCTCAAATTTCGCAATATCCGAGAACATTTGTCCTGCACTCATTCGGTGACCATATATTATATTGTAATTATCATCAAAATCTTTGCTATTTCGATAATCCAAAAATATACTCCCCGCTACCGAATATTCGTTTCGCTCGTTTCTCGCAAGATAATATTTATTATCTCTCCATTGTACAATCGGATAATGAATCGTCGTATCGTCAATCGAAATTATTGCAATTACATTCGAATTTGCAGCCCAGTCAAAATCCGCACTTGCGGCTATCCTCGCATATTCTCTACTTTCACTCTGTTTTATACAACACCAAAAGTCATATATCGCATAAATGCATATCAAAAAAATTGGTAACAAAATTACATAAATTAAAGTCTTGTTTAGTCATCTAATTACGCGCATTGTTAAAAATTTCTCACTCGAATATTTAGTATTTCTTTGCCTTTTATCTGCGTTTGTAAAACCGCCCTAAACTCATCTTCTCCGCAATCAACCAAAAAACCGCCGTCTACCCTTCAATTTACAATCTCTTTCTTTGCTTGCTCATTCACTTGCCCTACTTCCTCTTGATTTACAAAGAGTTTTTCATCACGCACCTCGACCATATCATCACTTGCCACTACTCGCGCCAAATCGCATTTTTCCAAACTCACCAAAACTACATCATTAGTCATAAAAACACCATCATATTTTGAAACCACAACCAAATCACCGTCTTTCAAATCTGGCGACAAACCATCACCGTTCACTCTAATTAGTCCGCAAGGTACATTCAAAATTACGATCAGACTCACTAAAATCATCAAATCCCCCAGCAGTAGGCGCCATGAATGGCGCCAAAACTGCTTTTTTCTTTTTATTTTCATTTTTACATTTTGCGACGCGAGGCAATATATGCCGCAGCACCCAACGAACCCGCCACCATAAACGGCAGTATACTTAACATTACGCCCGTCAGCACACTTGCCTCTTTCTTGTTAACATAAGTCGTTACATTGCTTAGCTTATATTCTGCAATTTCTTCCTCGCTAGCATCTTCACTCAAGTCCGCTTTCACGGTTTTCACTTCAGTCGCCTTATCTTCATCCACATTGCCATCAATCAACGTCTCATAGTCCATCACATCTAGCTCCTCGATAGTATAAGTAAGACCAATCGGCAATTCATTGAGGCCATCTTTACTGCCAATTGTTACGTTCTGGCCATGTTTTAGATAGACATAATTATCTTGTCCAGCCACAATTTCCGGCGTAGTTACAATCATCTCGCCGCCGTAGTTTATTTCAGCATCCTGACCAATTACCGTAAAGACATCACCCTCCTTCGCATTAATGAGGTTTATTTTATATTTAAAGTATGCATTGCTATCTGCCATACTTCCCTGAAGCGTATTCGAAAGCTCAATTTTACCTCTAACTGCAGTTTTTTCAAACTTCACACCATCGGTCTTATCGCCATGTGCATCCTTCACCTGCGCCAAGAACTTCGCCTCCAAATCACCGGTCGGATTTCCATATTCATCCAAAGCATTACGTACTGATGCTAGCAAAGTATACTCATTTTTACTATCTACCGGAAAATTCACCGGATCCGTCGACGATACTTCCTTTACGACAAATTCGTAATCGCCTAGTTTTGAAAATGTTACACCGCTAAAATCTATCGTCGCAACTTTTGAAATTGAGTTATTTAGTATTGCATCTGCCTCAGCAAAATCAATGCTAAAACTATCTGCAAGCCCTACAACTGGTGCTGGATTTGTTTCGCTTGCCGTAATTGTATATCCAAAGTTATTACTAAATTTATTCGTAACTCCGCTTACGGTGCGCGTGATATTTATCGAGCTCACATTATCCTCAGACCATACTTGAACCGCTGAAACCGTACCGAGTATCGGCGCGCTAGCCATTACCGTCGCCATCGTTGCATATCCTATTCTGTTTCTCATATTTCCTCCTTATTCTTATCGTTTCTCTCGTCTAGTCGCATCAAATCTTCGACACCAAAGTAAACCTCCCATACTTATTACTCCGCCAATCAGAAAAATAGCTATAAAATAATTCCACCCCGTCGCAACCGGCTCAATAACCTCATAACTTACTGTCGGGATCGGCATTTCTTCTGCCGCGTCATTAATTACATATCGCGTATTTCTACTGACCTTCAATCCCATTTGCGTCATTTTTCCATCCGCATCGAAAACACCAAATATTCCTCCGACATTCCTTGGATTTAAAAGTCGTATCGTATATCCAAAATCTATTTCGCTATAATCCGAATCCGCAAACTGCACCTCCAAGCGACGAGCCACATCATCGTAATACGACTCGTACATCTGATCTGAAACGACGCTATCATTCACGAAATCAAAAGTATACTCTTCACCGTCAATATACGCACCAGCCCCCAGCTCATCTATTCATTCGCCAAACTTATATTTAACCACTAAGACATTATCCTTAATCGCATCAACAATATTATTGTCACTCAGATTCACTGACTTACTTCGTCCACATAGTCAGTCGTCAAAATCTCCAAATAACCTTGTCATCGTCGTCGCCACCGGCACACGCTCGCGTCGCAGATAATAGACATCGTTATTCATAGCAGCAATCTCTTTATATGCAAAATAAACTGCTCGTTCCATATTTGTATACTTATAGTTACCACTAGCCACATCGCTCGCACGCGCATAATTTTTTCTTAGCGCCGTAGATGCGCTCCATAATTTTATTAGTCTCGCCGAATTTTCAGTCGACGCCTCAATCTCAATACTATAGCGTTCAAAAAAGTCGCTTAGTTCATCATCTCCAACATAATTCTCTACAAATTCATTAAAAGCAATTACGCCACCGTTATCTAAAATAAAATCCGCATCGTTATATAAGCCAGGTTTCCTTTTCGTGCCTTCCATATTGCCCCTCTGACCACTAACCTCGCCAGATTCTAGTAAAACTTCCCCCGTATACCAAGCCGTCTCTATGCTACCATAAAATACTATCGGTAAGTCCCCAGCCAACTCACGCGCCTTCATGAAACCTTCATGCAAATTTATATAATCGCTAAAATATCCCAACTCGCATAATTCCCTATACTCGCTCAAACACGAACCAAAAGCATTAATACTAACCAGATCCGCCGCGCGCTCCTCAACATATTCTCTTAGCTTAACTCTCAAATTTGCTTTATTACTTTCCATCTCGTACCTTAGCGCATTTTCCAGGTGCTTCAAATTAAATTCACCCTTCTGTGCATCAAAAAGCAACGTCATCATATCTTTTATCGCTAACAAATTCGCCTCAATCGCAGACATCGATTCGTTAAAACTCTTTAGCGCATACGTCGAATTTCCCATCAGTACCACTGCAAATCTTTGCCCATGCATCTCTTTCTCCAACTCGTAAAGTTGCGAAAAGAAATCAACATCCTCAATATCACGCAAGTTTATAAGCAACACAAAATCCCGTGCCGGAATTTTTTCTCCCGTCAAAGTTACGCGCTCTCGCACCAGAAAATCATCATCAAGATTCTCGACTATCCTACTAGTCGCACTCGCTGTAATAGTAGCATTGCACGCCACCAAAATCGCACATAGAAAACATAAAATCTTTCGCATATTTTACCTCACTTATCGCTGCGCATCGTCTCCTGACCCACGAAACTTTGCGCAGCTGACGCTACTTTATAAAACTCTCAAAAATTCTACAAACATAAGCACAATGTTTTTCAAAATACAAAAATCCACCCCCTAACGGAGCGGACTAGAAAAACCTATTTCTTCACAGCTTTTACAGTAACGTCAAATTTTTCCATATAACGTCCAGTTGCCAACCTCCCTTGCGAATAAAAGGCGGCGCACGACGAATAAATAATAGCAATAAACGGTGACAAAACCCATTGCAAAACCATAATTATCGTTTTCGATTTTTTATATCTCGCTGGACGCGGCGGCAACATACGCATCGATAAAATAATCGACACAAAAATCCCCAGCGCCGCAATCGTCTGAATAATACTTACCATCTGCGGCAAATAATGCGACAACAAATCGCGCGACTCAAACCTAAACAAGAGTGGCACCCAACCACCAAACGCCACAATCGGCGACACCGACGCTAAAGTCACATGCCCATCAAGCAAGCGCACGAACTTCTGGAATAAATCCCATTTTGGTACTGTACGCTTTTTTGAACACATATAATCACCCACATACGCTACATCACTTGCGCCATAATCCCAACGACGAAGCTGCACCCACTGTGCTTTCAAAGTTTTTACCAAAGTGTCATCAAGTACCGCATCCTGATACATTGCAGCCCGAATCGGAATCACTTCATAATCGCCATCAAAATAGAAATAACTACGCCAATACTGATGCCCGTCTTCCACAATTGTGCGCACGCTCCAGAAATTCATCTCCACAAGCGCATCAAGCGGCTGCGAATGTGATGCAAAATTACGTAAAGTATGTGGACGCATCGAAGAAATCACATTCCAAAAGGTATTTGTCGTTGCTACTACGCGCGTCACCGCTGGTGCATCCCAAATATTATTTGTAAATACCGACACTGGCTGATAGCTTAGGCGCTTCCTGTCTTCATGCACAATATATTCATATGCCACCTGATCAAAATAACAGCGATGTGGCCTATTATCACTATCCAGCGTCGTTACAATTACATCGCTATATTTCAGTCCCATTTCTTTGACTTTTTGCTGCAAATTCTTACCTGCCCAGGTAATATTTCCGCCTTTTCCTATCACCTCGCCACGAATCCCGTCTGGATGTTTCGACAAAATAAAGCACTTAAACTTATCGCCAAACTCTTTCTCGAGTTGAAATGCTACCTTCTCGCCGGCTTCGCCACCACGTTCTTCGTATGCGAGCACTACAATCATGTGATCTTTATTAAAAGTCGTATCAAGTATGCTCTGAAAAGTCGGGCGTAAAACATCAATCGACTCGTTATACATCGTCACAATTACCGCATGATAAATCTCGCTCGGCTTCGGGAAGTATCCATCTTCGGCCGCCGCTACCATGCATAAATTCTGCAGATGCTGTTTATATTCATAGGCATCACTGCGCGTCCCCGCCAGGCGCTCATAGCTTTCTTTTGCGTTTTCTAAATCCTCTAGACGCTTTTTCCAGTTTACGCGATGTCCACGCTCTAGCGTATTGTATCCCTGAATTGTGCGATACATAATTCCAATTGCCTTCACGAGACTCATAATCACAATGGAAAGCAAATAAATCGCACCAAAAATTGGCGAAACCCACGACGCTATCACAAGACCCAAAACCACGCCTATGCTCAGCGCAAATGGCAAAATCTCAAAAAAGCGATAGCGCGCCGAACGCTTGCCCACCGGAATTTCAACAACTTTAGACATCATCCTTCTCCAATAATATTCCTAAGGAAGCAAATCGCGACCACCAAAATCACGGCGCTTATGCCAAGAAACAATCGCGAAATATCCCTTCCGCGCTTCGAATACAAACGAGCCGCAAGCAGCGTATGTCCAACGCCTATCGCTACCGCAATCACCGAGAACGATGTTAGATACCACCAGTCACTATTACTATAGCTAGACAAGTCCGAATATCGCACAAAAACCTGCTTGCTACTCGGATTCAGGTTAACTATCGGTATCAAAAATAGCCAAACGGCGAGTCCAAAATTAGCCGCCATCCAAACCAGCAGACCTTTATCTTTCTTAAAAATCGTCTTAAAATCAGCTACTAATTCTTTCATGAGCTTTTTCTTATTTTATCATAACTCGCAAACTGCCGCCACTTTACCCCCTATGATATAATACCGTTAAGAAGAAACAAGCATAAGCATGAAAATTTCCGACCTAAACCCCACTTATGATCAGCTCCAACTCAAATACGGCGCACCCGAGCTAAATTCTATCTATAACGGCGGCTGCGAAAATCATCCCGACCTTTGTTTTGTCTTCATGAATCCCACTGGCCGCAATATCGCCTCAGATAAATCCTGGCCGGGGCGCAAATCTCCCTGGATTAGCACTAAAAATATCTGGTCACTCTTTCATGACTTAAACCTTGTTGACGAAGATATTTTTCAAACCATCCGCCGCATCAAAGGCAGTGATTGGACGCCAGATTTTGCCAATAGAGTCTACGACGACGTCGAAAAACACAAATATTTCATCACAAATCTCGGCAAGTGCACGCAGCTCGATGCGCGCGAACTTCCCGACTCCGTCCTCGCCGAATACCTTTATCTTCTCAAGCAAGAAATCGACATCATCAAACCAAAAGTTATCATTCTCTTCGGCAATCAAGTCAGCTCCATCGTCCTTGGTCAAAAAATTTCCGTCTCAACCGTCCGCAAACAGCCCTTCATTAGAAACATTAATGGCACAAACTACACTTTCTACTCCGTCTACTATCCCGTTGGCAACGGCCACTTCAATATCGACAAATCTATCGAAGATATTAAATGGATTATAAAAGAAATCCATAAATAAAATTTTACTCAACAAAAAATGGAGCCGCTGGCAGGGATCGAACCTGTGACCTGCTCGTTACGAATGAGCTGCTCTACCAACTGAGCTACAGCGGCACCTTAACTATCATCTTACCATAAAATACCGCATAAAACAAAAAACTGGCGCAAGTTTTGCCCCAGTTTCTCTTTTTCCATACATGCCTATTTTATCAACGTTTCACTATTTTTTACTCGGTAAATAAAAAACCAATCTTGTTCGGCGCCAATTCCATTCATCAAAACATAACATTTATCATCAGCAAAATCCAGGCTCTCAAGTTCCAGCCTCGGCTCATCGATTAAAAACGCCTCAATTTCTCCGCCGTCGCGACGCAGTCGATAGATTACATTCTGATTATTCTTAAGTCCCGTCTTGCGAATCTTTAAGCTCCAATTTCGGCGCGTCCAATCTGCCAAGAAAACCGCTCCGTTTGTATATGCGATATCTTGCACTGTTAGTCCCGAACAAAAGTTCAAAGTCTCCCCCGTTGGCACAAAATCCTCATCAAGAAAGCTCATTTTTCCTGCCGCACGAATCACGTACCCACCGTCTGGCAAGCTCGCAATTCCACTTGCACCAAAATCGTCCAGCATCAATTGTGGTTCTTCGCGAAAAGTCCTAGCGTCAATTCGCGCAACCATTTTTTTGATTCCAACTTTATCACGTATGCCTACTATAATCAAACGATTACGCTTTTTGTCGTAAGTCATACCATTCGCATGTCCGAGCTCATAACTTTCTTGAGCATCGCTAGTCGGCATCAGAGTCTCCCTATCAATCAAAATTAACTGATTATTCGTCTCTCCTCCTTGCCTTGCCGATCCACGTGGACGCGCCGCAATTGCAAAAGCATCTGGCAAAATCGCCATACTTTGCACTGAGCCAACTCCATCGGGCTTTAAGCCCTGATAAACTAGCTCCAACTCTAGCGGCGTCATGTCTTCTACTAAAATAAAATCCTTGCCAGCCATCATCTCTGCATAACCAAAATACAGCACGCCAAGCAAAAACCCGACAAACAAAGTCATGCCAAGTAACCATTTCTTCATATTTTCACCCCCCAAAAAAACACATCTATGGAAAAATTTTAAGGTGCTATCTCTATCTTAAAAAATCCGCCTCTATCTGTCAAAAATCTCAGATATCTACTTGCATTCACATGCAGAATCCTGTATACTACAAAGTACAAGGGCTCGTGGTATAGTGGTCTAGTACGCCTCCCTGTCACGGAGGAGATCGCCGGTTCGACTCCGGTCGGGCCCGCCAAATTTGTTAAAAACTCTCCCACTTCGGGAGTTTTTTTATGTTATCATATAACTATTGCGGGTATCGTATAACGGCTATTATGTATCCTTCCCAAGGATGAGACGAGGTTTCGACTACCTCTACCCGCACCACAAGCCTTCGGGCTTATTTTTTATACCGTTTATGCTAAAATTAAAGTATCATGGACGAATCTCAAAACAACACAAACAATAACAATTTAAATCTAGTTCCACCAGAGGAGAATCCTCTTCAGGAAGCCCCGAAAGCCGACGATCAAAGTGGCGCTATCGGCGACGCTTTAAATCCAAACAATTTTAGCTCAGACAGCGATCCGCTCCTATCTGGCACTACTTCATCAGAGCCAGCCGAACCTATCGCTCCACCTATCGCCACCGAGGAAAAGCCAACCAAGGCTAAAATTAAAAATAAAGGCCTTCTAATCGGCATCGGCATTACCGCACTTAATCTCATCATCTGCGCCGTCGCCATTATTATTTGTGTAAATATTTCCAATAAACCAGCCGAGAGCGCTCCAAATGCTACCGCCAAGACTGACGATTTTCCAAATTCCCTCCAATGTGAAGTTAGCGACTGCCTCGCAAATATCAAACTCGACTCCACTCTTGATCAAATTACCAACTATCTCGGCATCAAACCCGAAGAAAGTAGCAGTGCCAAATACGTTCTCTCAGACAACATCACTCTCAATGTTCGCGTCGGCTCTTACCCAAATTTCTCTCTCGATTTTAAAGACAAAACCAAGCTTAAAGATTCCAAGTTTACCAATGAACAATATCAAGAAATTCGCGCTCACGCCTACACTTATAAAGGCGATTCAAATTGGACCAGAAAAGACGTCGAAAAACTCATCGGCAAAGGCACTCTCACTGGCCGTTCTAATAGTAGCACTAGCTACACTTGGTTTAATCAAAGCAATAAAACCTACTTCACTCTAAATTTCAACGTCGATGGTGATACTTACTATTCGCCACTATCGACACCAAATTCTTTCTAACAAAAGGACCAGATTATGCAACCAAATAATTTTAACCAAAATCAAACCCCATATCAACCAGGCACTAACGGCCTCCAGCCAAGCACCTACTACGAATATTCACAGCCCGCTCAGCCAACGCCACCAGCTCCCACCGCCAAGTCCAATCCTCTCCCAACCATCCTCGCCATCATTTTTAGCATCACGACCATTGCCCTAGGTGGTCTTATCGCCTACGACAAACTTGTCGCAAATAAATCCGAAGCGCCCGTTGATGATAACAGTGCCATTGCGCTAAGTACTCCGCTCTCAAAAGTTGACGCCGCAAATTACACAAAAGCGCTCACTGGTCGCGTTTTTACTGTCGACGGCAGCTTTGAGCAAACCATCAAATTCACTTCAGCCACTGAGTACGAATATAGCTACTATCAAAACCCAGCCACCGACATCGCCAACTTCGACCTCAGCCTCAAGCGCGGCTCTTACACTATCAACAGCACCGAGATTAATCTCGATAGTAATGATTCTTTTATCATTACAAACGATTATCTCGTCAAAAAATCCGATAAGCTCAGCAAAAACACTGCCACTGTTTACTTCGACTCCATTCAGCTCCAAAATACTTACACTAGTATCACCAAAGCTTTCAAATCCAAACTCTCGTCCTGGGGCGGCGACGCTAGTTACAAAGCCAGCAAAGCCTACCTCTCGCATCTTTCTTGCTCCACCAACAGTAAGCGCCTCACTAACGCTGACAACTACATCTGCAACACTGATTTTGACCTCTATTTCGACGCCAAAAGTGTTGAAAAAACTCTCGCCGAACAAAAAGTCGCCAACTGGGCAACACTCTGCCGTAATTTCGCCGGTCTTAAATTCTACAACGGCAACTGCGGCGCAAATAATTCCATCGCTATTAGCCGCAATCTCGTAGTTCGCATCTCAAACGATGACAATTACAGCATTACCGGCATCTGGACCGACGCCGAAGCCGCTACTTCCGCCAAAGACGACGATACAAGTAAAAAATCCACCAACTAACCCGCCATTTCCTTGACTTTTACGCCAAAGTGTGCTATAATAGAAAAATATGAAGCTTTCTCGTTATAAGCATTCCTCTCCCGTTTCTTATGCCTTTGGCGCCACACTCTGTCTCGAGCTCTTGAAGACGCGCCCCGACACTATCAAGCGCGTCTTTTTGCGTCCCAATACTAATCATGGCCAAAATCTCAATCGCATTCTCAAAGAGCTAGCCGAGAGGCATATCGAAATTATCGAATCGCCAAAGCCATTCAATATCCTTAGCGCCAAAGATAGCTGTCTTTTGATCGCCGAATTTACCAAATTCACCACCACTCTTGACGCCACCAGGAATCATCTCGTACTTGTCAATCCTTCCGATGCAGGCAATCTAGGCACCATCATCCGCACCGCCGCTGCCATGAATTTCAATAATCTCGCCATCATCGAACCTGCCGTTGATCATTTCAATCCCAAAGTCGTTCGCGCCACCATGGGTGCCATCTTTCATCTTAATATCGAATACTTCCCAAATTTCGAGACCTACGCTAAAAAATACCCCCGCCCGTGCTTTGCATTTATGCTTGACATCAAAAGTCAACCTGCCGAGAATTTCATAGACGCAAAAGCACCCTATTCGCTCGTTTTCGGCAACGAAGCCACTGGCCTACCCGACAGTTTTACAAACACTTGTCAGCCCGTCATTCTTCGCCAAAGCAGCCAAGTTGATAGTCTCAACCTCAGTATTGCCGCCAGTATTGCCATGTATCTCTTTAAACAATAAAAATCCCCCACCAAAGGGGGATTTTAAAGTCTTAAAGCTACTATTCTTCTACCGTTTCATCTATTACTGGCTCTTCTTCGTCGGCCGCCACATCGCTATTAATTTTAATGCGCTCATGTACTTTTCCCCCCTCACGTAGTTCCTGCATCTTCTGATCAAACATCGTAAAACGAATCCAAATTGACTCATACGACACCGTATCCTCCGCTTTCGCCGTCAACTTCACGATATAATAACCATCGCCATTCGCCGACACAAACGGTTCCGAAATATCGCCTACTTTCTCCAGCGCAAACGCCATTTCGGCCCGCCCACTATCAAGATTATCGCGTCCGACCGCACTATTCGTCGTTTCGTACGCCACTTTATCGCTATCCGCATACTCCGCTATTGCAGCCTGCATATCTTTATTCGATACCAAAGTCTTGCTAATTTCATCCGCTAATTCACGCGCCTCTGTATCTGTTTCTACCGAGATTTTCTTCTTCGCTAGCGAAAGCTCCAGCATGCGACGATATTCTGTCAGGCTTAGTCCAAAATTCTCACGCACAATTCCCGCAAACGAAGCTTCGCTGCGCATTTCGCCCTCAATCATGCGATGCTTATTCACGACCTCATCAATCTCTTCATCCGTCACACTCTTGCCCAATTCATCCAGCAGCGCCATCGCATACGCATAATCCTCCGCTGAATTCAAAGCCTGACGACGATAAAACTCCAATTGACTCTTTGAGTCATCTGAATCATCAAATTTGCCTTGCTGACGCTCAATCGACGCAATACTACTGCGATACAACATTAAATAATCCGAAAAACGCACTTTTTTGCCATCTACGTCAGCCACCGAAAGCGGAATCACGCGCGTAAAGCGATACGCTACGTCGCCCGTGCTATTCATCTTATAAAGCTGGAACCATCCAACAAACGCAAATGCACCAAGCGCAATCAATCCAATCAAGATTGCGTTGATCATCAAGCGATGCTTCGCATACTGAAATGGATAACGAAACTTCTTCCCCTTCGTCAGTACTTCCTCGCGCGACTCTTCGAGATTCGCCTGCGTCACTACGCGGCTATTAATCTTTTTCTCGCCTTGTTCCTTTTTCTTCAATAATTCCTTAATCTTCATCTTCGTCCTCTTCCTTTATATCCACCACGTGCGCCGCATTTTGCAATTCTGCATGTACTTCTTCTGGATGGCTCACCCGACTTAATATTAAATCACCCGCCGCCGTCTGCACCAATATCGTTCCGTAGTTAAACATATTTCCCACTAGTCCCGGCACGCCATAACTTACTGCCATTATTTTCGCAAGGTCAAGATCTACGACCGTACGTTTAAAAAGCCCTTTCTGCCTTACTTGTCTCAGTCTCTCATTAGTCAATAAATAATAGCTAAAATGCCACAATATATAACTATATAGCCAGCACATCGCTCCAACCAAAACTAGCGCAACCCCCGCCCAAATCATTTGAGCATTATCGCGCAAAAGATAAATCAACCCTCCGCCCAGCACCGCAAACAGCGCAAAAAAGCAAAAACCTTTTACGGACGTCAAAATATGACGCCTGAACACTAAAATTACTTCCTCCCCTATGCGTTGCCCTTCAAAATCGGCTGTCATTACTATTATTATACCATAAACAAAAATCGCACCCATCTTCAGGAGCGAGACTTGGTAGCCCGGACGCGAGTCGAACGCATAACCTTCTCCTTAGGACGGAGCTACTCTATCCATTGAGTTACCGGGCCACTACCTACATTTTACCACAAAAAGACGCCAACCCTTGTATGAGCTAGCGCCTAAACCCAAGATTTAACGCGTATATTTTTCTGCCAAAGTCTTATAAGTCTGAATTTCTTCCGGTTTAAACCAGTACGAAACCTCAGCTTCAGCCTCTTCTGGGTTGCCCGAGGCGTGAATCAAGTTCGGCACCGCCTCATCGTGTGCGTCCGCATAACCAAAGCTGATGTGTGCATAATCACCACGAATCGTACCCATATCCGCCGCCATTGGCTCAGTCGAACCAACCATCTTGCGAACTAACGGCACCGCCTCAACGCCTTCAAGCACCATCGCAATCACTGGACCCGATGTCATGAACTTCAGAGTTACATCAAAAGCTTTTTGACCACGACGTGAAATCATCTTCGAAATGCCTTCATAGTGTGCATAGTATTGGTCCTGATCAGGGTTGACCATCTTAGCACCAACAATTTTTAGCCCCACACGCTCAAAACGACTCAAGATTTCACCCACAATTCCGCGTTGCACTGCATCTGGTTTAAAGATAATTAAAGTACGCTGAACCATTGGGTCGTTCTTTTTATCGAGATAGATATTTGCCGCCGTTACTTCTGCCTTTTTCGTCTCAGCTTTTTGCTCAGCTTTCTTCTCTGCCATAAAATTCCTTCTCCCTATCGGGACTCACTTTTTACGATTATAATCTAATCTGTTATAAAAAGCTAGCACCCCTAAGAAATGCTAGCCATCATCCTACTCGGAATCCAAGTATTTCCTAAAGATTTTTTCTTCAAGCTCGTTTGCAATATCGGTCAAATTATCACCTTCATCCTCGATCGCGCCAGTATACTCTTCTTCTACTGCTTTACTAAATTTATCCGCAATTTCTTCGAACTCTTCCTCCTTTTCGTAGTAGGCATCACGGTATTCGGCGTATTTCGAATAACTATAATTGCTATCATTCAAGGCATTCTTATACGCCTTGTATGTCTTCACGTAAGCCTTCAAGGCAGAATTCAATTTTGGGCCATATTCTTTGGCAATCTTATTCGAAGAGCTAGACATCTTTTCGGTCATTTTGTCGATTTGCGTATCAGTAATCTTTTCAACATTAGAAATATAACGCGTATTTGCTACAAAACTATGCGAAGTCTTACTTAATTCAACGAAATCTTTCATCTTTGGCGCCACAATGTCATGAGAAGCTTTCAGCTTATCAAAGAGCTCTTTATGCTCCTTATCGTTCTTTACGCCGGTCGACTTCCCAAGCTCATTTAGTGCATTATTCATCTCTTCGAGTTCTTCAAGACACTTTGTGGCATATTTCTCATATTTTTCATCACTTACGTCTTCATCGCTAAATTCGTTACCTACGCTCGAACATCCATCGCCATAATTAACTTCGTTAACCGCATCATGAAATGCACTCATCTTCTCATTGGCATCTTCATAATCAGGCGCAAACAACATCGGAATAAAGATAATGCCAAGAATAATCGCTACTACTGCAACTACGCCCGCGATAATTCCAATAATCAAACCTTTACTAGGCTTCTTAGTATTACTTCCGACTACTGGCTGCGCCACAGACTGGTCAACTACTGGCGCCGATGCCTCTGGTGCTGGCACCGCATCAAGATTTGGCTGTGGACCAAATGGATTTTCATTCTCTTGCATATTTCTCCTATTTTCTTCTACCTTAATTTTACCATAAGAATTAATCGGTCTCGCTGTGGAATTTCTCATGCACATTTTTAAGTTGCATATCCGTCACATGCGTATAAATCTGCGTCGTCGAAATATCCGAATGCCCTAGCATTGCTTGCACGGAGCGTAAATCCGCCCCGTTCATCAATAAATCCGTCGCAAAAGAGTGCCTCAAAGTATGCGGCGTCACATGTTTCGTAATTCCTGCTTCTCGTACATATTTTTCAACGATACGCTCCACGCTACGTGGCGTCAGCCTACGATAATCACCCGTCGTGCCAACCGGTGGCTGATTTTTTGAGTTATTCAAAAACAGAGCCGGCAAGCTATCCTTGCGCTCTTCCAAATAATCCGCAATTGCCATCGCCGCCGAGTCCGACACGAAAACTGGTCTATCTTTTTGACCTTTTCCACGCACCACAAATTCTTTACGATCTAAGTTTATTGAATCACGATTAAGCCGTATCAACTCCGACACGCGTAGTCCCGTCGAAAAAAGCAGTTCCAATATCGCCCTATCGCGCAAACCCGTCTCTGTATCCAGAGGAACCTCGGCCAAAATTCGCTCAATCTCATCCACATGCAAAAACGTTACTTGTGCTCGATGCGTACGTGGCAACTCCACTAAGCTCGGTGGCAACGACTCTATATTTCGCTTTGCTAAATATTTCAAAAATCCACGCAGTGCAATCAAATGATAAGCCTGCGTCATTACCGACAAACCTTTTCCTTGCGACGTTTCGTAACGATTCAACCATAAACGGTATTTTCTCAGCCATTCTGGCGTAATATCTTTTGGTTTTAGCTCTTCGCCGCCAAACTCCGTTAATCGCGCTAAATATAACTCATAGTTTCGCGTCGTATTGCGACTGCGCCCGCCTTCAACTTCTAGCGACTCCACGAAATCTAATGTCAAATCCGAAACATACATTTCAAATAGCTACCAAATTAAAAACTAAATTCTGCGCCATATAAATAATCCAAAACGCCGCAATCAAAAACGGCCCAAACGGAATCTTCATATTCATATCTTTTTTACTAATCGCTCCCGGCAAAAACGCAATACACCCCAAAAAATTTGCCAAGAACATCGCAAAAATCGCCAACCAAAAATCTGAAAGCGCCAGCGCCAGCCCGATATTCAAAATCCAGTCACCACTCCCCACCCAGCGTTCACTACTAATCTTATACATCACAAAATACAACCCCGGCAAAATCATTAGCGCTCCAAAAATCGAGACCGCCATCGACCAACCAAAAATGCCAGCCACAACCGTCTCTGCCACATTTATGCTCAACATCACGGCGCCAAGCACACCTCCTGCAATCAGCGATGCCATCGGAAGCTCACTCCATTTCAAGTCAAAGATAAACGAAATCGTGAGCGCCACCAATAACATCAAAAACGTAGCAAAGCGCGCCACTTCCCATGGATTTCCCGCCATCAGCACATCATATCGCGGCCACAACAAAAAGCTCGCCACAAACATGGCTCCTAGTAGAAGCTCCGCTAAAATCTCCGTGCATCCGATCGGCTTTTTGCACTTGCGACATTTACCGCTAAGCGCCAGCCAACTTACTATCGGAATATTATCGTACCATCTCAACTGGTACTTACATTTCATACAATGCGAACGCTTTGATTTATCGCGCTTCTTTATACGCCAAACCTGACAGCAAGCAAACGACCCCATCATCGCGCCAATCACAAACAACATTACCGCCACAAATATCTTCATATACTTATCTTATCACAGCTTATGCTAATTGGTTTACCACCATAAAGCCCAACAAAAAAGCCCCCAGCTCCCCGGAGGCTTTTATTAACAACTAATTTTAGTGGTTGTCGTTGCAAGCAACAGCGCCACCCTCTGTTACGAAGAAGATAGCAACTTGGCGCTTACCAGTACCAACGTCGTAGGTGCCTTCAAGGTCACCACAGCCAGCATTAGTATATACATAGAATGTGTGATCAAAGGCTTTTAGACCAGCATCCGTGCCTTTATCAGTAGACTTAGCTTCGCCCTGCCACTTAATCTGATAACATTCACCATCTGGATCCTTAAATTGGTCACCACACGTAGTAATAGGCTTATCAGCCTCATATACAGTTTCCTCGTCGACATAGCGCTTCAAGAAGTTAGGGTTGACATCTTTATTTTCAAAAGGTGTCTTACCGGAGTTGTTAGTCTGATAGTCGTTAACAGCAGTAAGTACACGAGCCAAGTCATCCTCACGCTGAGTGTTGCGCTGAGAACGCTGCAAAGCTGGCAATGCAATGAAGACCATCAAGAAGATAAGACCACCGATTGCAAGAACCAACACGACCTCAATGATCGTAAAGCCTTTTTTATTTTGTTTTGTCATTTTATGCTCCTTTTTTATTTTTGCAATTGGCAACTCTACTTTGGATTTCCCAGAGCCCCTGGGCTGTCACCAACTGCAAAATTGCATTTACTATCAGTATAATTAATGCTTATGCTAAAATCAAGTGCATTTTTAGCTAATTTTTAGCTAATTTTTTCGACGAGTGCATAGATCGGGAATAGCACACCAGCCACCAAAACGCCCGCAATGCCACCAAGCAAAATAAGCATGATTGGCTCGATCATCTTCGAAATACCAGCCACTTTTTCGTCAAACTCATCCTCATACACTTGCGCAGCTTTGCCAAGCATTTCATCCATCTTACCAGACTGCTCACCAATCGCTGACATCTGCGGAATCAATGGCAAAATATATGGCTGATCACGAATTGCCTCGGAGAACGGCTTACCGGATTTCACCTTTTCGGCCGCCGACATAATCGATCTTTCAACCACTACATTGTTCATAGCCTCCGCTGAAATATTCAAAGTATCGAGCACCGAAACACCAGTTGATAGCAAAATCTGTGCCGTACGCGCAAAACGCGCCATATATAGCGTCCTAAATAACTGACCGAACATCGGCACATTTAGTTTAAATTTCGCCATAAACTCTATACCCATGTCCGTTCTACGGAAGCGATCAATCAAGAATACTGTCACGCCCACAATAATCAGCGCAATATACCACTGATTAATAATAAAGTTCTTAATACTAATTAAGATCTCCGTAATCGTCGGCAATTCCTGATTCACAGACACATACAACTTTTCCACCTCAGGCACGACCGACACCATCATATAAATAAAGACTACAAGAATCACTGCAAGAGCAATACATGGATAAGTCATAGCGCCAACAATCGCACTCTTCGTCTTAGCATCCTTCTCTTCCTG
The DNA here is from genome assembly GCA_051891815.1 of Candidatus Nanosyncoccaceae bacterium. Classification (GTDB taxonomy): domain Bacteria; phylum Patescibacteriota; class Saccharimonadia; order Saccharimonadales; family Saccharimonadaceae; genus UBA2834. The sequence continues at coordinate 288,129 of JBJFFO010000003.1, forward strand.
CTCAGCAATACGCTTCAAGCTATAATCGAGTGTACCAGAAACCTCACCAGCGCGAATCAGCGCCAAGTAAACATTACTAAATACGTCTTCATGCTTCGAGAAAGCGTCACCAAGCGAACGGCCCGCCTCGATATCCGCCAAAATTTCTTCAATCAAAGCCTTCATCGGCGCATCGTCAGTTTGCTCTGCTACCGTACGCAAAGATTGCGCCAATGGCAAACCTGCACCAATCAAAGTCGCAAACGAGCGCGTAAACGTAATGCGCGCGTTCGATGAGACTTTTTTACTCTTCATTATGCCATCAGCTTCGTCATGAATGGATTCTGGAATATATCCACGATCCATCAAAAGCTTACCGGCAGCACGTTCCGATTCTGCCTGAATAGTACCCTTAATTACTTTGGATGAGCCTTGCTCTTTTGCCTTATAGGTAAATCGCTTCATCTATAATTATCCCCTTGCTAACCTATCGAATTCCTGCAAATCAACTGCAAATTCACGTGCTGTATCATAAGTCACCTGACCAGATTGCACCAATTTTACCAAAGTACGGTCCATTGTCTGCATACCCTGATCTGCACCTGTCTGAATAATTGTATCTAGCTGGTGCGTCTTACCCTCGCGAATCACTGAGCGAACTGCTGGATTCGCAATCATTATCTCAGCTGCTACTACACGACCACCGCCGATTGCCGGTACCAAGCGTTGCGCACAAATCGCCATCAAGATATTTGAGAGCTGCGAGCGCACCTGCGGCTGCTGATGTGGCGGGAAGACATCAATCATACGATCAATACTCTGCGCCGCAGAGTTAGTGTGAAGTGTTGCAAATACAAGGTGTCCCGTTTCTGCAATCGTGATTGCCGCCGAAATCGTCTCGAGATCACGCAACTCACCAATCAATACTACGTCTGGGTCCTGACGCAAAGCACTACGAAGCGCCGCCGAGAACGAGTACGTATCATAATGTACCTCACGTTGCACTACTACCGAGCGATGCGACTTGTGTGTAAACTCAATCGGATCCTCAATTGTAATAATATGCGAGGCTTTCTCGCGGTTAATCTTATCGACCAAGCCGGCAAGCGTCGTCGACTTACCTGAACCTGTCGGTCCCGTCACGAGCACGAGTCCACGTGGGTAGTCCGCAAACGATTCTACAATTGGCGGCATACCGAGTTCGCTAATTGACTGAATTTCATTTGGAATCAAGCGGAAAGCCGCAGCAATATTTCCCTTCTCGTGGAAGGCGTTTACACGAAAACGTCCTAGATCACCAAACGAGAAAGAATAATCAAACTCTTTATCTTTAATCAAGATTTGCTTCTGTTCATCTTCAAGCGTCGCAAAAACCAAGCGCTCTACCGTCGCTTCATCCATCTCTTTATATCCGGCCACTGGCTGCAATGCGCCGTCAATACGTAAAATTGGTGGCAAGCCAACTTGCAAGTGGAGATCAGATGCTTTTGTCTTAACGCATTCTTCAAGTAGGCTTTCAATACGCGCATCTTCGTTCATAATCGAGACATCCGTAATCGATGCGCTAAAATCCACTGCTTTTTGCTCTGGATTTTGATTTGCATTTGGCGGCATCGGAGGCATGCCAGCTGGCGCTGGATTTGCTATTCCAGGATTTGTCATTGGTACTCCGCCTTGCGGAGGCATTTGCATATTCATCTGTGGCGGCATCGCCTGACCACCAACCTGCCCACTTTGTTCCATACAATCATTATACTTGTGCTTTTTTTAAAAATCAAATCCAATATACTAAAAAACATCGCTAGGTCTCCACTAGCGATGCCATCCATTAAAGTTATCTTCCTACCTTAGATACTCGTGCAATTTTTTGGTGTCTTTATTCTTGCGAAGCTTTGCAAGCGCCTTCGCTTCAATTTGGCGAATACGCTCACGCGTTACCGAAAACTCTGCGCCTACTTCCTCGAGCGTATGGCTTTTGCCGCCACCAATTCCAAAACGCATCTTAATAATCTTGCGTTCGCGGTCTGTCAACGTCGACAAAATTGATGCAATTTGTTCCTTTAGTAGTTGCGTTGCCGCCGAATCCTCCGGCGATACGCGATCTTCGTCTTCAATAAAATCACCTAACGAAGAATCATCATCGTCACCATCGCGCCCCACCGAGGCATCAAGTGATGCAATGTCTTGTTTAATCTTCATTACATATTCAATACGATCCGGCTCCATCCCCATTGCGTCGGCAATTTCTTGCACACTAGGCTCACGGTTAAGGTCTTGCGTCAAACGACGCTGCGTACGCAAAACTTTATTAATCGTTTCCACCATATGCACTGGAATGCGAATGGTGCGTGCCTGATCCGCAATTGCACGCGTAATCGCCTGGCGAATCCACCATGTGGCATAAGTCGAAAACTTGAATCCTTTATCTGGATCAAATTTCTCGACTGCGCGCAGAAGTCCAGTATTGCCTTCCTGGATTAAATCCAAAAGATCAAGACCTCGACCGCTATAGCGTTTTGCAATGCTCACCACAAGACGCATATTACTCTCAGCCATTTTGTCGCGCGCACGTTTCTTCTCTTTTTCGTTGCCGTGAATAACTTTTTGTGCCAATTCAAACTCTTCCTCAGCCGAAAGCAAAGGAATTTTACCGATTTCGCGCAAATATAGTTTTACTGAGTCGTCCGCAATATCATCATAACTGGCGTTTAAATCTATCGTTAGATCTTCCGCTTCTTCTTCGTCCATATCATCGAGCGTCGGCTCATCGACAAAATCATCATCTAATCTCAAGTCTTTATCGTCGTCCATTAAGTCCATCCTTAAATTTAACTCTTTTTTGTTTTTGATGTTTTTGCCTGTTTTTTTGCGCTATGTTTTCTCTCTGGATGTCTATCAAAATATAACTGGCCATCCAGCACATTAACATGATAATAACATAAAAATCTAACTTTTGCGAATAATTTTATTCATTTCCGCCATTAATTGCAGCATTTTCTCTTCATCACCTGCCGCTTCTGCCGCGCGAATTTGCTCACCAAGTTCATTGCGCTTTGCTTCCGCTCGCTCTTTGCGCAAAACTATTTCCAATGCCTTTGCTTCGTTTTCAAGTTCACTTTTACTTAGCCCTGCATACTTTTCTTCAAAAATTAACGCAAGCTCGTCCTTGTCAAATTCAATTAGCTCAATATCATCATTCGCCACACCCCCACAAATCACTAAACTCGCAAAGCATTTTTCCGCTTTACTAATCTCAGGTGTTGTATTCTTCACAACACCACCCCTATCTGTTGTATTTTTTACAACAGGACGTTTCAATTTTTTCTTATTTTGAATAACTTTTTTCGCCCTAAAAGCCTCTAATGAGATTCCAAGTCTATCTGCCACAATCCGCTCATATCGTTCACGCAATGCCGTCTCATTTTCGTCAATCTCATCAATTAAGCGTTTTGTCTCGTTGCAATATTCTTGAAAACCACGCTCCGTTTTAAGATCGTATTTTGACTCATACTTTTCAAACAGCCATTCCATCGCTGGCCTATACTGACGTACTGCCTTTTGCCACAATTCAGGATCTTTCTGAATCAACTCGTCTGCATCCTTACAACCATGATAATCGTCCACAATCGACAAATAAATTCCAAATTTTGACGCCATCGAAATCGCTCGCTCTGCCGCTCTCACCCCCGCTTCATCGCCATCATAGGCTAGACGAATATCTTTTGTCATCCGCGCAAAACTCTTTAGATGCATTTCCGTCATCGCCGTACCTGCTGTCGCTACCGCCTGACACACGCCTGCTTGATGCGACGAAATCACATCCATATTCCCCTCAACTACCACCACAAAATCTTCTCGACGAATCGCTTCTTTCGCTTGCGAAAAACCAAAAATATGTCGCCCTTTATTGTAAAGTAGAGTCTCTGGCGTATTTAAGTATTTCGGCGATTTTTCATCTTTATCATCAATCTTGCGCCCCGTAAAACCAATCACGCGACCACTCTCGTCCATCAGCGGTACCATCATGCGCGCACGAAACAAATCCGTCCCGATTCGGTTCAGAAGCCCCGCCCCTTCCATATCTTGTTTACTATAGCCGCGCTTCGTCAAAAACTCCACGAGTGCCTTCCCCGAAGCTGGCGCATAGCCTATTCTAAACTTTTCTACTGTTGGTTTATTCAGGTTACGCTTATAAAAAACATATTGGCAAACATTCTTACTTTTCGTCAGACAAAACTGATAATACTTTGCCGAAAGCTCCAAAATATCATATAGGCGTTGCTTCTTCGCTGCATATTCACGATCTCCATCGCTGTATTTCTTCAGCTCTACGCCCGCCTGCTGCGCCAACTTTTCTAGTGCCTCACGAAAAGTACACCCCTCCATCTCCATCACAAAACTAAAGATATCGCCGCCTTTATTGCTCGAAAAATCATGCCAGATTCCTTTCTCTGGTGATACCATAAAGCTCGGCGTCCTGTCCGTCCCCCAAGGTGAATGCCCCTTAAAATTCCTTCCGGCACGCTTCAGCTCGATGTATTGCCCGATTACATCTTCAACTGCTAGCCGTGCTCGAATTTCCTCTTTAGCATCCTCCATAATATCATTATATCACCCCTATAAATATTCTCTCGATTTTCAGCCTTCGTGCTTGCGCTTATTATGTTATAATTGGTGTATGGACAACAAGGCTTATCTTGATTCAATCGCAGTAAAAGGCAAGGATACTGGCAAAGCATCCATTCCTATCTTGTCGCCTATGCTTATCAAAATCATCGCTGTTGGCGTCGTTCTAGCTATTGCTATGATGTTTGTCGGCTCTCTCTTAAACTCAAAGAATAAAGAACTCAAGATTACCTACGATAAAATCTACTACACCTACAATCAACTATCTCAGGGCTCTGGTCCACTCTATACATACCAGCGCAAACTCAAATCTTCCACCGTCCGCGCTATCACTTCTCAGCTTCAGACTTCTATCATCAATACTAACAATCAACTCAAGAATGCCGCCGGTCAAATCAAAGTAACTGTCGGCACTTATGATCAAAAAGCTACCGAAGAAGTCACAGCAGATCTAAATTATCTCGAGAACGAATTCGAATCCGGCTTCTATGCTGGTACGCTCGACAAAAGCTATGCCACAGCGCTCTATCTTCAGCTTTCTAAGATGATTGCCGCTCAAAGCGAAGCTCGTCAAAAAACCGACAGCCAAGCTTTCGCCAGTGTCCTCGATGCGTCCCTCAAAGACCTACAAAGCATTCAAGAACAGTACAAAAACTTTATCGACTCCGTCTAGAGCCACAAGTACTCGCAAATTTCATGAGCGCCGATTTTAGGCGCTTATTTCATAGCCGTGACGCACTAGATCAATAATCTCATCATCCGTTAGTTGACCACTGCAGATAATTTCTGTACCGTTTCTCCCCAGCAAGCGCCCCTGCATTACGCTTTCGTAACGTTCTTGCAAGGTCTTGCTTAATCGTTTGTCGATCCGAAGTTCAATTCTTAGTGGCTTAGTACCCTTTTGCAATACCAAGAAGATTTTCTCGCCACGATAAAATACTAGTTGCGACGCACCGTGCTCAGAGCTTGGCTCCATTTCACGCATCTCAATCCCATCGAGCGCGCTTGCATATTTTACGATAGCTTCTTCAAGTACCATTTTAGCTCCTCTATACTTCCGCGAATATCATCTAGTGCTCGGTGATTTTCCGGTTTCAAAAAACGCTGATGTAAAGCCCCTTCAAAATACACTTTCCAAGCGCTCACATCCAACATGCGATAATGCAATTTCTCGTTCAACTCTTTCCATTCACGTTCGATAAACTTTCTATCTTGATGAATTGAATTTCCCGCTAGATAAATCGGCTCATCAAAATTCTGAGCCACAAAATCGAGCAGCTCTTTCTCAATCTCGCGCGCCGACTTACCATTAACATTCTGCGTCATTAAAGCGTCGTATGACGCCTTATTCTTTTCCCAAAACTCCCCCACCATACGCTCACGCATCAGCGCTTCATCGACTTTTACTACCCCTGTATAGGTGGCGATCTCGTTCAAATCCCAATCCGTCGCAATCGCCGCCACTTCCAAAATCTTGTCACGTACTGGCGACAAACCAGTCATTTCAAGGTCAATCCACAAGAGATTCGCTTTTTTTGAAGCTTTTTTCGTCATTTTTTCTTAATATCCAATCTCAAAAGCTTAATTACGAAATAAATTACAAAAGCAAGCACCAGGAAGTTAATAAAATCATTGATAAACTGACCGTAGAAAACCGTCGCAACTTTCCCATCTGGCGTCACGCCCATTTCCCAGACCAAGCCCTTAAGACCATCTGCAGATCCCAACAAGAATCCTAGTGGCGGCATCAGTACATTATTAATCAAAGAATTAACTAGTGCGCTCGCCGAAGTACCAAGCACCAAACCTACAGCAAGTCCCACCACATTTTGTTCTTTAATAAACTCCATGAAGCCACTCATATTTTTCTTCACAGCCGAAGCGCCCACTGCCGCTACTTTCGTGATCTGCGTAGCATCAACTTTCGTCGCAACTTTTTTATCTTTTTTTGTCGCCATAAAAATTCCTTTACTGATACTAAAATTATAACATATATTATACCTCTTGACAAATTACTCAAACTCCTATATAATTATCTAGATTTTTTGAAAATCGAACATTGAAAAAGAGGATTCCCGACAACCTAAAGGAGGTGTTAATATGGGAACAATCATCCATCTTCCGAAGGCTTTGCGCAGCTACATTGAGCCATCCAAGGAGACTGTGGGCGCACTTTACTCACTCATCCGTGGCATGGGTACAGATTTGTACCTTATTAAGAGCTATGGTTTTGAGGGTGATACTACTCTCATCTCCGAAGGTCGTGTTGCAGACAAGGCCACCGAGGACATCTCTAAAGAAGAAAACCAAGAGTGTGTCATCGCAAAGCACATTTTGCGTGGCAAGCTCGACAAAGTCGCAAAAGACACCCTTATCGCCACCGACGATAAGCAAATCAATTACTTCGCAGATTGCGAGGGCTTTACCGCTATCACCATAGCCAGCGACTTCGGTCTTCTTGCGTTCGGATGGCAAGATGGCGCCAAAGTAGCCGGCTTTAAAAGCCAGCTCATGGTTGCTCTATTGGCCTACGCATTTGGCTACATAAACAGCAACTCTCGCGACGAGACGATGGTGAAACTGCTTCATTCTTATTTACCTTTTGATGGTCACATGAGCATCTTTTCGCCCACAAGCCTCGATCTCATTATCTGTGAGTCGCTTGCTGGGGAATCCCCCCAACGGAATCCACCTACCGGTCGCCATACCGTAATGGTGAATTAGGGCCCATTAGCCCCAAAACCTCGACAGTAAATGTCGAGGTTTTTTATACCAAAGAATTCTACACAAAAAACAAAAAGCAGTCCCAGCCATAAAGACCGGGACAAAAGAAAATCATTGAATTAAAGCTACATTACACTGCAAGGCAGTAACGGAACTTAGCAACATCATAGTCGGTATTCCAACCATGCTTCATCATGCAGATGACGCTAAGTTTGCGTGCCGCCGGAGAGCTACCATACTCGCGTACCAATTTCGCAAGCTCTTCGATACTCATTGCTGCCGCAAAGCGCTCCGTCATGCGACGGCTTTCCGCACTACTCATCGTAGGGACGGAGACTTCATTGCCAAAGTCGTAGTTCTCCGTCATGAGATCCTGCTTCAAAGCCTCACAGTCAATTTCGTAAGGAATCGCACCAGCGCTCTTGCCAGTCCTCATCTCGTACTTGCGAAGCCACTCATTTGCTCTTGCCTCAAGCACTGCCTCGTTTGAGCCCTCAGGATACTGACATCCGAGGATCACTGAGTCGTCTTCTTCGGACTCGATGAAACGCACTCCTCGTGCTCCCATCATGTTGCGCACACTCATTTCGCGTGCTACGTTCTTGTTTCTGAACATATCTCCACCATTTTTGCCCTTAACCGCATTGGGCAACCCTTTCTAAATAGATTTTCTTAAATTCAAGCTCCCTCAACTGCGGTAGGTCGTTTGGAGCTAGATTTTTACTCCCCGCCTGCAAAAATCTAACCCCAAACTGGTGTTATTCAATGATTTTTAGTTTGCGTAGACATTAAGATCCATGTCTATGCGCCCATTGTATCATACTTTTACAAAAAGTCAAGATAAAGCCCCTACAATGAGGGGCTTTTCTTACATTTTTTCTGGAATCTCTAAACCTAACAAGCCTAACGCGCGACTCATCACAAGATCTGCCTTCGCGACAAGATCCAAGCGCGCCGAGCGCTCAGCCGGCTCTGCTTGCAGAATCGGCGTTTTTTCATAATAACGATTCAGTTCTTGCGCCAACTTAAAGCAATACGCTGCAATACGATGCGCTTCGAGATTTTCGCTCACCGCCTCAACTAGCGCCGGAAATTCTAGCAAAATCTGCAACACTTCCTTCTCGGCCGCCCAATCGTAATCCGTGTAGTCTGCCGTCTCGAGATTCGTCGCTTTTTCCATAATTCTACGCAATCTTACGTCCGCATACTGACAAAATGGCCCTGAAAAACCAGTCAATGCGAAGATTTTATCTGGATCATATAAAATTCCTGTCTTGCGATCCGCTACAAAATCCGAAAACTTAATCGCACCTACTGCGACTTTTTGAATATCCGTATCCGAAATTTCACTATTGCCAAAATTCTCACGCACGAGCTTTTCGGCATCGTCCAGCAACGCCTCCATCAAAACCACGCCCTTGCGCGACGACATTTTTTCACGCTTCCCCTCTGGGCTCACCTGGTCTATCGTACCAAACCATACATGCAAATTACGTTGCGGCATGCCAAGCTTCTTACCTAGCGCAAACAGCTGCTCAAAGTAAAACTTCTGCTCTGCGCCCACACAATATACACAAAGATCCGGCTTCCACTCCTTTGCACGATAATCCATACACGCAAGATCCGTCGTCGCATAAAGTGCCGCCCCATTACTCTTCAAAAGCAACATTGGTACATCAATTCCCATGTCATCTAGTCGACAAATCACCGAACCATCTTCGTTGCGTTCAAAAATCCCCTCATCAAGATATTTTTGCACCAATTCCTTACCACGTTCCACAAAGAAGCTCTCACCTAGCTCATACTGAGTCGAAATCCCCATTCTACGCATCACGGCGTGCGTATGTTCTAGTGAAATCTCTTTAAAACGCGCCGCTAGTTCTACCGCCTCAGGATCCTTCGCTTCAAAGCGCAAAAGCCAATCTTGCACTTCATCGGCCATCTCATGTTTTCCAGCCGCCGCTTCTTCCTTCAAAAGGCGCTTCATCTCGATATAAATCTCGCCAAGATCGTAAATCGTAATCTCGTCGACGCTCTTACCCGAACGTTTAAAACCAATCGCCCAAATTCCAAACGGCGTACCACTATCTCCAAGATGATTATCCGTAATCACCTTCCAGCCGTTCGCCTCCAAAATCTGTTTCGAAGCCCAACCTTGCGTACCAGGGCGCAAATGCCCTACCGAGTAAGGCTTTGCCATATTAGTGCTTGGATATTCCACCACTGCAACCTTACCTTTGCCGCTTTTATTGTAGCCATAATCATCCGACCAAGCTTCCATAAGCTCCTCGTATAGCCTTTTAGCCGAAATCTCAATATTGATGAAACCAGGCCCCGCAATTGTGTATTTATAGGCTGGTAGATCTTTTATCAGTTCTGCAATAATCTCACCAGCCACCTCACGCGGATTCTTTCCAGCAATTTTCGCCAGCCGCATTGCAATATTTGTCGAATAATCCCCCTCGATATTCGCTGGCACCTCAGAAAGCACGACTTCAATATCTGTCGCACCGTATAAGTTTTTGATGATTTGCTTAATTTTTTCTACCAGTTTTTCCATCTCTTATATTTTAACATTTTTTACCGTATTTTCAATTAACTCCGCTCAAGCTATTGACATTTTATGCAAAATTTGCTATAATAAAAGAATCATCCAGTTTTTTCTGGGTGGTGTGTAACTCGGCGACATCAGTCGCAGTACTTTTACAAGGAGGCAAACTTTATGAGTTATTTCGCACACTTTAAGGCCTACGAGGCTACCAAAGACAATTCCGCAAATCGTGAATCTGTCAACACCGCGCTTCTGCAGCACGGTTTTTCCCTCGGCCGTCGCAGTATCGACACGGCCCACAAGGAGTACGCCGCCTGGCTCACCAGTCACGGTCTCGACGTCACCCGCAGCGATCTCGACCAGCAGGCGCTGATCAACGACCACGCGGCCATCGTTCGCCAGATTGTGAAGCTGAGTCACACCGGCAGTAAGCATAACCTCGCCAAGGTCAACATACTGCTCCATCAGCTTGATCTGGCCGGCATTCGCATCTTGGACGTCAGACGTCTCGAGCGCTGCCTGATGCTGACCGATCAGAAGGCCAAGGCCTACGCCAAGGCGAAGTCCGCCAAAAAGCGTAACGGCGCCAAGCATCGCGAAGCCCGCTTCGCCGAAGCTGACAAGGCTATCGCGCTCCAGAACAAGTATGAGGCGCTGGTCCAGATTGTCATCCATGACACCGGCTTTGACCGCGATGAGGCTGAGGCCTACCTCGACAATCTCATCATCGACCACGGCGGCGACCCCGACAGCTACGATCTCTCCATTCTGGAAGAAGTCGAGCGCGCTATCGCCTAAATCTGTTTTACCTCCAATAAGAAACACACTTCTCCTCCACCAAGAAGTGCGTTCTTTCCCCACAAGGGGCGACCATTCCACCGGTCGCCCCTCTTTTTATCTGAAAATCGTTCCAAAAACTAAAGCCTATTTACAAGCCTTAATCAATCCTTCAAAGAGTGGATGCGCTCTATATGGACGGCTCCTAAACTCTGGATGTGCCTGCGCCGCCACAAAATACTTACAATCTGGTGCTTCGACAAATTCTACCAGCTTACCGTCTGGACTCGTGCCGGCTACTACGAGGCCACCCTTCTCAATTTCCTTTAAGAATTTCTGATTTACCTCATAGCGGTGACGATGGCGCTCAATTACCTTAGCGGCACCATAAATATCGGCGATTTTGCTTCCAGCCACCAACTTCGCTGGATAATCGCCCAGACGCATCGTGCCGCCCGTGCTCTCTTTGCCTTTTTGCCCCTCCATGATATAGACCACATTTTCATCCGTCTCGGCAAATTCTTCCGAGTTTGCTTTTGTGAGTCCGCCTCGACGCGCCGCTGCAATTACCGCCGTTTGCATACCAAGGCAAAGTCCAAGGTAAGGCTTATCATGCTCCAAGCAATAAGTCGCCGCCGAAATCTTCCCCTCAACTCCGCGCACGCCAAAGCCGCCCGGCACCACAATACCGTCTACTGTCTCAAAGTCCGTTTCGGTCGCTTCTTCGGCATTAATCCAAACAATCTTCAGCTTCACGCCAACCTTCCAAGCCGCCGCCTTCAGTGCCTCCGTCACCGACAAATACGTATCTGTATTGTCGATATACTTCGCCACCAAGCCAATTTTCACCTCTTTGCGCGGATTCGCCTCAATGCGCTTCACTAAGTCTTCCCAGATTGTCATATCTGGATCACCGTGATCAATAAATCGCTCCAGCGGTGCCAATACACCACCTTTTACAGCATTGAGCGGCACTTCATATACACTTTTGGCGTCCGGCATCAGTACCACCGCATCTTCGTTTACGCCACAAAAAGTCGCCAATTTTCTTGCCACTTGCGGTGCGCGTGGCGTCTTATCTATATCCATACGCGCCACTACCATATCCGGCACAATGCCAAACTCGCGCAAATCGCGCAAAGAATTCTGCGCCGGTTTCGTCTTAAACTCTTCACTTGTTGACAACCACGGCACATAGCAAACGTGTACAAACAAGCAGTTCTCGCGTCCAACTTTCGTTGGAAATTCACGTATTGCCTCAATAAAATGCGAACCCTCAAGGTCGCCTACCGTACCACCAATCTCGACAATATGCACATCTGTACCAAAATGCTTCGCATTATCCATAAAAGTCTGTTGCACCAAGCCCGTCACGTGTGGCACCAACTGCACAGTTTTACCACCAAATTTGCCAGCACGCTCATCGTCAATCAACTTCTTATACAACTTCCCCGAAGTCCAGATTGAGTTGCCACTCATTTCCTCATCCAAGAAGCGTTCATAGTGTCCCAGATCAAGATCCGTCTCAGCCCCGTCATTCGTCACGAAACACTCACCATGCTCGCGCGGGTTCAGAAGTCCTGCATCTACATTAAAATAAGGGTCACATTTTTGCATCGAAACTTTGAGACCCTTTGCCTTTAAAATAGCGCCGATGCTAGCAGCCATAATGCCTTTACCGACGCCTGAGATTACTCCCCCTGTTACAAATATGTACTTTGTGTTTGTTTTCATTTTTCGGGCACCTCCTCTTTTTAGCCCACCTAAAATTAAAATACACTTTTAGCATAAGCCATTTTAAAATTCCCTGCAAGCTTTTTAACTAAAGGAAAAGACCCCCTTTCGGGGGCCTTCGATGTTAGCGTATGCAGTTCCGGTACTCTGCAATCTCTTTAATCGCAGAGCGTACTCTATCTTGCAATTTGTACATATAATCATATGGAATATTCTCCACACTCATATACTGATATCCAAAGCTGTACGCGATATTATTCCGTTCTAACTCCGGAATAAGGCTGCGAGCGTGCGCTCTACGCCACGCAAGCTTAATCTCGCTCATAACATCATCTTCATACAGAAGATCCATTGCAGTGAGTTCTTTCAGCTTCTCGATAGCTAGCTTTACGTCACCAAATTTTCTCTCGATCTCACAATCGAAAGCAAATCCGTCCACTTCGAACGAATCACCATAGAGCTGGTAGCGGATATTCAGCTCATCGAGCTGAGCAGCCAAATCCTTGAAGCAGTGCTTATAGTAGATACGATTAATCGTGTCCACCAAATCGCGAGTTTTTCGGCTATCAACCTCAAAACATTTTCCGAGATAAAGCACTTCACAGCTTTCCTCGAGCAGACTTACGCCCTGGACGTAGTCTGCAGTTTGGCGCAGCGCCGCATTTCTGTGCATCGCCTGCACCAGCATATCATATGTACAAAAATTCATATTTTTCTCGTGGAGAATCTATATTCCCCTGCTTTCTAGCCGTCTCATAGACAGCACAAAACCTAAAAATCGTAATCTTCTAGACTCAATGCTGCCTACGAGCAACCTTGATAAAAATATGATTATGCCAACATCTTTTAAAGTACTCCGATAGCCCTAAAGCTATTCGGTCGTTATGACATCATTTTCATGAATGTCATAACTCTATATTAGCATAAGCGTCGTATTTTGTCAAGATGCACTATAATATACCCCATGAAAGCCTTTTATTTTACCCGTTACCGCACCTATCGCAAGAGCCTCAAGCGTCCGCTCAAGTTTTTCCTGATTTCCGACCTCCATTACAGTAATCTCGTCAAAAATCTCACCCTCCGCGCCATCATCGATGCCGTCAAAAAGCGCCAACCCGACTACATTTGCATCGCCGGCGACCTCATTGACTGCCAAGAAGAGGTTCAAATTAAAGCTCAACGCGAGCGTTTACTGGCCTGGCTTGATCAGCTCGGCCAAATCGCCCCTGTACTCATCGTCCCCGGCAATCACGATTTTTACCGCAAATCTCCGCATTTCAAGAGTGGCCTCAGTCGCAAAAACCATTGGCTAAGCGACGATAACCCCGAGTTCTTCGGCTCACTCCGCCAGATCAAAAACGTCCACTTCCTACATAACGAAGTCTATGAAGACAACCGCATTTTCGTACTCGGTTTTGCACCCTCACCCGCCTATTATCAGCTCGACCGCGACGAAGAGCACGCATCTTCTCTCCTCCACCCAGGCACCGAGGACAAATCCATCCTCTTGCGCGATTTGCAAAATCTCCCAGCCGAACTCCGCACCAATCTGCCAAAACACAAAATCAAGCTCGCCCTCATCCATTCTCCACTCTACTTACATGACCAAGAGGTCACAAATCTTCTCCAAGAATTCGATTATTTCATCTCCGGCCACATGCATAACGGCGTCGTGCCGCCCATCCTCAATGAACTTTGGAAATCCAATCGCGGCATCGTTGGCCCAGGCAAAACTATGCTACCAGACCACGTCCGCCTCCGCGTCAAAGATCCCGCCGACAAAAGCATCGTTCTCGGCGCCATCACCACCATCCAGAAATGCGCCAAGCCCATCAGCTTCCTCGACATTGCTTTCCCGACCAATATCGCTGAGCTTATTTTCGACAACAACCCCGCCCACACGAAAACCGACGTCAGCTTTAAATATATTTCCTACAAATAAAAAATCACCCCCGAGATGGGGCGATTTTTATTTCATTTTACGCAACTTTCGCTCCGAGAATGCATACCCAACCAGCCCTGCAAATATAATTCCCAAAATCACATAAACGTAATTCCAATCAATCGCATATTGCATACTCGAAACCGGCACCTGCGTCACCGAAGAAGAATACATAAATGAAAAACCAGTTAGTAGCGTATCTGCATTTGCCACAAATATTATCGTCGAAATCACAAGACTAACCACCACCGATGCAATAATCGTATAAAATACTACTTTCGCAATATAGGCAGCATAAATTCGCGTTACGTCCCGCCTCGATGCTCCCACTATCTTATATAGATCAATTAATTGCGCTTCATCGTCAATTATTTTCGTAACATTCACCGCAAACGCAATCATCGCAATCACCGCCATCACCACCATTGCACCGCCAAACAGCATCGCGATAAACTCAACTTCATCCTGAACTGCAAAACGGTTACCAAAGAATTCACTTGCGTAATAAAAATCACAATTTCCGCCTAAGCGTTCACAGGCAAACTCTTCTTTAAAACGCCTCGCGTCTTCATATTTTCCAAACTGCACAATAGCATCCGCCCTATTACCCGCACCTGCTTTGTACTTATTTTTAAATTCCTCAGTCTCTGATACTAGCAAATAGCCATATCGGCCATTATGGCTACTAAATCCGCTCAGTACTCCAGTGAAGAATCCTGGATTTTGAAAGTTTACACTTTTTTCCGACCACGGGCTAAATTCTGGAATAATTCCCACGATTTTATAATTAATTTTATCCGTACAAACCAACCCACCAGGCTCATCTACTGGTAGTTGCATTCCATTTTCATCAAAGACATTATCGCAAACATCCAAAACAAAATTCCGTCCTACTACATTCTCGTATATATCTTTAAAACTATTCTCATTATTCGCATCATACGAAACCCCTACCAGCGTCGCTGCCTCATCTAGTGTTGTTAAAATCGGCACCTCAGATTGCGTATAATCCTCCGTTACAAATTTGTCTATTATTTCATGCGGATAGTAGTTTAAATACCGTGCATCCAAAAACACCTGCAATAACGATCCGTTTTTCGCCAAAAACCTCCCCTCAGTCGATGCAGTCCTATAATTACCGGAAATTATCTTTCCGCCCACCGATTCCGCACGCTGCGTTAATAAATCAACATTACTAGTATTGTCATCGACGGCAAGATAAGTATTTTTATCAATCTTATCCATCTCGCGAAACGCTGTTGCCTCAAGACTCACAAAAACCAGTAGCATCGCCATAATTACGCCAAAGAACAAACCCATTGGCGCCACCATCAGTAAAGTCTTACGTTTAAAACGCTTAATTTTGCTTTTCGCAAGCATATTTACATTCTTTAATCGCATATAACTTTTCCGTCCGTCATTTTAATCACCGCATCTGCATATTCAAGTACGCGCGCATCATGACTCGCTAGCAAAATCGTGTGTCCTTTTTGTTGCAAATCTTTCAAATTATCTAGCACCATCTTTGCATTCAGATCATCAATATTGCTTGTTGGTTCATCCGCCAAAATCAAATCCGGTTTTAGATACACAGCACGTAAAATCGCCGCTCGCTGCGCTTGCCCACCCGAAATCTCATCCGGATAATGGTTGAGTCGTTCCGCCAAATCCGTCCCCTCAACTAATTCTTTCGTACGCTCCGTAATTTCTTCCTCTTTCATATCTGCAAACATCGCCGGAAGTTCAATATTCTCGCGAAAAGTTAAATTCTCATCTAAATAGTAATCCTGAAAAATCATCCCCACATTCTTGCGACGAAATGCTGTCAATTTTTCATTCGACAGCCCGCTAATATCTTCGCCATTAAACAAGACCTTTCCTGAGCTCGCTTTTTCAAACCCGCCAATAATTTTTAGCAACGTCGTTTTTCCCGAGCCACTCAGTCCCGACAAAACCGCGAACGAAGCCCGCCTAATCTCCAGATTTATATCATTCAAAACCAACACCGGCTTTTTGTCTTTTACAAAAGTCTTATTCATATTTTGAAGTCGAACAATCGCCTGCTCAGTATCCATAAGCAAATTGTACCATACCTCATTCAAGCCTACAGAAATACCCGCCAATCTGGCGGGTATCATAAATGTACTATTTCTCTTTTTAGCTATCCAGTCAATAAGCTACAAAAAATTCTTTACTGAATATAAAATATAGTCTGAGATAATCCACATACCTGTGGCGCACTTGGATTATAGAGAACAACACGATATGTTCCGTTTTCATGTATATTCCAGTATAGCCGATAGAACTGTCCCGTTACATAATGATTATTGACAGTATCATACGTCTGATTATGATGTTGTCTAACCGTATATACATTATTTGTATCACTCCATATGCCAAATAAGCCCTTCTTCTGAAGTTTTACCTTAAATTGGCCAGACTGAGACGATGTTGCAATTCCTTGAAAAATCAGCGTACTGCCATCCCATGCGCTAATAGTTCCACAAGGCTCCTCAAAGGTTGGATTCGTAGCCTGAAGCCAACTATATGTTCTTACATCATTCGAACCAGATGCGAACGCTGGAACCACCGAGAGAGTTAAAACTGCCATCATCATACATACTGCTATAATTTTCCTTGATATTTTCTTCAAAGAAACCACCTCTTTCTATAAAGAGAAATAGCTAAAAAGAGCATGTCTCCATCATGGAGAGCATGCAAACGATTATCTCAAACTGCAAAATACTTGTCAATACAAAAAACCAGCCCCTCCTGGAGCTGGCCTTTCAAAATCATAGCTGGTAGCGCCAGTAGGATTCGAACCTACGACCTTGAGCTTAGAAGTCTCCTGCTCTATCCAGCTGAGCTATGGCGCCACTTTCCTCATTTTACCACACCTCGCTTTTATGGTAAAATATAGAAAAAATTTAAGGAGTAAATCATGAAATTATCCGAAGAGCTCCAGTGGCGTGGTTTTGTCGCGCAGCATACGCTGGACCAGATATCAGACCTAGACAAAGCTCCGCGCAATTTCTATTGGGGCACCGACCCTTCCGCCGATAGCCTTCACATCGGCCACCTCGCTGCTCTCATGATGTGCGCTTGCTTCGTACGCCATGGTTATACTCCATATTTCTTGGTTGGTGGCGCCACTGGCCAAATTGGCGATCCAAAAGACAACGCCGAACGCGAGCTCAAGCCTCTCGACGAAATCGAGCGCAACAAAGCCGCTCTCGCGCGTCAAATCATTCGCGTCACCCACTCCGACGAGAATGCCGCCATGCTCGACAATCTCGACTGGTTCAAAGATGTCAAATTCTTACCTTTCCTTCGCGAAATCGGTAAATGCTTCAGCATGACCCAGTTGCTCGATCGTCAATTCGTCCAAAATCGCATCGGCGAAGGTGGCGCCGGCATCTCTTATGCCGAGTTTAGCTACACTCTCATCCAGGGCTACGATTTCTTGCACCTCTTCCGCGAACACAACGTTACTCTTCAGCTCTGCGGCGCCGACCAATTTGGCAACTGCACCTCTGGCATTCATCTTATTTCTCGTCTCGAGAACGCAACAGCCGACTGCTACTCTTGCCCACTCATCATTGATAAAGTCACCGGTCGCAAATTCGGCAAGTCCGAAGGCAACGCCGTCTGGCTTGATAGCGAAAAAACTTCCATCTTCGATTTCTATCAATTCTGGCTCAACCAATCCGACGAAGCGCTCGAAGATTACTTCAAATACTTCACTTTCGTCACCCCAGAAGAACTTGACGAAATTTTGAGTCGTCATCGCGAAAATCCAGGCGCCCGCTTTGGCCAAGCTCGTCTTGCCGAGCTCGTCACTGCTATCGTTCATGGCGAAGATGCCGCTTTGTCCGCTAAGAAAATCACTACTATCGTCTTTGGCGACGGCAAGCTTACCGATCTTTCTGCCGACGAAGTCGAGCTTTTTGCAAAAAGCTTCCCGACTGCTACTTTTGGCAACCTCGTCGACATTCTCGTCGCCACTGGCCTCGCGACTAGCAAAGGTGAAGCTCGCAAGCTCATCGCTGGCAACGCCATCTCTATCAATGGCCAGAAAGTCACCACCGATCAGGCCATCTCCGAGCTGTCTCTCGTCAAAAAAGGCAAAAACAAGTTCGCGCTCGTCCGCTAGAATCCAGCAAACTCTCACTT
Source organism: Candidatus Nanosyncoccaceae bacterium (assembly GCA_051891815.1). GTDB lineage: Bacteria > Patescibacteriota > Saccharimonadia > Saccharimonadales > Saccharimonadaceae > UBA2834. Next base: position 306,635 of record JBJFFO010000003.1, read on the forward strand.
CAAATGCCCATTTTTGTCCGCAAAGTGGGCATTTTTATGTTCTTCCTATTGACATTTCAAGACGTTTGTGCTATTATTAAAGTATGCTTAGGCTAATTATACGCTAAGCACGCATTTTAACTCCTAATCACAAAGACATATTTATCGCTTTCCTTCAAGCATCAAGTGCATCTCGCGCGAGGTGCATTTCATGCTTGGAGGAAGTCGTACCCTCCAGCTTCGCATACGATGCGAAAGTTTCTTATATCAAAAAAGGAGGACATATTTATGTCAAAGAAAAATTACACAACTATCTTCATCGACGCGGAAGGACACGAGCTCAATGCCGACAAGGACGGCAGCGCGATCGTTGTCTGCGACCGCATGCACGGCAAGGGCAACAACTTCACGGGCATCAAGGTCTATCCGCCCCTTTCGGACACTTTCACCGAGGCGCAGGCCAAAGCGACGCTCGCGATCATTAAGCGCATCTCTGCCGCGCAGTTTTACGCGGATGAGAATCGCGGCGCATCGGCTGCCGAGGTTGTTGCTGTTCAGGAGGGACAGAAGGACGAGACCGGCAAGTACATCGCCGTCTACGTCGGTGACAACTGCAAGTTGAACCGTCGTGGCGAGGTCATTGACGACAAAGGCTACAAGGCCGATGTCTTCAAAAAGATCGAGTCCACCTTTGCCGATTTCGTGAAGAAGCACACCAAGAAGAGTGATTCTTCCGACTCCGGCAAAAAGCCCGAGGCTAAGCCCGAGAAGAAGCCTGAGGCCAAACCCGAAGCTAAGCCCGAAGCTAAGCCCGAGAAGAAGCCCGAGGCTAAACCCGAAGCCAAACCCGAGGCCAAGCCCGAGAAGAAGCCTGAGGCTAAACCCGAAGCCAAGCCCGAGAAGAAGCCTGAGGCTAAACCCGAAGCCAAGCCCGAAGCTAAGCCCGAAGCCCATAAGCGCTTCACTTCCGACGACGCAATCGCTTTGATTGATGCTATGTGGGAGGAATAATCCCAGGCGTCAAGCGAGCCGTATTGTGATTAGGAGAAATTCCCTACCCCCGCATTGAAAGGATGCGGGGGCTCTCCTTTTCTAAAATTCACTCGCAAAACCTTTGCGAGCTTTTTTATCTCAAATCATGTAAAATAGATACATAATTTGGAGGTAATTATGAAAAAAGTACTCGCGTTTGACATCGATCAGACTCTCAATATCGCCAAGACTCCTATTCCTGACGAGATTGCCGAACTCTTGACAAAATGTCTTGATCATTATGAAATCTGCCCTATTTCCGGCCAAAAATTTGACCAATTCTTAATTCAAATTGTAGATCGCCTAAAAGATGCCACCCCAGAGCAGCTCAGTCATTTACATCTTTTCGTCGCTCAAGGTACACAATATTATCGCTACAATATCGAGAAAAAAGATTGGGAGCAGATTTACAATTACCCTCTCACCGACGAGCAAGTTAAAAAAATATCCGAAGCTATCGAGACTGCAGCCAAAGAAAACGGTTTCTGGGAAATCGACAAAGTTGCCGAAGGTGACGAAATCATCGAAAACCGTCTCAGCCAAGTCACCTTCTCTGCCCTCGGCCAAAAAGCCGGCACCGAAGCCAAATACGCCTGGGATCCAGACTGCAAAAAGCGCGAAATTATCTGCAGGCGCTGCAAAGAGCTCGCACCAGAATTTGACTACGAGATTGGTGGCACTACTTCTATCAACGCCGTCACCCCTGGCATGAACAAGGAATTCGGCATGACTCACCTGCTCGATGAACTCAAAGTCGACAAATCAGAGGTTCTCTACTTTGGCGACATGACCCAACCGGGTGGCAACGATTACCCCGTCGTTCAAATGGGTATCGACACTATTACGGTTCGCTCGCACGAAGATACCGCCTACGCTCTTCGCGGCATTCTTGGCGTCACCGAGTAACGACAGTCTACAGCGTCCGTTTAGCTTTAGCGTGTTAAAATATAATTATGAATTTTATTGCGCGTTTTCTTCGAGCTAGCGGACGCATTTTGTTGTCTATTGCTGCCGTTCTCGCTGTTGGTTTTACTATCCTTTTACTTCCTCTGCCCGAAAGCCAAACTCCTGCCACGCCCGAAGGCTGCGATCCTATTATTAAAACACCAACTACCCCTATAACTAGCACAAGCTCTGGTAACCATGTTATTTTTAGCCTTCTTGCTTTCGCTCTTTCCGCCCTCGTGATTTTTGGTCTTTATAAAAGTCTCCGCCAATACAACGGCGCCATCCGACGCATCATCGGCAAGTTCTCGCGCTTCATCAAATGTTCCATCTACGCCACCGAACTTATTCTCGCTACTGTTTTTTGGACTATCGCCGTTGCGCTCGCCTTCTTTTTTAACCCCTACATCGCCGCCGTCATGCTTTTTGCTATGATCGCCAATCTTCTTTGTTTTGTCTTTGCTTGGATCTGCTATGGTCAACCAGTTTACACTCTCTAGCTTTACCGTTTTTTGCTCGCTTATGGTAAAATTTAGGTATGACTAGTCCCAGAAAAAAATACATAATTGCAAACTGGAAAATGAACTTCACTCCAGGCGAGGCCAGCCTTTACCTCAGTCGCCTCAGCCGCCGCATCGACACCGGCCGCAATCTTCAGATTGTGCTTGCCCCTTCTCTTGTCGCTTTGCAAACTCTTTCTCTCCAGATCAATCGCCGCCAATTCAAACTCGCCGCACAAAACTTCTACTGGCGCGATTATGGCGCTTACACCGGCGAAGTTTCCGTCTCGCAACTTCGTGGCTTTGTCGACTATGCTCTCGTCGGTCACTCCGAGCGTCGCTACGTCTTCAATGAGAGCGACAAAGACATCCAAGAAAAAGTTGCCGCTGCTATTCGCAACAACATTACCCCCGTCCTTTGTATTGGCGAAACCGCGCTCGAGCGCAAAGATGGCGAAACCAATCGCGCCATTCATAATCAACTCATCGAAGGGCTTCATCTAGTCAGCAAAGAGGACATCGACAAGGTTATCATCGCTTACGAACCAGTCTGGGCTATCTCTAGCAATAAAAATGCCAAACCAGCTAAGCCAGCCGACATCGACGCCGCCATCAAGATTATTCGCTCTCATATCAGCAAGCTTTACGGCAAAGAAATTGGCGAAAACATCTCTGTTCTTTATGGCGGATCTGTTAACGCTGACACTGCTGGTGGTTATCTCGACATCGAAGGCATCGACGGTCTACTTGTCGGAGGTGCCAGTTTGATAGCAGATTCATTCTGTGCTATCGTAGAAACAGCAAAGGGTAAAAAATAAATGAGCGACAATATTGACTACGACGAACTAGACAAAGCAGTATCTGAAGCTATCAAATCTCGCGCTACCACCACTCGTGGAGCCACCAAACCAGCCGCCAAGGCACCAGCAAAGCCAAAAACTTCTTCTGGTCCAGTTCCAATTCCAGCCGTTCAACCAACCGCTACACCAAAACCAGTCGCACAACGTCCAAAGTTTATGGATTTTGCCCGCCCAGCCCGTAGCGCTCACCGCGCCACGAAGCCTACTCCTATCACTGTTAATTCCGCGCCAAAAGCTACTCCAACCCGCCCCGTCGCTCAAAGACCAGTAGCTCGCCCTATGGCTCAAAGGTCAGTTACTCAGCGCCCTACTACTCAAAAGCTTATATCTACTGCGCCAAGCTCTCATGCTGTTCAGCCAATGAAATCCGCTCCAGCTCACACCGTTTCTCCTCAGACTGCCGCCGAGCTTCGTCAGCAGCAACTCCTTGCTCGCAAGCGTCAACTAATCGAACGCAAACGTCGCGAACTTCTCCTAAAACAACAGCAAGCCGCCCGCAAAGCCAGTCCTCAGATTGCGGCCGCGCCAAAGCTTGCCCAAAATTCAGCACAAAAACCAAACACCGTCGCCGAGGCCGCCGCTCGCGCCAAAGCTACGATTGAAGCCCAAAACAAAGCTGAAGCCGAAGCACCAAACGCTAACAATTACTCCGTTGGCGTACGCTCCCCATTCCTTACCGACGCCAAGATCGAAAAACGCCCTCTCGGCACCAACATCCCAGAGACTTCCGTCAATAACCTCGCCAGCACCAAGAACGTTTACAGTCAAAAATCACCAATCAAAAAGAAAACTACCAAAAAGCACACTGTCGTTCAAGCTGAGCACAAAACTTCTGGTTGGGTTTGGACCCTCATTGTTCTCTTTGTGATTGCCGCTGGTGGCGCACTCGGTTATCTCGCCTATCTCTTAGTCTTTACGAATCAGTTCTAAATCTGTTATAATGTACTTACGCGGCGGGCATAGCTCAGTTGGTTAGAGCGTCTGATTGTGGTCCAGAAGGTCGGAGGTTCGATTCCTCTTGCCCGCCCCATAGCACATCTATGGGGCTTCCGCTAGGCAAAATTGACCGCCTCAAAGTATATCTGCGGGTTTCATATAACGGTTATTATGTGAGTTTTCCAAACTCAACATGAGAGTTCGACTCTCTCAACCCGCACCACAAAAAAACACCCCTTTCGGGGCATTTTTTATTGCTTTATACTTCTATGCTAAGTCCGAAGCCACACGGTTTACTTCATCTAGTGTCGTAATACCAGCAAGAGCCTTAAGTGCTCCATCTTGACGCATCGTCACCGTGCCCTTCATTTTCGCCACGCGCATAATATCACCAGACGTCGCATGTGCCACAATCAGCTTCTGGATATCATCATCCACCGCAATCGTCTCATAAAGACCGGCACGCCCTTTATAACCATTCGGCGTCTCTTCCGAATCTATACCTTTTACAAGCGTAAACGACGAAGAATTCGCCACCGGCATATTCGGATAGCCAAGTTTTTCACTCACCGCCGCTACATCCCCAGAACTCTGCGGCAAAATATCACCTACAATCTGACGAATCTGCGCTGTCTCCAGTTCGTTGCTCTGATAACTTTCACGACGTTCCGCCACGCGACGCACAAGACGCTGACCAATAACCGTATTTAGTGTCGAAGCAATCAAGAATGGCTCGATGCCCATATCGATTAAACGAGGCAAAATACCAGCGGCCGAGTTGGTGTGCAATGTCGAGAACACCAAGTGACCCGTAAGCGCCGCCTGCACCGCCAAGTTCGCCGTTTCTGCATCACGAATCTCACCTACCATTACTACATCAGGGTCCTGACGCAAAATAGAACGAAGTCCCGCCGAGAAAGTCAAACCCGCGTCCACATTCACCTGTGTCTGGTTCACGCCATCCATCTTATACTCGACCGGATCCTCAAGCGTCACGATATTAATCGCATCGCTCTTAATACGCTTAATCAAGGCATACAAAGTCGTAGACTTACCAGAACCCGTCGGACCAGAAGTCAAAATCATACCATTTGGACGCGAAATACCTTCCACAACATCCTTCAATGCGCGGCCCGTCATACCCATCTTCTCGACATCCATCGAAGTACCAGTCTTGTCCAAAAGACGAATAACTACCTGCTCGCCCCAGACCACAGGCGCAATCGCGATACGAAGATCAATAATGTTCCCGTTCACATTTACCGCAAACTGACCATCCTGCGGTACGCGGTGCTCATCAATTTTGAGTTTCGCCATAATCTTAATACGCGATATTAGCGCCGCCTCAACCGACTTCGGAAGCTCCATCGTCTTACGCAAAACACCATCAATACGGCAACGAATCACTAACGATTTTTCGAGTGGCTCAATGTGAATATCCGACGCTTTCGACTTCGCGGCATAATCCAAAATCGCCGTCAAAGCCTTCGAAATCGGCGAGTCCTGCGTAATCGTCTGCGCGTTCGCCTTCTCAGCCGCCGACGCCTCCTCTTGCGCTGCCACTTTATCCATGTCGCGCATATCGGCAACATACTGCATCAAGGCATTTTCGATACCTGCATCCGACGTCATCACCGAACGAATCGGCTTGCCCGTCAAAGTTGACAAATAATCCGTGCGCTGAATATTTGTAACGTCGAGTACCGCTACAATCAAAACGCCATCACGTTCTTCAAGCGGAATCGCACGCTGACGCTGTGCTACTTCTTGTGGAATTACTGCCAATTTTTCACGATCAAAACGTATATTGCGCAAGTCAACATAAGGCGTCTTCGTTGCAATCGCCGTTGCATGTTGCACGCAATCATCCGTCGCAATCTCTTTCGATTTTAAGACCGCCAAAATCGGCTGCCCAGATTTCTGAACCTCAAGATACGCCTTTCTCACCAAATTTGCATCAACAAGACCGTCCTCCACAAGGAGGTCTACGACCTTATCCTGCATCTCTTTTGATAAAAGCATATTTTCTTTCTATTTTTATTAGTATTCTGGAGTTTCGTCATCTCCGTTCGGCTCATCATCCGTATTGTCGTCAGTATTATCGCTAGGCTAGCTATTATCACCGTCCTGCTTCACACACTTGAGGCTATTCGTATCCCAAACTTCATCAACGCCGCAATTACCGACGTAAATTTCTACCGTTGGGTTATGCGCATAAGCATTAAAGAAGTCCTCACTCGGCGCTACAACTTTTGAATCAATCGGCACCAAGTATTTAATCGAAGTTACTTCCTCACTTAAATCGCCGAAGAACAAGCCACCAAGAATGTATGTAGCTACAATAACGATGATGGACACTAATGTAATTAAAGCAATCTCAGATCTCTTCATTATTCATCCTCCTCCGGATCTTCATTAGTGCCGTTCTTTGCCGCTTTCTTTTCAGCCTCTGCCGTATCACCGCCCATTGTCTTACATTTTTCGCTCTCAACATCAGCGCATACAATGCGCGTCTGGTCAGACAGCGTAGCCGGATCCGAGTAATACGCACCAAAGGTACTCGAAAGCTCTAAATCTTCACCGTTAAAGCTAAGTTGTGCTTGCACAATATCGAAGTTACGAATTGAGCTCTCAATCATTGCAAGCGCAGATTTTACTCTCGTAGCCTTATCAACAATCTTTAGTGAAGTATTCATCACATGTATCGTCGCATTTTCTGCATTACCCTTCTTCTTTATCACTTCCTGAAAGCCCAAGCTCGACATCACCGTACCCTGCATCGTAGAAAGTCCTTCAAAAGACACACCGGAATCTTCATTCGACCAGTTTAATAGCTGGTTTAGGCTTGAAAGCGTTGCTTCCATATTCTGCGTCGAAGGCATTGCATCTGAAATCACACGCAAAGCGCTACAAGTCTTCACAAGCTCGAGTTCCTCTTCCTTAATGTTATGAATATCGCTCCTAGAGGCAAAGCCATTACATTTTTCTGAATCACGCAAGCGTCCAACCGATTCAAGATTTTCATTGTTAGAGAGACTACTAATTTGCGATTCGATTTGATCCAAGCTGTTTTGCATGTCTTTATAGGTATCAATCACAATATCATTCGCACCAATCAACTTCATATTGTAAGAAATCTTGCGAATCAAGAAGATTGAACCGACTAATGTAAATCCAATGATAGCCGACGCTATACAACAGATTAATAGAATCTCCTGCTGCGCCTTATCCATCTTGGCGCGCTTTTCAAAAGCGACGCCTTTTTCATTTTTATTGTTTTTTGATTGTGCCATTAGTTTGCCTCCTTAATAGAGTCGCCTGCTACAAACATATCGCGAACCTGGACATAGCTATCAGTTACGTTCTGACGAGTTGGGCTTAGAATCTGCATATTGTGATTACCGGATAGGAAGATCTCTGTCGAAATCGGCACCGACGATTGGAAAGTTAAGACCAACTGTTCATTCGTATCGAGGCCATAAGATGAGTTCGTCACGGCAATCTCATCGCTCAAGAACGGACAAGTTTCAAGCGTAGCCGTCTCATCTATCTTGCCGTCTTCGCTCCAATTTATACAGCTGCTTTCAAAGTAATAACCTTTATAATTATTCTTACCCATCACGCTTTCGTCCCAGTATTTATCTTTACCTTCGCGAACGGATTCGTAATCATCTCGGTCTTTATAGGTACGACGGATATAAATTTTTTCTATTTCATTTTCTACGGGCTCTGTGGAAGTTTTCTCGTCGGATTTTTCATCAGACTCTTCGTCATCGTCAGCAGCATCCTCATCTTCTCCATCAGACTCTTCGCCATCGCCAGCGGCATCTTCATCTTCTTCTGTAGACTCAACCATTGGCGCCTCACACCCTGGCGCACCCTTACTATATACGCCATACACTAAACCATTTATCGTTTCTTCAGAAATACAGAAGTATGGAATCACCTCATCATTTTCATCATCGCCACGGCGCATATACTCACCGTAGTCATAATGCATCCTTTCGGCATTCTTCTTGAAAGCCTCGAGCGGTTTATAGCCAATATTTGCCGAAGATTTATCGTAGCCGACTGCGTCAAATGACAAAGTCATCGAAGAGAAATCTACTGCGAGCTCCGATACTTCAATCTTTGAGCCTTTTTCTTCATCAAGCAACAAGACATCAAGCAGACCAAAGATACGAGAGAACTTAATCATCGAATTATTCAACGTATCAAGACTCTTTAGCTGATCCTGAATAGTAAGCAAAGTCTGCCTGTTATTAAAGTACATCACCGGCGTACCCATGTCCGACTTACAATCAGAAGATTTCAGGGTCTTGCCATCCATCTTCATATTGTAGCGACAGCCAATTTCTTTTTTCTGATTATTCATACTCACGGTCTGACCACCCATAACCGAAAGTAAAATCATCACGACAGCACCACAAGCAATCGCAACGCCAACACAAATCAAAACGAACAAGTTACGCAAACGTTGTTTACGCAAAAGTTCAGCCTTGACATCTGGTACTAAGCTAATCTCATACATTATCGAGTATTCGCCCTTTCCGCTAAGCCGATCACTACCGCAAATTCAGCCGCAACCTGAGCCAAAGCCTGTTGCTGTTGCTGGGTAACCTGGACCATCTGCCATGGGTTACCCTGTACGGTCTTGATACCAGTTTTTGCTTCAATATATTCTGCCATAAACGGAATCACGCCCGCATAACCAGATAGCGCAATTTCGCTTATTTTCACATTCGGATATTTCGTTTCAAAGAAACGTACAGATTTCGAAAGCTCACCTGCAAAAGTATCGAGTGTAAGATCAAGCGCTTTAAAGACCTGACCATCAAGCTTGTCCTGCGCCAAGCCGAACTTAAGAATAAATTGTCGAGCTTGACTTTCCTTGACATTAAGAGAATTTGCAACCGTGCGAACCAAAACTGAAAGTCCACCAGGAAGCATACGTACTAGGCGTGGTGCACCAAAAACTGCCGAAAGATCAGTCGAATCTTCGCCATAATCGATAATCAAACGGGCGGTTTGTACTCCTGGCGGCGTGAGAGCACGCGACATTGCAATCGAGTCTGGTTCCAGCGCAACCAAGTTAAAACCAAATGCCTCTACGCTCTCCATGCGCTCCTCAGCATAAGTAATCGCCGTCGAAGACAAAAGTACCTCGGTCACTTGTGGATTATTTGGGCTTGGTCCCAAAATCACATGATCGACTTTTGCGTCGTCAATCGGCATCGGAATATACTGATCCTCATGGTAGCGAATCACTTTTTCCATCGATTTCTGATCTTGCGTTGGTACCTCAACAATCGCAGTAAAACATTTGTTTGAAGGAATACCAAGTGCAATATTTTTGGTTTTGATGCCAGCCTGCTCCGCTGCGCTGACAATTGTTTCCCCCAAGCGACGCCTACCGGCATCACTACTATCTTGCAATATCGAGCGACTGACCGGCACATATGCGAATTTCTGCAAAACCCAGCCACGCTGAGCGTTGCCAGATAATTGCACCATTCTTAGTGCGTCCGTACCGATGTCTAATGCGAAGAAGTCGCCCACACCATAACCTAGACTCATACAAACATTTTACCATAAGCTCTTAACGTTTCGCAAATATTTAAGCCACAAAAAACGCCCTTTCGGGCGCTTTTTTAGACGTTAAATTTAAATTCCACTACATCTCCATCTTGCATGATGTAGTCTTTACCCTCCGTGCGCATCAGCCCCGCTTCGCGTACTGCTTTTTCGCTACCGAGCCGCACAAGATCGTCATATTTACAAATCGTCGCCGCGATAAATCCACGCTGAAAATCTGTATGAATTACGCCCGCTGCTTCTGGCGCTGTCGCACCTTTCTTGATCGTCCAAGCGCGCGTTTCTTTTTTACCTGCCGTCAAATAGCTCTGCAAGCCCAAAGTATCATACGCTACGCGCACGAGCTGGCTTAATCCATCTTCCTTAATGCCATAGCTCTCCAGAAAAACTTGCTTATCCTCGCTTGACATATCAGCCATTTCCGATTCTAGCTTCGCATTGACAAACACGCATTTTTGTGGCGCAACTATAGCAGATAGCTCAGCTAATTTCGCCTCATCCGTCAGTTCATCTTCATCAAGATTAAACATATAAAACACCGGTTTTGCTGACAACAAATCAAGTCCTTCGACCGGCTCAACATGTGTTTTGCCACTTTTAAGCTCATCAAGTACTTTCTCCGCCATCGCAACTTTTGCAATCGCTTCTTTATTGCCGCTTTTTGTATCTTTACGCATTTTGATTAATGCGCGCTCGAGCGAATCAATATCTGCCAGCGCTAGCTCTGTTTCTACTGTTTCAATGTCGCGCTTTGGATCAACCGAATTCGCCACATGTGTTACATTTCCATCTTTAAATGCACGCACTACGTGGCAGATTACCTTACACTCACGAATATTTGCCAAGAATTTGTTGCCCAATCCCTCACCTTTAGACGCGCCGGCTATTAGTCCCGCAATATCTACAAACTCCACCGTCGCTGGCACAATTTTATCCGATTCGTACATTTTTCCAAGCACCGCCAAACGTTCATCTGGGACGCCTACAATGCCAGTATTTGGCTCTATCGTTGCAAAAGGATAATTTGCCGCTAGCGCACCGGCATTTGTCAAAGCGTTAAATAGCGTGCTTTTACCCACATTAGCAAGCCCTACAATTCCAATTTGTAAACTCATAATTATCTAGTATTATACCAGATAGGCTCATCTATCGCCACCAGCGGCTTAGCGCTCAAAATAAAGCGTAAAGCTCGTCGATTTTTTATTTGAATCTGCAATAATTTCCCAACCATTATGATCGGCCGCCGATTTCGCGATCGAAAGTCCTAGCCCCACACCCGTCGCCGTCTTATCCACTTGATAAAAACGCTCAAAAATATGCTCCATTTTTGCGGCTGGAATTTCTTTTCCGTCATTCTCAACTTTAACGTAATTGTTTTTTAGCTCTACCGACACCCAGCTCTTTGCATATTTCGCAGCATTATCAAGCAAAATACTCAAAATCTGCACGAAATCATCTTGCACTAGCGTTGCCACCACATCTTCCGCAATATCGGTTTTTAGTTTCTTGCCATCCAGTCGCACATCTATCGCTTTTACATGCTTCTTAACAATCTCAGACAAATCACAACGTTTCTTCGATGCTTTTTCAACTCGTCCATCCATTCGCGCCAACAACAGTAAATCACGCACCAAGTTTTGCGCCTTGTCAAGTTCAAGGTCTATATTATCAGTCCATGGTTCTTCTTCCACATCTAGTGCCTCAAAATTCGCCCGTATCGCCGCAATCGGCGTTTTTAGCTCATGCGACGCATTTGCAATAAACTCTCGTTGTTGTTCATATGCTTCTTGTACCGGCTTAACTAACCGTTCTGCGATTATTGAAGAAACCGCAAAAATCAAGAGCTCTAGAATCACACCCACACTCAGCAATGTTAAGCCCAATCTCGTCACATGCGAATTTCGTTCCTGAATAATTTCCTCAATACACATATCTTGTGACCGCAAAGCAATATCTTCGCGCGCCCGAATCGTCATCGACATAATCATAAATATCGACGTAAACGACACCAAAATAATCACCGACGAAATTGTTACAATCGACAATACGATCTGGTTTCTAAGATTCTTAAACATCAATCTCAAGCCTTCACAATCTTATAGCCCAAACCTCGCACGGTCAAAATCTTTGTCTTGCTCTTTAGATTTTTCAACACTTTACGCAGACGCGACATATATACCTCAATATAATTATCTTCGCCATACGCATCCGCACCCCAAACTTTATTCAGAAGATATTCTTTCTTCACAATCTTCTCTGGCGTTTTCATTAATTCGTTAATAATTCCCGCCTCTTTCGTCGTCAAACTTACGCCATTAAGTTCTTTCTCGGTCATGTTATATTTTAAATCCAAAAATTCTAGCACTTGATCTTGCACCTCAGCCGGCCTTCGCATCAAAGCCATAATACGCGCCGCCAATTCTGCCGTCTTAAACGGTTTCGCAAGATAATCGTCCGCACCAAGATTTAGCCCGCGCACTTTATCATCTACATCTGCTAGTGCCGACAGCATTATAATCGGCGTTGAAATCTTTTTCTCGCGTAGTCTTTGCAGGATATCCGTTCCAGACAACTTCGGCAACATAATATCCAAAATTATGCAATCATATATGCCATTCAGCGCCATGTTAAGCCCCTCTTCGCCGTCTGTTGCGAGATCTACATCCATATCATGCTTTTCGAGATTGTGCTTCACGGCCTCGGCTAGAAATTTCTCATCTTCAACATATAATACACGCATAATTTCTCCTTATCTCTATAATACCTAATTTATTCTTTTTCTCTAAAGTCAAACTTAAAAAATTCCGTCAATTTATTGTTTTTATGCTAAAGTCATTGACTTTTTCGCACAAATATGCTACAATATACAAGTTAGCCTCTTTTCTTGAGCTAATAGTACTTTTTCACCGTGCACCCAAAAGGAGGGGAATTGTATGCACTATATAGAAATCACTAAGAATCAGACAGCAAAGCTCTCGAGTCTCATTCAGGACGTAGCGAAGTATGCTAGCGAAATTGCCGAACTCGCGCGAGATTGCGCAGAAGACGACGTTCAGTACGCCGAGATTGTCACCATGAAGAGACAGATCTCCGTATATGAACGCTATTGCACCAATGTCCAGCACGAAATCGACCTCGTCTTGGACTCTCTTCGCGAGAATATCCGCTTCGCCAAGAATGACATTACCGCTCTGCCCGACGACGATGACCTGCTCTTTGCCACTATCAGTGACGAAGATTACGACTACCTCAGCAGTCACATTTTCAGATCTGCCCAGGAAGCCAACAAAGTCGCCGCCCTCGGTCGCAAGCTTCAATCCAGCTGTAGTCACACTATTCGTATGACGACACAAGAAAGGCTTGACCTTCACCGCGACGAGCAGAATGAATGTGAATACGCCATCCATATGAAGCTGAGCGAGCTTCAGAGCGCATTCCAGGCTGCGAAGTCTAAGAGTGATTTATGATTTTAGCCCCGGCCGAAAGGTCGGGGTTTTCCTTTTTCGAATCCGCCCTATAAATTGTCAAAACCATCAAAAAATTATATAATATCAGAATGTTATTATCTGATTATACTTATAATCTTCCCGAAGAAAATATCGCCAAATTTCCACCAAAAATCCGCGGCACTTCTCGTCTTATTGTGCTTGATCGCAAAACTGGCAAATATACCGATTCCTACTATCGCAATCTCGACGAATTTCTCGAGCCTGGCGACCTTCTCATCCTAAACGACACGCGCGTCATGCGCTCGCGTCTCTTTACTCAGCTTCCTGACGGCCGCCCGCGCGAACTCGTTGTCCTCGAAAAACATAACGATGTTGATAATCACGTTATGTATCGCGGCAAGCTTCACGTCGGCGACGTTCTTACCGTCAAACACGCTGGTACCGACGAGCTAACCAACGACACTGTTGCCGTTCGCAAAATTCTCGACGGCGGTATTGCTATCATCGACTCTAGCCGCCCACTCCAAGATATCGTTTTAGATCATGGTAACGTTCCACTTCCGCCCTATCTTCATCGTGACGCAACTGCCAACGATGTAAAACGCTATCAAACCGTTTGGGGCAACAAACTTGGCAGCGCCGCCGCTCCTACTGCTAGCCTCAATATGACCGAAGATCTCCTTTCCCGCCTCCAGCAAAAAGGCGTCCAAATTAAGTATCTCACTCTCCATGTTGGTCTCGGCACCTTTTTACCTATCCGTACCGACAACATCGAAGAGCATCACATGCACTCTGAATGGTTTAATATTCCAGCCGATACTATCGAAGCTATCAAAAACACCAAAGCTACTCATAAACGCGTCATTGCACTTGGCACTACCGTCACTCGTACTCTCGAATATTGGGACAAAACTGGCAAAACTTCCGGCGAAGACGACATTTTTATCTATCCAGGCTTCGATTTTAAAGTCATCGATGCGCTTCTTACTAATTTTCATGCTCCAAAATCTACTGTCCTCATGCTTGCTTCTGCCTTTGCCGGTTGGAACCACCTCAAAGCTGCCTATGAACACGCTATCGCTGAAGACTATAAACTTCTAAGCTACGGAGATTCAATGCTCATATGTTAAAATTTGACATCGAAAAACAAACCGACCTCATGCGCGCCGGCGTCATCCATACTCCGCACGGCGACATCAAAACACCAGCCTTTGTTGGCGCCGCCACCCGCGCCACCGTCAAAGCCCTTACTTTTGACCAAATGCGCAAACTCGGCTCGCAAGCCATTCTTGCCAATACTTATCATTTATTACTCGCTCCGGGCCCAGATCTTATCGAGCAAGGCGGCGGTTTCGCTACTTTTACCAACTGGAATGCACCTTCTTTCACTGACTCTGGTGGCTTTCAAATGCTTTCTCTTCCTGACGTCAAAGTTGACCACGACGGCGTCACATTCAAGTCCCATATCAATGGCGACAAAATCCGCATGACGCCAGAGATTTCCATGCAAGCACAATGGAAAATCGGCGCCGACATCCACATGGCTTTCGATCAGGCTGCCGACTCTCGCGACCACGACGTTATGGAACGCGCCATGCGCCATACTCACGATTGGCTTCCGCGCAATATTACCGAGCATCAAAAACTCGCCACTACCGCTAAACAAGCCGGCAAGCCCGAACAATATCTTTACGCCGTCGTTCAAGGTGGTCTTTTTGAGGACCTTCGCACTGAGTCTGCCAACTTCATGAAAAATCAACCCGTTGACGGCTTTGGCATTGGTAGTCTCTATACCACCGAAGGCAACACCGGCGAGATCATCAAACTCACCAATAGCATTCTGCCACAAGATAAGCCGCGCCACCTCCTCGGTATGGGGAGTGAGCCACGCGACTTATTTATTGGCGCCAAATACGGCTGCGATACTTTTGACTGCGTTGGACCAACTCGCATGGCTCGCAACGGTGCGCTCTATACGCCAAACGGGCGCATCAACATCAAGAACGCAAAATACAAGACAGACTTTACACCTATCTGTTCCGACTGCGATTGCGAACTCTGCCAAAATTACACCGCCGCTTACCTTCACCACCTTTTCAAGGTCGATGAAATCACTGCCAAAGTTCTTGCTAGCATTCACAACGAGTACTTTGTCGTAAATTTGGTCAACAAAATCCGTGCTAGCATCTTAGACGACACTTTCGACGTATACATGACCGAATTTCTCCAAAAGTACTACAAATAGCATCAATTCCATAGCTCAAAGTAATACATTTTTACCTCCACATTAATTATTTGCCCTTAATATATCGCATCTCAAAATAAATAAAAGCATCAGCATTTTATATCCCTAATAGCTATACTTATATCTTAAAAATGTTATTATAAAAGCATGACGAAGCCACTAAATATTGAAATTGGTTATAAAACTTTTATCCGCTTCTGTCTTGTTGTAGTCGGGTTCGGACTTGTAGGTATGCTACTTTTTAAAGCTGCTACCGCCCTACTCATCATTGGCGCCGCCCTGTTTCTCGCCGTCGCCATCTCTCCACTCGTCAATAAAATTAGCGACCTTATTCCTAGTAAAGGCCGCACACTATCTATTACCTTGGCTTACGTTCTCGTTGTTGGTTTTCTTGCCGGTGTTGTCGCAATTGTTGGCCCTACCATCATCAACGAATCAGTCAAATTTGCCAGTAATCTTCCGCAACTTATCAGCGATAGCATTGGCGAAGGCACGCCTATTGACAATTTCGCAAAAAGTGTTGGAATAGAAGACACTCAAGCTCAAATTGTCTCGACCCTCAGCACCTTCACTGGCGGCATCGTCGACAATCTCAGCAACTTCCTTGCCGCTTCTATTGGCACCATCGCCAATCTCGTCACCGCTGTTATTCTTATTCTCGTACTTTCACTCTTTATGCTCACCGAAGGTCCTAGCATCCTTAACCGTTTCTGGCGCCGCTTCCGCACCAGTCCCGAAGCCAAGCGCGCCTCCAAGGTTGCCGAGCGCATGGCTGACGTCGTCGCCAAATATGTCACTAACGCCATTTCCGTCTCGCTTATCAATGCCTGTTGCACCGCCATTGCCGTTTTCCTACTCTCTGTCATTTTCGGCCTTGCACCTGGCCTCGCCTTGCCTTTTGGCCTCGTTACTGGCATTTTTAGTCTCATTCCAATGTTTGGATCACTCATCGGTGGTTGTCTTGTTGCGCTCCTTCTCGCCTTTAACAGCGTCCCTGCTGGCATTAGCTTCCTTATCTATACCATCATCTATCTTCAGGTCGAATCCAACTTTATTTCGCCAAAAATTCAAAGCAAAGGTCTCAAGCTCCCAGCTCTCGTCGTCCTTAGCGCCGTCACAATCGGCGTCTACATGTTTGGTCTTGTCGGCGCCATCGTCGCCATCCCTATCGCTGGTTGTATTAAAGTTTTGCTCGAAGAATACGGCGACAATCTTCCTTTCAATGACGACCCCAAAACCTCACCAAAACCAGAGCCAAAAGTCCAAAAAATTATCGCCGAAAAATAAAAAATATCCCCTGATTATCGGGGGATATTTTTTATTCGTACTGCCAAAGCATTTCGTTTGCGCCATCAAGTAGTTTAATGCCAGCCTCCGCAATCTCATCACGCAATGCATCCGATTTCGCAAAGTCGCGCTCCGTTTTTGCCTGCTTGCGTTCCACAATCTTCGCCTTAAGCTCATCCGAAATATCTGGCGTCGACTCGGCTAGCTTCAAGCCAAAAGCCTCATCCAAAAATTCAACAAATTCATTTGACGGTACATTGTTTTTAATCGCTTTATCTAGCTCCGCCAAAGCACCTGCCGAATTCAGATTATTATTTAGCTGTTCCAAAATTGCAGCACGCACCTCAGACATATCTGTCGCTGGTTTTTGCCAGCGCAACGCCGCAAAGTTACGATAATTCATCAATCTCTGACGTGCCGCCGCGAGATCTGAGAACGAGAAGTTACGCTCCGATTGAAAATGTCCTTGTAATACCCACATCTTATAATCCAGATGCGAAAATCCTTTTGCGATGAGATCCGAGAACATATATACGTTACCTAGCGATTTTGAAATTTTTTCGCCATCTATTGTAATGAAATTATTGTGTACCCAAAAACGCGACATCTGTTTGTCGTATGCACCTTCAAGTTCCGCAATCTCATTCGTATGATGCACTGGAATATGGTCAATTCCACCCGTATGAATATCTATCGTTTCACCTAGCTTTTCGTGAATAATCGCCGCACACTCAATGTGCCAACCAGGATAACCGGCCCTGCCACGATATTCCCACTGCATCGCGTGGTCTTCGCCTTCACGCACCCATTTCCATAGCGCAAAATCTGACGCATTGTGTTTCTCATTATTGAACTCTACGCGTGCACCAGCCTTCAAATTCTCAAGATCAAGATGCGCAAAATCTGCATAGCTCGCAAACTTTGACGTGTCATAATAAAGCCCATCACTCGTCTCATACACGAAGCCTTTTTTATCCAGTGCGTCAACCAGCGCAATATCTTCTTCAATAAAATCCGTTGCACGGCAAATCTGCGTCGGCTCAATCAAATTTAGCGCTCGAAAATTCGCGAGATAATCATTCATATACATTTCGGCAATTTGCCAAACTGTCTTCCCCTCACGGCGCGCACCTTTTTCCATCTTATCTTCGCCGTCATCCGCATCTGAAGCTAAATGTCCTACATCCGTAATGTTTAGAACGCGATCTTCTTTCCAACCGTTCAAGCGTATCGTGCGTACCAAAAGATCCCAATATATATACGCCGTAAAATTCCCGATATGCGCAAAGCTATACACTGTCGGTCCACAAGTATACATTTTCACCCGTTCAGTATCCTGGGGCGTAAACTCTTCGACCTTGCGAGTCAGCGTATTATATAGTTTCATTCTCTCATTATAACAGATAGAGGCTACTTTTTATTCTTCTCTGCCGTCTCGACGCCGTTTTGCGCCTGCGAGCCAAACATTCTGCCAACTCCCAGCATATCTGACAACTCTTTACCTAGCATCTTGTCGGCACCTTTCGAAAGACTACCATTAATCGCGTTGCCATTTTCTCCACGAATACGCGAATTTGACAAACGCTTACGCTCCTCACGGTAAATATCCGCTTTTTTAAGATCATCAATTTCCGAGCGCGTATCCTTCTCGTGCGTATGGCGCGCACTTAAACTTCGATAGCGATTCATCTGCAACCAGTAGAAAATAAAGCCCGGCGTCAATCCTAATGCCCCCCAAAGCGCCGGATTATCGTCATCCAAATCTTGCACAATCCAGAATCTAAACCACGACCACCCCAAAATAATACCCAAAATTTCTACCAGCACTGAGAAAGCCTTCAACTTTGGCTTGTGCACCGGCACACTACCCGAAGTCTCGCCCGTACGCGCATTTACCGTCACATAGTGTAATAATTTCTTCTTACCATCATCTTCCAGATAGCTATACAGCCAAATCGGCAAATATGCTGCCTTCCATCTCGAGCCGCGCATCTGAATTTGCTCTGATATCCAGACTGTTCCACGGTCATAATATTGCATCGTCGAGCGCGCCTGGTATCTCGCAATGTCCATTACTTGCGCCTGCACAATCGGCGCTAGCGCCTTCACGTTCGTATCGCGCTTCTCACTCGCAAACCCACGCAGATATCGCGCATCCCACGCCACAGCATTCTCCGTATCAAACGGCATCACTGCATTAATTACGTTATTCGAGTTCACTAGCACATTTTGATTCATCTTCTCAGTGTTCGACTCTATCGTTAGATCATCGACATACAATGAAAAATCGCGCGTCACGTCATACACTGCCGCATCATAATAAGTTTGTTTCGAATCGCCATCACTTACCGTATACTTACGCGTTTGATGCTCTGCCTCACCTTTCAGTCGCGCATGCGCATTCACATCCACTACCATATATGGCAAATATACGCCCATCGTGTTCTCGGTCGAAAATTCCTGCCTAAACTTCGGATGCGCAAAAAACTTACGCTTATCTACAAACTCGCGAATCGACTTCTCAGCCACCGATTTTTCTAGCTTAAACGGCAATACCAAATCCGGCACCGCACCATTTGGCTGCTTGTCATTAATCGACAGCACGTGACGACACCAATGACAACGCGCGCTCGTCGCTTCGTCGGTATTTACTACAATTTCCGCACCACAGGCTTTGCATTTGATCGTTAAAATCGTCTTTTCGTCTGGGATTATATCTTCTGCACCGCCACCAATCTCGTGCGTCGTCAATCCTTTGACGCCACCGGCCGCATTTGTCGCCTCACCGTCAAACAATCCCCTACAAAAATTACACTTCAACTTTCCACTTTTAGTATCCAGCGAAATGTCCGTCGCACCACAGTGCGGACACCTCACTTGATCATTTTTGCTAGCCTTTGCCATCGCCCTTCCTTTTGTATGTTTTATGGAATATACCGCTCCCCCCAAGCGGTATATTTTATATCTTAAGCCTGTGCTGGCGTTTCGCCCTCAGCTGGTGCAGCTGGAGCTTCAGGCGCAGCCGGAGCTGGCGCTGCTGGTGCTTGTGGCGCAGCTTGTTGCATTTGCTGAGCTTGTTGCATTTGCTGAGCTTGTTGCATTTGTTGAGCAGCAATTGGATTCTGCATTGCACCCATGTTATTCATATTTGGCATCATATTGCCCATCATGCCAAATCCAATGCCCATGCCCGCCATATTGGCAGCGCCACCATTTTGGCCAGCCGCTTTCAGACCATCAGCAGCCTGTGCGGTCATATAACCCGCACCCACGCCACCTTGCATGAGGTTGCCGAGGTTGAACTTGTTAATCATCTCAGCCGAGTTATCGTCCCAGTCGAGACCCATTGGCTGCACATTAACGATTTCGAGACCATATTTAGTGCCCCATTGGTAGTTCTCTTCCACGGCTTTATTAACTTCTTTTGCAAACTCAACCGTACCGCCCTGGATGTCATCAATCGACTTACCGCCTTTCGTAAAAGCCGAAAGCGCAGCGCCTAGCGATCCTACAAAGCCGGCAAATAGCGAATCTTCCACGCCACCATCGTTACCGTCACCAAGCTCAAAAATACCACGACCTTGGCCAGAAGCAATATCAACCGGAATCAAGTTCTTGAACATCAATACAGGATCCACGACCTTAATCGTATAAGTACCATTGCTCGTCACGGCTAGCATCATGTTGCCATAGAATGCATCTTTGTAACGAATTGGGTTTTGCGTACCATAGCGCAGACCCGCAATGTCCTTCAAGTTAACATAGAAGGCCACTTGTTGATTGCCAGGTTGGCCACCATACTTAAACTGTTCAAAGCTCTGGCCAAAAGTCGAAGCAAAGAAGCCATCACCCGCAAACATACTACGAGCTTCTAGCACATTATCTGTCGTGTAAGTATAGCCACCCGGCTCTGCAATCACGCCCTCAATACCGCCATTCTTAACCAAAATCAAACACGTATTTTCTGGTACCAAGAACTTGCTGCCATTGCTAATGACCATGCCATTTTCTTCACCGTCATTATTTTCACTACCATTTACTTTGACTGCACGTGCGCGCGCAAGCAAAACATGGTCGGTCATATTGGCAGGTGGTGCCATATATTCAAGCCACTGATTAGCAAAACTGCCGCCAAGTGCTCCACCAAAAGCTTTTAGAAAGCCCATAGAGTTACCTCCTTTAGTTTTCTTTTAGTATATCAGTAAAAGCCCTTAAAACGCTAAAACTTGCAAAAAATCGCAAAGTGTGCTATAATGAAAAGATATTGTCACAAAAATCCCCCTATCTTAACAGATAGGGGACTTTTTCTTAAATTTTAGCCTTCGTAACGCAAAGTTGCGGCTTCGATCACCTTAATCGCCTCATCGCGACCAAAGAAACCTTCAACCTTAGTTGTACCAGGTTTCTTAAGATCCTTGTAATGGTTGAAGTGGAACTCAATCTGCTCAATCGTACGCTTTGGCAAATCTTCCAAAGTCTGAATCTTGTCGCCATTATTACGATCGTCATCGACTACAGCGATAATCTTATCATCGACTTCGCCGTCATCAACAAACTTCATCACGCCAAGAATGCGCGCTTTGACATAAATGCCAGTTGTAAGTGGTTGCTCGGTAATTACCAAAACATCCAATTCATCACCATCCTCATCTAGAGTCTGCGGAATAAAACCATAGTTGCAAGGTTTCGCAAATGCCATTGGCTCGATGCGATCAAGCATAAAGCAAGCGCGCTTGCGATCCCATTCAATCTTGTGGTTGCTGCCAGTTGGGATCTCAATTACAACATTGAGTTCGCCATTTTTGTAATCACCTGGCTCGAGGACTTGGTTAAAATCAGCCATCATATCTCCTTACTTTTTCTTTCATTATATCACCCTATCTCCTTTTCCGTAAAAACCGAACATCGTGTTCGGTTTTAAGTTTTTGTTCGGTTTCGCCATTTTACACCTGTTAAAAACTCAAGCTTTTTCCACATTTATCCACTTTGACAATAGCCAAGATTATTTTACAACCATCAAAATTCAGCCCTAAAAACATTACCGTTTTTGTGCTATAATTAACCATAAGTAATTATCAAAAACATTAGGAGAAAACATGGTAAAACTCGCTATCAATGGTTTTGGACGCATTGGTCGCAATGCCTTCAAAATTGCTTTCGATCGCAACGATGTCGAAATCGTCGCCATCAACGATCTCACAGACGCAAAAACACTTGCGCATCTTTTGAAATATGATTCCAACTACGGCATCTACAATCGCGACGTCACTTCCGACGACCAAAATATCTACGTCGACGGCAAAGCTATTCGCGTTCTCGCCGAAAAAGACCCAGCCAACCTTCCTTGGGGCGAAATGGGCGTCGATGTTGTTATCGAATCTACTGGCTTCTTTACCAATCCAGAAGCTGCCCGCGCTCACATTAATGCCGGCGCTCGCAAAGTTGTTATTTCTGCCCCAGCCAAAGGCGAAGGTGCTAAAACCATCGTCCTCGGCGTCAACGAAGACACTCTAAACGCCGACGATCAGATTATCTCCAACGCTTCCTGCACTACCAACTGTATCGCTCCAGTCATGAAAGTTCTCGAAGACAATCTCGGCATCGAAAAAGCTATGATGACTACCGTTCACAGCTACACGGCTAGCCAAAAACTTCAAGATGCTCCAGCCAAAGATATCCGCGAAGCCCGCTCTGCTGCCGAAAACAT
Source organism: Candidatus Nanosyncoccaceae bacterium (assembly GCA_051891815.1). Taxonomy (GTDB): domain Bacteria; phylum Patescibacteriota; class Saccharimonadia; order Saccharimonadales; family Saccharimonadaceae; genus UBA2834. The sequence goes on from JBJFFO010000003.1 coordinate 329,170, forward strand.
CGTGCCAACCACGACCGGTGCCAGCAAAGCCGCCGCTCTTACCATTCCTAGCCTCCAAGGCAAATTCAATGGTCTTTCGGTTCGCGTTCCAACCCCAGTAGTTTCCCTTTCCGACATTACTGCAGTCACCAAGCGTCCAACCAGCAAAGAAGAAATCAATGACATCTTCAAGCGCGCTGCTGCCGATCCTTATTACCAAGGCATCCTCGCCGCCACCGAAGACGAGCTCGTTTCTATCGATTATCGCGGCAATTCCAACTCCTGCATTGTCGATCTCAAGCTCACCGACGTCGTCGACGGCAACCTCATCAAGGTTGTTGCCTGGTACGACAACGAATGGGGTTATTCCAACCGCCTAGTCGAGCTTACCGTTGACGCAGCCAAAATGGGACAAAACTAACATGCATATCTACCTCGGCGCCGATCATCGCGGCATTGAACTCAAAAAACTAGTCATCAACTGGCTCTCTAGCCATATGTATACTTTTACCGACTTCGGCCCTAGTGTTTTTGACGCCGAGGACGATTACAATGATTATGCCAAAAAAGTCGCACACGCCATCCAAGACCAACCAGATGGCGAGGCTTTTGGCATTCTCATTTGCGGCTCTGCCCAAGGCATGGCTATGCAAGCCAATCGTTTTAAGGGCATTCGCGCCGCTATTTGCCACAACACCCAAGAAGCCATCGAAACCCGTGGCCACAACGACGCTAACATTCTTTGTCTTAGCGCCGACGCCGCAAACGACCGCTACAACGACATCATCGATGCCTTCTTAGGTTCTGCGGCTCTTCCAGACGAAAAGTATAAACGACGTACGCAAAAACTAGACGAGAATTAAATAAGACATGCCAATTACCGTTATTGCTCCTACTATTCTTAGCAAGGATCCAACCGAGTACAAAGCTATCGTAAAAAAGTATTATGGTTTCGCTAAGCGCGTCCATATTGATGTTTCTGACGGCTCGCTTACTAGTAATACTACCGTTCCAACCGGCGCCGTTTGGTGGCCAAAAGGCTGGACTACCGACATTCATATGATAACCGCCACGCCGTCCAAGCACGTCGACACTCTTATTAAGCTTCATCCGAACCTTGTCATTTTCCATGCCGAGGCCAAAGAAGATCTTTTGCCTATTTTCAAGCAACTCAAAGATAACGGCATCAAAGTCGGCGTCGCTATCGTCAAAGGTATCTATCCAGGTAGCATTCGCGCCATCCTTGAAGCCTCCGACCATGCACTTATTTTCTCTGGCACACTCGGCCAATACGGTGGCGAAGCCGACATGCTCCTACTCGAGAAAGTTGCTATCATTCAAGATATCAAACGAACAATCGAAATTGGTTGGGACGGTGGAGCTAATATGAAAAACGTCCACTTACTTACCCACGGCGGCGTCAATGTAATTAACTGCGGTAGCGCCATCAACAAAGCCGACGACCCTGCTAAAGCATACAATGAGCTCGAATCTCGTACCGAAAGTGAGGATATTTTCTAATGGCACGAATTGTAAGTGTAGGCGCTGCCCTTCAAGACGTTTATCTTATCGATCACGACGATTTTGGCATCAACAAGCGCGGTTACTTCAATCAAATCGAGCTTGGCTCCAAAATCGACATCGACAAAATTCATTTCAGCACCGGCGGTGGCGCCACTAATGCTGCCACGACCTTTGCTCGTAATAATCATGAATCCATCTTTATGGGCTGCATCGCCGATGATACTGCCGGTCACGCCATTATTGAGGCTCTCGATCAAGAAGGCATCGATAGTAGCTACATCACATATACAGATAAAGTCAATACTGGCTATTCCGTTATTCTCTTAACCCCAAGCGGCGAGCGCACCATTCTTACTTGTCGCGGCGCTTCTGCTAAGTTTGATCTCCTCGATCCTAATGATCTCGATACAATTTACCCAGATTGGCTTTATGTCACAACCATGCGCGGCAACATGGACATGCTCGATCAATTCTTTACCAAAGCCAAAGAACTCGATGCTAAGATCATGTTCAATCCCGGCAATCTCGAACTTCAACATCCGCGCAAAATGATTGGTCTACTCTCAGACGTCGACGTCCTGCTCGTCAATAAAGATGAAGCCAAAAAACTCGTCCCCGGCACCACTCTCAAAGAACTCGTCAATCGCCTCAAAAATTACGTGCCAAACGTCATCATCACCGACGGCAACCAAGGCGCTATCGCTACCGACGGCAATGAAGTTTATCGTATCGGACTTTACGAAGATGTTCCGGTCAAAGACGCCACTGGCGCTGGCGACTCTTTCGGCTCCGGCTTTCTCGCCGCTTTCGCGAATGGTCGCAGCTTTACCGATTCCCTCATCTTTGCCTCCGCCAATTCCACTAGTGTTGTTCAATATGTTGGTAGCAAAAAAGGCATTCTCTCAAGCAATACTCGCCTGCATGAAATGCCAATCGCAAAAATTCGTTAATAAAAACAGGAGAAAAATATGGACACAGCAATCGCAAACTGGCTTGATGCTATTGCCCAAGAAAAACTAGACAAAGAAGATGTCGAGCGCTCTTTGCGCTACGCTAAAGACCTCGAACAAGGTCTCGCCAAAATCCGCACCTTTGCTCAAGGTGTTTCAATTTTTGGCTCCGCCCGCCTTTCCGAAAAAGGCAAATGGTGTAAAAAAGCCGAAGAACTCGGCTATAAACTCGCCCAAAACGGCCATGCTGTAGTTACCGGTGGTGGCCCAAGTATCATGCAAGCCGCCAACAAAGGCGCCTACGAAGCCGGCGGCCGTTCTATCGGCCTCAACATCGAGCTTGCCCACGAGCAGCACATCAACCCTTACGTTACCGACTCTATCGAGTTCCACTACTTCTTCGCGCGCAAAGTCATGCTTACCATGGCATCCAAAGTTTATGTCTTCTTCCCTGGCGGTTTTGGCACTATGGACGAATTCTCCGAAATTCTCATCCTCATGCAAGAAGGCAAAATGCCAAAAATGCCAATGTTCCTCTTCGGCAAATCTTTCTGGAAGCCACTCGATCGCTTCTATGCCGACAAAATGCAACGTGGCCTCAAAACCATCAATCCAGAAGATCGCAAAATTTACAAAATCACTGACGACGTCGATGAAATCGTTGCCGCCGCCAACAAAATCGGCCACCCAAGCATTCACGATAATCTCTACAACGACAAAATCCGCGGCATCTAAAATACTACACAAAAAAATATCCAGCCAAACCGGCTGGATATTTTTTCACTTTACAACTACGCCTTCTGGTCCAAAGTAGTTTCTTAATTCTTCTACTAACTTCTGCTCTGGATCACACTTAAATGGCATTCGCATCGCCTTCTTTTCTTCCCCGATCACCAGAATAATCTCCGATAGTCCCGGAAAATTCGCACACGCCTTCTTTAAGCTAATTAGCGCCGAAGTATTCGATGGATCCATTACGCGTACAAATACCTTCTTTGGTTTAATCGGTTGTGCGTCACCACTCGCCGTCGTATTAAAATGCGTCGCCGGCGCACTACTCTTACCGCTTCCGCTAGGCTTACCGCCACTCACATTCGATGCCGACACGCGATTACGTGGCTTTTGCGATACGCCCTTAGTTGGTACCTTTAGCTGCACACCGGTAGACTCATAAGATTGCAGCTCTTCGTCAGTAATTACATCGATTTGTTCCGCATTAATCTTCACTTCATCGATTTTATTGCCGTCGCGATCTGTCGCATTCACACGACCCGTCACTTTTACGACCGCATCTTGCACCAGTTTCGCGCCTACTTGCTCAAAAGTTTTCGGAAAGACAATTACTTCTATTTCCGAGATTTTATCTTCAATCTTTACGAAGGCCATCTTCGAACCAGATTTTGTTACAAGAGAGCGCACATTTGTAATAATGCCGCCCACAATCACCGTTGCGCCATCAATATTCGGCTTAATCTCCGAAATTGGCATCGTCTGTTCCTGGAAATAAGCCCCGTATTTATCAAGTGGATGCGCTGAGATATAAAGTCCCATCAAATCGCGTTCCCACATCAGCTGTTCTTTATCCGAGTATTTCGTCGGCGCTGGCGTAATTTCAACTTCCGGAATTTCTACTGCCGCACCCATCGCACCAAACAAGTCCGTCTGACCATTTGCAGCATCTTTTTGCATCTTATTCCCATAAGCCTGCACCTTTTCAAGGTTATACAACAAATCACTACGATCACCAAACGAGTCAAAGCAACCCGTCTTGATCGCTGACTCCCAGCTCTTCTTATTAAACTTAGAGCCACTTACGCGTTTTGCAAAATCGCAAACCGATTTAAACTTTCCATTAGCGTCACGTTCCGCGATTACTTCCTCAGCCAAAGCCTTTCCCATCCCCTTAATCGCCGCAATACCAAAGCGCACTGTGCCAGTTGTTCCTACCGTAGCAAAATCCGAGTACGACTCATTAATATCTGGACCAAGCACTCGGAGTCCCATACGTTTACATTCCGTCATCTCAATCGCAAGACGATCCGTCCAGCGCATATCCGCCGTCATCAATGCCGCCATAAATGCATCAGGATAATAAGTCTTTAAATACGCCGTCCAATACGCCACCAAAGCATAACAAGCTGCGTGACTCTTGTTAAAACAGTAGTTTGCAAAGTCGAGCAACTGATCCCAAAACTTATTTGCAATTTCTTCCGTCGCACCACCAATCTTTACCGCCCCCTCAATAAACTGCGGCTTCACTTGTTCCATGAGCTTCACTTTTTTCTTACCCACAGCCTTACGCAAAGTATCTGCCTGACCACCGGTAAATCCACACCATTCCTTCGAGGCCTGCATGAACTGCTCCTGGTAAATCAAAATACCGTAGGTACTCTTCAAAGAGTTCTCAAGTCCAGGATGAAGATAAGTAATCTCTTCCTCTCCGTGACGACGCTTAATAAAGCTCTCAATAAACTGCATTGGTCCCGGACGATACAAAGCGTTCATAGCGATCAAATCATCAAATTTCGTTGGTTTGAGATCCTTCAAATAACGCTTCATACCCGCAGATTCAAACTGGAATACGCCCGTCGTATCACCACGCTGGAATAGCTCAAACACCTTCGGATCATCCAAAGGTAACTTATTCATATTGATTTCGCGCTTATAGACCTTCTTAATAATGCGCAATGCTTGCTGAATCACCGACAAGTTAGACAAGCCCAAAAAGTCCATCTTAAGTAGACCCAATTCTTCAACCTGCGTTGATGGGAATTGCGTCGCAAGCGGCCCCTTCGCCGAAACCTCCATCGGCAAGAATTTCACAAGATCATCTGGCGCAATCACCACGCCACAAGCATGCACGCCATGGCTGCGAATCGTCCCTTCAAGGCGCATCGCAAAATCAATCACTTCTTTCGCAGTCGGATTTGTTTCGTATTCTTTCTTCAAATCTGGCTCAGTCTTAATTGCGTCTTTCAGTTTTACATGATGTCCCATCACTGGATCTGGCACCAATTTCGCAATGCGGTCTGCCTCAGCATATGGCACTTCAAGTACGCGTGCCACGTCACGCACGGCGTTTTTCGCCATCATCTTGCCAAAAGTACAAATGTTTCCCACGCGCGCCTTACCATATTTTTGCGTACAATATTCAATCACCTCATCACGACGGTTATCCTGAATATCAGTATCAATATCCGGCATACTAATACGATCTGGATTCAAAAAGCGCTCAAAGAGCAAATCATATTCCAGCGGATTTACTTCCGTAATTTTAATCGCGTACGCCAAAAGCGACCCAGCCGCCGAACCACGCCCAGGTCCATAAATAATCCCTTGATCCTTACCCCAGTTAATAAAGTCCTGCACAATCAAAAAGTAGCCGTTATAGCCCATCTTATCAACAACGCCCAGCTCATACTCAATGCGTTCGTTCACTTCATCTGACAGCAACGGCTTAATTTCTTCTACAGTTTTCGTCGCTGCTTCATCGCGCGTATAAATTCCATAGCGCTCCGCCAATCCACGATAAACCATATTATCTAGGTATTGCTTTTCTGTCTCGCCAGTTTCAATTGGAAATTTCGGAATCAAAATCCTACCCAAATCCAAAGTTACATTACATCTATCCGCAATTCGCTTTGTGTTTCGAATCGCCTCTGGGCAAGTATCCTTCCAGCGTTCAATAATCTCATCTGGCGGAATCACATGTAGCTGAAAATCCTTCAAGCTCATACGATTCGTATCAGAAATTTTACTTCCCGTACCTACGCACAACAAAACCTCATGCGCATCTTGATCAGAATGGTGAATATAATGCGCATCACAAGTTACCACTAGCGGCAGTCCCGTTTCGTCATGCAGCTTCATCAAACGATTATTAATCTTTGTCTGCTCTGACCAATGCGTCGGCGAATCCGGATGTCCATGATCTTGCATCTCGAGATAAAAACGCCCATCATAAACTTTCGAGTACCAATCAACCAGAGTTTTCAAACGCTCTTCGTCGTCATTGCGAATTGCCATCGAAATTTCACTACCAGCACAGCCCGACAAACAAATAATCCCCTCGTTGTATTTCTCCATTACGCGGTGATCGATACGCGGTTTATAATACTTACCGTTCATTTCCGCTTCTGTAATCAAGCGGCAGAGATTCTCAAAACCAATATTATTCATCGCGAGCAACGTGATATGAAAGCGCTCCTTATCATAAGCCGGATCACGATCTTCCATATTGCGCGCCGCCACATAGGCCTCTAGTCCCATAATCGCCTTGACGCCTGCTGCATCGCAAGTCTTATAGAGTTCCACTAACCCCGACATCGTGCCGTGATCCGTCACGGCTACCGCCTCCATTCCAGATTCTTTCACAAAATCGATCAACTCGTCGATTTTTGTTAGTCCATCCAACAAAGAATAATGCGTGTGATTATGCAAATGCACAAAATCACTCGGTTTCAGTGTTTCCTCCGTAGTCATATCTCTATTTTATCACGCTCCCCCTATTCAAAAGTGATATAATTCACCCTAAGCCCTATTTCTTAAGGGGTGTACCTTTATAGCTAATTGTTCTGCACGAAAATTTGAAAGGGGGACTCTATCATGAGTAAAGCAGACAAGATTTTCATTAACATGTGCCAAGACATTTTGCAAAACGGCACCGACACTCAGGGCGAAAAAGTTCGCCCGCACTGGGAAGACGGCACGCCCGCTTATACTATCAAAAAGTTCGGCGTCGTCAACCGGTATAACCTCGCCGAGGAATTTCCGGCTCTCACCCTGCGGCGCACCGCCATCAAGTCCGCCATGGACGAGATTCTCTGGATCTGGCAAAAGAAGTCCAATAACATCCACGACCTGAAAAGCCACATCTGGGACGAATGGGCCGACGAAACTGGCTCCATTGGTAAAGCCTATGGCTACCAAATGAGCGTCAAGCATCAGTACCGCGAAGGCATGATGGACCAAATCGATCGTGTCCTTTTCGACCTGAAGAACAACCCCTTCAGTCGTCGCATCCTAACTAATCTCTACGTCCACGCCGACCTGCACGAGATGAACCTTTATCCTTGCGCTTATAGCATGACTTTTAATGTCACCGAGGATAAGACCAAGGATAAGCTGATTTTGAACGCCGTTCTCAATCAGCGCTCTCAGGACGTACTGGCCGCCAATAACTGGAACGTCGTACAGTATTCGCTACTTCTAATGATGATTGCGCAGTCCGTCGATATGATTCCCGGCGAGCTCTTGCACGTCATTGCCGACGCCCACATTTACGATCGTCACGCTCCGTTGGTCGAAGAGCTCATCTCTCGGCCTCAGCATCCGGCGCCCACTGTTAAGCTCAATCCCAACATCAATGATTTCTATCAGTTCACCACCGATGACATTACGATTGAGAATTACCAGACCGGCGAGCAGATCAAAAACATCCCTATCGCAGTTTAAGGAGGCGATTTTATGCAAGCTATTGTCGCAGTCGACAGTAACTGGTCCATCGGTTTTTGTGATCAGTTACTCTTCGATCTTCCAAAAGATCGTGCGCAGTTCAAGCGTCTTACCACTCCCGGCACCCTGATTTACGGCTCTAAGACTCTAAAATCTTTCCCCGGTAGCAAACCGCTTCCGGGCCGCAAAAACATCATCCTGAGCCATAATCACGACCTTGTTGTGCCGGGCGCTACCGTTGTTCATAACATCGACGAGCTCAAAAAGACCGTCGACCTTTCCGCCAACGACGTATTTCTCATTGGCGGCGAGAGTGTTTACAGACAGCTTCTGCCTCTCTGTAGCCATGTTATCGTCACCAAAGTCTTCGCCTGTGCCGACGCCGCTACCGCGACTTTCCCCAATCTCGACTTTCATCCCGATTGGTTCTCGCACGACGACAGCCTTAACTACGAAGACAACGGCTACACTTGTCGCACCGTCTACTATCAGCACGTCTAGCAATTAGCTAATAACCCCGGTTTTAAAGCCGGGGTTATTTTATGCGTTTTAAATAATAAAATCTCTCCACGTTTCCAAACCGGCCCGCAATTTCATTGTCTCTTTTTCCGACAATCAAAAAGCCAGCCTTCTTCGCCCAAGCCTCAAAATTTACAATAATTTCTCTGCGAATCTTGTTATTTTTAATAATACCATTACGAAGTTGCCACGGTTTTGCCTCAAACTGCGGTTTCAACATCACCAAAAACTCAGTGTCGGCTCGCGATAAATTCTTTTTCGCATGCCACAACACTTTCTCAAGACTCACGAAGCTCACATCCGCTACAATCACATCCGGCTTCTCCGTATCATTCAAAGCGACATCGAAAATATCAGTTTTCTCACGTAAGTCAATTCGCGGATCAAAACATAATGGCGCCTTCATTTGCTTGGTGCCTTTTTCAATCGCAATCACGCGACGTGCGCCCGCTCTAAGTACCGCCTCTGTAAAACCACCCGTACTCGAGCCAATATCTAGCACAGTCTTCTCGCGCAAATCAACTTTAAACGCCTTCAAAGCTCCCGCCAACTTATACTCGGCACGTCCAACCACATTTGTCGTCATTTCATCACCACCATCATCGGCGTCGCAGTCTTCTCAATCTCTATTGTCTTCACATTATCTATCATCTTGTACTCACCTTCAGCTTGTAACATGATTTTAGACGCCTTTTCGAGAATTAAGCAATCATAATCACTTTCAATTCCCGGCACCCTTTTAAACATGCTTCGCATCATCATCGAAATTAGCTTAAAAAACTTCGTCATGCAGCCAATATTGCTCAAAAAGTAGTTCTCGCCCCTATAATAATCACCACCCTTCATAATTCGCGCCACACTCGGGCTATTAATCGCCATATAGTCCGAGCAATTATCGCAATGAATCATCTCATCTGACGAATTCTTCACTGAAAAATCCGGCAAAAACTCACGTTTGTGCTCACGAAACCACCACATAGAGAGCGACCAGATACTGCCAATCAAACTCTTACGTCGATGTTTTCTCTGCAACTTCTTGCGCACTTTCGGCTTATCGAAAACCGCACAAGCCTCAGCAAACATCCCTACCGTAAAATAACACATCGCATAGCGCCAATGTTTACCATTTATTCTACATTCAAGTGGCCAAACTTCTTTACCGCTCTTCTCTAGAATTTCTTCCAGCGAAAAATCGCCGAACATTCGCGCCATATCGTTGAAATTCCCGTAGCCCATCACGCCAAATTTCACCCCCGTCGCACCAGATAACAAAATCCCATTCACGGCAATATTTGCCGTACCGTCGCCGCCAGCCGCCACGACCACATCGCCATCCATCACAATTTTCGAGAGTTTACGCGCGTTATCATCTACATCCGTATCGGAAATCTCATACTTCCCCACCATCCAGCCACGCAGTTCTCGAACTTTTGTCAAAATATCGCGCTCAACTTGCCAAAAATGCGAACTTCGCGGGTTAAAAACCAACAACAATCTCTTCATGCTTCAAAATCTAGATATTAATTTAGGGCCATATTCGGCCCCAAATCATTTTACTATTCAGATTGCTCTTCGGCAAGCTCACACAAGCCTATCGTATGAAGCGCCGCTTTATCCTCATCAGTCGCATCCTTACATGGATCATCAGCCGTCTTATCAAAGCTCGCCATCTTCCATTCACCATCGGCAACTTTCGAGTACATCAATGCTCGCGCCGTACCATCTTCTTGCGCCACTCCAAGGCTCACGATTTTATAATATGCTCCCTGATAGACATTATTAATTGTCGCATCTGCAAAATCGATAATATATCCCGCGCCATATTTGTTCTTCAAAAGCTCATCGATTTTCGCCATATCAGCACCAGACACAATATCTTGACTTGTAATCTGATTAATTGCTGAGCCATTATCGCTCACGCCTAGCGTACTATAAATCAAACTCAACGCATTATCGCTCGAACTCTTCTCAATTTTTAGCTTCGCAATCTCTTTATTCAAAGAATTTGCAATAATCACCGAGACGATTACGCCAATCAAACAGCCAGCCGCAATCACAATGGCGCAAATTGCCATTTTTTGCCAACTTTCGTCAACTACTTTACGGCCACTCACGATACCATTTGCATTCACAGCGTTAATTACATTAATCGGTACTGCCGAAGCATCTTGCGGCTCATTAGCCTTTTTCATCGCTTCGTCGTCGTAATTTTCATAAGCAATGCCCGTTGAACCATATCCCATCTGGTTCATTGGACTATTTGGATCAAAGTCTTTGTTTGAATTGTCTTGCGGATTCATTTTTCTTCCTCACCCCAAAATACTAGTTATGCTTTTATTTTAGCATAGTTCGTCGCAAAATAAAAAATCCCCTCGTGGGGAAATTCTGGCGGAGAGATGGGGATTCGAACCCCAGATACGGTTGCCCGCATACACGCTTTCCAAGCGTGCTCCTTCAACCACTCGGACACCTCTCCAATTGCCACCATTTTACCACATTTTTTGCGCCCTGCCCACCCCCAACCCATGTGCCTATTGACTTTTTAACGCGCTTGTGCTATAATAGAAGCATATTTCAAATTTTATTTCGAAATACGCACATTTAAAGATGTTGGTCAAGAACCGACTTTTTGTGCTATTTCGAAATTTGGAATTCTCAAGAAGAATAGGGGGTAATTAAAATGTTCAATTTCTCAGAATTTCAAATACAAACCGGGGTCGAGTTCGAAGACGAGCTCTCCGCCGTATGCGTTAAGCACTTCCAAGCAAGATCCAAGACCGTCAGCGAAAGCGAATTCAAGAGTTTCAGCGGCACAGCCAGAGACAAGTTCGAGGGCGTCGATGTCGAAATCTACAAAGTAGGCGTCGACTTCACTTTCAACTTCTCCGGCAAAGACCATATGGAAAAACTCCCAGGCATAGTTCACGGTCGCTACGTTGATTTCGAGTTCGGCGTTAGAACTGGCAACTCCCACAAGGGATACACTAAGTTCAAAACTCCCGTGCTCGTTATTGGCATTGATGCCGAAGCTAGCTATGTCCGCAACTGGATGGCAAACATCGTTGACGACTTCAGAAAACATCTGGACGAAATTATCGACGTAAGCCAATCAGCTTATTGGGACTGGATGGACGCACATGAGTGCTTAGCTTAATTCACTACTGTTTTTCAGCACAAAAAGGAGGAATGATAACAATGGTAACAAAAGTTTACTTATTGGAAAGAAATGGAAGAGTCCCCACCGACTCTTCCATTCAAGAAATGCTCAAAAACGTTGTAGATCTCGCAGAAAAAAAGACTTCCATCAAAACGTACAGCGGGGCCGTTTTTAACAACCCTAACACCCTACGCAAAAGGTTGAAGCCTTCTTCCGTGCTGATACATATCCGCGCGGATTCCCTTCACTATGACGTGATTAAAGGCGCTCCGCAAATTGCGGAAATCAAAGGTAAACTTCGCGAAAACCCGAAGATATCTTCGTGGCAAATTATCGAAGAATTATTAATCAAACCGACATCGAACTAGCCACCGCTCGCCGGTGGCTTTTTCCTTCCCAAAATTCATAGCAAAATCCCTCTAAATTCTCTACCACTACCATTTTCCAAACCCGTTAAAAATCAGTATAATTTATGCAAATGGCCTCAAAAACTAACGAAACTATCATCGAGTTAAAATCCATCACCAAGCGCTACGGCCTTGGCGATACTGAAACTTTTGCCCTACACAATTTCGATCTCACCGTTAAACGCGGCGAATTTATCATGATTATGGGCCCATCCGGCTGTGGCAAAACCACTCTTCTCAACATTATTGGCCTTCTCGACAAAGCTACCATTGGCGAATATAAACTCGTCGGTAAGTCCGTCGATCGCATTTCTGCCCGCAAAAAAGCCCAATTTCGCGCCAATGAAATCGGTTTCATTTTCCAGAGCTTCAATCTCATCCCAAATCTCACTGTTATCGACAATGTCACCATGCCTCTTGTCTATAGTGGCGTTCACAAAACTCGTCGCCTTAAAATGGCCGACAAAATCCTCGAACGCTTCCAGCTCCGCGAGCGCGAGTATTACTTCCCTTCCCAACTTTCCGGTGGCCAGCAACAGCGCGTCGCTATCGCTCGCAGCCTCGTCAGCAATCCTTCCATCATTCTCGCCGACGAGCCAACCGGCAACCTCGACAGCCGCTCATCGCACATCATCATGGAAGAGCTCAAAGACATTCACTCCCTCGGCAACACCATCATCATGGTCACCCACAACCCCTCCCTCACCACTTATGCCACTCGCGTTATCAACATGCTAGATGGTGAAATCGATACTGATATCAAAACCGTCGCCGACCGCGATTTACCAAAACCAGACGACGCCGAGAAAGTCGCCGTCCGTATTCTCAAGAAAAAGAGCGAAGCCAAAGTTGAAGAAGCTAAAGACACGCCAAAAATCGCCAGCAAAAAGCGCTCCGCCAAGGTCAATAAAGTTGTCAAAAAATCCGCTCAAAAATCCACCAAGGCCAAAGCCAAAACTAAGGGCAACAAGAAAACTACCATCAATATCAAGGAACAAAAATAATGGGACTTCTACTTAGAACACATCTTAGCATCGCACTCGATAGCCTTCACCGCAATCGCGCCCGCACTTTTCTCTCTGCACTCGGCATCGCCATCGGCGTCGCTTCTATCGTGCTGATTATGTCTCTCACTGGCGGCATCGGCAGCCTCATTAGCGCCAGCTCTGACAAAAACAATGCCAACCTCATCCTCGTCCGTCCAAGCACCGGCAAAGAACTCGCCAAAAATCTCATCGACGAGCTTACCGCCAACAACCAATATGCCAAGTCCAGTCTCACGCTCGACGACACGACCTCTATCGCCAAACTTGGCAATATCGAAGCCGTTGCCCCTATCGCCTCCAACATCTCCGCAGTTACTATTGGTGGCAAATCCTATCAATCCATCAATGTCGTCGCTACCAATACCGATCTCGCCAAAACCGCTAAACTCGCTCTCAAAAACGGCCAATTCTTCGAAGAATCCGACACCCACAACAACGCCGCCGTCATCGGTCACGATCTCGCCACCAAACTCTTCGGCACTACCGACATTCTCGCTCGCACTTTCCAGTACGGCGACCAAAAATTCATCATCATCGGCGTCCTCGAAAAAACCGATTCTCCTATCAACTACAATGGCGTCGACTTCGACAACTCTATTCTCATTGATATTGATTTTGCCAACTCATTTGAATCGTCCATTCAAATTCAGCAAATCAACGTTCGCACCACTACCACTGATTCTACCGAAAGTGTCGCCGAAGAAATCAAAACCAAACTCACGAACTCCAAGAAAGGTGATACTACCTTCCAAGTCCTTACCGGTAGCAGCAATTTCCAGCCAGCCGGCTCGCTTCTTTCTATCATCTCAAGCATGCTTACTCTAGTTGCCTCCATTTCTCTCATCGTTGGCGGCGTCGGCATCATGAATATCATGCTCGTCTCCGTCTCTGAGCGCACCCGCGAAATAGGCATCCGTAAAGCCGTCGGCGCCTCATCTGGCAATATTCTCCTCCAGTTCCTCTTCGAGTCCATCATCCTCAGCTTCATTGGCGGCATCATGGGCATCGCACTTGGTTACGCTACTGCCTTTGCTATTTCCCTCATTACGCCTTTTGCGCCACACATCTCATGGTCTATTCTCGGCATTACCTGCCTCACTTCACTTATCGTCGGCGTTATCTTCGGCGTCTACCCGGCCGCCAAAGCTGCCACCAAAGACCCTATCACTTCCCTCAAAGTTTACCGCTAAATTTCACCAACAAAAATATCTCCCCCTAAGGGAGATATTTTTTAAGACTTTAGCCTATTTGAATGAGACCAATCTTTTCCATGAATTGAATGTCTTCAGAAGCCGCTACTTTGCCACTCAGCACATCCCTTCGCTGTTCATCGGTCATTCCGTCCCATTCCCTAATACCGCGACGGAGCTGTACCCCATATTGAATACGTGCATCCTTATCTTTTTCGCCATTATCATAAGCGTATTGATGAACAGCTTCATCAAGTCCCCTGTTAGACCAGTTACCTGTCGTTCCTTGCCTATATTGCAAGTTCAAATCCGCTTCATCCTTCGTAATTGGACCACTCAAGCCCATATACTTATAGAAGTCGCCCTTCGCAGTGACGTTTTCATTCTGCTCAGATCCACTTTCTGCACTTCTAGGCTCACTAGTCGAAGACGATGTCGCAGACGCTTCAGGATTATCCGTAACATCTTCGTCATCAATCTCCATCAAGCCCATAAATTCAAATTGGTTCGTCCAATAACCCCAACCTTTACCTAGAATCGTATCAGCATCACCGCCTTTAAGTACGGCCTGGCGTTTCTCGGCCGGGAAATTATCCCACGCAGATACCGCCATCATAAACTCATCAGCAAGCTTATTTGCATGTTCATGAGTTAATATACCATTGCTAAAGTACTCAAAGACATATCTATCCAAGTCTTCTCTATTAACGCTACTAACAATCTCGCTAAGGCTTCTTTCTCCATTAGCCGAAGTTAGCATGTTGCTCTTCTCAAAGACGGTATAATCTGGCCTATACATCACAAGCTCAGGAAGTGTCTCGCTTGAGGTTGCACGTGTCGCTACCAATGCATCAGCGTCAGCCCTTTGCGTCTGCTCTGCGTCAGCTGGCGTAAATACTAGTGGATAATGCTCACGCGTACCTACATCAACACCAGCTGGTCTTGTTCTTGTGCGGAAGAACGGCTCCCTATCTTCAATAGTCCCTTCCCCATTGTCGGAAGAAGCCGAACCTTCATTAGTCCTTTCCCCATTGTCGGAAGGAGTCGAACCATCATTAGTCCTTTCCCCATTGTCGGAAGGAGTCGAACCTTCAGGTGAACTAGAACCATCGCCATTGCCATCGCCACCATCGCCAGTTGGAGTTGGACGCTCCGGAGAGCCAGATCCGCCACCATCGCTAGGCGGATTTTCATTACCGCCACCTCTAAATCTTGGCTCGGTCGGCTCAAATTTTCCACCACGTCCACCAAAAGTAATGCCACGGCGCGAGAACGGAATCGTCACAAAGCCAGGAATTTGTACGCCAGAAGTGCCCGCATGTGTCACGGTTTGAATCACGTCAAATATTGGCACTTCTCTAGAGATCGTCGAGCCAATCATGCCGTCACCAAAGCCATTTCCAACCGAGGTTGCAAGCACATTAATATCAAGCGATCCATCAGCATTCTCGCCAGCAACCTTAGCTACCTCAAAGAACTTATAGGCTCCAGTCCTGCCAATATCACCAAGACCCAACGCATTAAGACCTTCACTAAAGTCAACCTGACCGTTAACAACTTTACCAGCAACCTCGATCGGTGCCTGCCCGCTATTAAGCGTCAAGTAGCCCTTTATACCTTCGCCACTACCGAAGCTTAGCGATTCACCACCGCGCGTTGAAGCACCAGACATACTTGTAATAAATCCACCACTTTCGGAAGTATGAATACCTAACTCATTGCCGTCATATGCTTCAGTATTGTTATTAAACCAGTTACGGTGCAAACTCTCACTATGTTGTTCCAAATACTCGGATTGCGAAATCTGGCCATTCTCGGTAACTGTTCTCGTACCAGCTTCCTTAACCGTAAATCCTTCCTGATTCCTATACTGAGCAGCCGTCGCTTCATCAACGCCCTGGCTAATTGCCGTTTCGACCGTCGTTGCACTTTGCTCCATGCCAAAGGCGTGCGCCAACAAAGTCTGCGTAGCGCCATCGTTATCTTGATGGTGAGTCAAGTGATCCCAAATACCATGGACGTCATCATTAAATGCCGCATTCAACTCTTGCGTTCCTAGTGTAGTAGCTACGCCAATTACCGCTGTTGCCCCTGCACGTTTTAGAGCACGCTTACGACGCAAGCTCCTAAAGGCAGCTTCCCTAGCATTAAGACCATCTTCCTCGCTCTCATAGGTGTCCCGTTCAAGGTATTCACGAGTTCGAGCAAGTTCTTCTTGCGTAACGCCATTCTTGAGCAATAAGCTGCGTGCCTCCGCACGTGCAATATCCATTCGCAAGCGCTGATTCTCAATAGTTTCGTTATCGCCGTTAGCGTAACGAATCATATCAATACCATCACGATCGGAAATCGCAACTAGCGCCTCTACGCTTCCAAGTTGCCCCCTAAGCAAATTAAGCGCCCGATTTCGCTCTTCTTCGGAAGCGTTCTCATTATTGAGTGCTTCCATTGCTGAGTTCAAATTAGCCGTCAAATCTTCAGCTGAAGCCATTTCTTGAATAGTCTCACCCAATTGTCGGTCAAACTTCGTACCGCCCAGTTCGCCGCCTTGAGCTAATCTGCGCTGCGCCACCGAGCGCTCACGCGTCACACGTGCACGCTCTTTCATACCAGCCATTGCGCTGCTTACTGCTACACCGCCAAGCGCAAATCCTGCGCGTGCGGCCGCCGAAGCGCCAAACTTACCAATATTCGCCACAGCGCCAACTCCCACTGCAATAGCTTCAGGTGGAATAAAGCGCGTTACTCTGTTGCTAAGTAAAGCGTGCGTAATTCTGTCGAGATTATCACGATGTTCTTGCGTACGCACATTGCGGCGTGCTTCACCGTTAATATACGCAAAGCCTTCCATGACATTTTCCATTGCATAGCCATGCTCGATATTCTCGCGCGCCGCAATTGCCGCCTCAACATAATTATCAATCGAGTAGGCACGGTTAACCTCACCGTTCTCGTCGCGACGAATATCATCGATTCTCGCTCTCAAAGTTCTCTCATCTATCGAACCAGCTGCAAAGTCACGAATTGCATCTCTAAGATCAATCGTATTCTGCGCCACTTCGCTATCATTATCTACACGCTCAGTTTCTATCTGACCGTTTTCACCCAAGAAGCGACGCTCGACATATTCATTACCATCTTCATCGACTTTTACGCTGTAGGCGTTATAGTCTTCACCAGCATGTTCATGAATGAGAACATCTTCCGCCTCGTGTGCATATGCCATCGTAAATCGCTCAATACCAGATTGGTCAAGTTTAAGCGTACCATTTTCAAACTCTTCACGAACTTGCCTTTCATAATGAACGATATTCGCCTCTTTAAACATCGAACCAAAGATCATACGGCGCACAAAGCGTCTTGCTCTACCAGCACGAATAATCGGTCTACCGTTTTCGTCGTAGCCTTCAATACCCTGCAGATATTCAGTATGCATCCTATCTGCTTCTGCGCGGATTGCGTCACGCACGTCTCTTTCGACATCAAGCTCAGCAACAGCAATATTTTTCATCTCTGGGAGACTCGATTCTCTACCCTGTCGCTTCGCGTACTCGTCTAGCAGCTCTTGAAGTTTATCAGCGCCCAGTTTCGTATAATCATACGAATCAATGCCTTTTTCTTTCAAGAACTCTTCAAAATCTGGATCGTCTGCCGCTAATCTAGTTATTCTATCTCGTAATTCCTTTAGCTTCTCGGCATCATTCTTTTCTTTTTCTGCCGTATATTCGTCTAGCAGCTCTTGAAGTTTATCAGCACCCAGTTTCGTATAATCATACGAAACAATACCTTTTTCTTTCAAGAACTCTTCAAAATCTGGATCGTCTGCCGCTAATTTAGTTATTCTATCTCGTAATTCCTTTAGCTTCTCGGCATCCGACTCTTTATCCTCATTAGATTCAG
This sequence comes from Candidatus Nanosyncoccaceae bacterium, assembly GCA_051891815.1. GTDB lineage: Bacteria > Patescibacteriota > Saccharimonadia > Saccharimonadales > Saccharimonadaceae > UBA2834. The sequence continues at coordinate 347,296 of JBJFFO010000003.1, forward strand.
AACTATTTTCGCTATTATATCTATTCAAGATGTCGCGAATTTCTTTCGGATCTTTATCACGCAGTTCATCCGCATTAATTCCTTGTGCCTCAAGCCACTTCTTAAATTCTTCATCTTTAAGTAGATTATCAAGATCAGCTAAGACGATTTCCTTAGTTCTTTTTTGTCCTTCTTCGCTATCTCGATTTTCAAAACCTTCAAAAAGATCATTGACGTCACTAATCGACATACCATCAATTGCTTCATCAGTAATTCCGAGCAGCTCCAAATAATCCCCAAAATCCTTGTCGGTTTTAGCGCGTTCTTTAACGGCGTCACGCGCCTGCTTTAGTCTTTCTGGATCATCCGGTTCACTCTCAGCATCATCCGAGTCATCTTCAGCGCCACCGTCTGGATTATTCTCGGCATCGTCATCTGGTTCTTCTTCAGCATTGCTCGACTGCCTCTCGGCGTCAGAATTATTATTTCCGTCATCTACTTCCGTACCAATACTTGGATCGACATCCGCTTGAGTAGTAGATTCCACCTTATCAATCGCAGCTAGATCCACTCCACCTTCTATCGCAAGATACAACAAACGATCACGATATTGCTGCAAAGACTCACCTTCAAGCTGTGGATTTGCCTCAGTTATTCTGCGCATCGCATTATACTTTTGACGTTTTGCTCCCTCAGAATTGCGAATATCATCAGCTGCAAAAGTCAACTCTGAAGTGCTACGCACTTGCGCCAATGCATTTGCCAAACGCTGTTCATAAGAATCTGCCGTCTCCCCCATCATCTTCGGCATCATTTCATGAAGCATATCATGTAATTTCTTTTCACGAATTGCAGCAGTATCGGCTCCTTCTTCTAAGACCTCGTTGCCATAAACTTTCGCCATTGCTTCACGCGTAGCTTCATCGAGCTTTTCGCGCTCAGAAGAAGCTTCTGCGCGTGCGTCTTCAATAAACCTCTTCGTATTGGCGCGCGCTTCTTGCTCTTTGAGCCAATTTGGCATATCCGAAAATCCAATTCTTGCCCGCCAAGCCGAATCGTCTTCACCGCGCTCATTTGGGTTTTCCGCCCGACGTCGTGCCATCTCAGCTAAATAGCTGATTCGCGCCGCAAAATCCTCGTTAGTCTCGCCTTCTCGCCTTGCATTAGCGCTGTTATTAACAAGTCTTGCATAAAGCCCATCTTCTGACTTATCTTGTACGCGCTTCGTCAGCTCGGCAAAAGAAATCACGCTCGAGCCCTTCTCGGCCTCAGCCAACAACCTGTCCCTATACTCAGACTGGCTCTCGCCTTGATTTCGCTTCACGAATTTACGCATTTCTCTTAACGCTTCGTTGCGCGCGGCCCAATCGTAGTCATCGGCTTCCTGTTTATGTTCACCATTTCTTACATCGTCAATTCCGGCAATTCTATCATCAAAGTCCTGTTCAAATTGCAAATAACCACGCAGTGTAGAAAGATGTTCGCGCCACTGTTCTAGGCCAGAAATTTGAGCGGCCTTCTCCCAGTCCTTTCCAGGCATATCGGTAGTCTCTTGCGCAACATAAAGCTCGTGCTTTAATCTCTGAAAATCTTTCTCATCTTCAGACATATCATCGGTAATTTCTTCGTATTGTCCGTCGAATTCTTGCCTTGTACGCTCGTCAATCGCTTGTTTCGCCATCTCAGCCCAATCTTGGCCGTTTTCCGGATTATTTCCAGAATTGCCTTGTTCAACTTTTTCCGCCATTCTAGGCCTCCGTTACTTCCTGATTTTCTGCCATATCCTCTGCAGCCTCATCCTCGGAAGCAGTATTTTTTGCGGTTTCGTTTTCTGGCGCGCTATCAGCAAGGTAAAATGCTCTAAACTGAATCAGAGTCGACGCCACAATCGCAGCCGTATCAACACCGCTTCCTGCAATAAAGTCCATCATCTCTTTTTCGCCAAAATTCTCATCATCGATCTTCTCGGCAAGCTCAGCTGCCTTTTCTTCCGACAATGCATTAATACAAGCCTGATCAATCTGATCAAGAATGCGCTCTGCCATATTAGCCTTCACCTCAGCACGCACATCATCGTCAAGATCAGTAATCCCCTTTTCGATTAGCAGTTGCTCCAAAAACTGGTCAAGATTCGCGTCCATTTTTACCTCTCTTATATTTATCCTTACCATAATAATAACATAAACATAAGTCTAATGGATTGATTCGTGCTCAAAAACGCTCATGCTCTGGACTTTTTACACATTTTGTGCTATAATAGAAAGATATGCGCATTCTTGGAATTGAGAGTTCTTGTGACGAAACCGCAGCGGCCATCATCGAAAATGGCAACCGCATTCTTTCCAACGTCGTCGTTTCCCAAATCGATATTCATTCCGCCTACGGTGGCGTTATTCCCGAGGTTGCCGCTCGCTCTCATATCGAAGCCATCAACCCCGTCCTTCACCAGGCCTTCGCCGACGCTAAGCTCGATTGGGCCGACATCGACGCCATTGCCGTCACTCATACCCCAGGCCTCGTCGGCTCCCTTCTTATCGGCACCCTCGCTGCCCGCACTTCCGCCATTCTGCATAACATTCCTTTTTATCCTACTCATCACCTCAAATCCCATATTTACGCTAACTGGCTCAGCGGTTACCAGCCCGAATTTCCACTACTCGCCCTTGTCGTTTCCGGCGGCCATACGCAGATTATATATATGGAGCGCCACGATGATTTCCATATTATCGGCAGCACTCGCGACGATGCTATCGGCGAAGTCTTCGATAAAGTCGCCAAGATTCTCGGTCTCCCCTACCCAGGTGGCCCCGCTATTGCTAGCGCCGCACTCAAAGGCAACGAAAAAGCCTATCAACTTCCTATGCCAAAAGTCGACGGTCTCGACTTTTCGTTCAGCGGCCTCAAAACCGCCGTTTTACGCACCATCCAAAAAGATTGTAATCTTCCTATCACTACGCCATCTCATGAACTCAAAAATCACTTAAGCGCGCAACAGATCAACGATTTTGCCGCCAGCTTCCAGGCCACCGCCGTCAAAATCCTCATCACTAAGCTCAAAAAAGCCGTCAAAAATTACCCCGAGGCCAAATCCATCTTGCTCGCCGGCGGCGTCTCCGCCAATCTCGCCCTTCGTGACGCCCTCACTAGTACTTTCAGTAAATCTCACCAGGTCTACTTTCCTGACCTTAAATTCAGTACCGACAACGGCGCCATGGTCGCCTCCGCCGCCTACTACTCCATTCAAGCCGGCGAAAAACCTTCCGACCCCTACGACCTCGACATTCTTCCCCGCTCTGTCATCCATTAAAAATACCCCACGAGGGGGGTATTTTTTATTTCTTCTCTACAGACTCTTCTTTTGCTACTACTTTGCGCACGACTTTTGTTTGACGTTTGCGCAATTTATCTACCAATTTCACGCCTTCGCGTTTCACTTTTCGCGCCAGATTCTTCGCATTTTCACGCATTTCACGCGCGCGATATCGCTTCGGATCCAAAATCAAGTTAAACCCACCCACATATTCTTCTATCACTACCCCAAATCCGCTCTTAAATTCCAGCAGATGATTCTCTTTCGAAAAATCCCCACGTAGGCCATAAAAGTTAATTCGCTTATATCCACGCTCTATTGTATTATTCAGTGTCCAATCCTGCAAGAAAGTCATGCCATTCAACTGCTTGAATCTTTGTACCGTCCCCGACACAAAGGTCACTACTTCATTCGGATGATCAAAATGCACTCTTGCGCACACCGGCTCACCGGTTTCTTTTTTGCGCACCACTACAAAATGTGCTTTGTCGCCAAAAGTATCCCAAACATCTTCCCAATAATCAATCTTACGGCTCACGACGCCATTTTTCTTGTCGCTATCCGTAATTGCCACATAAAAATCGCCAAGCTGAGACTTATCCGTCAGCTCATCGATCTCGAGTAGCGGACTTACTTTACGTAATTTATTACGCACATTTTTCTTATAAGTCGCCCGCAGCTCATCTTGGTTGTGGATTTCCGACAAATCTTTTACACACATCCAGCGATTCGCCACATTTTCAATTTCCACCGTCTCGCCCTTATACGAAAAACCCAGATCGGAAAATACTTGTTTTATCTTACTGCAATCATTCTCTGAAATTTTCTCACCATGTACGTCACGCACGCTCATTAAAACTGGCGGAAAAACCTCAATCTCAATTAAATTCTCTTTTTTGCAGAACTCTACCAAATGCTCCATAAAATCCAGCAACAAATTCGGCTTTTTATAATCCAAAATCGGCCCCAGCGCCAAACGCGCCGTCCCATCTTTTATCATTACCAACCCCGCCGCCTTCACGTCGTCTCCGGTTTTTAGCCCAAACAAGTGCACATCCCAACCCATCAGTTTGCGCAACTTTTTTCTTTCTATGCTCTGAAAAAAATTCCCACATGCCTGTGCTTGTTCAAAATCTTTAAATTCAGCCTCGGAGAGTTCAACAAATTTCATATTTATATTCTATCACAGTAAAAAATTTGCTCATGCTTTGGCAACTTCGGGCTCGCGAAGTATAATAATTATATGAATTATATAGAAAGTAGTCGCAAAATTCGCCAGACTCTCGCCAAAGCCTCCGGCACCGATCCCGAAGATTGGTTTCTCTGCCTCAAGGCTCGCTTCGGCATGCAAGTCGTCTTTTCTGCTATTCGCGACACTCTCGGCGCCGGCGAAGTTATTACTTCCCCTTATACTTGTATCACCGCCATAAATCCGATTCTCTCCGGCGGCCTTACTCCCGTTTATTCCGATATCGACCCTTCCCTTCTTTGGTTCAAAAATCCTAAAGCCAAGCTTTGCTCTGGCAAAACCCGCGCCATCATGATGCAACATACTCTTGGCATTATTGGCGACAAATCTGAAATCGCCACTTTTGCCGCCAAACATCGTCTACTTCTCATCGAAGATTCCGCCCACTGTCTCACTCGCATGGCTCGTGATAGCAAAAATCAGCCCCTCGCCGATATCTCCGTTCATTCCTTTGGTGTCGAAAAAATTCTCACCCGCACCAAATTCGGTGGCGCCATCTATATCAATCCTCGCCTCAAGGCTAGCAACCCCAAATTCTATAGTCTAGTTACCACAAATCTCCTTGCGCTTCCCCACCCTACCCCTATGGCCGAAGTTCGCGTTCGCAGTTATCGCCTCAATAACGCTATATTGCAGCGCATGCCAGCCAGCCTTAAGCCTGCCGTTAGGAGTACCGCCGTCAAGGCCAAGATTTTAGAACCACCAATTTCTTATATCGAACAAGAAGGTAAGCAAGGCCGCGCCTACGCCCCGACTCTCTGGGTTAACGAAAAAATTCTCGAGCAATTCCCTACTCTACCCGTCAATTACGATCGCCGCTTAAGAAATGTTGCGCGCTATCAAAAACATCTTAAATCCGACAAGTTCGAAGCGCTCACATCTGTCGACGAACCACTACTTGCCTACCCTATTCTCTTCAAAGACCAAAATCAAGCCAATCTCGCCTACGATCTTCTCATGAGTTCAAAGTTTTTCATTCGCCGATGGTATTCCCCACTACTTTTCCCTGGTCCAGCTAGCAACCGCACCTATCATTACAACCCCAAAATGGCGCCAATCGCCGAAGATATCGCCCCACGCGTCTTATGTCTACCTACCGACATTAAAGACACCGAATGTCGTCGCCTTATCAAATTAATGGCCGACCCAAAAGATATATCACCAGAAGTATAATATATCATCTCGTGCATATTATATCACCACACGCATATCTCTAGTTATGCTACACTATTTTTATGACAAAACACATATTACAAAGCCAAGCTTGGAACGATTTTCAACGTAGTATCGGCCGCAAAACTTTTTACAAAGAGGCCAAAGACTACTCCTACCTCGCGATTCTTGAGCAAACCAAGCTCGGAAATTATCTTTTTGTACCCTATGGACCGGCCGCCGACACCAAAAAAGGCCAAAAAGCTGGCATCCTCGCCTTAAAAGAACTAGCAACCCGCGAAAAAGCCATTTTTGTCCGTATTGAACCCCTACTCCCACTCTCTGAAACCGACCAAAAAGACTTAAATTTACAAAAAACCAAAGATATCGAGCCAAAATACACTCGAATCATCGATTTAACGCGCCCAGAGGAAGAAATTCTCGCCGATATCGAGAAACGCAAGGTTCGTTACTGGCGCAACTATGCCAAAAAAGGCATTTCGATCGAAATTTCCGAAAATCCCACTGATTTCGACGCGCTTTACGATTTTTACACCGCAATTTCCAAAACCAACAATTTCGCCACTCACGACAAAAAATATCTCAAAGCCCAATTTGAACGAAACTTCACGAAATTATATATCGCACGTTACGAAAATCAGCCTATCGCCGCCTATCTAATTTATGACGACGAAAATACCCGCTATTTCACTCACGGTGGAGCCGACTACGAACATCGTAATCTCGCCGCCGGCGCCATTCTGGTCATTCAAATGATACTTGACGCCAAAAAATCTGGACAAAAATCATTCGATATGTGGGGAATTTGCGGCACCGACGACAAGAATGACCCCTGGTACGGCTTCACTTCCTTTAAAAAGGCCTTCGGCGGCCAACAAGTCGAATTCGCTGGCACTTACGACCTTCCAATCGACACCAAGAAATACCGCATCTACAAAAACCTCCGCAGAATCAACCGCATCAAACGCAAAATTCTCAAAAAATAGCCGAAAACCCAAAAATCTCCCGCAAAAGGGAGATTTTTTGTTCAATCATCATATTTTTTTAGGTCAAATAACGGATTTTTGTCTTTGTCTATTATTGCTTGTGCTTTTTTCAGCAATTTCGTTAGCCCAACCTCCGAATTTGCTGATCCCACATGCACCGTTCTCACTACTTCCCTACCCTTTTTATAGCAAACTTGCACGCCCGTTGCCCCACTCGTCGTCTTGAACCTTCTTATATACGCCATTCTACCTACATTTTAACACTTGACAGCATTTTACACATATTGACAGCCAAAATTCTCGCCCAAATCCACCAAAATACCCCATAATTCCACAATCCCCCTTGCCCTAGCAACCCCGCTTGTGCTATACTAAACATAACAAACATTCAGGTCATGTTTGGAACAATATAAAAGGTGTACAAAATTGCATTAGTGAGGGCGAGTGTCACCCCGCAACTAGTACGGAATATTATAACCATTTTGTCAAGTTTCGTGTGAAATAATTTCGGGCAAAAATGGTCGGATTTTAATACATTTTTATGTGAAAATCGCTTCACATATTTTTTTATTCCCAAAATCCACCTCTGTTAACATAAGCAAAATCGAGCAGAGAAGGGCGGATCAACAATCCGTCCACCAACATCTCAAACACCCTATTTTTATGGTATAATATATCCTATGAAGTTCAGTAAAGCATACGAGCCAAATCAATACGAGCCAGATGTCTACGCTATGTGGGAAAAATCTGGCGCATTCAAACCTAGTAACAAAGCAAACGCTAATCCATACTCGATTGTGATGCCGCCGCCAAATGCCAACGGCAATCTTCACATTGGACATGGTCTTACTATTGCTCTCGAGGACATTCTTACCCGCTACCACCGCCTCATCGGCGACAACACCTGGTATATCCCAGGTGCCGACCACGCCGGCTTCGAAACTTGGGTCGTCTACGAGCGCTACCTCGAGGGGCAGGGCAAAACTCGCTTCGATTATACGCGCGATGAGTTATACAACCAGGTCTGGAACTTCGTTCATGAACAGCGGGGCAACATGGAACTTCAAATTCGCGCTCTTGGCGCATCCTGTGACTGGGATAGCCTCACCTTTACGCTAGATCAAAAGGTCATCGACACCGTTTATAAAACTTTCGAACGCCTCTGGCATGATGGTCTTATTTATCGCGGCGAAAAGCTCGTAAACTACTGTACAAAACACCAAACTGCCTTTGCCGACATCGAAGTCACCCACAAAGACGAGCAGGGCAAACTTTGGCGCATCTCTTATCCACTTGTCAAGCCTAAAGACGGCATCACCGACATCGTTGTCTCTACTACCCGTCCAGAAACCATGCTCGGCGACACCGCCATCGCCGTAAATCCAAAGGACGCACGCTATGAGAACATAATTGGCGAAAAAGTCAAGCTACCTCTTACCGACCGTGAAATTCCTATTATTGCCGACGAACATGCCGATATGAGTTACGGCACCGGCGCCGTCAAAATTACTCCAGCGCACGATCCAAACGATTACGAGGTTGCTCAGCGCCACAATCTCGAGATGATTACCGTTATCGGTTTTGATGGCCGCATGAACGACAAAGCAGGCGCCAACTACGAAGGCCTTACCACCGAAGAATGTCGCAAGAAAATCCTCAACAATCTCGACAACAACGGCTATCTCCGCGGGGAAGAGAACATCACTCACTCCGTTGGCCACTGTTACAAATGCGACACCGTTATCGAACCACTTCTCAAAGAGCAATGGTTCATCAATGTTAAGCCACTTGCCGAGCGCGCCATCAAGGTTCTCAATGAGAATAAAATTAAATTCCATCCAGCCAGCAAGAAAAAAGCTCTTATCAACTATCTCAAGAACATCCGCGACTGGAATATCTCTCGCCAAATTCCGTGGGGCATCCCAATCCCAGCCTTCAAAAACGCCGAAGATCCAACCGACTGGATTTTCGACACTCGTGTCAACGAAGAAGAAATCGAAGTAGGTGGTAAAAAATACCTCCGCGACAACGACACCTTCGACACCTGGTTTAGTTCCGGACAATGGCCATATATCACCACAAGCAGTAGTGAAGTTCACTATCCTACCTCTGTTATGGAGACTGGTGCCGACCTTCTATTCCAATGGGTTGGCCGCATGATTATGCTCGGCCTCTATGTCACTGATGATATCCCATTCAAAGATGTCTATATGCATGGCATGGTGTTAGACGAAAAAGGCCAAAAGATGTCCAAATCCAAGGGCAACGTCATTAATCCGATGACCGTCGTTTCCGAATATGGCTCCGATGCACTCCGCCTTGGTCTCATCGCCTCCCGTAGCGCTGGCGTCAACCAAGCCTTCAGTGTCGGCAAAGTCATCGCCTCGCGCAACCTCTGCAACAAACTCTGGAACATCTCCCGCCTCATCCAACAAATGGTCGACGACAACACCAAAGACACCGCCGAAAAACAGCCATTTGAGCTTGCCAATTACGGCGAAAACTGGATTTGCGATCAAATCAATCAAGCTAACGAACAAGTCAAACAACTTATCGAGCATTATCGCTTCGCCGAAGCTGGCGATCTCCTTTACGACCTCATCTGGAACAAGTACGCCGACTGGTTCCTCGAATGTCAAAAACTCTGGAAAAACATTGGCCTACTTCAAGACAGCCTCGAGCAAATCTTGAAAATGCTTCACCCGTTTGCGCCTTTCGTCACCGAGACCATCTGGCAAAACCTCTCTTGGACTCGCGGTATGCTAATTACTTCCACTTGGCCAGAACTCTACACTGTCGACGAAGAACGCGTCAACAATTTCAAACAACTCATCGACATTGTCACTTGCGTTCGCAGCCACTATCAAGCCATTCCAGGTGCCGAGACTTTCCCAATCGCCTTCTTTGACGACGATGTCGTGTATGCCAACCAGCTTCTCATTCAGCATCTCACCAAGGCTCCAGCTGTGCCGCTTATCAAAAAAGAGCAGGCCAGTGGCCTTCATCTCGCCATCTCCGGCCACAACAATATCTATCTCCAACTCCCAGCCGACGTTAAAGCTCAATATGTCGACAACCTCAAGGACCGCATCATCAAATGCGAAAAGGAGTTTGATACCCTCGCCAAGCGCCTCAGCAACGAGAATTACATCAAAAAGGCGCCAGCCGAGCTTGTCGAAGAAACTCGCGCCCAGCTCGCCGACAAAGAGAAACTTCTCGTCGATATGCGCGCCGAACTTAAAGCTCTCTAGCAGAGCAGAGAAGAGCAGCCTATCACAGGGCTGCATTTTCTTGCGCCATTGACTTCTATGCCATTTTATGCTACAATAGTATTATCCATATTTCATGGAAATCCGTGCCATAAGAGGAGGGGATAAAATGGCAAGCTGTTTATTACCAAAAAGCGCAAAAACCGCAGTCGTCACTTTTAATACCAAAGGAGTGAGAGTTGACAAAAAGATCAAAAAACTCACCGAAATACTAGAAAAGTATACTAAAGAGGGTGTAATTATCGAGTATGATATCGCGCATATTCACGAAGGAACAATCCGTATCGTATTCGCCAACCTCAACGATAGGTCTCGAGCTAACGCCTGGAATATCACTGCCGAAATTTTCGATGCGCTTGATGGCAGAGGGTAAAAGCCCTCTTTTTTACTACCTTGACAAAACATAAGTACTATGCTAATATAGTCATACGGGTATCGTTATCAAACATAAAAACGAAAAACTATGCACGAAAGATTATCTTCCGAATCCGCAGCCACTTCAAGCTGGGATTCACTCAAAGAGCCACAAACTACCGAGGATCTAGAGCACCCAAAGCCACAAACTACCGAGGTTCTAGATCACCCAGAACCACGTTTTCCAGAGGATCCCCGTCAATATAGCGAGGCTGAGCTCATGGAGGACCCCGCCAAGCGCTATCATGTCAATCCAGACGATTTTCCAATCTTCCGCACGCAAGGCGAGAGAAAAGTATATGGCGGCCCATCACTAGAACAAAATCTTGATGCTACCATGAGCCGATATGTCACTAATACAGCAGACACTATCGCTACCATTGCTGGCGAATCACGAGAAGGCGGGCCAAAATACGACCATATCATCTATTTGGATAAATCCGCTCGTCCTGTTTCGTGGCTAGTTAATACTTTCTGGGGAGACTTTACAGAAAAGGAGCGTCCTCCACACTCATATCTCTCAATCGATCGCGCCGACTGGTTCAAAAAAGTCGGTATCGATACCGATAACGACGGGCGCATGATTGGCGGGGACCGTAGTAAAATTACTTTTGAAAACTTCCGCGACAAAGCCAACGCTCTTCCGCCAGAAATATTCGCCCAGCTCCGCGCCCTTTATATCGAAGGCGGGATCGATACAGAGGATCCAAGTGAAATCATGAAACTACCCGCCACTCTAGACGGCAAACGCATCCTTATCGTCGACGAGGTTTCTCGTACTGGCTCTACTCGAGAAATCGCAAAATATCTAGTTTCTCGCGCTTTCAAAGGCGCCGATGTTCAAACTACGACTTTCTGGGATCCAGGTGTAGTCATCGGAAAGGACGAAAGTGATATTGCATCTTCGCCAGTCTGGTACGACCCAAAATCTGAGTTTGGTCGCGGCATCGGCCCAAAGAATCCAGAGCACTATAAGCGCAAATACGAAGCATATCCAAATCCCAAAAACCGCGCCCAAAGATATGGCGCTAGCCTACTTGCCGCACCGTTAAATCTCGCCGAAGAGCCAGGCCAACCTAGCCGTGAACTTATGCGGGAAATTAAAACTATGCATCAAGAATATCAAGAAGGCCATATTCTTATGACGCACCCAAAAGCTTATTCAAAGAGCAAGTGGATAGACAAACTTGAAAGTCAAGGTATCCAATTCGTACCTCAAGACAGAAATGGTCACACTCCAAAAAACGCTTATATCTCCGTGAGTAGCAGACAAAAATAATACTCTATCAAACGAATGAAAAGGCCGCCCGTTTCCGGGCGGCTAATCAGTTGGAATAGGCATGAGATTCAGGTCTTTAGCAGACCAAAGATCTTTTGAATCGTCGTCATAATAATGTTTTAAAGTGAAATACTGACGGATCGAGCCCACAATAGGCCTGGTAGCGACAATCGTCCTTTCGCACAAAAGCTCGTGTTCTTCAACAATATCTACGCGCAAATCAACGACAGCCACTTCGCCATTGGCGGTTCTTATGTGGATATAAATATCATCCCCAACAACCACCTTTCCAAGATCTAAATCACATGCCTCTATAGGGTACATTGCCATTCATATCACCCCCTTATCAGAGTTTTTGGCAACATACCTAATTATAGCACACTTTACTCAAAAAGTCAAGCTTAGCCACATTGACTACATCGCGAGCTTCTCTTGAATCTCCCTAAATTCATCCTCGGATAGCTCCAAGGTCTTACCATACTGCCATTCGTCACTAATCGGCGTCAAATGCACATGTGCATGCGGTACATCTGTGCCTACCACCTTCATTACAATACGCGCCCCCAGCACCTCTTCCATGTGCTTCGCTATCTTTTTTACACTCTGCCACAGCGCAACGTAATCTTCATCCGACAAATCATAAATCTTATCCACTTCAATCTTCGGAATTACCAGCACATGTCCACGTACTTCGGGATGTATATCAAGAAACGCATAAGTCTTTTCGTCTTCATAAATTTTATAGCTCGGTATATCACCAGCTACAATTCTCGCAAAAATACTCGCCATTTAATTCTCCTTTTTATTCATTATAACAAAAAGCCCTCACAAAGAGGGCAAGGATACAGATTTGGCGGAAGCGAGAGGATTCGAACCTCCGAGACATTGCTGCCCACACGATTTCGAGTCGTGCGCCTTCAACCACTCGGCCACGCTTCCACTTCTTATCTTATCATACTTTTAGACTCAAATAAACCAGAGCGGGGCAACAAAAAACATCCCGAAGGATGCTTTTTGCAACATAATAATCTTTGTAAATGTAAAATATGGTACACCCGATACGATTCGAACGTACGACCTTTGGCTCCGCAAGCCAACGCTCTATCCAACTGAGCTACGGGTGCAAATGTGGAGAAATAAAACGCCAAAAAGGCATTTTACTTGTCCACCGTTCAAAGATTAAACGTTCATCATATCCCAAAAGGATATAACGAATACTATTATAGCACATTATCTCTAAAAATGGTATACTAAAATTATATGGAGGAGCAGAAAAAGAAATCCGGCCTTAAGCCAAAATTGCAACGAGCCAAAGCTAAATTTTTAGCTTCCTACTATAGCAATCCGGCCAAGGACCTCAGAATCATTGCTATTACGGGCAATAGTGGGCGGGACGTAACTGCACATTTCTTAAAAGAAATCATCAAATTCCAAGACGATAAAGTCGACGTCATTATCGATCCAGCTACCACTTCAGACCTTTACAAGCAGCTCTCTCGTATCTGGAAAACCGGCGCCAACAACGTTATTATCTCTATCACCAGCCAAGGTCTCGCCAATCATCTTTTTTATCAGTTACCAATTTACGAAACTATCAATACTGATGTTGAGCCTCTTCCGCCAGTAGCTTCTATCATGACTCCAACCACCATCGAGTCTGATGCGCGCGATATTTTGTTCAACACTCAGCCAAATTTCAACATTATCAGTCGCGATCATCCAGAATTCGACACTCTAAGCAACTATCCAGTCAAGACCGCCACATTTAGCTACGGTCACGACCGCAGTGCCGACCTTAGTATCAATCGCTTCAAGCTCTACAAAAAGGGCACCGAAGCCAACCTTCGCTACGGCAACGAAAACTTCGATGTCGCCACCTACGAAACTGGCGAAGAATCCGTCAATTACATGACCGCCGCCGCTCTTGGCGCACTTGCACTTGGCGCCAATTTTGACGAAATCACTGACGGCATTGCCAACTTTGAACGCAAAAATTAATCAAGAAGAGTAATACAAATGATCAACCAAAAACTCCTCGTTTCCGGGGCAGACTATTTTACCGATGACTACAAAATCAACCCTTACTACACCGAAACCAAAATCAATCGCGAGAAAGCCATAGCCGAGCACACCCGTATCGTCGAGTGTTTCCGCGAAGCTGGCATCGAAATCATCAAAGTAGATCCACCAAAAGGCTGCCAAGATGGCGTTTATACCGCCAACTGGGCCATCGTCAAAGACGGTATCGCCGTCATGGCGCGCCTACCTGAGGCTCGCAAAGGCGAAGAAGCCTACGCTCGCAAAAAACTCGAGGAGCAGGGCATCAAAACCTACCTCGTCCCCGAGAACTACCTCTATTCCGGCCAAGGCGATAGCCTCCGTTGTGGAAAATACTTGTTCGCTGGTCGTGGCTACCGTTCCGACCCCGAAGCACAAACTTTTGTTGCCGACAAGCTCGGCCTCGAGCTCATCCAAGTTCACGCCAATCCTCAGCTCAATGCTGATGGTAGCATCCACATCAATCCCGCTACCAACCATGCCGACAGCTTCTGGTACGATCTCGACCTTGCCATCTCCATCATTAACGAGCATACTATTGCTTACTGTCCAGGCGCTCTTGATGAAGAGAGTAACAAAAAGCTCGAAGCTATCCAGGACCTCGACAAAATCATCGTCGACTACGACGAATGTACTAAAGGCTTTGCCTGCAACCTTGTTAGTACCGGCAAGCATGTCATCATGTCTGCCAACGCTCCAAAACTTAAGAGTGCTCTCGAAGCTCGTGGCCTCATCTGTATCACCCCAGAAATCACTGAACTTCTCAAAGGCGGCGGTTATATCCGCTGCATCAGCCTCTGGCTCAGCTAAGTCACAAAAAAGAGTAACAAAAAAGCATCCCCTCTTTCGAGGGGATTTTTATCAGCTAGTGCCAATGCACGGCCTCAAATTACGGTGTTATCAGATGAATAACTTCGGCCAACTCCTGACCGAGCAGCTTGTAGATCACGATGTCCGAAATTACCGGATACATCATCATCTGCCTCAGCACTTCATTGGCGCCTTCAAACTGCATTCCCGACAGCAGTCCACGGTTAATAAGATAAGTCTCATTACCTTGCTGTACCCAGATGTCTTCGCAGTTTTTCTGCACCTCAATGCCACGCGCCTTCGCCACTTCCGGATCCGTATAGAACCTCTTCAAATCCGTCAGCATAAAACTCAGCGAGTTGCCACAGCTG
>JBJFFO010000003.1:362293-734667 GCA_051891815.1 Candidatus Nanosyncoccaceae bacterium
CGTATAGAACCTCTTCAAATCCGTCAGCATAAAACTCAGCGAGTTGCCACAGCTGTAATACATCTCTTCGTCTTCCGGCATCGAGTAGCGCACCTTCGTTTCGCCAAAGCAATCAATATAAAACCCCACGGTCTTGTAATCTTTTCGGTTGTTAATAAACTCCCAAGAACCATGTACGTTAAAACCGCTCAACATATTAACGCTTCGCCAAATCTTGATTGTTACTTCGCCATCCAGTGCAAAGTTGCAAGTATTGGTTATCTTTACTGACATTCAAAACACCCCTTTCAAAGAACAAAAAGCCTATCGCTACATCTCTAATTATAGCACAAAACACCAAAAAAGTCAATATAAGCAAAAACCGACCCCTATTACAAGGTCGGTCTCAGCATCAAAACTCGCAATTATTTAGCAATCTTTTTGACCTTCTTTATCGCCTTCTTAATCTCATCTAGCTCATAATAAGCGTCTGCACCATGTGCGCGCTCTATTGTTTTTTCGTTACCTTTACCAAGGAAGAGCACCGTATCGCCCGCGCCAGCCAATTGACAGGCTTTTAGGATTGCACTCGGACGATCCAAGATTAAGAACAAATCTTTATCATCTTTCTTACCGTATTCGCGTGCACCTTTTGCGATTTGTTCGAGGATCTCCATCCCAGGCGTGTCGCGGTCGTCCTCTTCGGTTAAGATCACAATATCTGCATTTTTACCCGCAATTTCACCCATCGGCTCACGCTTGCTTGGATCACGCCTACCACCCGCACTACCAAACATTACAATTAGCTTTCCGCGGGTCGCCTTTTTCATATCTGGCAACAACTTTTCAAATGCATCTGGCGTATGCGCATAATCCATAATCGCCGTAAATTCCTGCCCCTCATTTACTGCCACCATACGGCCTTCCACCTCAGTCAGCGCGTAGATACCTTTCTCAATCTCTTCATTTGAAAGTCCCAGACGCTTACCTACTGCCGCAGCCGCTAGGGAATTAGACACATTAAATTTGCCCGCTACTTGCGTACGAATATGCAAATCACCCGCCTTGTAGTCCACGCCATCTGGCAACAACTTAATCTTCTCAGCCTTCAAGTCGCCATAATCTATGCCATAAGTAACATATTCATCGACATCTTCTTCAAAATAGCCCGCCGACGGATCATCTGCATTAATTACACCATACTTCGCTTGCTTAAACAGTTTACGCTTTGCATCACGATAATTTTCAAAGGTTTTATGATAATCCAAATGCTCATGCGTCACATTCGTCATCACCGCTACCTCAATCGGCACACCTAGCGCCCTATATTGCGCCAACGCATGACTTGTAAGCTCCAAAACCAAATATTCTGCACCTGCCTCAGCAATCTTACGAATACGCCTATTCAGCACACCGCAATCCACTGTAGTCATATGTTCCATCTGTTCATGAATCTCATCCACACCCCAGCCCACAGTCGTCATTACACCCGTGCGACGCCCAGATTCATTCAGCATCTTCCAGATCATAAAAGATGTCGTCGTCTTGCCATTAGTTCCAGTTACACCTATTACTTTTAATTTACGTCCCGGAAAACCATAAATCGTCCCATAAATCGCCGCCTTGCCAGCGTGATAGGGAAGCACAAGTTTGTCATAAAATGGAATTTTTTCTTTAATGCTCATACCTTTATCATATCAAATCTTAAGCCATCCTAAACAAAACTAATTTTTAGCACTCGACGCTTGACAGTGCTAATTCTACTGTCTATACTAAAAATATAACTTTTATAGGAGGAAACATGTCTATTAAACCTCTAGCCGACCGAGTTGTCGCCGTCAAAGAAGCCCCTCAGGAAAAGACCGCTTCTGGCATCCTTCTCGGCGAAGCCAAAGAGACCCCTAACACCGCAACCGTCAGTGCTATCGGCCCAGACGTCAAGAACGTCAAAGTCGGGGATCGCATTATTTACAAAGAATATTCTACTACCAACATTAAAATCGACGGGGTAGAGCATCTCATTATCAAAGAAGAAGATGTTCTTGCTACCCTCTAAGGAGAATTATGAGTAAAAAAGTATTTTATGATGCCGAAGCCCGCGAGAAAGTTCTTGGCGGCGCCAAAGCTCTCTATGATGCAGTCAAAGTTACTTTCGGCCCAAAAGGTCGTAACGTTGTCATTGAAAAAAGTTACGGCGCTCCAACCATCACCCATGATGGCGTTACTGTCGCCGAAGCCGTCGATCTTGGCAACTCCGACGAAGCTACTCTCGGTTACCAAGTTGGCGCTCGCCTCATCAAAACCGCCGCTCAAAAACTCAATAAAGTTGCCGGTGACGGTACTACTACTGTAACTGTTCTCACCTACAATATTATCGCCGAGGCCAACAAGCTTATTGCTGCCGGTTACAATCCAATGGAGCTTCGTAAGGGCATCGAAGCTGCTGGCGCCGAAATCATCAAAGGCATCAACAAAACCGCCGAGCAAATCGCTGGCGACAATCAAAAAGTCTCCGAAGTCGCTACTATCAGCGCTGGCGATCCAGAAATCGGCAAACTTATCGCCGACATTATCACCAAAATCGGTAAAGAAGGCGTCGTTACCGTTGAACCAGGCCAAGGCCTTGATATGCAAGCCGAGATCACCGAAGGCTTCACCTACGACAAAGGTTTTGCCTCCGCATTCTTCGTCACCGATAGCCAACGCCAAGAAGCTACCTTCGACAAGCCAGAGATTCTTATTACCGACAAGAAAATTTCTTCCGCCAATGACATTGTGCCTTTCCTTGAGAAAATGGCTCAAACTGGTCGCAAAGATCTCGTCATTATTGCTGAAGAAGTTGAAGGCGAAGCTCTCTCTGTCCTCGTGCTCAACAAACTTAAGGGCGTTTTCAACTCTCTAGTTCTAAAAGCCCCAGCTTTCGGCGATCGTCGCAAAGAAATCATGCAAGATATCGCTATCCTCACCGGTGCAACCGTCGTCTCTAGCGAAAAGGGTATGAGCCTCGAAGACGCTGGTCTCGAAGTACTCGGTAACGCTCGCAAGATTATCGCCACCAAAGACAATACTACTATCATCAAAGGCGCCGGCGATCCAACCGAAATTAAAGCTCGCATTGCCGAAATTAAGGCTCAAGCCGAAGCTTCTACTTCCGATTACGAAACTGGCGAGCTCAACAAACGCGCCGCTGCTCTCGAAGGTCGTGTTGCTGTTATCAAGGTCGGTGGTGCTACCGAGACTGAAATCGATGAAAAGAAATATCGCGTCGATGATGCTGTTGCAGCCACCAAAGCCGCTCTCGATGAAGGTATCGTTCCAGGTGGTGGTGTCACACTCGTCAACCTCAGTAAAACTCTCAAAGAGACTGATCCAGGCGTATCCATCGTCAAGAAAGCTCTCAAAGCTCCATTCACTCAAATCATGGAGAATGCTGGCCTCAATAGCCAAGCCCTCCTTGATCAAGTCGAAAAAGCCAAAGACGGCCAAGGTATCAACGTCATGACCCCAGAGAAGGGCATTATCGACATGAAGAAAGCTGGCGTCGTTGATCCAGCTCGCGTCACCCGCGAAGCAGTCCAAAATTCCATTAGCATCGCCGCTACTGCCATTACTATGGGCGCCCTTATCGTCGATGTCCCAGAAAAGGATAATACTCCTACTGCTGGCATGGATGGCGGTATGTATTAAACCATTCGTTCAGAGACAAACAAAAAATAATCCCCAAAACGGGGATTATTTTTTAAAGCGATATTTTATTTCTTGTCTTCGGCTGGCATCTTGACGCCAAGATCATCGATAATTTCGATTATGTAGAGCAATGCCTCAGCGCGTTCTTTCTCGTCGGTAATCTGGCGTGCTGCATTGTAAGCTGGCTCAATACAAGCCTTATCATCAGTAAGCTCAATAATATCTTTATAAATTGTAAATTTCTTCTCCGGCAAGATATCGACCGTTTCAAGAATCGGACGAATCTCATTCAACGCATTAATTTTCACGCGATCAAGATCTGGATCACCGTACATTGCTTTTTGTGGCGCCATTTCAATCTTTGAAGCCTCTGCCTCTTTAATCGCCGTGTCTTCTGCAGGCTCAGCACTTTGTGCTGACACAATCTCTGGCTCCGCATCCGCTACTTTGTTTTCAATCTGAGAAACAACATCATTACTCGTGCCACCCGCAACAGCTGCGCTAGCATTGGTGATGTTATCAATTGCTGCTTGCAATTCGTCCTGTTTTTGGTCCATTTTTGCCCACCTTATTTTTCTATATTAAAACTTATTTATAATCTAACACGTTTATGTTAAATACGCAACAAGCGCACCAACTTATCAAGTACATCTAGTTTTACTGGCTCCATCGGTAGATGTGCACCGAAAATATCTACAATCTCCTCACCGGAGGTTTCAGGGAAGTAAACTACCACACTTGTCGCAAAACGTTTCTTCGGAATCAAAACAATCGAATAATGATTATCTTCATTTAATACACCAAAGGACTTAAAGTCTCCAAAAGTATATAGATTATTACCTTCCGAGAGTCCCTTGCTACTAAGAGAGTAATGCAATACTCGCGGTGGACGCACCGAATAGACAACTAATGCCACTGCCGCCACAATAATTAATAACAAAAACGTAAACTGTTGCATAAAAATTGCGAGAGCTGCAAGCCCAATTACTACAATTCCAAAACAAACATACCAGGCCGCATTTTTCTCGCGAGCGATATATTCACGTGCTTCCCAGTTAACCATATTCTTTTTAGTCATATTTAAATTATATACTAAAACCATCAAAAAATGCCCAGTTTCCTGCGCATCTTTTGGCGGAGGGTGAGAGATTCGAACTCTCGCACCAGCTTTCGCCAGTCTAACGATTTAGCAAACCGTCCCCTTCAGCCACTTGGGTAACCCTCCAATACTCTTATTTTAGCACAAAATCCGTCCACTGACTAGCATTCAGTAATTTGTCAATTATTTTATAATAATGTATAATTATTTTAATTAAAGGATAAGATTAATCAAATATGAAAAAACTTATTATCAAAACCAGCCAAATCCTCACCGGCGCCAGCACCGCCGTCGTACTATTTGCTGGACGTGTAATGGCTAGCGGTATGGCCGATCTCAAAAATCCAGCCCAGGCCGGAGCAGAGATGGCTCGTGGCAACGGTATGCCAGCCGAACTTATCGGCGTCAACGGCGTCTTTACCCAGATTGTAAACACTATTCTTTACGCTGTTGGTATCATTTCTGTTATCATGCTTATCTATGGTGGCTTCCGTTACGTTATTTCCGGCGGCAACAGCTCCAAAGTTACCGACGCCAAAAACACCATCATGTACGCGATTATCGGCCTCATCATCGCCTTGCTAGCTTACGCCATCGTAAACTTCGTCATCAATGCCGTTGGTGGAACTACCGCTTAATCTTATCCACTCTTAGCAATTACCGCGATCACAATCTTCCGGGCCCCCGCCTGGAAGATTTTTTCGTATGCCGCCATCATACTACTGCCCGTCGTCCATACGTCATCGAGTAGTATATATGTTTTAAGCGGATCAAGTTTCTGCCTCACGATATACGCTTCATTCGCCTGTACCTTGCGCTTTTCGTTCGATGCACCCACCTGCACTGTATTATTTGCGCGCTCTATCGCGCATTCGCACTTTCATCCTTTTAGTCTTACCAATTTCCGTGCCAACAGCTTTGTATGGTCAAAGCCACGCTCTCGTACATGCTTTCCTATCGTTGGCAGGGGAACGACAACCGCTGACTCAATATTAATACATTCCGCCAACAACTCTGCTAGCACATCTCCGCACGCTCGCACCGAATTATATTTATAATTATTAATTAAACTCTTAAGTGCACCCTTACGCTTTCCTACATAAAATTGCAAACAGGGCAATGCATCGCATTTTACACATTTTTCATGTATTAATTCCGCACCACATTTTAGACAATTCAGCTTTCGTTCATCTAAAATGTATTTTTTACAACACTCACACAAAATTCCGCCAATTTTACCGCAAGAAATACAGTAGTGAGGACAAAACAACTCCGCCAGACTAATATTCATTGTATTTTTTACAACACCTCCTCTTTTTTCTTGATTTTATTAGAAACGCTCTCTATAATAAAGCTTAAGAGTGTAAATAGTGGAGGAAAATATTTATTATGGCTCGAAAACAAGACGAGATGAGCTTAGATGACGAGCTCGCCGCTGCCTTCATGGATGACAATAGTGGCGACATGTTAGTCGAAGAGGAACCGGTGGATACTCCTGTCGACACTCAAAACACAGTCACAGAGCAAGTTTACGAAGAAGAAGTCGCTGACGACGATTGGGATGAAGACGAGGATATCCCAGGTCAGCTCGCTGTTGATGTCTACGAAACTGCAGACAAACTTATCATCAAAGCCCGCACCGCAGGTATTGAACGCAAAGATCTCGATGTTTCTATCTCAGACAATATCTTAACCATCTCTGGCGTTCTTAGCGGCAGCGAAGACGATAAAGTCACTCAATGGCACATTCAAGAATGTTACTGGGGTGAATTTAGCCGCACTATCGCTTTACCAGTTCAGGTCAAAGAAGATGGCGTCGAAGCAGTCCTTAAGGATGGTGTCCTTACCGTCTCCTTCGAAAAAGAGAAGACCGAAGCACCAAAACGCATTCTCATCAACTAATCCAATATCTCCGCACATCCTGCGGAGATATTTTAGTTCACAGTTCAAAGATTCTAAATACAAAACCCTAAAACACTCACCTAAAAAATATCTCACAAAGTTGGTGAGATATTTTTAAAATTATTTTCCCTTAGGCAAGTGCGCTTAATACAAAGTTTACAACCGCAAAGGCAATTAGAGTAACGACTAGACCAATAATCGCATACATAATCGTATTCTTAGCCTTTGAGGCCTTTCCAGGATCACCCTGAGAAGTTGCATAATTAATACCACCGAGGATAATCATAACAACCGCTACCATACCTACAACTACAAAGACGGTATTGAGAATAGTCTTAATAATTTCCATCAAGTCCGTATTTGTGCCATCTGGCGTAATGTCAGATACACCACCTTGAGCCTCAGAAACTGGGCTCGCATATACACTCGGCGTAATTGCAGTCATACCACAAGCAACCATCGCTACGCTCGCGATTCCAAGACCAATCTTTTTAATTACTTCTTTCATTTTTTCTCCTTTATCTAAAGATATTTTAACATAATATTAGGCATATAAAAATACCCTGCAATAGAGCAGGGTATTTATTAATCACTTATCTTTAAGCCAAAGCTTGAAGGACGAAGTTCACAATTGCAAACGCCAAGAGACAAATCACAAGACCGATAATACCATACATTATGGTGCTTTTAGCCTTATTAACTTTGTTTGGATCGCCCTGAGAAGTTGCATAGTTAACACCACCAAGGATGATCATAATAACTGCAAGCATACCAACAACGAAGATTACTGTATTGATAATCGTATGAACAATCTCGTTGAGATCTTGGCTATTACAAGCATCTGGATCACTAGTAAGAGAACCGGCCTGTGCACATGCGCCCGCGTCTTTACCATAGATAGTAATATAATTACCGCCGTCATTAATCGTGACACATTTGTTTGGATACTCTGTACCGGCGCCACCGCTAGTAGAAAGGTTTGGATACTTACCAGTACCACCAGTAATACAAGAGTAATCTGCTGCCATTACTGGACCAGCAATCACGGCTGCCAAGAAAGCCGCAAAGACACCAGCTTTCAAGATTTTATTTAGTTTGTTCATTTTTTCTCCTTTTTAATTCCAAAGAACTTTAGTTTAATTTTACCATAACTTCAGCTTTTGTCGATAGGTTATATATTTCCTGCAAAGGCATTCATCGCAAAAGTCACAATCGCAAAAGCCAACAAACAAATTACGAGTCCAATTACACCACCAAAAATACAGTTTTTAGCTTTTGTAATTTTTCCCGGATCACCTTGCGCCGTCATATAAAAGACACCACCAATAATTATTACTACTACTGCAATTACGCCAGCAATGCCAAGAATTGCCTTCACTACATTACCAACAATAGATTGAGCTGTAGTACCATTCGCCGCACTATTAACTTGGTCTTTAATACCTAAACCTATTATCTTATATAAATTCATTTATCTATAATGCTCCCAAAATAAAGTTTGTTATAGCATACGCCGACAGAGCAACAATCAATCCGATTACCGCATACAAGATAGCTTTCTTCGCTGTTGCTACTTTTCCAGGGTCGCCCGCCGAAATCATATACAAGACACCCGCAATAATAATCACAACTGCTGCAATTATACCAAGTATTCCAAAAATCGCGGACAATACGTTCTTAACCGTATCCTTTAATTTCTGCTCGCCATCTGTTGGATCTGCTGGAATTTCGCCAGGACATTCACCGCGCACCTCAACTCCACCACATTCTTTAGCATAAGTCGGAGCCGGAACAGCTATAAGCGTAAAAGAAGCTATAAGTGCCACTAGAAATAATAATATCTTTTTCATCTACAATGCTCCTACTACAAAGTTAACTATCGCCGCCGCCGCAATAATAATCACAAGCCCAATCGCGGCATACATTATTGTATTCTTGGCTTTTGAAACCTTTGCTGGATTTCCAATACTAATTGCATACTCAATACCCGCAATCACAATCATTATTACACAGAGAATACCCGCCCAAACAAATACAGTATTTAGAAGATTCGAAAAGAATGCTCCCGCATCGGCAGCGCCATTAACAGCACCACTGATGACACCAGAAACTGCACTAGATGCCGCAGACGCTAATAGACAGATAACAGTACCAACTAAAGCATTTGTTATCGTTTTCTTACCTTTTGCGGCTCTCCCTGGATCGCCAGATGATGTTAGGTATTGAAAGCCACCAAATATCACAAAACCAATTGCGAGGTAACCAACCAAGCCCATCACTAGTGCTACTACGTTCGCAACAATCGTCCAAACGAATTGCTTTATATCTTCTTCGCCGGCCTGTCCACCGCCTTCCTTGACTTCTACTTCACAATCATCATTAGTTAATCCGACATACCAAGTCGGAAGACCCAAAAAACGGTTATTACAATTCGTATTAAACTCACCCGCATAAGTATCAGCTGGAACCATCAATCCAACCATCAAGGAGCAGAACAAAGTAACTATAATCGCAATTTTTTTCATTTATGCTAGCTCCCTAGTCTCTATCTCTTGAGATCTAAATACCGAAACTTTACCATCAGGCACATTTTCCGCCTTTGGTACGAGTAAGGTCAAAATACCATTTGCGCCAAGCGCAAAGAATACCCAAATAATCACTCCAATTACTGTATCTATCAAACGCTTCTTCGCCTTTGCAACCTGTGCCTCATTGTCGCGCGCCGTAAGATACATTACGCCGCATATAACGATACCAACAATACCAATAAAAGTAACACCACCAGATAGCATGCCGACCACAAATTTTACGACGTCCATAATATCATTGTTGCCATCGCACCATTCTTTAGGCAAAACCGCCGTCTCACATTCTGCCATCGCCGGCCTCGTCGCTACGGTCGTCACAAAACCAGCCGCCAACACCACAAAAACAGCAATCGCAGCGATTCTTAAGTATTTGTTCATTTTGTTGCGCATTTTTTCCTCTGTTATTTCAGTTGCTTATATTATATAACAGAAATCCTCTCACTCAAAATCCTAAAATTATATATAATATTAAGCATTCTATCCTTGACCCCTTAAATATTATTGACAAAAAAGCTTATGTGTGATATAATTAGAAATGCTATGGGTAAGTATCTAAAACGCTTAGGTATAATACTGCTCGCGGCCGCATTCAGCCTCTTCCTAATCAGCGGTCCAGTTTTTGCCGTCCCATCAGATAACGATACTAATCCCACTCCTGATACTTCCGAAGAAGAACAAACCGAAGAAGAGGATCAAGAACAAACTACCTGTTATGACGAAGTTGGCGGTATTGGCTGGCTTGTCTGCCCAGGAACTTCTTTCCTTGCCAATATCATCGATGGTGCTTATGGTATTCTAAACGAGCTTATTAATGTCGAACCAGTTTCGATGGAGCAGGACGCTCCAATTCATGTTGTCTGGGAATATCTCCGTAATCTCGCCAACATTGCTTTCATTATCGTCTTTATTATCATTATCTACTCCCAAATGACCGGGGTAGGGATTAGCAATTACGGCATCAAGCGTATGCTCCCACGACTTATTATTGCCGCTATCCTTCTCAATCTAAGCTATATTATTTGTGCTGTCGCCGTCGATCTTAGCAATATCGTGGGTGGCGGTTTTAGGGCTATCTTTGACACTATCGGCGAAAATGCGCTTGCTAACGGCTCCGTCAGCGACGCCGCTGCTAGCACATCCGTTGCCGGAATCGTCGCTACGGTTCTCGGTATCGGCACAGCTGGCACTATTGGTGCGCTCGCTATCACCGGTGGCTTCACTGGTCTTATTTGGCTACTTATTCCTATTATTCTATCCGGCGCACTCGCCATTATCTCTGCACTCATCACTATGGCTGCTCGCCAAGCCCTCATTCTTTTACTCGTTATGATCTCGCCACTCGCATTCGTCGCCTATCTCTTACCAAACACCGAGAAATGGTTCAAAAAATGGACTAGCCTTTTTATTAGCATGTTAGTCTTTTATCCAATGTTCAGCATCCTTTACGGCGCTTCTAATCTCGCCGGCCTCGTTATGATTACTTCTGCCACCAACTGGCTTGGCGTTATTCTTGGCGTTGCCGTTATGGTCCTACCTCTATTTATGTCTATTCCGCTACTACGTATGAGCGGTACCGTCCTTGGTCGCATTGACGGCATGGTTCACCGTGTCGCCAGACCAGCCGATGCTCGCCTTCGTGGTATTTCCGCTGAAAATCGTCGTCTTGCCAAAGCTCGCCAGCTTAGCAGTACTAGCTACCGCCCAAGCGCTCGCCTCGCTCAATATCTCAATCAGCGCAATGTTAACCGCGCCAATGATCTTGCCGATGCGCAGAAAACCGCCGACGATAGAGCAAATGCCAAGCATCGCCAAAGCCACTACAACTCCAAAGGCCAGCTCAATAAGCGTGGCTTGCGCTACTACAACAACGCTCAACTTCGCATGAACGCTGGAGAGGTAATTACTAAATTCAATACCGACATGGACGAAGGTTATGACGAAAACGATACTGCACACATTCGCTCTCGCGACGCAGCTCGCGTAGCCGCCACAAATGCTGGTTATAGCAAAGCTATCGCCCAAAGCGCCATCAACGCCAGTCGCCAACGCGTCGTTAATATGGAAAACCTCAAACGTCGTGCCGATACCATTCAAACCGGCCTCCAAGATGCCGACTCTGAACTTAGCCGCCAAGTCGCAAAGAGCTTCAACTATCAACATCAAGATGCTGCGACCGTCGCTAATATGACCGACGCTCAGCGTGAAGCCTACCAAAACACTACCAGCCGCGCCATGAACGCTGTGCTTTCTGATGCCATTGCCGCCAAACGCAAAGCCGACGCTGAGAGTAAGAGTATGTACTCCGAGCTTTACAACGATATGCTTGCTGGTCCAGAAATTAGCAAAAACCTCGAAAAATCCTTCCAGACTAAAGATTACAACTCTATGACCGCTGCTGTCGAAGTTATGGCAAAGCGCGGCGACTACGACGCTATTACAAATGTCCTCGTCAAACACTCTGGCGATATTTCCAACGATACTCGCGTCCAAAAACAACTCGCCGATACTCTTATTACTATGAAGAAAGACGACGCCTTGCTATGGTCATGGAGTAAAGCCTTAATGATGCGCCGTGGTATGAACGGAGCAGGGAAAGAAATCGAAGCCTACGTTAATCTTTCCGACTATATTAAAGGCACCCAGCTCGCTGGCGATATTGACGCTAGCGCCGCTGCAAAAGTAAGAATCGATACACTTATTCCGAACATCGGTGATCCAGGCATTGGCAAAACCCAAGACCGCACCTTCTGGAAATCTATCCAAGATCTTCGCGTCCAGGGTCTTATTAGCGATCCGCATAACCTTGGTCTATCCATGAAACAGATCCGCTCAACTGCCGCTTCCGGTACCGTCGATGGTGAAACGCTTGCTACTATCAACTCCTTGCTCACTGGCGGTTTTGATAAAATCCAAGCTGGCACCGCTAATGCTCAAGAGACTGCATTCTTTAATAACAACCGTGACGCTATTAAAGACAACGTTATTAGCTATCTCAAAGATATGTCAGCTGGTCAGCTCGTTACTTCAAAGAGTGGCACTATGAAAGCTCTTGATGGATTCTTGCAGTATATTAATCCTGGCGATACCGTTACGACCGCCGAAGGTTCTGTTGTCAGCCGCGAATTCTATGAGATCTTCGAACACCAGCGCACCGCCCTCAACAAGCAATCTGCAACCTCGCAGCGTGCCACTATGAACCCAGAAATCCGCAAGATGCTCGGCATCGACCTCGACTAATTATTACCCAACTTACAGCCTTATACTGAGTTAAAAATAAATGGCGATTATGCTATTATAAATAATATATGGCTCAGTATAAGGTACCTCAGGACGTCGAGGCAGAAGATAAACTCCTCGGGCCGTTCACTTTTCGTCAGTTCATATACCTTTTGATAGCCTTCGCACTCGCAGGTGTAGCTTTTTTGCTTTTCAAAATCTTTCCAGTCTTAGTCATTATTCCAGTACCTTTTATTATCTTTTTGATGGTACTTGCCTTACCGCTCAAAAAAGATCAGCCTATGGAGACTTATCTCGCTGCCGTTATCTCCTACTACACTAAGCCCCACAAGCGCCTCTGGGAACCAGGTGAACCTGAATCCACTATCGTCATTACCGCTCCTAAAAAAGTTGAAGAAAACCGTACTAAGAATCTTAACGAAGAAGAAGCCTCCCGCCGCCTCTCTTTTCTTGCCGACATTGTTGATACTGAGGGTTATGCCATCAAAGGCAACACAACCAACCAACTCAGCGACGAAATCAACGCAGAAGCTAGCACCATTCAAGATATTTTTGAGACTCCACAAAGCTACAATATCTCCCAAACTCTTCAAAACAACACCGATAGTCGCCATGACGAACTCGTCGCTCAGATGCGCCAAGCTATCGATAATTCTCGTTCACTCAGCACCGCTGGTGCTACTATTAATAAATTCAATGAGCCTCAATCCGCTCAGCCAAACATCACTTCCATAGGCCAAGTCACCGTCACGCCTGGCCAATTTTCCGCTACGCCAGTTGTGCCAATTTCACCAAACATTACGCCAGCTGCAAATCTGCCAACTCCAGGCAGTGTTCCAACTTCTGCTCCAATTAATCCTGTGCCAATCCAGCCAGTTGCGCCACCATTACCAACTCCAGTTACTGAGCCGCAAGAGCCAGAAGCACCTCAGATCAATTCTGTAGTTGTTCAGCCTATCGCCGAAGAAATACCCCAAAAACCAGCTTCAGAACCTACGCCAGAGCCAAAATCTGAACCAAGCCAAGACATTATTAATCTCGCCAACAATTCAGACTTCTCAATTGAAACTATCGCTCAACAAGCTAAACGTATCAACGAAAAGAACGACGGGGAAGTATACATTTCATTACATTAAGGAACAAATATGCAGCCAAACCAAGCCTATCCAAATCAATATCCACAAACCGGCATGCCTATGAATGGCGCCACACCAGCACCTGGCGCAGCGCCAATGCCAGGGCAAACTATTTCATCGCAAGCTCCCGCCGCGCCAGCACCAGTTCCACAAAACCCAAACTCTACTCAGGGCACGCTTTTAATCTCAGAACTTCGCGATTCTATGGTTATTATGAAAGATGGTTCTTTCCGCGCCGTAGTTGCCTGTAAATCCATCAACTTCGATCTTATGTCTGAAGCCGAACGCGAAGGCGTCGAGTATTCTTATCAAAACTTCCTCAACTCCCTCACTTTTGCCACTCAGATTCTTATCCGCTCTCAGCGCGTTGATATTGGCCCCTATATCGATCGCCTTTCCGAGCTTCGCCGCAATAACGACAATATGCTTCTTGGTGTTCTCATGGATGATTATATCAACTTCATCGACATTCTTTCTCAAGAAGCCAACATTATGGATAAATCTTTCTTTATCATAATTCCGTATTACACCTCAAAAGAAGCCGAACAAGCCGTCGAGCAGAATAAGAATTTCTTTGCCGCTGTCGGTAAAAACAAAGGTCCAGGCATCACCCGCATCGACCGTGCTACTTACGACAAAGCCGTCACCGAAGTCAATAACCGCGTCGAAACCGTCGTCTCCGGTCTCTTCCAGATGGGCATCCATGCCGTTCGCCTCAACACTCGCGAACTTAGCACTCTCTACTACAACTTTAATAACCCAGACACTGCCGTCCGTGAACCGCTCGGCGACTTCAATAAACTCGCCCACCTCTACGTCAAAAAAGGCGAGAAAGGAATGGAGGAGTAATTTATGGCCAAGAAAAATCAACAACTCAGCGCCGCCGACATCGCCGCGCAATCTCAGCTTCAAGAAGAAGTCGAAATTCAAAAAGCATTTGAAACCGGTATTACTACACTTCGCGACCTTATTTCGCCTTCATCTATCGAAATTAATTCCGACTATTTCCGTCTTGGCACCAAATACGGCCGTACGATTTATGTCTACGGCTATCCTCGCATGCTTTATACTGGCTGGCTAAGCTCCATCATTAATATCGATGAAGTTCTCGATATTTCCATGTACATCTATCCAGTTGATACTAGTATCATCATGAAAAACCTCACCAAGAAGGTGACTCAGCTCGAAGCTAGCATGTCCGTCAACTCCGAAAAGGGAAAAGTTCGTGATCCAGAGCTCGAAGCTGCTATTTCCGATGCTGAAGACCTTCGCGATCAACTCCAAGTCGGTTCCGAAAAATTCTTCCGTTATGGCCTTTACGTTACAATCTACGCCGATTCACTCGACGAACTTCAGTTTGTTCAGCACAAAATCGAAAATATCTTCGGTCAGCAAATGGTCTTCTCGAAAGTCGCTACTTCGCAGCAAGAGCAGGGCATGAATTCTACTATGCCTCAGTGTACCGACCAACTCCAAATCCGCCGTAATATGAATACTGGCGCTATTTCTACCAGTTTCCCATTCACCTCCGCCGATCTTACGCAGGAAAAAGGTATTCTCTACGGCATTAATATGCACAACAATGGCCTCGTTATTTTTGATCGTTTCTCGCTCGAAAACGCCAACATGGTTGTCTTCGCGAAATCTGGCTCTGGTAAATCTTTCACCGTCAAGCTCGAAGCCTTGCGTTCTATGATGCTCGGCACCGAAATTCTTATTATCGACCCAGAAAACGAATATCAAAAACTCGCCGACGCCGTTGGTGGCGCCTATGTTCGTCTCAGTCTTAGCTCCGACGTCCGTATTAATCCTTTCGACCTACCAAAAGTCGTTGATCCAGAAGAAGCAAATGACGCCTTGCGTGCCAATCTCGCCACTCTTCACGGTCTTTTCCGTCTCATGCTCGGCGGCGCCGCTGCAGCTTTAAGTCCAAACGAAGAAGCGGATCTCGATCAGGCCCTCATCGACACTTACGCTCGTGCCGGTATTACTAACGATCCACTTACCCACAACGCCACTCCACCAACCATCATGAATCTTTTCGATACTTTGCTTCATATGGGTGGCACCGGTCCATCTCTTGCACAGCGTTTACGTAAATATACTACTGGTACTTTTGCCGGTATCTTCTCTCAGCAGAGCAATATCGATATCAACAACCAAATGGTCGTCTTTAATATTCGCGACCTCGAAGACGAACTTCGTCCAGTTGCTATGTATATCGTCCTGAACCATATTTGGAACATTACTCGCGCCCAAAAGAAACCTCGCATGCTCATCGTTGATGAGGCCTGGCAGCTCATGCAATACGAAGATTCCGCTAAATTCCTATTCAGTCTTGCTAAGCGTGCCCGTAAATACTACCTCGGTCTTACTACTATTACGCAGGATGTCGAGGATTTTATGAGTAGCAAAATGGGGCGCGCTATCGTTGCAAACTCTTCCATGCAATTACTTCTTAAACAATCTGCTTCCGCCGTTGATGTTCTATCTGATGTCTTCAAGCTCACTGACGAGGAACGCAAACGTCTTTCTAACTTCCCAGTTGGACAAGGCCTCTTCTTTGCTGGTCAAAACCATGTTCACATTCAAATCGTGGCTTCCGACACCGAGGAAAGTCTCATTACAACCAATCCAGTCTCAAATAAAAGATAGCTTAAAATGCCGGCCAAAAACACCTAGCCGGTATTTTTACGCATTCGACTTTTAAGCTAAAATATGGTAGAATAAAGACATCTATGGACTCAAAACACCGCTATCGCAGCAGTCACGATCCATATAATCAAATGGAAGGTGCCGAAATTCGCCCGAAGAATATCGCTAGGCAAAATCTTTCTGATGCCGAAAAAATCGCCACCTCCAAAGACTCTCTTTCTTCTCGCATCAAAACCGCTCGCGAAATTAGCGCCACCTCCAAACTTAAAAAATCTGAAGAAAACACAACCTCAAAAAACACTTTTAGAAATTCCGTTAAAGGCGTTCGCGGAGCAGAGCAAAACGGCAAAAAATCCAATAAGTTCAAAAAAGCCGCTCCGCTCACACTTATTGCCGGCTTAATCTTTGGCGGCGGGTTCTTCTTTTATGCCGCCCAAAGCATGCTTGGTCCGCATCTTTCCGCGCTTATTACCAAGAACACCGATCTTCAATTTACTAGCTATTCCATGCGTAACCCTCGCCTTTTTAAATATCTCATGGATGGCGACGGACAAGTCAAAATCAGTAATTTTACCAAAAAATACCGCACTTTTTCACCTTATCTTAAAAAGCGTCTTAGCAGTAAAGGTATTGATGTCGGCTATATCGATTCCGACGGCGTTTTCAAAACCGACCAAACTCTCTCTACTGGTAAAACTGTTTTGAAATATAATGACGAAATTATCGACGCCAATTCCTTCTCCGACAAATTTGCCTCTGATGCTAATTTTCGCGACGCCTACTATAGCGCCAAACGCGGACGTATCGCTGGCTTCTTTGATAAATCCGCTTCCAAATATTACGAAAGCCACGGCCACACTCGCGATATTTTTGACAATTTCAAATCCACCGGCGACACCGACACAGACACCGAGAATTTTGAAAAAACTATTTCCGATCGCGTTACTGGCACCGACACTAAAGTAAATACCGCTCGTCGTGAGAAAGATGAAGAAACCGGCGAAGAAAAAACCACCAAAAACGGCGACGACCTCGATAATAAAAACGTTTCTGGCGACACGCCCGAAGCTAAAGCTCGCTCTTTTGTAAACGGTATCGCCAGCAAAGTTTCTTCTGTTGGTGTCCCAGTCTGTTCCGCACTTCGTGTCGCTAATATCGCCGCAGTCACCGTCTCTGCTGTTCAAATCGTCAAAGCTGGCGCCTACTTCTTAAGTCTCATGGAGCCAGTCAGTAAAGCTATGAGTGGAGAAGGTGACGCCGCCGCCATCAACGAGACTCTAAATTTCCTTACCGGCCAAACCACCACTAAAGTCGATTATGTCGATAACGACGGCAATGCAATTTCAGAAGACGTTACTGGCTCCGCACTCGAATCTGCCAACGCTAAGCTCATACTTGGCCAAACTCGCTCCACCGACAAAGAAATTGCACCATACTCCATCAATAACATTACTCGCGCCGCTACAACTATCGCCGTAAGCACTGGCGTCACTACTTCCGTTTGTTCTGGCGTCATGGCCTCTAGTGCTATCGTTTCGCTTGCAGCCAATGCCGTTCCTGGTGGCAGTCTCGCTACTATCGCCGTCGGCGCTCTTATGCAGACTGTTGGTGGCATCGTTATGTCAGTAGCCGTCGGCGCTATCGTTAATGCTATCATTCCTTATGTTGCCAAAATTTTCGCTTCCAACATTTTCGAATCCTACACAGGCGTCCCAGCTGGCAATCTCTTTTTCCAAGGTGCCGCAATTAGTAACGGAGAAGTCGCTCAAAACGGCAGTGCTTATATGCCAGCTTCCGAAGAACGCGTCAAAGAGCAAAACCGCAACATCGTCATCGCGAACGCTAATGAAGCTGAGCTCGATCGCCTAAATCGTAGCCCATTCGATATTACTAGCACTAATACCTTTATGGGGTCTCTCCTCTCAAAGTTTGCCGTTATGGCTCATTCTAACAATATCGCTCTCAGTCTCACTAGTATGAGTAATATTATTAGAAGTTCTCTCGCCAGTCTATCTCCTGCCGCCAGCGCCGCCGATCAAGAACTCATGTATTCTAGCGTCTATAAAGATTGCGACAACTTAGAAGGTGCCGTTTGCGATATGAATGGCTTAACTATTGGCGCTTCAGATTATTCCACTAATGACCTCGCACCAGATGATTCAACTTACGAACGCATTATTACCGCCAACCTCGAAGACGACGGCGAAACCGTTCGCGACAATTCCGAACTTGCTAAATTTATTAACTTCTGCAAGAATCGTCAATCGCCTTGGGGTGTTCAAGATGCCAATATCCGCAATGCACTTCAAACTGACGCCGGCGTTGTCGTAAACAATATGCCAGTCATTAGTGATGTTATAGATGTTATTAATGCCGCCGAGGACGAAGCTAATAAAACCTGGGAAACCGGTAAAATTTGTCTGAATTCCGCCGACAATCCGCGTTGGGAAAACGAATTTAAATACTATCAGCGCTATATTCAAGATATGCGCTATCTATCCACTATGGACGATAAAGCCAATAGCGAAGCAGCTATGACGGCCGATACCGAAGAGACTTTTACAAACCCAATTCTTGCATATGAAGCAAAATACGAACAAGAGCATCCTACCGACTATAGCCTCGAAGGAACGCTTGCTCGCATCAGCGGCCAAACCAAAGAAGATATCGCCTTCTTACTCGAAGTTACCAAATATGCCAACTATCTCGCCGATTATTCCACCGAAGGTCTTTTTGCCTTCCATAATGAAAATCTTACCCCAAAAAATTTCCATCTTAACACCGATAATATATCACCAGATGCATATATTATCGCTAATATACCTAACTTTTTCACCGATAAAAGGAACTATATCCTATGAAAAAGCTAGCTCGTATTTTTACCTTCCTGATGGCTCTAATTATTGCCTCTCCAGCCAACGCCCTCGTTCCATCTGACGAAATTCTCGACATGTACAATAAAAACGGGATTTACTACTATAATCCCGTTGGAAATGCCGATAATTGTAACAATAGCTCTACCACCTTATCAGGCAGCGACACTGCTGAAAAAATCTGGAATTTCTTTATCCAGCAGGGTTTTAATGACGCTCAAACCGCTGGTCTCCTCGGCAACGGCATGGCCGAGAGTGGCCTTGGTCCAACTAGAGCCAGCAACTCTAGCTTCTGGGGTCTCTTCCAGTGGGGCGGTGGACGCCGTGTCGCACTTCAAAACAAAATTAAAGACGCCGGCCTCGAACAATATCTCTCTAGCGAATATTGGGCTTCCGGCGCCGACAAAAACATCCCTGAGGCAGATTTCGATAAAATTCTCCAAATCGAGCTCGAGCACACTATGTCCGAGAAAGACCTCAATTGGCAAGACGAAATCAAAAAAACCAACAATCCTCAAGAAGCTGCCGAAATCTTTTTGACACTCTTTGAGCGCGCCGTTGGCGGAAACTCCGCTATTCAATATTATTCACCTTACGCCGGCCAACTCTATCAGGGCACCGAAGCTCGTCGCAATTTTGCACAAGAATTTTTCGATAAATACGCCGGTAAAGGCACCTCTGTCGCTAATGGCTCCGCCGCCGAAGAAACCGGCAAAAATATCACCATTATCGGCGATTCTATTACCGTTGGCGCTCAGGACGCACTCCTCAAAAAATTCCCAGACCTCACCGCTAGCGACATTAATGCTCGCGTCAGTCGCCCTTGGAGCGAAGGTATCCAAATCGTCCAAAACGGCAAAAGTACCTTCAAGAAGACCGTCGTCTTTGCACTTGGCACCAATTCGCCAAATCTTTCCGCTGCCGCTATCGACGAAGTAGTCAATCTCCTCGGAGCAGAACATAATATTGTTTTTGTCACCAATTATTCCGGCAAAAACACCACTTACGATACTAATAATACTCATTTTAAAGAACTCGCCAAAAATAATTCCAACATTATCATCGCCGACTGGGCCGAGACCGTAAATCAAGACCCAGGTCTTTACCTTGCTAGCGATAATATTCACCCAAACCAAGCCGGCGCTGAACTTTTTGCTGAGACTATCTTTAAGGCAATTAATAGCAACACCAATGCTAACGGGTGTAGCGTCAACGGCGAATTTCAAGCTCTCGTCAAAGGCTATGCTTGGCCAACCTACCACAGCGCCCCATGGCATGATCGCATGCCAGACTACGCCAAAGCTGTCACTCAATCCATCAGCGAAGGTCGCTATGTCGGCGGCTCTGTCGCTGGCGTGCCGGGTATCGACTGTGGCGGCTTCGTTACTATTCTTGTACAAAACTCTGGCCTTGAACCAAATTACAACGACGGCAAAGGTGCTACCGATGCTCAAGAAGCTTGGGTAAAATCGCATAACTGGGAACTTCTCAATAGCTCCGCCGGCACCCGTGTCGATACTAGTATCCTTCAGCCAGGCGACGTCGCTTTTTCAAGCGGCCACACCTTCATTTATGTCGGCGAAATTGACGGCTTCGACAGTAATATTGCTAGCGCCTCCTATTCAACCAGTGGCTCCGGTCGCGCCCCTATGGCCGGCAAAGAGGATCTTCTCTTTGGTAATGGCGCCATTGTCCGTTGGTATCGTAATCCAAATTTTAATCCATACGAAACTACCTCTAGTGATACCAACTCCGTTTCTGGCACCGTCTCAAATACTGTTCCAACTGGCGCAATAAAACTTAAAGATCATCACGTCACTTTCTATAGCGCCGCCGCCTCCGAAAATGGCGGGTACGCCGGCAGGAACGCCAGCGGCTACAACGATGGCAAACTCGCTCCAGGTCAAGCTGCTAGCAGCCATTTAGATTTTGGCACCGTCGTCTATGTTCAAACTCAAGCTACCGGCGAAGCCTCCTACGCCAACGGTAAATATTTCCTCATTACTGATACTGGAGCAGGGAAGATCGATGGCGATTATGACTTAGACATCTTCCACGACGTTCCAAATCCTTCCGATAACAATAAAGCCCCATACGGTTCCAGTAGCACCGCCAGGATTTACGTCGTCGAAAAAGGCGTCTCTTGGTCAACTTTTAAAGCGAAATACGGATGGTAAATATGAAAAAGCAAAGCACAATCAAAAACAATCTTACAAAAGGTCAAAAACTCACTTTTCTTTTGCTTGGGCTTTTTGTAATCATCGCAATTTTTTATTCCATCATCACCCTCATTAGTCGCGCCGGCAAAATCCGTACCGATATTTATTTTGCCCCTTATAGCGCCGAAGTCACTCTTAACGGCACAAAAATCAAAAATAAATCCACCTCCTACATCACGCCAGGCAATTATGAACTTGAAGTAAAATTTGACCATTTTGAATTCATTAAAAAACAGGTTACTATCGATAATGACCACAATAAGCTTCTTGGCACTCTCAGCACCTCCGACGACGAAGGAAAAACTTACCTCGAAAAGCATAAAATGGAATTTACCGAGGTTGAAGGTCGCGTCGGCGTCTATCTTAATGAAGAAGGCCTCCGCACCAAAGAAAAATACCCTATTTTAAACCATCTCCCATTCAATAGTTCGCTTTATTCCATCAGTTACGACTACGAGGAAGAAGGCTCACGTCCAGTTATTAATATCAAATCCAAAGACATTTATCTTGATGCCGCTATAAATAAACTTAAAACCTATGGCAAAGACGACGACCTTACCGCCTATAAAATCTTCTTCTCGGGCAATAACAACCCATACCTAGCCCCAGTCGCTAGCACTGCTTCCGATCCCCAAGTTTTCATTAATGAAAGTTACCCATCAGGTAAAAACAGCAAACTCGTCAGTGAAGGTCGGGAAATCGGCGAATATTACGTTACCACTATCCAAGAATACAATTTCGATCAAGATTTACTTCTTGCTCATTACCGTATCGTCCTAAAAAAGCAGGGTAATACTTGGCAAATCGTCGAATATCCACAACCATATCTAACTACTCACAATATGCCAGGCGTACCAAAAGAAGTTATTACAGCCGGCAATCAGCTATAAAATTGCGTCCTGAGGTGTCTAAAATCGCCCAGGACGCATTTTTATGTATTTTCCACATATCTATACAGTTTTACACAAAACTTTTCCACAAAAATAATTTTACTTATTTTTTACAACACTTAAAAACCAAAAAATTTACAAATTCACATCTATATTCATATCTATTGGCGCTGACGTACTTGTAATTATCATCTGATAATCCTTAAAGTTACTAATTAAATGCTTTTGTCTAGCATCATCTAGCTCTGAAAAAATATCATCTAGCAGCACTACAGGGGAGAAACCCGTCTCTTGCTCCAAAATCTTCGCCTCTATAAATTTTAACGCCAAAATCATACTCCTAATCTCGCCCCTTGAAGCTGATCCATCCGCGCGTTTACCATTAAATATAAACTCATAGTCATCCCTATGCGCTCCAAAACTCGTATAGCCAAGATATCTATCTTTCTCAAAATTAGATTCCAAAATACTCAGGTATTTATTCTCGTCTACCTCAGTTCCAACATAAGAAATTGCGCACTCATCCTCATTTTTCGCAATCTCTCGATAAATCTCCGTCATTCGCGCATTTATTTCATCAAGAAACTTCTTGCGAAACAAAATTAATTCCGCCCCATAATTCGCACACATTACATTCCATGAAAAAAGATCATTTTCGTCCACAAACTCATTTTTCAACAGATCATTTCGCTGTTTTAGTGCCTTATTATATTTGCCTAGCGTTACTCCATATTTATCATCTATTTGACGGAATAACTCATCAAAATAATCACGCCTCCTCGACGGGGAAGAGCCAACTAGATAAAGATCATCCGGCTCAAATAATACCACTGGATAACGGCTCTTCTTTGGCAATCTCAAATTTTTCTTACCATCTATTTCGAAGCTCTTTTTTGCGCCATCGTATCTAATAATCACCGTTTTAAAATCATGTAATTGAATTTCTGCACGATAAAAATCCGCTTCACGTCTCAAAATCTCTCTATCCGCCCCTTTAAAAGACTTTCCGCGCAAAGCCAAATAAATCGCCTCGAGCACCGAAGTTTTTCCACTTCCATTTGATCCAATTATTAGCGTCGTATCTTCATTACAACTCAGCTCAAAATCTTCATGGCAGCGGAAATTCTTCAATTTTACATTTTCAACTATGCGCACAAGACTCCTAGCTCTTTAGCGGCATCACGATATGTGTATATTCAGTATTTTTTGCGTTTTTAATTACTACTGGCGACAGTTTTCCGGAAAAACCAAAGCTAATCTTATCTTCTATTGTCGCATTTAATGCATCAATCAAGTAGCGCGAGTTCAAAACCACTTTTCCGTCCGCTTTCGCACCCGCTTCCATCGAAGCCGTATTTTCGCCGAGCTCACTCGCTACTGCATAAACCAAAAAATTACCAGTTTCCGCCTGCGTTTCGCACACTACCGAACCACCCGATTCGCGCGCAAACAGCGCCGCCACGCGCGTCATCCTAATTAGTTCTGCCTTATCTAGCTCAAGTGTAATCTCGGAGGTCTTCGGAATTAATTGCCTATACGGTGGAAAACTCGCATCAATTAGTTTTGACGTAATCTCAATCTCACCTAACCTAAACACAATTTGCGACTCTGAAATTAAGATTTCTACTTCTTTAATGCTATCCGAAATCGAACGCAAAACTTCTTGCACGGCAGTAGATGGCACAATTGCTTTAATCTCGCTACTTACGCCATTTACAAACTTACGATCCGCTAAGCGGTAGCCATCCGTTGCTGCAATATAAAGATCACCTTCAAATGTATTAAAGAATACACCAGTTAGAGCAGGGCGCGTCGTATCACTACTACTTGCTGGAATCACCTCTGAGAGCGCCTCTTTAAAGATATCTACATCTATCTTAAAAATCGCTGCTTCTTTTTCATCTATTTTTGGCAACTCTGGAAAATCATCCGCCAAAATACCATTAATTGTAGATTTATACTTACCGACCGAGATCATTAGTTTATCATCTTTACTCTTTAGCAAAACTTTTTCGCCTCTCGGTAAATTAGATACAAACTCTGCAATTAACTTTGCTGGCACCGTAATCGTACCACTATTCTTTACTTCCGCATTTACAAAATCAACTGTTGCAAGTTCCAAGTTAGTTGCCGTTAAAATTAATTCTTTACCGTCTGCTCTAAGTAGAATATTACTTAGAATTGGCAACCCAGCTTTTGTACTTGCTGCTACTCGACTTACAATATTCAATGCTTTTGATAGTCGTTCCTGTAAAACTTCAACTTCCATTTTTATAAGCTCCTTTATTTATATATATTTAGTAGTAGTATTAGTAGACTCTGTGGAAAATGTGTAAAACTCCTTTCTTTCTCGGGAAGAGCCACCATTTCCATTTGTGCAAATAATTGTTCAATTTATTAGGTAAAACTCGTGTAAAACTTTGCTTTTTAACATTCACTATAGTCTTTAATTGTGATTTTTTACACCAATTCATTTTTTGCACATTTTGTTTCCACGTATTTTGCACGCACTTTTCTACGGCTTTTTGCCCAAGTTTTCCACTAAAATTAGGCCAAAAAATGTAGTTTTCAACAAGTTTTCCACATGGAAGAGCTTCAATTTGCATAAATTTTATCCCTCAGCTCTGAAATTTGCTCACGCAAGTTAAAATCAAGCTTCAAATTTTGTTTCACCATCTTAATACCATGCATAACAGTAGTGTGGTCTTTCTTAAATTCAGCTCCAATTTTAACTGTGCTCATTCCAAGCTCATCATTCATCAAGAACATTGCAACCTGTCTAGCGTTCTTAATATCTTTCGTGCGACTTTTACCCAAAAGATCTGTCGGGAGCAGGGAATAATACTTTGCTACCTTTTCGACCACGCTACGGGCTGAAACCGAGCGACGTTGTGGCGAAAAACTACTCTCATCCATACTACCGATTACCTCCGAAGTGGAAATATTGCGCATTTCAGCTA
This sequence comes from Candidatus Nanosyncoccaceae bacterium, assembly GCA_051891815.1. Taxonomy (GTDB): domain Bacteria; phylum Patescibacteriota; class Saccharimonadia; order Saccharimonadales; family Saccharimonadaceae; genus UBA2834. Next base: position 387,519 of record JBJFFO010000003.1, read on the forward strand.
GTGCCGCTACTTGGTTTAGCTTTCCTTCGAGTTCGCGTACATTAGAGCGAATATTCTCTGCAAGATATTCGATCGTTTTATTATCCACATTATATCCACTCAATTCCGCCTTCATGTGCAAAATCGCACACCTTGTTTCAAAGTCTGGCATCTGAATATCAATTGGCATCCCCTGCATCAATCGAGAGCTTAAACGTGTATCGACGCTTGCCAATTCACTTGGCAAACGATCGCAAGTTACAATTACTTGCTTATTATTATTGTGTAACTCATTAAAAGTATGGAAAAATTCTTCCTGACTTTTTTCTTTACCGACGATATATTGAAAATCATCAATAATTAGCACATCTACTGATTTGCGATATTTATTCTCGAACCCATCGATTTTTTTACGTACCGACTCGACGTAATCATGATAAAATTCCTCGATTGTCGTGTAGCGTACGCGCAGTTCCGGATGTTGCTCGCGAATTTCATTGCCTATCGCTTGTACGAGATGAGTTTTACCGCAACCTGGTCCACCATAAAGAAAATACGGATTATAACGCGTACCCGGATGTTCGATAATCGCTTTTGCGGCGCTTACTGCCAAGTCGTTATTGCTGCCGACTACATAGTTATCGAGCCTAAACTGTGGATTAAGTCCGCTCCCGCTCGTCGAGAAAGATTTTTGCCCAGAATCCTTCGTGACAACTTTATTTGCTGTCATAATATTTGGTTTTACTGCAGCTCGTGCTGAATTTAACATTTCTGGCGTCACTTCGCGCGCCTTCTGTACTAGAGTCTTATTCTCGGCTTTAGTGATCTTGATTTCTATATCGGTATAACCAAAATCTACTGCTTCAAGCGCATCGCGCACCGCATCTATATATTTAGATTCAATCTGTTTTTTAATAAAGATAGAAGGGACGGTAATTGTAAGCAGACCATTCTCATCAACAGACTCAAAATTGAACTTACCCGCAAAGTAAGTATTATATGCCATATCGGACACGGAGTTCTTTATTTCGTCCAGCACACTCTGCCACTCGTTTGGCATCTCCCTTATACCTCCTTTTCTTACCCTTATTATACAAAGTTTTCCACAGTTAAAACAGATAAAAATAATATTTTATACTATGTTTTTAAAATAACAGATGAGAGTTTTCCACATAATACTATTTAATAGGGGTTTAGTACTGTGGAAAAAAGCTTGAGAAAAGTGGAAAAACTTGGTATAATAAACACAATTCAAATAATAAAACAATAATTATAAAGTCAGGATTAAACTTATGCCAAAACGTACTTATCAGCCACACAAGCGCCAACGCAAAGTAGAGCATGGCTTCCGCAAACGCAATAATAGCGTCAATGGTCGCAAAGTTCTTGCTCGTCGTCGCATTAAAGGTCGCGCTCGTCTAACCGCCTAATGCTATCACGCAAATTCCGTTTCCATTCACGCGGTGGGGTACGCAGTACCTATCAAAATGGTAAAACAATCAGGGATCCAAAAATATCCCTGGTTTTTGCTGTTAATACACGCAAAAAACAACGTTTCGCTGTCGTCGTCAGTAAAAAAGTTCTTAAATCCGCTGTCGGCCGCAATCGCATCCGTCGTCGCGTCTATGAGGCTATCCGCCTCGAGCACCCGCGCATTAAACAGCCTTATGACTGTATCTTTGTTGTTTATAATAAAGAAATTCTTAAAATGCCGTTTAAAGAGCTACGCTCCCTTATAAACAGTTTACTCAAAGAGGCAAATATAATATAATCAAACTATTATGTTTGGAATTCTAGATGCGCTAATCGTCCGCCCGCTTGTAAATATCATGTTCTTGATTTACAACTTGGTGGGCGATTTTGGTCTAGCTATTATTATCTTTACCATTCTCGTCAAATTCGCCGTCTGGCCACTTATGAAGCGCCAACTTCACCAGACTCGCGTAATGCGCGAAATTCAGCCAGAACTCGTCGAGATTAAGAAAAACTGTAACGGCAACAAGCAGCTCGAGTCGCTTCAGATGATGGATCTCTATAAGCGCAAAAACATTAAGCCTATGCGCTCGATGTTGATGCTTTTTATTCAGCTACCAATTTTTATTGCTTTGTTTACTGCCATCAACGTTACGGTTCGCCCAATTATCAATGAAGAGAATCGCAGCAAAGATTACACCGTCGAACATTCCGCCTATAAGATTACCGAAGATCTCCCTCGTATTAAAGAACTTATCGAACATCAAAATCAATATCTTGAGGCTCGCAAAACTGACGAAAACGCCGTCTATAATTTTCAGCCCAAACTCTTTGGCGTAGTTGATCTTTCCGCCAAAGCCGGCTTTAACTCTATCGATTCTATTATTATCTTAGTCTTCGCGCTTACCAGCGCCTTTACGCAGTTTATTATGTCGCGTCAGCAGGACCCGACTCGCCAAAACGGTAAAAAGCGCAAAACTATGCGTCAGCTCATGAAAGAAGCCGCCGACGGCAAAGAGCCTTCCCAGGAAGAAATCAACGCCGTATCTCAAAGCACGATGTCTTTCACAATGCCTCTCATGATGTTATTTATTATGATTGGGCTTCCAGGCGCCGTCGTTTTCTACTATTTACTCAGTAACGTTATTACTATCATTCAGCAAAAAGTAATTCTCAGTCGCAACTATGAAGAGATGGAACTCAAAGCTGAGAAAAAGGTTCTCAAAGAGCTCCGCGATGCCAAAGAAGCCATCGTCGTCAAAGATGAAACTATTGCTAAAGATGAAGCTAAAATTGCCCGTTTGAAGGCAAAAGAGCGCAAATCTCATTACGCTTCTAGCAATAAAAATAAAAAATCAAAAGAACATATTACTCGCATCTCCGTGGATTCTAATAAAAAGAAAAGGAGATAATCAATGAATACAGATGAATCTATTCGTTTTGCGACGAAATATGTAGAAGATTTGCTTTCATTTTTTGGTATCAACGTAGCAGTCTATTCGACTATCGAAGACGATGTAATTCAACTCTCTGTTCCAAGCACCAGCATGAACTCACTACTGATTGGTAAAAATGCCAATAACTTGCGCGCTCTTCAACATATCGTTTCAATGACGCTAGTCGCTCGTAATGCTGAAGTTACGCGCGTAAACATCGACGTTGCTGACTATAAACGCCAGCGTGCCGATAAAATCGAGCATCAAGCCGAGCAGTGGATTCGCCAAGTTCGCACTACTGGCAAAGAGCGCATTCTTGACCTCAACGCCGCCGATCGTCGCGTCGTTCATCGCTTTGCTAGCGATTACAGTGACATCGAAACCTTTAGTACTGGTGAAGGTCGTGAGCGTCGACTTCACATTGTTAAAAAAGCCGAATAATCACAAATATGCCTCGAGCTCGAGGCATATTTTTTATGCCCCCCAAAAAAACAGGGGTAGAGAAGCAAAAACCGAACAAAGAAATCCACATCAAAAAAGACTGTGGAAAACTGTCAAACAATAAAAACATAAAACTGCAAAAAATCAATATAACTAGAATAATAAACTAAAACATAATTCAAAAAATAAACAATAGCATAATAATTCCACACTGTGGAAAACTCGCATACATATACGCTATATCTGGTGTATCTACGCTACATCTAGTGTAGATGAAGGTATCAAAAAAGCACCTCGTTATGAGGTGCTTTTAGTCTTACTTATCTGATTTACTACTGCCGTTACCTATAATCACGATAAAGTCGCCCTTAAAGCTCTTCAGTGCTTCTGGAACTTCCTCGCTAATAGATACGCCATATTTCTCGGTCAACTTAGCTGCCGTCTTCGAGAAGCCGCTATTACGCTGATAAATTCTCACGCCATCAAAATCACGTTCACTTTCAGGCGCATTTGCTGTCTCTAGTACTGTAAAACCCTCATTCTCAAGCTCCGCCTTTGCCGAAGAAGCGATACCGTTTGCGGATGTACCGTTAAGTATACTCAGCTGCGCGCTCTCGCTCTTAAAGTCATTACTGAGCTTCTTTGCGATATATTCATGAATTTTACTATAATTACCCACACCCGCCGTTGGATAAACATAAGAAATACGATTTATCGTACCAGTCGTCATAAGTGGCCTCGTGCCATCCGAAGGCGAAACTAGCGAGATAGATTCTAACGATCCAATATCCATGCTATTACCGAGTTTAATTAAAGTTTTAATCTCAGTGTCTTTAAAATTAGTGCGTAGATTATCGCCGATTGCACTCTTGATCTTCAAAACCGTATCTAGCGTAATATTAGAAGATTTTGCCTTTTTGACAGCTGCCTCAATAATTTTCTGTTGGAAAATCTCACGACTAAAGTTACCAGCTGACGCACCATATCCGCCATATGCATTGCGTGTACGGGCTACCGCAAGCGCATTAGCACCATCCAAATGAACAACTTCGCCATTTGGGAATTGAATTGGATATTTGCCGTTTTTGCGTACGCCGTCTGCAAGACCGCGCTTATCTGTAGTAGGGATTGCTGTCTCTGGCCCATCCCAAGTTTGATCACCATAAGTAAATACCACATCAATGCCACCAATCGCGTCAATCGCCTGAATTAAAGCCGCCCAGTTTACATGTACGCGATATTGAATATCGATACCAAGTACTTCTTCAAACGCATTCGCGAGGTCCTCGCCACCTTCGTTTTCGTACTTCTTTTTACTTTCTTCTGTGCCGTCGTTCTTTATATATTTACAGTAAAACAGCTCATTAATCTTACTTGTCGCTGTGCAAGTATGAGATTTTAAGTCGCGCGGCAAACTCACTGCCTTTGCATCGCCAGTATCTTGATCGAAGCTGACGACTAGCATTGAGTCAGTCAAGAGCCCGCCATCATAATCTGGATTGTCCATGTTGTAACCTTCAGTACCAAAGATTAAAACATTCGTCCTTCCGTTTTCATCCTCTAAAAGTGGCGTGTCTGGATCAGAAAAAACTAGTCCAACTAAGCTTCCGTCACTAGTAATATTTTTAATAAAGTCATTTGCAATAAAATAGACAACTACAAGTCCGGCAATAATCAAAAGTACTAAAACTAAAATAATGCGACGAATAATTTTTCCGACCGACTTTTTCTTTTTTGGATTTTTTGCCTTCTTTTCTTTTTTAGCTGGCAAATCTTCGTTAGTTGACAGTAAATTTGTTGGATCAGAATCTTTTACTTCATCGAAAAACTCGCGTACGGCTTTGTCTTCGGTTCTTTCTCTAGCCTTTACTTCTTTACGCACTACAGTTTTTTTGAATGGTGCAGTTTTAGTTTTACGAACTGTTGTATTTTTTACAACACGTCGTACGGTTCTTGGTTTAGATTTTTGATCCCTTCTTTGAAGACCGTCTATTGACTTGCTCATTCTCGTATTTTACCATAAAATACTTATCTTTGCTTTTGCCAAGCATAGGCATTAATAGATATATATGGAGTACATTCGGCAGTCCAGAAAAGAAGCAAAGGCCAATCAAATAAGCTATTATTGCAGTGAGATTTATTATATTCTGCTGTTTAAATTCAAAATAAACTAACCAAATAATCCCAGCCACCACTAACGCTAGCCCCACAACACCAAGTTCTAGTAAAATGCTTATATATTCGTTTTGTACGATTTCTTTGGCGGAATAATTATTATCTATATTATGAATCGCAACGCCAGCTCCGCCAATTCCTACTCCAAAAACTGGCGACTTTTGCCAAGCCCTAAAAGCAACTTCATTTAAAGATAGCCTAATTTCCGTCGATTCCTCCACGTAGCCGTCAAAAGTCGAATTATTATCTGACTCTATTGCTTCTTCTGCGACTGGTTTTCTAAAATCAATAATCCCGAGACTCATCTGATTAATTGATCTTGCGATTCCATCCGAAAAACCTTCCGCAGTTGGTGAAATCGCTGCAAGCGTACCTTGAAAAACTAGTGCTAGCCCGAATGCGACTAGCATAGCGCCCGGAATTGCCAAAGTTTTTGTGCTTTTCTTTTGCGTTAAGAAGTAGACAAACATCCCCGCTGTCGCAATAACGAAAGAGTAAATTGCGCCCCGCGAAAAGACTACATATAACACCATAACTAGAAAAATAGTCAAACCAAAAGACTTCCAGATTTCACGCTTGCATTTATGACTTTTGGTGTTATAAAAGAAAATAAAAATCGAAATAATGCAAGGAAATAAGAGAAGATTTCCCATAAATTGCGGTTCGATTGCGAGTCCGTTTGGATGCGGAAAACCAAAAGTCTGATACGTACATCCTTGACAAAGTAGCGTATAATCACGCGCTACGCCAAACACATCTAATAGACATTGTATAAGACATAGCAAAGCAAAAACCGCCGCTGTACGTAAATATATTTTTACTAATTTTCGTATCTCGCTAGATTTTAATTTCCGGCCAAACAAGACATTCGTAGCTACTAGCCAAATCAACCACACGATCCCTGCCACTAAAATTCCGCGCAGTTTATTTGGCGACCATAAAATCGAAAGCGAAATATAAATCGGAATTATCGCACTCGTTAAAAACCTTCTTGCTCCAATTCTTCGCCAAACTATGCCAAGTCTTCTAATTGATAAAAGGCCCAATAATAACAGCAAAATCAACGGCAAAGACAACTCTAAATTCATGCTTTCCGTCGCACCCAGCCGAATTACTGGATAATAAGAGAAAAATACCGCTACTGGCGTTGCAAAAATCAGCCAACTCTCTATTAAATCCAAGAATTTACTTAGTTTTTTCATTTACAAACTCAGCAATCTCTCTCTTAAAACGCGCCACGTTAAAATATTTCGCGCTTTTTACTACATCTTTATATTTAAATTTACATTTCTTAAACTTTTCAATTGCTCGTACTATCGACGCTGTATTTTGTTTTTCAAAGAAAACGCCATTTTTACCATCAATCACATAATCTGCTGCACCACCTTTTTTATAAGCAATCACTGGACATCCTGAGGCTAGCGCTTCTACCGGCGCAATTCCAAACGGCTCAAGGCTCGGAAAGATAAAACCTTCCGCCAAGTTTAATGCTTTCAAAAGTTCATCGGATTTCTGTGCAGGTAAAAACTTCACAAGTTTTGATTCGTGCGCTACTTCGACGAGTTGTTCATGTTCTGGCCCGTCGCCAATAATCGTCAACTTCTCGCCCGCTTCGATACAAGCTTTTATAATCAAATCCTGTCGTTTCCATGAAACTTGGCGCGAATAATGCACGAATCCACTGCGTTTTTTCGGCTCAGTTTTATTACTAAACTTCTCAATCTCTACTCCCGGTGCAATAACTTTTGCCCCGCGTCCGTAGTATTTTTTAATCATTTCCGCCGCGTAGTTTGAAATTGTAATAAAATAATCCGGTTTTTGCGCTGCTTTATAATCTGCCTTTCGTAGCGGTTTTACAAGTAACTTAAAGAAAAATCTTACAATTGGATTCAAGAATCTTCCAAAGCCAGGATTTTTTACATATTCATCGTAAAAGCCCCAATAATATTGCGTCGGCACGTGACAATAACAAAAATGCACAGCGTCGCCTTTTTTGACGCTTTTTGCTTCCGCTCCAGTCACTGAAAAGATCACATCATAATCAGATAAATCTAGATGATTAAAATAAATCTGGCGAAGAGGTGCCAAAAATCGCCGCAAACCAGATGGAAAAATCTGCATCCAGCCCGTTCGTACATCGGCATCTTTAAACCAATCTATGCCTTTTGGATTATATTGTGAAGTATAAATTGGCGCCTCTGGATACATTTGGTGAATTGCAAGCAAAACTTTTTCCGCTCCACCCACATTCGTGAGCCAGTCACACACTATCGCCACTTTCATACTTTTATTATACCTTATCTAATCTTAAGCGCGAGCTCGCCCAGTAGCAACTCGAACTTATTAACATATTTCAGCTTTTCTTCACGGCTCTTTTTTGAACGCGCCACCGCCAAAAGATGCGAAATCTTAAAACGCGTGCGCAGTTTCTTGGCGAGCCTTAATTCTCGGCGCGAAATAACGCGACTTCCACCATCACTCTCACGTCCTAACCAAGCAATAATATCGTCATAACTTTTTTGCCAGTTCTTCCAGCGCAGGGAAGAGTCTGCCACGACGCTCGTATTCGTGCCGTAATTATAAAAATACAGCGGCTCACATACGAAATTAATCTTTGCATCATCATCAAAACAAGCCAAATAATCCAACACAAACTTCGTGTCTTCGGCAAAATTCAACTTCTCGTCAAATTTCAAATTATTCTCCCGAATTACGTCGCCAAGATAAATTTTATTTACCGACGAATATAATTCTGCGCCATTAAACATCGATTTTAGAATGTATTCACGCCAATTATCTTTTGGATTTCGCGCTTTCGGCTCTTTTGTAAATTTATCTACAAACTTATTGTCTTTCAAAAAAATCTGACGAATTCCGCACACGCCAAGCGCTGCTTCGTTTATGCAAGAAAGCATTTTTTCAAAGAAGTCGTCACGAATAAAGTCATCTGAATCTAAGAATACGATATATTTACCTTTTGCTTCTGCGATTCCATGATTTCGCGCTGCCGCCGATCCTTGATTTTTCTTTTGTGCAATCACATGTACTTTGTCATTTGCTAATTTTTTAATCCGCGCCAAACTTCCATCTGTCGATTTATCGTCTACGCAGATAATTTCCGCATCCGGACAAATCTTCGAAATTTGTTTTATCAGCCCCTCAAGCGACAATCCTGTATTAAAAAATGGAATAATTACCGAAATTAGAGGTGTTTTTGAAGTCTTCTTCATGACTCTATTATAAACGCTCGCCCCTTTTATGGTAAAATAGAAGAAATGAAAATTCCTAAAATTTGGAACAAGCGAAATCGCGTGCTCCTCAAAGAATTAATTAAAACCGATTTTAAACTTCGTTACCAAGGTTCCATGCTTGGCTACCTTTGGGCAGTTTTGCGTCCACTCCTAATGTTCGCAATTTTATATGTCGTTTTTGCAAAAATTTTGCGCTTCGGTGGCGACATTCCGCACTACCCAGTTTACCTTCTTACCGGTACCGTACTTTGGAACTTCTTTACTGAGTGTTGCGGGCAGGGTATTCAATCTATTGTTATGCGTGGCGATCTCATCCGTAAAATCAGTTTTCCAAAGTGGATTATTGTTGTTTCTGCTACTTCTACTGCACTCATTAATCTCGCTATTAACCTTTGTGTAATTATCATCTTTGCGCTACTAAACGGCGTTGTGCCTAGCCTCTCTTGGCTCCTAGTTCCATTCTCGGTAATCGAGCTTTACGCGCTTTGTCTTGGTATTTCTTTCTTGCTCGGCGCTATTAACGTTAAATTCCGTGATATTAGCTCAATTTGGGATGTTCTTACTCAGGCGCTCTTTTACGCCGTGCCGATTATTTATCCGCTCAGTATGGTTTCGGCCACTAGTGAAACTTTCGCCAAGCTTCTACTTTTAGATCCGATTGCGCAAGTCATCCAAGATGTGCGCCATAATCTCATCACAACAGAGGCGCAAACTATCTGGAATTACATCAATAACCCTTTAATGCAAATCATTCCTATTATCTTAGTAGTAATAATTCTCATTATTGCTGCACTGTATTTCCGTAAACGTTCCAAATATTTCGCGGAGGAAGTCTAAATGTCTAAGAATAAAAAACCAGTTAGCTCAGAAATTGCTATTAGCGTCCAAGACGTCCACAAAAGTTTTAAACTTCCAACCGAACGTGCTTGGGGTCTCAAGCAAGCCATTTTCAATCGTCTCAAGGGTGTCAAAGGCTTCAAAGAGCAAAAAGTTCTTCGCGGCATTTCTTTTGATGTTCACCAAGGCGAATTTCTTGGTATTGTCGGTCGTAACGGCTCTGGCAAATCCACGCTTCTAAAAGTTCTTTCTGGTATTTATGTCCCAGAGAAGGGTAAAGTCGAAATAAATGGCAATCTTGTGCCTTTTATTGAGCTTGGCGTTGGTTTTAACCCAGAACTCACTGGCCGTGAAAACATCTATCTCAATGGCGCACTGCTTGGCTTTTCGAACGAGAAAATGGACGAAATGTATGACGAAATTGTCAAATTTGCCGAACTTGAGCAGTTTATGGACCAAAAGCTTAAAAACTATTCCTCCGGCATGCAAGTTCGCCTTGCTTTTTCAATTGCGATTCGCGCTCGTGGCGACATTCTTATTCTCGATGAGGTCCTCGCTGTCGGCGATGCTGCTTTCCAAGAGAAGTGTAACGACTACTTCCGCTCTCTTAAAGGTAACCAAACTGTCGTACTTGTCACTCACTCCATGGAAAACGTTCGCAAGTTCTGTGACCGTGCCATCATGATCGAAAACGGCAAAATCGCTGCTGAAGGTGACCCAGAAGAAGTCTCCAAAGCCTATCTTGCTCTCTGGAAATAGCACTAGCAAAATCTCCAAAAATGTGCTATAATATATAGATATGAGTTTTTGGGATCAATTCCAACCAGGATTTACTATTTTAGCCCCAATGGAGGGCGTCACTGACATCGCTTTTCGACAAGTCGTCGCGCGTGCGGCTCGCCCAGATATTTTTTATACCGAATTTACAAACGTAAATAGCTATACTAGTGAAAAAGGTCGTCATAACGCCCTTGAACGCCTCCGCTACGAATCGATAGAAAAACCTATCGTGGCTCAAATCTGGGGTAAAACTCCCGAATTCTTTGCTGATACTGCAGCTGCACTAAAAGACCTCGGTTATCAAGCTGTTGATATTAATATGGGCTGCCCAGATCGTCATGTTGTCGCCACTGGTGGTGGCTCGGGCCTAATTCGCACGCCGGAGCTCGCCAAAGAAATCATCCGTGCTACTCAATCTGCTGGTTTTTCTACTTCTGTTAAAACTCGCCTCGGCTATACTAGCGTCGATGAATGGCATATTTGGCTAACCAATATTCTCGAAGAAAAACCAGAAGCACTCACTGTGCATCTTCGCACGAAAAAAGAAATGTCAAAAGTTAAAGCTCACTACGAACTTATTCCAGAGATTGCCGAGCTTCGCAACGAAATTTCGCCAAGTACTAAGCTCATTATTAATGGCGACATCAAATCTGCTGCTGAGGTGTCAAAATACGTTGCACTCGGTGCAGATGGCATTATGATTGGTCGTGGTGTTTTTGCAAATCCTTTTTGCTTTGAAAAAGAACCACGCGAGCATACGCGTGAGGAGCTTCTCGAACTTATGCAATACCATCTTGATCTCTACGAGAAGTACGAGCTCGCGCCATACGATCCACTCAAGCGTTTCTTTAAGATCTACATTAATAATTTTCCGGGCGCATCTGATATTCGCGAGCAACTTATGCATACCAAAACTATCGCCGAAGCTCGTGCTATAATTGAACCACTAATTAAGGAGCAAAAATGAGTAAAGCTATTATTTATACTACCCCAACTTGTATCTTCTGCCACGCTCTTATGGAATGGCTAGATGGCGAAGGCTTTGAATACGAGCAAATCGACGTTTCTGATCCAGTAAATCACGCCAAGGCCGAAGAAGCGCTCGGTCATCCAATCGAAGGCGTGCCAGTTTCTATCGTTGATGGCCAAGAAATTCTCGGTTTTGATCGTCCAGCCTTCAAAAAAATCATGAAAGCGCAAAAATAATGCCTAAAACTTCCGCTCAGCCTGCCATTATTCTTATTCACGGCCTGCGCGGAAACCATTTTGGTGTCCAAGATATCGCCGAAACTTTGACCGAAAAGTACGGCTATCAAGTTTTTGCGCCAGATTTACCAGGCTCTGGTACTCGTCCCGAGCTTAAAGATAAAACTCTTGACGGGTATGCAAAATGGTTTTGTAATTATATTAAGAAATTAAAACTTGATCAGCCACCAATCATAATTGGTCACTCGATGGGTTCTATCGTTACTTCGTATTTTATCGATAAATATCCTGAGCTCGTCGACCGCCGTGTTATTCTGCTATCGCCGATCTTTCGTAATTCATTTAGCAGAGCAATCAGCAGCATCGAATATGCTCTTATGTCTGGTGTGCTTCATCTACTTCCCAAAAAGCCGCGCTATAATCTTATGCGCAGCAAGCCGGTCTCTTTCCTGATTTCGCATTTTCTAACCGTCGATAAGTCAAAGCAAAAAGAAATTGACCTCTTGCATTATCGATACTGCCTCTTTGCTTCCGCCGATTCTTTGCTTGCCGACTGTAAGATTTCCATGCAAAAAGAAACTATTATTCCAAAGAATAAAGAAATATTCTTCTGTTTTGGCGACCGCGATAAACTAGGTTCCGTAAAGCGCTCGACTTCTCGCATCAAAGAAGCAAAGCAAACTTACAAAATCATCAAAAACAAAGGTCACCTCATCAATTATGAATGTCCAAAAACTGTCGCACGCCTTATTGCTGAGTTTATTGATAAAAATTAGTCTTCGTCCATAGACTCATCATAATCATCAAGATGAGCCTTTTTCTCGTCCAAAACACGATGATAGATTTCTTCAATACGCGTCAAAGTATAGGAAATGTCATGCTTCTTAATTAATTCCAGCGATTTTTCCGACATTGTCTCGCGTAGGTTTTTATCTTGTAGAATACGAATCAAGCTCTTTGCTACTGCATCAACATCGTCCGCCTCGCAAAGATAGCCGTTTCTGCCGTTATGTACGAGTTCTGGAATTGCACCCGCCTTTACGGCTACTGCCGGTAACCCTGTTGCCATCGCTTCAAGTAATACAATGCTTTGTGTTTCAGTTTTTGATGTAATAGCAAATACATCTCCAGTCCTATAAAGTTGTGGTAAATCTTTACCAATCACGCGCCCTGTAAATACAACTTTATCTGAAATTCCAGCATTTTCAGCCATTTTTTCAAGCTTTGGGCGCATTGTACCGTCGCCTACCATCACAAGTTGTGCTTCTGGTATCGTTTTTTGTACTTGCACAAAAGCATCCATCAAAACATCGAGGCTTTTTTCTGGATCAACTCGTCCGATGTATAAAATCGTCGGTTTTTTGGGATTTATATCATAGCGCTCATAAATCTCGTGATTCACTCGACCTTTCGCAAAACGCGACAAATCAATACCGTTACTTAGCGCCTCAATTGGCACGCGGAAGAATAACTTACTTTTTGGAATACAATCCGTCAAAACTTGTTCAGTCGGCACCGTCGCATAATCGCTGCGCTTCAAAAAACTCACAAAATACGCATTCATTACGGCATTAATTGGCTTTTTTGCTAATTCCGGCAACTTCACTTGTTGCGTCAAATTATCCGGATATGCATGATCCGTCGAAACCAGCGCCACTTTATGGCGACGCGCATAACGCAAAATTGCGAGCGCTACTGGCCCAGGTGTCTGATTATGGATAATGTCTGGCTGGAACTCCGACAATACGCGCTTAATCTCAAGATCCGGCATATAACTCACGTGCAAGCCATTCTTATAAAGCAACTGTGGTATCTTCATACCTAAGAAATCTTTCTTTTCTGGCACCTTATTAATCTGATCAGGGTAGAGCATCATCTTTTTTGAGCTTAGTCGCACTACCTTAAAGCCATATTCTTCGTCGTATTCGCTTTCAAAATCACCAGAAATACTCGGCGCAAGTACTAGCACATCGTGGCCACGTTTCGTCAGGCCCGCTGCTAAATTTCGAGAAAATACCGCTACGCCATTAATCATTGGATAGTAGATATCGGTAGAGATAACAATTTTCATGCTACAATAATTTTAGCATATGGCAATACCAAAAAAGATACATTATGTCTGGTTGGGAGACTCGCCATTACCCGCAGAAGATCAAACATACATTGAGGGCTGGCAACAACTAAACCCTGACTATGAAATTCGACATTGGACCGAGAAAGACGTCGACCTCGAACGTTTTCCACTTATTAAAAAAGCTCTTGAAAAAGAACGCTGGGCGCTTGCATCGGATATTATTCGCATGTATGCAGTCTATACCGAAGGCGGAATCTATATGGATACCGATGTTGAACTCCTAAAGCCCCTCGACGAGTTATTAAAATACGACGGTTTTGCTGGCTGGGAAACTCAGTATTGGTTCACAACTGCCATGTTTGGTGCCAAGCAGCATTCGCCCTGGATTGCTAAAATTCTCAAACGCTACGAATTAACTAACCCTAAAAAGCCAATCACAACCGATACTTTTCTAAAAACAGTTCACAGCCCATCCGTCTATGCTAAAGATATTTATCACATAGAACTCGATGGCAAGACGCGCGTTTATGGAGATAATGAATTTGCCACTTTTGAGCCCGAGTATTTTTCGCCAAAGCATTATCTAACCGGAGAAGAACACGTTACCAAAAACACTATCGCCTTTCATCACTATGCCTCCACCTGGCATAAACGTAGCGAAAAGGCCAAGAATGATCTCGCTCTCGCTGGTTTCAAAACACTTGGCCCGCGTAAATACTCCAAACTCGAAAAAGGCTACAATAAAAGTCTTGAGCGCAAAATTCGTAAAGAACTTCCGTAATAGTTTTGCTTAAAATATAGTAAAATAAACATAAGAACTAATAAGGGAGGTTTTATGCCTGCTTGGGCTATTATCTTAATCGCGGTCGTCGCAATTCTTATCATTTTTATTATTGCCGGAATTGGTTACAAAAATTCTTTTGTCGTCCTTTCTAACCAAGTCGAAGAAGCTTTCTCGACTATGGATATATATCTCAAAAAACGTTGGGATCTCATTCCGAATCTTGTCGAGACTGTCAAAGGTTACGCAAAGCACGAAAAAGAAACCTTTAAAGACGTTGTCGAGCTTCGCAATTCTTCCTACTCCAAGATGAATAGCGACGAAAAAATTGCCGCCAACCAGCAACTTCAGCAGGGTATCGCTCGCATTATGGCGCTCGCCGAAAGCTACCCAGAGCTTAAAGCTAGTGAAAACTTTAAGGATCTCAATCTTCAACTAACCGAGGTTGAAAAAGATATCAGTAACGCCCGCAAATTCTACAACGGAGCCGTCAAAAACTACAACAATAAAGTTCAGATGATCCCAGGTTGTCTTTTTGCGATGATTTTTGGCTATCACAAGAAAGAAATGTTTACCATCGACGCCACTGAGCGCGAAAATGTAAAAGTAAAATTCTAATTATGGGCATTATAAAGACTAAGTGTTGTAAATTACACAACACCTGTAAAAAAATATCTGCCTTTTTCCTCGCTTTAGCATTTTCATTTTACCCCTTAGCCGATGTTTCGGCGCAAAATTTTAACACAAGTCCAACTTCCGAAACATATTATCAGATCACCACCAATCGCGACGGCGAAAAAGTAGAGTATATTTGCGAAGGTGATGACATAATTAGGGACGGACTCAAGATTACAAATGTCAAATTCCATAATCATTCCGTGCTAAACGACACTACTGGCGCCATTGGTATCACTGGCACGGTCGAAAACACTACCGACGAAGATATTTACTTCAAACTTCAAAACGAATATTTCTCGGCCAGTAACAAGCACATCATCACTACTGGCAACATTCACCTCGCGCCTGCCAACAAAACCGTGCAATTCGTTGATATGGAAGACGAATCTAGTTTTCGTTCCTACGACATCGCTACGCATACGACTGGCGCAGTAGTTCCAACTAGCTTTGCGACTAACGTATATCTAGTTGCAAACACAATGTTTGCAAACCAAGGCAAACTTGCATCCGATACTTATAAAGGTTCCGATTATGTTTACGATAGTTACAACATCGATGTTCAAGTTGGCGAAGACGAGAGCATCAAAGTTGTCGAGAGTTTTGACGCTTATTTTGCCACGCCAAAACACGGCATCATCCGTAAGCTTCCAACTCGTTGGCAAACCGACACCATTGATACTCCTCGCCGTACTAGCATCGAGAATATTAGTGTCGACTCAAAATTTGTTACCGAAAAGGATTTAGGCAACCAGGAACTCGGTATTCGTATAGGTGATAGCGAAAAAACGGTTCGCGGTCTCCAGCATTACGAAATCGGCTACACTTACCGAATCGACAAAGAAAACGAAAGCAACTTTGACGAATTCTATTACAACCTCATCGAAGAGCAACGCGAAGTTAGCAACATTACTTTTACTATCAGACTACCAAAAGAATTTGATATCAGTCGCATTGGTTTTAGTTCCGGCATAGCTGGCTCTACTAACAACAATGTCATCTATTACGTCGATGGCAATACTATTCAGGGTTTTTATGATGGCATCCTCAGCTACGGTTCTATCACGGCTCGTGTTGCGCTTGATGATGGTTACTACAATAATCCAGGCGTCTCAGCTCCAGCGCCAGGCAAAGCTATCAAAATTGTCATTCCGGCTATCGTAATTTTTCTTGCCGTTGTTTTTATCTTGTGGTATCTCTATGGTCGCGATGAGAAAAAAGTCTCGGCAGTCGAATTCTATCCACCAGGCGGCATGAATAGCCTTGATATGCAGTTCTATTACAAGGGCGAAGTCGATTCTGATGGCGTTGTTTCGCTATTAACATACTTAGCCTCAAAGGGCTACCTAACAATCGAGCAGGACGGTCGCAAATACGTTATTCACAAAGTTAAAGATTACGACGGCGACAACTCGGACGAGAAATATTTCTTCGACCATCTCTTCAATAACGGCGACAGAGTAACGCCGAGCATGCTTAGAAATAGGTTCTATCACACTATCGATCACATTATCGAAGATAATAATAAAAAGAGCAACAAAAAGCATATCTTTGAGGAGCGCCCAAAGAGTGTAATGGTTGTTTGTGCTCTTTGCGTTATTGCCACCTTCCTAGCTCCTATAATCGCCTGCGCGATAGATTTCGAGAGTCTAGCGCTCGTAGGCGCAATATTTGGATTCTGTGTGTTATGTCTATTCTATACGCCGTTCTTTATTGTTGGATTCCAGATCAAGCCCATAATCGTAAAAATCTTTTTCCTAGGTTTTATTAGTTTTCATGCCTTCTGCATGATTGGCGGGGCGTTGGGCGGAAGCGTTATCGCTATGATTGCATTAGATGTTAATCCAGTCTATTTACTAACTATTCCAGCTGTAATAATTGCGCTTACTATTGAGATTATCCTAATTACACATCTACCAAAACGCAATCAGCACGGTGCTGAGATGCTTGCGCGCATCGAGGGCTTTCGCAACTTCCTCATGACTGCCGAGCGTTCGCGCCTCGAAATGCTTGTTAATGAAGATCCGACCTACTTCTATAACATCATTCCTTATGCATACGTGTTGGGCGTTTCTAAGAAATGGATGCGACAATTTGAAGATATTAACATCCAGGCCCCAGATTGGTATATATCAGATGAGCCATTTGATTATGACAACTTCCGTGGCTTCATGGACCATACGGTATCAAGCGTTAGCAGCTCCATGACCAGCTCACCATCCGGATCTAGTAGTGGCGGTAGCTCCGGCGGTTCGTCCGGCGGCGGTTCCTCCGGCGGCGGCGGAGGCGGCGGTGGTTCTTCCTCTTGGTAAAACCTCTGTTAATCTGTATAATATAAATATGAAAAAAGTCAAAAAACCGGCTCCCGTCGTCAATCGTCGCGCACATTACGACTACAATCTCTCCGACAAAGTAGAGGTGGGAATGGTTTTGACTGGCCCGCAGGTTCGCCTCATTCGTGACCGCCACGCCCAGCTCAAGGGCACTTACGTGACGATTCGCAATCACGAGCTTTGGCTTCTTGGTCTCACTCTGGGCTCGGATACCTCGGAGAATATCAAACTTCTCGCAACCAAGTCCCAAATCGCGACCTTTGAGTGCGCCAAGGTCGAAGGTTCAACCATCGTTCCAGTCGAGCTCAAACCGACCAAGCGTTACATCAAGCTCATTATTGCGGTAGGTAAGGGTAAAAAAGAGTACAACAAACGCCAAACTATCAAAAATCGCGACCTCGATCGCGAAAGTAGGCGCGTTCGCTACTAACAGATATGCAGAAAATCCAAAAAATGGTATAATAATAGAACTATGAGAATACTAGCACACGATCTAACTGAAAAATCCGGTAAAGTCCAAGTTTCTGGTTGGGTAAACTCTCGCCGCGATCACGGTGGCCTTATCTTTATTGACTTGCGCGACCACACTGGCATTATCCAGCTCGTCATTGACCCAAAGAGCAAAGAAGCCTTTGAGCTCGCCGAGAATCTCCGCGATGAGTATGTTATTTCCGCCACTGGCACTATTCGTAAGCGTGGCGCTGGTCTCGAAAACCCAAACATTCCAACCGGTAAAATCGAGCTAGTCGTCGAAGAGCTTCGTCTCCTCAACCGTTCCGAACCACTCCCAGTTCCAACTCACGATGAAGGTGCTAATGTTGGTGAAGAACTTCGTCTCAAATATCGCTATCTTGATCTTCGCCGTCCTTCTATGCAAAAACGCCTCGCTCGCCGCGCAAAGTACTACAAATTTATGCGCGATTATATGGAAGAGCATGACTTCATCGAGGTAACGACGCCAATTCTCGCCAACTCTTCTCCAGAAGGTGCTCGTGATTTTCTCGTGCCATCTCGTCTTCATCCAGGTCAATTTTATGCCTTGCCACAAGCCCCACAACAGTTTAAACAACTTTTGATGGTTGGTGGTATTCCGCGTTACTATCAGATTGCAACTTGTTTCCGCGATGAGGATCCACGCGCTGACCGTCTTTATGGCGACTTCTATCAGCTCGATCTCGAGATGTCTTTTGTTGAAGATGGCGAAACTGTGCGTCAGACCATGGAGCCACTGATTGTTAAGCTCGCGACTGAGTTTGGTGGCAAAAAACTACTCACTGATCCAAATAATATTCCTCGTATTCCTTACGTAGAATCTATGGAGCGTTTTGGTGTTGATAAGCCAGACCTTCGCTATGGCATGGAACTCATCGACCTAACCGAAGAACTCAAAGACACCGAATTCTCAGTTTTCGCCAAAGCCGAATGCGTAAAAGCCATCTGTGTTAAAGGTGCGGCTAGCCTTTCGCGCTCACAAATTGATGATTTTACGGCTCGTGCTCGCAAGCTTGGTGCTGGCGGTCTTGCTTATCTCACTTATACCGAGGACGGCATTAAATCTCCAATCGCCAAATTTATGAGCAAAGAAGAACTCGATGCTATTACTAAGAAGACCAGAGCTGAAGCTGGCGATGCTGTCTTCTTTGGTGCCGACACTCGCGCTAAGGTTAACAAAGTCTTAGGCCAGCTTCGTATTGCGTTTGCTGATCACTTTGGCCTTAAGAATCCAGACGAAGTTGCGCTTTGCTGGATTGTCGATTTTCCATTTTATGAATGGGATGATGGCGCAAATAAGCTCGATTTCGGCCACAATCCGTTCTCGATGCCAAAAGGTGGTCTCGAAGCCCTTGAAAATGCAAAAACTGACGAAGAGAAGCTCGCTATTATCGCCGACCAGTATGATATGGTCATGAATGGTTACGAAATCTGCTCTGGCGCCGTTCGCAATCACAATCCAGAGATCATGTACAAGGTCTTCAGTATTCTCGGCTATGATGAAAAATATGTCGAAGCTCGCTTTGGCGGCATGTTGTCAGCCTTCAAATTTGGCGCCCCGCCACACGCTGGTTGTGCATTTGGTATCGATCGTATCTTCATGATTCTCGAGAACACTGAGAATATTCGCGACATTGTCGCCTTCCCGAAGAACGGTTCTGGTGTCGACCTTATGATGAACTCTCCATCTAACGTAGACGAGTATCAAATCAAAGATCTTCATCTTCAAATTGTCGAAGAAGACGAAGAATAATTAAAAGCCACCTCTAAGGTGGCTTTTTGTCATCTAAACGCTAGTTCTAAAGCATGTTAAAATAAATACATGACCAAAAAGCGCAATATTTTCGGTATTTTTGCAGGATTTCTCGCATTTTTTGTCGCAGCTTTTCAGCTAAATCTGACTTTTGCGAAAACAGAGCAGGCTAAACTTGACAAGATACAACAAAACTGTTCTAGTATTAAAGTCCAACTTTCGCAAATTCAAAAAAATGACACCAAAAATCGTGTTCAATTAGGTAGTTATTTTGAATCTATTAATACCGATTTAATGCTTAATCTTAATCTTCGCCTTATTAAAAATAACATTACAAATCACGAGCTTACTTCTTTACAGAGTGACTTTGCTAGTGAACGTGAGCGCTTCAAAAACGACTATATTGGCTACTCTCAAGAACTTGAGTCGCTGCTAAAAATTGACTGCAAAGCCGATCCGGCCAACTTTGCTAAACGCCTTAATAAGACTCGCACCAAGCGTGACGCGGTTTATGAAAGTATCAAACGTCTTAATGAATTGCTAGATAAACACGCGGCGACCGTAAAAGACCTTAAGGAGACGCTATGACTTTCTTTAAGAATCATAAAAAACAATCATCTAAAGAGCAGGGTGAGGCTCCGCAAAATGGCGGCCGCAATCTCTGTATTTTGGGAATCTGCGCGCTGATTGTCGCTATTATTACGACCTCCATAAGTCTAAAAATTTATCATGATACCGGCGACGTTTATCTTGATCGCTCGCGACCAGGCTTTATTTCTGATGAAGAAAAACACCACACCGAAAAGAATATTAAAGAAACTTTCTCCGAAGACGGTGAAATTGATGTTAAAGTTTTAGACGAATATCTTCAAAAGCTTGAGCAAATGCGCAAAAAGTCCGACGACTACATAAAAGATTTTGCCACCGACCCACTCTCAGACCATCAACTAGGCATCGAAGCAACAGACGAGTCTGAAGACTCGTCTGAGGTTGAAGACCAGGTTGAATAACTTAATCGCCAAAATTCTTACGTAGCCAACCGTCGGCTGGTCCAGCCGTCAATAAAAGTATCAACCAGCCTTGTTTTTTGAGCTGTAAGATTTTTGATGCCAAGTCGTCATTTAGTTCTGCTGGTTCTGCAATTTCTGGATTTCTTAAATTAGAAATCAAATTTTCTGGCGTTAATATCTCAAGATTTGGATCTTCGCGCGTCAAATAAGTCGGCAACCAAAACACCTTGTCGGCGCCATTAAAAGCGTCCAAATACCCATCGCGAACCTTGTGCTGGCGCGTATTTTGATGCGGCTGATAAATTACGGCAAGTCCAGTATAATTATCGCGATCGCGTAGCTCTTTTGCCATCTCTACTGTTGCCTTAATCTCGTTTGGGTGATGTCCGTAATCCGAATAAATACCCTCTGCAATGCGCTCAAAACGACGTCCAGCGCCAGGAAAATCATTCAAAACCGCTATAATTTCTTCGTCAGAACAGTTTATTCCGTCATCAACGGACCTTAGATATTGCAAAACCTCCAGCGCAATGCTCGCATCACGGCGACGTAGTTCGCCAACTAACGTAAACTTATCATTAGTTGTTGTATTTTTTACAACATATTGACTTTGAGCCTCAAATTGCGCGAATGCTCCTTGATAATCTCCTAGTGTCGGATAAATATCAGGGTGATCATAGTCTATGCAAGTAATTGCAGCCACAAATGGGTGATACGCTAAGAAATTCCTATCATACTCATCTGCTTCATAAATAAAATATTTCGCATCAGTAGAGTAATTACCACCACGCCCCCATCCTAAAGTCGTCCCAATCAGATAACTGACCGGAATCCCCAGTCTAGTAAACGCATAAATGAGCAACGCCGTTGTTGTGGTCTTTCCGTGTGTTCCAGCTACAGCTAGCATCTTAAGTTTCTTATCTTCAATAAACTTTGCAATGAATTCATCGCGTTTGCTTGTATGAATTCCAAGCTCTTGAGCCGCCAAGAGCTCTGCATGGTCGGCTGGCAGAGCAGAAGTATAAACAAACCAATCAATTGCGCCCTCCGCTTGCTTTTGGCGCAAGAATTCGCCAGTTTGCTCGCCGTAATGCACTGAAATATTTCGCTCATCTATTTCTGGCGCAATTGCGCCGCGCATTAAATCCGATCCGCAAACTTCATAGCCAGCATCGTGGGCTAATTCTGCCAAAGGTCCAATTCCAGTTCCAGAGATTCCAGAGAAGTATACTTTCATAATTCTAGTTTATAACGCATTTTGATAAAAATTCCACATTTTACTATAATATGAGATATATATGGGTGGTTTTCGGGCTAAAGGGAAGAAAAAGCAGAAGGCTAACCTTTTTGTGCGTATTTTTCGTATTCGCGCCTGGAAACTTATTTTAATTGCGATTATCCTTGCCTTTGTTTCAGCTACACTCTTGCGCTTTGATCATATCAAGATGACGGAGCTTCGCGATGCTGTGCTCGCCTCGGACAAAGCCGCCGATGATGAACAGCTCGTCGAAGATATGCAAAATCTTCGCGAATTTGTTGCTACGCATATCGTTTTTAATGTGCTCGACAAAAACGGCGCCCAAGAAATCGTTTTTGGTACCGGACCATTTTATCTTGAGGAAAGCTACATTAGAAAAGCCGAAGCTGAGATTAAGAAAGCCCAGGAAGCCGCCGATAAACAAGGCGCCACAACTAATCCAAACGGAAATATTTATTCCAAAGTCTCAGATATTTGTGACGCCCTAGGTCGCCGTTATGGCTGGCGCTACCCAGATCAGCGCTATATTGATTGCTGGACTACGGAGCTCGCCAAGTTCCCAAGTTCTGGCAGTATAGATATTTTCGAGACGGCCAAAATCCCGAGTACCGACCTCTATCGTTACGATTATTCTTCGCCTATCTGGTATCCTTGCGCCTCTGGCTTCGTCATTCTCGCTTGTATCATTCTCCTAGTTTGGGCTCTCATTCGCATCGTTATCTGGTTTATTGCTAAAATTGCACTCTTTGTAATCAACAAAATCGACCACTAGTCACCTCTATAAAAATTAACATAAACACCTTGACGGAAAAGCAAAATAAACATATTCTGTATTTAAACCCCTTGACACCTATAAAACAGGGGTTATAAGATAAAAGTATCAAAATAACGGAGGAAAGCTAAAAATGGCTTACAAACACACTAACTCAAAAGGCGTAACTTACTACCTTCACAAGTCTGAAGTTACTCTCCGCGGCGGCAAACCACAGACCATTTATTTCTTCACCAAGACCGAGAAAAACGAGAAGGGTACCCCATGTGATCTTCCAGAAGATCGCGAGGTCAACGAAAACCCACGCAATGGCTTCTTGACTGTATCCCGCAAAAAATAATCACTAAGATGTTTTTCGCTCCACCTTTCCAAGAGGTGGAGCTTTTTTGTTAAAATATACTTATGAAAGCCAAGACTCCGACCAAAAAACAAGCCGCAATTCTTAAATTTATTGAAGAATACACCGAAGAGCACGACGTGTCGCCTAGCTATCGTGAAATTATGGCTGCACTTCGTTTGCGCTCAGTCTCAGCCGTAGCAGAGCATATCAACAACTGCGTTGCGGCCGGTTTTCTTGAAAAACTTCCAAATCAAGCCCGCACTTTGCGCGTCATTCCAGTTGAAACTCATGAAGAAACTGTTAAATTTTTCAATCAGCGCCTTGCCGAATTAGACCAAGAATTAGCTCAAATCGAAGACAGAATTGCTACAAGCTCAAATTTTCAGCTATCACTCGGAGATGGAAATGCTCCAGAAGCTTCTAAAAACACCCTAGCAGCCTCTGATGCTCAAAAAACCATATCAGCTCTTATGCGCGAAAGTGAAGCCCTAGAAGAGCAAATTAGCACTCTAAGGCGCGCCGCCGACATTCTAGAAATCGACCTCTAGACGTGCTATCATAAGATTAATGAAAAAAGAGCCGGGTCTGTTTTACCGCGTGGTGTTAATCTTTGGCGATATCGTCGCAATTATCTTATCTTTTTCTTTCGCTTATTATTATCGCGTTCATATCGATCCGCGCCCATATTTCTTTGATTCGTCGCTTTTAGAGTTTGCACTCTCGGTTCTCATGCTTGTGCCGATTTGGATTCTAATCCTTGCGAGCCTCGGTCTTTATTCGCGCCGCGTGCTCGGTCGCCGCATTCTGACTGGTTGGCGTCTGCTGATTGGCTCGATTATTGCTATGATGGCAATAATAAGCTACGATTTTTTCTTCAGTGCCTTTCCGGGGCATAATTCACTCTTTCCAGTCAAGATAATTGCAGTCTACGCCGCGATTTTTTGCTATCTCGCGTTAATTATTGAACGTTTTATTATTGGCCTCGGGCGCATTTTCTTCTTGCGTCACAACATGGGTGCACTTCGTACAGTTGTGGTCGGAAATAGTGATAATACTCGTCAACTTCTTGCAGGCGTCACTCCAGATACTGGCTTTAAACTTGTTGGTGTTGTAACTAAAGAAAAGTATATTCCAGAGGGCAATAAAACTCGTGTCTATGAAAATATTGAGCTCGCTATCAAGCGTCTCAAGCCCGATGCAATTATATATACCGGCACCACCGATATTGAGCGCATGAATAAGCTTGCTATTGATAGCCACGCTCTCTTTTACTATTCACCTCGCGAAGACTCTATCATTACACTCAGCCGCGACGTTGATTTTTTGGCGGCTACGCCTATCATCCGGATTAAAACTACACCACTTAGCGGCGGCGCAATTGTTTATAAACGCTTCGTAGATATCGTCTTGAGCTTAATAGGAACAATTATCGCTTTGCCGATAATGATTATTATTTTCATTATTCAAAAGATTATTGATCCTCGCGCTCCTGCAATCTATAAAGATACGCGTCTCACGAAGTTTAATTGCGAATTTCAACTCTTTAAGTTTCGTAGCATTAAGCCAGAATATAGCGGTCTAACGCCAGAAGAAGCTTTTGAAAAAATGAGTAAACCTGAGCTATCTGAAAAATATCGCAAGCAAGGTGACTATCTCAAAAACGACCCTCGCTATACGAAGTTCGGCCGTTTTTTGCGTCGCAGCTCGCTCGATGAACTTCCGCAACTATTTAATGTTTTAAAGGGCGATATTTCGCTAGTCGGCCCGCGCGCTCTGCAGCCTGCCGAGCTTAAAAACTACGGCGATCGTGGTATTATTCTTTCTGTCAAATCTGGCGTAACTGGCCTCGCGCAGGTCTCTGGTCGTCGCAATATCTCTTTTAATGAGCGTCGCGCCTTTGATGTATATTATGTACAAAACTGGACTCCAGCGATGGATATTCAAATTATCTTCCGCACTATCGCATCTGTTCTCGGCCACGAAGGCGCAAAATAATCTTTTAATACAAGCAAGTATATGGGGTAATGCTTGTATTTTTGTGCAAAACATTCAAAAGGTATTGACAAAAAGTAATGCTTGTGCTAACATAGAGACATAATCGATTATAAATAAAAACGCAAAACAAAATTTAATAAGATAAAAATAGAAAGGCAAACAATAAAAATGGATTTTTACAATTATAAAGTTAAAGATATTAGAAAAGAAATAGCAGATTTTAACAAGGGCGCATATGGCAAAACGGTATTTATTATTGCATACGCAATTCCATTGATACTTGCTATTGCAACGGTCTTGATCGAACTTTTCGGCACACCAAACAATATTATTTGCTGTTACGCTGATTATTTATCCTTCTGGATCCTTTCAATTCTCATTAGCTTTATTATCGGTAGTGCATATTATTACGTTGAGCTTCGCAAATATATGGAACACAAAGTAAAACATACCGATCATAAGATTGTTAAAAAATCTAAGAAAAACCAATAATAAGTAAAGGAAAATAAAAATATGAAAAAAGGAACAAAAGTAGGCTTAACACTCATTGGTCTTGCTGGTCTCGCAGCCGCAGCCGCCGTAGCAGTTAAGAAATATCAAGAAAAATATTATGATGAGGACCTCATCGACGACGATGATGAGTTTATGGAAGAATATGACGAGCTTGAAGACGATTTTGCCGATGATGGCAAAGACGAATATGTAGTAGAAGAACAAGAAAAAATAGTCAAACCAGCCGTAAAAATCCCGGCAAAAGAGCAAAGTACTAAAAAGAAAGCCGTCAAAAAGACAACCTCGACCACCAAGCCGAAAACAGTCAAAGCTAAGACTGTCAAAAAATCTAGCTAATTAAATAAAACTAGATAGAAGAGAAAAGTAGCCCCACTCCTGCGGGTTACTTTTTTAGTTTGCGTAAGTATTTTTTGAAATCAACCGAGAAGATTACCTTATATCCAAAATAATTCGAGATCATTCCACAAGCTGATCCGCAAAGTTTCGCAATCGCCGAGATGAGCGCACTATCGCTCCAAATCCCAATTACGGCGTTAATTGCGATTGATTGCACGATCCAAGCCGAAAAGAGCGAAACCACCAAAAAGCCCGGCGCCGTTTCGCTAACGCTCTTTTTTGTCTTCCAGACATACTTTGAATTCAAATAGAAGCTAATTACGATGCAAATCGACGTCGAAACAATATTCGAAATTGTAGCATTCGCGCCCAAAACACTCTTAAGGACGTTAAAAATCACAAAATCAAAAACTGTATTAAGTCCGCCAGTTAAAACGAATTTAATCTCTTTTTCGAATTTCTTATATAGCTTCACAAAGATATTGTTAGGTTTTGAAATCTCTTCAGTATCTTCAGAGATCTTCAAAGAATCATTTTTTGCCATCTTTAAGATTCCTCGAGTTCTTGCGATCGATAATATAAAGTGGTCTATTTTGCGCCTCGGCATGGATTGACGACACATACATCGCTGTTACGGATTGTGATATCATCACGAGCCCAATTAAGAAGGTGATAAAAATACATACGCAAGTCGTACCAGTCCACTTGAGCCCAATTGGATCGCCCATCATAAATTCTTCAATCAGCACGAAAATTCCCAATACGAGTGCTGCAAAAGTAATCAATCCGCCCACCCACGCAAAAATCATCAACGGAGTAGTGCTAAGTGAAATAAAACTATCAATTGCAAGCTGAAACAGCTTCTTAAAGTTATAGCTCGGCTTGCCGGCCAGACGATTGCCGTAAACGTAATCAATATATTCCTTACGAAAACCCATCCAATCCATAAGTCCACGCGTAATGCGACCATGTTCGGTCAATTTATTATATTCATCAGCTACGCAGCGGTCGATCAAGCGAAAATCTGTGCTTCCGGGCACCATATCTTTAACGCCCATCCAGCCCATAATGCGATAAAACCACTTTGAGCCCAGTTTTGCAATAAAACCGTGTTTCTCATATTTTCCGCGCACGCCTATCACGAGCTCGGCACCATTCTCCCACTTTTTGATAAACTCTGGAATCAATTTTGGCGGTTGTTGACCATCGGCGTCCATCGTAAAAACCGCCGCTCCTTCCGCTTCACGGATTCCAGCTGTCAGCGCTACCTCTTTGCCAAAATTGCGTGAAAAGCTCAGCACTTTGATATGCTTATCTTTTTCAGCTAATTCTTGAATGATTTGTAGGCTCTTATCTTTACTACCATCATTCACCAAAATCAGCTCATAGTCATATTTGAGCTTTTTTAGCTCTGGCGACAACATCTCCGTATAAAACTTTTTAAACCCCTTTTCCTCGTTATAAACGGGAATCACAAACGAAATCATATTCATATTATATAATAATAACAGGGAATTGAAAAACCTACTTGCAACATATTAAAAATATTGTAGAATAAAATAATCATGAATAAAATGTCCTCCGAGACGCGCAATAAAAAAATCGTCAAAACGAGTATTATTGGCATTATCGCCAATTTTATTTTGGCTATCTTTAAAGTAGCCGTTGGCTTTCTTTCGGGCTCAATTGCAATCATTCTCGATGCCGTTAACAACCTCAGCGATTCACTCTCGTCCATCGTTACGATTGCTGGAGTCAAGTTTGCTAATCGCGCTCCAGACAAAAATCATCCGCTTGGCCACGGTCGTTTTGAATATCTCGGCACTGCCATAATTGCTACTGTTATTTCTTATATCGGCTTCACAGCTATCTTTGAATCTATCGGAAAAATCATCAATCCAAATGAAGTAAATTATACTTTTATTACTTTTTTGGTCGTCTCTGTATCTGTTGTTATTAAAATCCTCCTTGGCCGTTATTATAAAAAAGTCGCTAAACAAGTAGATTCAGACTCACTTAAAAATTCCGGTTTCGACGCTATGATGGATGCACTTATTTCAGCAGCGACGATTGTCGCTGGTCTCATCTATGTGATTTGGGGAATTAGCATCGAAGCTTATCTTGCAACGCTTATCTCGGTCTTTATTATCTACTCGGGCTTCAGAATGTTGCGCGAATCTTTCAGTGTTATTTTGGGCGAGCGTGTTGATTCGGATCTATCTCGTCACATCAAGCAGGCAATTTGTGAAATTGATGGCGTTTATGGCGCATATGATCTTTTAATTCACGACTACGGCACTAATCGCAGCTATGCCTCGGTTAATATTGATGTGCTCGACACGCTAAGCGTAGTCGAAGTTGATGACATCTCGCGCGAAGTACGCCGCTTAGTTGGCCAACGTTTTCGTATTTACGTTTCGTCTGTTGGTATCTTTCCGATCAACACTAAAGATAAGCATACCGTCGAGGTCCGCAATAACATCAAGGCTATGATGTTAATGAACGATCATATCCGTCAAATTCACGGCTTTCGCATTGATGAGAAAGCTAAAGAAATTACCTTCGATATTGTGATTGATTTTAGCGTCAAAGACCAAAACGCTCTCCGTCGTCGCATAATTAAAGAACTCAAGCGCGTTTATCCAGATTATCATTTTGTTATATCTATTGATCTTGATTTTAGCGACTAGCTTTTTGCGTTAAAACCCCGCTTCGCGTTATAATTTAAGCATAAATGCAATACAGTGACCGTATTAATCTAGCGATTCGACGTGCTGCTACGGCGCATGATGGGCAATATCGTCGTAATTCTGCTACGCCATACGTGGCACACCCTTTTGCTGTTGCTTTAATCTCTCAGCGTTACATTAGCAACGAGGACGTTTTTATTGCCTGCCTCTTGCATGATGTTTTAGAAGATGTCCCAGAACGCGTTTATTCTGCCGACGATATCTATCACGATTTCGGTGACGAAGTTTTAAGAATTATCAAAGATGTCACTGAACCGGATGTTAAAGCTGAAGCTTGGCGTGCCTGGCAGGTGCGTAAAGATTCCTATATTGCACATCTCGATTCCGTGAATGATATGCGTCCGTTGATTGTCTCTGCGTCTGACAAAATACACAATATGTCAGAAATGATTCGCGACTACGGCACGAACGGCTCGCGTATTTGGAATGCTTTTTATGCTGACAAAGAACGTGAGCTTTGGTTTTTTGGTGCGGTTTTAGAAGTACTCAAAAAGAAACCAATTCCAGAGCAAGCTATCAAAGATTACGAAGAAAAATATAACGATTTAAAGAGAGTTGTTAAAAATCAATAAAGCTTCTTATTTTTGTGTCTATTATTAATTTTTGTGCTTGTGGCGTATCGATGCCGCGTGCGGCAAGTAGTAACAATTCCTGTTTAGAGATTTTATTACAAGAGTAACTATGATTAGCTGTGGAGTCTTTTTCGTTTGAGAATACTGCAATCGTTGCATTGTTTTTTGAATTGCTTGTCAAAAGATATGCTTCTTCCTTTTCGGACGCATTACAAGATATTGAACCCTTTGGAATAATAATACTAATCTCGGACTTGCGAGAAGTATTATCAATAAGCGCAAGTGATTGTAGGGAATAGTTAATGTTATTGCTGAGCATTCTTGCTTCGCAAAAAAGTTTAGAGTCGCTATCACAAAAAGATAAGATTTTTATACGAACAGTTACATTATCGTAAACATTAAAACTAACTTCAGTCTTAGTATTTTTCTTTATCACAAACAGAAGGTCGGTATCCTCTTTTATCTCAAAATCTTTTTGATAATGATTATCATTAATCTCTATGCACAGCTTTTTCATTTTCTTACCTTCTGTCGGATCAGTTTATTCATTTCCTGTGCATATTCAAAAGGTAGCTCGCTCGACACGCTGTCAATAAAGCCGCATACAACTAATTTTTCTGCCATCTCTTCCGAGATTCCGCGTGTTGCCAAGTAATTGATTTTTTTGGCACTAATCCTACCAACTTTTGCCTCATGTGAAACTTCTATACCGTCATATACTTCATAGTTTGGAATTGCGACCGAACTAGATTTTGAGTCTAATAATAATGATTCGCAATTAGTGTAGCTTGCACAATTTAATAAATCTTTTGAGCTTTTTATAAAACTTCTAAAAACGTTCTTGCCGCCATTTTGTGAAATAGATTTCGAATTAATGTGTGCCGTGCAATTATCTGCTAAGAATTCGACTCGTACGCCAGAGTTTTGATCTTGGCTAAAGTCCGCCATCGTAACGCCGCTGTAATTCAAGCTAGCATTTTTGCCACCAAGAATTATTTTAGGGCAGAGCACGGAAGTTTTGCATCCAAAAACGCCGGAGATCCACTCAATTATTGCACCCTCTTCGGCTAACAAACATTTTGTCGTCAAGTTATACATATTTTTTGACCAGTTTACTACCGAGCCATATTTTAAATGTGCATTCTTTTTAACGAAGAACTCTACGCAGCCAATGTGTAGATTTGCTTCATTATACTTCGGTGCTGAGCACCCTTCGATAAACTCCAAGCTCGCACCCTCATCGACGATAATAATACTATGCTCAAACTGTCCAGCCCCGGGCGCATTAAAACGATAATAGGCCTGAATTGGTAGAGAAACGGAAACTCCTTTTGGAATATAAACGAAAACTCCGCCTGACCACACTGCGCCGTGCAGTGCGGCATATTTATAATTCTCGGGCTTCACGAGTTTCATAAAATATTCACGCACCATATCGGCGTACTCTTTGTTTTGTAGAGCTTCGTTTAGGCTCATAAAAACGATTCCTAAGTTCTTGAAAAGCATTCCTAGATTTTCATAAATCAATTCAGAATCATATTGCAGTCCGACGCCAGACAACCCCGCTTGTTCGTCAATCGGAATATCTAATGCTTCAAAATCTTCTCTAATTTCTTCCGGAACTTCATTCCAATTTTTAGTAACTTTTTTCTCTGAATCTAAATACAAATCAATATCATTAAGATTTAGCCCACTAAGATCTACGTCAATTTTCGGCTCGGGCGTCTCGTCAAAAATTTTTAAGCACTTTAGCCTATGCTGGAGCATCCATTCTGGTTCATTTTTCGAATCCGAGATTCTACTAACTAACTCTTCTGTTAAATTATTGGACATTACAAAGCAACCAGTGTTTTATTTTTTAACTGATAAGACTTATTAATAACGAAATTCTCTAGGATCTTTTTGTTATGCGTAATTACAATAAAGCTCGCATGATTCTTAATTTGGTAATCTCTAAGTATCTTAGAAATTAAACTAGCTGACTTAGTATCCAGCCCAGAATCAATCTCATCTAAAAATATAAGTTTTGGTTTAAGCATCAGAATTTGCAAAACTTCCATTTTTTTCTTCTCTCCGCCGCTCAAGTCTGATCCTACATGTTTTTGCGCCATAAAAGGATTGAGTTTCAACAGTTCTAAATTTTGTGCCAGTGCTAATTGAAAATCCCTAACATTAGTTTTGCCTTTTGCATCAAGCGCAGCTTTTAGCATTTCTGCGTAGCTTAGCCCTGCGATTTCAATTGGTTCTTGTAGGCTTAAGAAGATTCCAAGTTTTGCGCGCTCTGCCGTATTGAGTTTAAGAATGTTTCTACTGTTCAAAATTAAGCTTCCATTACACTCATAATCGCCAAAAGCGCAGATTGCCTTTGCGAGCGTAGATTTTCCGCTGCCATTCGCGCCATTAATAACTACTGTCTCGTTGGAATTAATGCTAAAACAAATATCATGTAAAAATTCTTTGTTGCCAAGCCTTACCGAAAAATCTTTCACCTCTAACTGCATATATCTAGTGTATCGCAGTAAAAATAGATTAAAAAGCACTAATGCGCTAGAATATTAGATAGTGATAGAATCTGACGGCATAACGTGGGATGAACTCACGGAGGTAAAAATTACGGACGATATTCGTTGGCCAGATTTTTCTTGCAATCTCGATCCAGACTGTCATTGTCCTGAAAGCGAGGACTATTATCAAGATCAAGGCAAATTCTTACTTCCGAAAATTTGGCAACCACCTAAAAAATCTAATCATATAAAGCCACACATGTCGCCAGTTATCGAATCAGCGTTTAAAAAAATGTTGCAAAACGACAAAACAATATTTCTTATCAAAAAGGAAGAACTTAGCGATTCGGATGATTATCGCCAGGATTTCTTATCAATAAACAATATCGATAAACTAAACGATGCAGTTATCTACGCCTTTCCGCGCAAATATATTTTGCCGGTTCGAGCAGGGCAATATTCACATCAGGCCGTAATTGTCTTTTATGACCCATATAAAAAACTATACCTTGATCAATATATCTTTGCCGAGAAACACAATAAAACGCTAAATAAGAATTATTCTTATTTAGCAAATACTGCAGAACAAGATTACATAAAAGCCAGAGATAGCTATGCAGAATACCTCAGTGAAATGGCTCATTCTGAGACTTCGACAAATTGTCGTATTTTTGGCGTTGATGCCAAATCGGCCTTTATAAAATCCGCTAAGCAAAACTACGAAAAATATTGATGTGCCTTAATAGTAACAATTATTATTAAGGAGAAACAATTTTATGCGTAATTCAAGACAAAGACAAATTATAGAGACGGTTATTAGGCAACGCATGGACCACCCAACTGCAGCAGAGGTTTGTGTTGATGCTCATCAATTCGATGAAACTATAAGTCTCGCCACAGTTTACCGCAACTTAGGTCTAATGGTCGAGCAGGGCAAGCTTAATAAAATACACATGCTAGATGGCGTTGATCATTTCGACCCCATACTTGATAATCATTCTCATTTTTATTGCAAAAAATGCAAAAAGATATCAAATATCAAACTTCGCAAATCAAAACTAAATCGTTTGCGCCTAGAGGCATCAAATAATATCAAAATCGATAATATTCAAACTATAGTAACTGGAATTTGCCAAAATTGCAGCAAAGAATAGTTGCGTATACTCAGCTCTACATGTGCATAATAAATAGGGAGTGTATTATATGAGGAAAGGTATCCTTGTATTTGGCGTCGCCGCTTTAGCTAGCGTTCTTGCTAATGCCACAACGCTCGTGTCAGTTAATTTATGCCAAAAAGCTTAAATTTGCATTATAATAAAGCTAAATGGGTAGGAATAAAATTGCGAAACAACGCATGCGTAGGAGGGCGTGGGGAATTATTTCCACTATTCTTGTTGCTGCGATTTTATTCTTCGCAATTTTGCTCGTGACGCTTAAGGTTGCCGGCTTCAATCTCCTGACCGTATTATCTGGATCTATGGAGCCAGCTTATCATGTTGGCTCTCTGATTTTTGTTAAGAATGTCGATGTTAATACGCTCAAAGAAAACGATGTTATTACTTTTATGGCCGACGAAGACACTATTGTAACTCACCGCATTTATAGCGTACTTAATGAAGTAGGTGATGATGGTTCGACTACGCTTAAGTTTCGTACCAAAGGTGACGCTAATACTGCTACAGATGCATCATTGGTAGATTACCGCAATGTTATCGGCACTCCTGTCTTATCTATTCCGTATCTTGGCTATGTCGCAAACTTCATTCAGCAACCGCCAGGAATTTATATTGCGTTAGTGTTCGCTACTGTATTGGTTGTATTCGCCTTCGCGCCAAAAAATAGGAAGGAGCGATCGTCAGAAAAACCATAAACATGATAAAATAAATTTAGTTGATAATAGGGGGAAAGGAGAGAGATGAAAAACAAAATATTCGCATTGTCGCTAGTTTGTATGCTGGCAATCGTATCTTGTTCTAGTATTACGCTTTCTTACTTTACTGACACCCAATCCGCAAGAAATACTTTTGCAGTCGGTAGCGTTAAAGTATGGCTCCTCGAGGCGTCAGTTGATCGCAAGAATAGTGAAACTGGCGAAATGCTAAGCGATAGCGACATTATTAATAGTGCCATAGATTATCGCAATTATCTCGGTAGTGGCATATTACTAGCCAACCAAGAATACAACAAAATGCCATATCTCAAGAATACGGGCAATGTTCCTGCTTATGTGCGTATCCGTGTGCTTATTCCAGCAGGTCTACGTGCCGATACTACACATTTCTTTTACAAACACAATGAGTCGTCGAGCGCCAATGGTACTGGCGTCGAGTGGACGAAGCGAGTAGATGTCAGCAAACCGGTAACGGTCGGCGGTAAACAGTATGTTGAGTTTAGTTACACGCGTAACGAGCCCTTAGCTCCAGGCGAGATGACTGAGCGCCCGCCATTTAATAGCATCGGCCTAAGACCAAATACTGACGAAGCTTGGCGCACGGCGGCAATCGAAAATGGCTGGTTGGATGCAAACGGTAAATTCGATATTCTCGTCTATGGTGATTCAATCCAGCAGGCTGGTTTTACGAATGCTTTGTCGGCATTTACAAAATTTAATAACGTTTATTAATTAAATAAAAGGAGAAAAAATGAAAAAGAAAGTAATTGCAACTTCGGCAGTACTAGGTCTTGCGGCGCTAGTCCTCGGTGGTGGCACTTTGGCCTACTTCACCGACAGCAAAGAAATCACCAACAACTTTACAGTTGGTAATGTCGAGATTGAGCTCATCGAGTCTCAACTTCACCGTGCTAATGCTGGCGTTGCAAACGGCAGTACTAGCGACAAACTTCTGTGGACCCCAGGCATCGATATGACCGGTACCCCAGAAGACACTAGCGGAGTAAAGAATGGCCATGTTGCTTGGAATGGCGCCTACTTCTCTGACCAACAAATTCTTGACGACGCCGCAAATTACAAGCACGACAATGATGGCTACTTCACTATCAATGCTAAGGACATGGTTCCAGGCGAAAGCGTTCGTAAAGCTCCATACGTCATTAACAAAGGTACCGTTGATGCTTATGTTCGCACTGAAGTTTTGATTCCAAAGACTCTCTTCACGATTATTGATAACGGTCCAAGCATGTGGACTTCTACTGCCATGGATGAAGGCGCCGTTGTTTCTAGTCATGTAAATTATTATCTTACGCACGGTTACACTCCTGATGAGAGTAAGGTTGAGACTATTGACGGTACTGAATATTACGTCTTTGACTTTACTTACGCCTATGCGCTCAAGCCAGGCGAGATGACTTTCTGGAACGCATGGGGCAACATTGCAATCAGCAAGGATGCAACCGAAGCAGACTTTGCAAACATCGATAATTTTAACGTCATTGTTCGCGCTAAGGCCGTTCAGGTTTCTGGCTTTGATACTGCCGAAGCTGCCTTTGCTGCTACTTTTGATAAGTAAATAGCTCTAAAATGAATAAACGAAAGATCTCACTAATAAGCATTTCTATGGCGATTCTCGCCCTGCTTGTTGGTGGGTCTTTCGCTTTCTATGTAACCTCCGAGCGTACTCATAACGTTATTACGTCTGGTGGCGTCAAGATTCAACTTTTTGAAGATACGGATCAAGTTGGCAACGATGGCCGTCCGCTGCCATTTCAAGATATTGCAAATGCCACGCCGGGGCAGAGCTATAGCAAAATCCCGCGCGTTCAGAATGTCGACGATGGTGCGGCTTGGGTTCGCATTAAGTTAACTTCAAGCGCAAAGTTGCAAGATGGCTCTATTGTGCCGGTTGTAGATATTTTTACAACCAATATCAGTAATCGCTATTGGTTAGATGGCGACGATGGCTATTATTATTACTATCGCGCGCTGGATGCCAATGAGGTGACAGAGCCACTTTTTACAGAAGCTACGTTAAAAGATAATCTTGAGAATATCTACAAGGGCGCTACTTTTAGCCTCAAACTTTCCGCACAAGCAGTCCAAAAGAAAAATAATGGCGCAGACGTCTACTCTGCGCAAGGTTGGCCTGAGGAGTAAAAATGAAAAAGAAATTTCTATTTGCAACTTTACTCTTGAGTTTGGCCTTTATTTGCACGCCAGTTTCGGCGCTCAACTCTGCCGTTTACTTTGAGGGCGGGGCAGACAACTTTGTCGTCTATCCTGACCACGACCTTTTTGATGGTTTTAAGAATGTCTATCCGGGCGACAAATTAACCGAAGAAATCAAAGTTAAAAACACTGCGCCCGAGTATGATTATGTCAAAATCTATCTTCGCGCCGAAACGCATGACAATATTACGAATCCGCCTATTAGTACCGATGACGACACGGCTACTATGCACGACTTTTTGCGCCAGCTCAGCCTCAAAGTCTATAACGGCGGCAATCTTATCTACTCTGCCACTCCCGACCAACTCGATGGTCTGAGTCAAAACCAGCTTCTTGGTGAATTCGTAAATGGTGCCAGTACGAAGCTTACGGTTCAGCTCGACGTCCCAGTGACGCTCGGCAATAAATATATGCATCGCGTCGGTGAAGTCGACTGGATTTTTACCGCTGAAGGCTACATCGACGATAAACCAGTCTGTCCAGACTGTCCTTGCTGCCCAAATTGTCCATCTTGCCCAGATCACGGCAGTAATTATAAGCCCCAAGAGCTTCCGAACGACCCAAAAACCGGCGATAACTTAATTCTAAATCTCTATGTCTTATTCGCAAGTATACTCGGTCTAGCAACCTCGATGATAATAATCAAAAAGCAAGCATAAAAAATTTCCCCGAAAGGGGGAATTTTTAAAATCAAATTTGGCTCCCCCGGTCAGACTCGAACTGACAACCTCGAAGTTAACAGCTTCTTGCTCCACCATTGAGCTACAGGGGATTGTATTCTTAGTTTACAAAGTTCTCTCAAATCTGTCAAGCATATTTCGCCCCAAAACACCCTACGAGCCTCATCTGCTACCCCTAGACACGCTTATGGTATAATAGGCCTTATAACAAAAGGAGGTATTATGTGTGGGATTGTCGGATATATCGGAACACGCAAGGCTCAAGATGTCTTGGTAAATGGACTTAAACGTCTAGAATATCGCGGATATGACTCCGCTGGAATCGCAACTTTGGACGACGAGAATAATCCTCATCTCGCACGCTCCGTTGGAAAAATTGTCGAACTCGAGCACGTTCTCGAGCCAAAGCCGCACACTGGCCATCTTGGTATTGGCCACACTCGCTGGGCTACTCACGGTGGCGTTACGGTAAATAACGCTCACCCACACAACGCCGGCAACGTTTTCTTGGTTCATAACGGTATCATCGAGAATTACAAAGAACTCAAAGCTGAGCTTAAAGATTACGATTTTAAATCCGATACGGATACTGAAGTGCTAGCAGCTCTAATCGATAGTTTTTATAAAGACGGCACACCGCTCAAAGATGCCGTCGCGAGCGCCCTTAAGAAGGTTCGCGGCACTTACGGTATTGCGGTATTTTCGCCTCTTGAGCCTGGCCAAATTATTGTTGCTCGCCTTGGCAGTCCACTCATTATCGGTCTTGGCGACGGCGAAGTAATTATTGCTTCCGATGCTTCGGCTCTTCTGGGCTACACTCGCGAAGCTATCTATCTAAACGATGGCGAGCTTGCCGTCTGTACGAATAAAGGCGCCGAAGTCTTTAATCTCAATCTCAAACATATCAACCATACTGCCGAAACCATCGAAGGTGACGTCGATCAAATTCAAAAAGGCGGCTATGATCATTTTCTGCTCAAGGAAATCATGGAACAAGCCACCACGCTCCACAATACTTTATCTGGTCGCATCGACCCCAAAAATGGCACCATGCATCTCGGTGGTCCAAATCTTACCGCCAAAGAAATCGCCGATATTCGCCATGTTGTGATTGTTGGTTGTGGTACTGCCTATTACGCCGGCCTACTCGCTAGCTATTATATGGAGCAACTCGTGCCAGATCTCACCACTGAGGTCGTGATTGCTTCCGAGTATCGCTATCGTTCCTTCCATTTACCAAAGAATTCTGTCGCACTCATTGTCTCGCAATCTGGCGAAACTGCCGACACTTTGGCCTGTCTGCGCGAAATCAAAAAACGTGGCGTCAAAACCCTTGGTATCGTAAATGTAGTCGGCTCAACTATCGCACGCGAAGTTGACGGCGGTACTTACGTCCACGCTGGCCCGGAGATTTCCGTCGCCTCCACTAAAGCCTTTACGGCTCAGGTTGTCACGATGTTGATGTTCGCCGGCATGCTCGCCGAATCTCATGGTGGCAATCCGCAGCTTATCCATGAATTTACTAACGAACTAGCTATTCTCCCAGAAGAAATCGAAAAGACTCTCAAAACTCACCAAGAAACTATGCATGAACTCGCCAAGAAATATGCCAGCTTCAACGACGCGCTTTATCTTGGTCGCGACACTGCTTATCCAATTGCGCTCGAGGGCGCACTTAAGCTCAAGGAAGTTTCTTATGTTCACGCCGAAGGTTATGCGTCTGGCGAGCTAAAACATGGCCCGATTGCGCTCGTCGATGAGACTTTCTTTGAAGTCTTTGACATTCTTGATAACTGGCTCTTCGACAAGTCTATTGGTGGTCTACATGAAGTTCGCGCTCGTGGCGGCAAAACTATCGTCTTGACTGATTCTCAAAAAGAAATCGACGCCGATGATGTTATCCGTATCGATAGTCCAATCAAGCATCTTGCGCCTATTCTTCTCAATACTTTGCAACAACTCTTCGCCTATTATGTCGCCGTTGAAAAAGGCAATGATGTTGATCAGCCTCGTAATCTCGCTAAATCTGTAACTGTAGAATAGGATGAAACGCGCTAAGAAGCATCAAAAAACTAATACTAGCGCCAAAAAGACAGCCCAAGCCGCCGAAAGTGCGGCTGGGGTCCAAAAGCTCGAGTTCTATTACGAAAAGCTCCCGCGCTTCAAAAAGATAATTGCCAAGTTTTTTGATGCTCCTTTTCGCAAGCGCACCGAAAAACGCCCCGACGAGCCACATTTTTCGCTCGTCTCAGCCTTTTATGTCTGGGAAATCTACCGCAAGGCCACTGGTTCGCGTCGTTATTTTTCTATCGCCTACAACGTTTATAACTCCGTTATTTACTCGATTACTGCGCTAATTTTTGGTGCCGCCGTTAACCAAATCCCAATCATCATCAAAACGCATAATTTTACGACTTTTATTGTACTTCTTATTATTCTGCTCCTCATAGAATGCCTTGGCGATTTGCTTAGGCAAATGTATAGCATTGTTTCAATGCGAAATAGCAATGATACTTTTTGTTACGTTACGCAAAAAGTTGCCGAAAAATACATCAATACGCCGCTCAATATCCGTGAAGATAGTGAATTTGCTGACAAGTTTAGTCGTGTGCGCGAGTTTGCTGGCACTATTAATTACATCTCGACCAATCTTATTGCTATCGTTACTTCAATCATTGGCCTACTTGCCGCTATCGCATCTACTCTTGTGATTTCGCCCTTTGTAACGCTTATTATTCTTGTTGCTGCAATTCCAAGCAGCATCGTTTCGCTCAAGATTGCTGGAAAACACCGCATCAACTATCGACGTTTTAGTAAAGATCGTCGCATCGCTTGGGAGATTGAGCGCAAAGTTATTAACAGCGATTCTGCTCTCGAAATCGAGCTTAACGGTCTTAGTGAAAACCTTGTTCAGCGCATGGTTAAAGCTCGCCGTCGTAGTAACGAGCAAGATATCTCCGACCAGAGTGAGTTCTTTTGGCCAAGCGCCGCTTCCGGCATGATTGAAAGTGTTGCTCAGTATGGTGCACTTGCTCTCATCGCTATTCAAAGTATCTTTGGCACTTTGCGCTTTGGTGATCTTTTTTCGGCGCGCACCTTATTACTAAACGTTCGCAATAACACGATGAAGTTTTTCGACTCGATTTCTTCCGCTGCCGAAGGTCTTGTCAATGCTACCGACTACATGGAATTTATCGAAACGCCAGAACGCCCAAATGGCGATGTTATCGTTGATGGAGTTCCAACTATCGAGTTTCGTGATGTTTGTTTCACTTATCCAAAAGCTAATTGCGAAGCATTATCACATATCAATCTCACTCTAAAACCAGGTGATAGTCTTGCTATTGTTGGCGCAAACGGCGCAGGCAAAACTACGCTCATCAAACTTCTAATTGGAGCCTATCAGCCAACCTCTGGAGTAATTATGGTAAACGGCCTTCCGCTCGAACGCATTGAGCGCAAGAGTTATCTCTCTCAAATTGGCGCACTCCTCCAAGATTACTCGCGCTATGAATTTGCTACGCTCGGTGAAAACGTTTGGTTTGGCGATATCGACCGCCCATACAGCAAAGCCGAAATCATGAAAGCACTTAAACTAGCTGGCCTCGAAGATCTGCCAAGTAAATTTGAAAACGGCCTCGATCAGATTCTCGCCAAAGAT
The DNA here is from genome assembly GCA_051891815.1 of Candidatus Nanosyncoccaceae bacterium. GTDB lineage: Bacteria > Patescibacteriota > Saccharimonadia > Saccharimonadales > Saccharimonadaceae > UBA2834. Next base: position 427,719 of record JBJFFO010000003.1, read on the forward strand.
TTCGATCCGCTCAAGCCTACCGATCTTTCTGGCGGCCAATGGCAGCGCCTCTGCATTGCGCGCGCTTTCTTCCGTGCACCAAATGTCCTTATTCTCGACGAACCGACTTCTGCTGTTGATGTCCAATCTGAGGCAATCATTTTCAAGAACATCATTAACAACCAAAAGGGCAAGACCACACTTATTATTTCGCACCGTTTTTCGACTGTTCGCAAAGCTAAAAACATCATCGTACTTGACAAAGGTAAAATTATCGAAAGCGGCACTCATGAAGAATTAATCGCAAACAATGGTATGTATAAAGAAATGTTTGAAGTCCAAGCAGAAGGGTATAATTAGATAAATGAAAAAGTTTCGCAAATATATTATCGTAATGATAACGATTCTCGCTAGCCTTGTTTTAATTGGCGCACTCTTTTTATTACTGTCGCCAGGCCCAGGAACCGAAAAAGCTTTTAATATTATTGCGATGGTTGTATCTACTGTTTCGGTTTTACTCGCAATTCATTCACAAATTCACGCCGAGCGTAGTCGTCGCGTTGACGAGCGCATTATTCGCGATTTGCGCGAAATCACTCAGACTGTCGAAAATGATTCTGCCGTCGATCGTAGCATTCGCTACAAGCTTGATAAGATTACGGCTCAAAACGAAATGATTTACGAAAAGCTTGGCGGCAATCTCGACGAGCTCTCTGAAAAATCCTCTCGCATCGCTCATGATAAGCAACAAGAGCGTCGCCGCAATGAAGTCAAAGAGATAAAAGATGCTAAAGACTCCACCGAAAAGCCACAATCTGCTAAATCTTGACAAAATAACCCGCTTGTGCTATAATGGTAAATGTAACTATTTCCGACAATAAGTAGCGTACATTTTGGTGAAAGGAGGTGGTTCGCATGAGTAAAATCATGCCTACCGTCAGTTATTGTCCATTTTCGTTTGTTTTTGAGTTCGACTCAAGGCTGCGCGACGACAAGGTTCTTAGCAGGATCTATAGCCGCTATGAACACATGCGTAAACGCTATCTTGAAGCTCTGAAGGGCGATGCGGAAGATGACGACGTCTCCACCGACTGGCTGGAATCTAATACCGCAAAGTATAACTCCGAAATGGCCGACTTGTGCGACCAATTCTCAGCCAGACTGCGTGAGCTCGATCTCGAGTTTCTTCTCCGTTGAGCGCAATTCGCTAGCAACAAAAAACAATCGTTATGATCCACCCACTCCCATGTGCCGCCCTTCGGGGCGGCCTTTCCTTGCTATTCACTATAAAAATAAGAAAATCTAGAAAATCAGATCGAGCCACTGTGCAAAATTACTGCGTTCTTGCTTTTGAGAATCATTATCATTAAGGTATTTTTCGCTCGCAGCCTTCGAATTAGGTTCTAGAATCACCATTGTTTCGCCCGCCGCCATCTTGCCAAGCTTCTTGCGCGCCATCAGTTCTTGATATTCATCTGTTTGGTAGTATTGCTGTTCGAGTTTCAATTTCTCGACCTCAATTTTCGTCAAGTCTTCCTGCGCCAGCAGGGCATTTAACTTCGTTTGCAGACTCCAAGTTTTCGAAGTTGCACTAATTGCGCCCGCCAAAAAATAGAAAGCAAATAGTATCGCAACTGCGAGCACAATATTTTGCGCTACCAAAAAATCGCGCTTAAAGAAGTAAACCATTCGTCGAAGCTGAGTCTTCAACTTTTGCATAAGTATATTATAGCACTACTAAAAAGCGGCCCCAGTGAGAGCCGCATAAGATTAATGTTTAGCTTCTATCATCATAACGAACTTCGTTTCGCCCGTCGTGTCAGCTGCTATTCCTGCATAATTATTGTAGTTATCTGCAAGTTCGCCCAAACGGTTAATTTTATCGGCCACGCCACGCAGGTCGCCATTCACGAGTCTATAGAGCGGCTGAATTCCTTCATTATCAAATTGTGCTACGCCTCGGCTGAGCTCACTTGAACCACCTACAAGCTGACTAATTCCGTCATTTAAGCTACCAAGTGATTTTTTAATCATCGGCATCACGGTATTTTTAACTTGTTCGGCAGTCTGCGTGGCCACTATTGCTGCTACCTGTTCGGCAGTTTGGCCAGCGGTCTGTTTCATCGTCTCAATATAACTTGTCGCTACGCCACTTACTAGTTGATCGTAAATTTGACTAATAATTGTTTCATTGCAATTCTCGCCGTACTGTACCTGACAAGCTTGCGTTGCCTGCAAATTTAGGGCACTACGTAGCACCGTAAAATCCTCACGGCTATTTATTTGCTGTATCATTCCGGCTGTCAGCGTCGCGCGTTGCGCCTCGATATTTTGCTCGGCTTGCGTCTTTGCTGCGGCTTTTATCTGTGCCATCTTTGTCTCATCAATCAAATTCTCGGGCAAAACCAACTTATCATTGATTCCATTTACGCCTTGTTGTAACTTCAAAAGTCCTTCTGTCAAAGTTTTTGAGCCAGCCACTAGTTTCTGGCTGCTAGAAGATAACTTATCCATCTTTGTATAGACATCGCTAAGATCCGTATACTTCTTCAAATCTGCGCTATCGATTACCTTTGGTGTTGCAATCGAATAAATATCGCCGAGTTCGAACTTAGAAGTCTCAAAACTAATTGTCACTGTGTCGGACTCCCTTAATTCATCAACGCCAAGGCTTTCGTAAAGACCAGGCGTTGCCACTGCTGAAACTGCCACTTTGCGGCCAGTACTAATAACTTTACCATTTGTCACGTTTACATTCGAAACATTTTTCTCATCTAGCGTCGTTGCGACTGCTACTACAAATGGCGTATAAAGATCACCCTGTTTTGACAAATTCTCATAATGCAAATGAATCTCAATTTTGCCAGCCTTGCCAATTACCTCATCGACAGGTTTTTCAACTCCATCCAAAAAGTATTTTACGCTAAGCTTCAGCGGCAATTCTTTATCTGTTGTACCGCGATAATAAATATCACTACCATTTGCCTTCCAGATATTCTTGCCATTTATAGTCGCGAAGCTTTCTGATCCGTTCAAATTCTCTATATTCTGCAGTATCGAAGCACTTTCTAGTTCTTGAGAATGATTATCATTAAGCAAGTGTTCTGTAACAGCGATGTTTTTCACCTCGCCACTCGCCTGCAATTTAATATAAACCGTTTCGTCCTGACTCGTTGCGAAGGCTGAACTACACGGCGCAAGTGCAATCACGCCTGCTGTCGCTATACTCATCAAACTTTTATAAATCTTTTTCATATTACTCCTTATTAAATCCCAAAGTTGTCTTACGAATTAGCCCGTCAAATGTCACGAGCAGTGCCGGCACTACTGTCAAAACAATTAGCATACTAATTAGCGCACCGTGCGAAATCAAAGTGCAAAGCGAGCCTATCATGTCAATTTGCGATATCACGCCCACGCCAAAAGTCGCACCAAAGAAACACATTGCGCTTACAATTATCGACTGAATCGAGCCACTCAGTGCTTTGCGAATTGCGGTGACTTTTTCGACGCCACGTTTGCGTTCTGCTAAATATTTCGTCGTTAGCAAAATCGCATAATCTATCGTTGCGCCAAGTTGTATTGTTCCAATTACAATCGAAGCAATAAACGGAATTTCTACTCCCGTCACATATGATGTGCCGAGATTTAAGAAAATCGCAAATTCAATCGCCGCCATCAGAAGTACTGGCAGGGAAATCGACTTCAAAACTATCGCCATAATTACGAAAATCACTGCAATCGAAACCGTGTTTACGCTATTAAAATCGCGATCCGAAATTTCCACCAAATCTTTCATCAGTGGTCCTTCGCCAGCCACAATTGCGCCATCGTCGTACTTATCGACGATCTCGTTCACTTTCGCGATCTGATTATTTAATTCATCCGACGCAATGCTATAGCTCGATAGCACTAGTACTAGCGAGTAATCATCTGTTTTTGCGATCGACACTACTTTGTCGCTCAGGATATCTTCTGAAAGTCCATAATCCGCTAGCACACTTGTACCAAGCGCCGCATCAACACCGTCGAGCTCGTTGATTTCAGCTATCATCTGATTCACCTTGGCAGTGCTAGTCGAATTTCGTACCAGTACCATCATTTGTGATTCCATGCCATAATCTTCACGTAATGCCTTCATCGCCTTCGTGTAGCCATAACTGTCTGGAATTGATGAGTCGAGCTTATAATACACATCCGTTTTGGTCTGCAAAATATATGTCGGCACAAGTGCCACCGCAAAAATTACTAAAATCGGAATTCGATACTTAACAATAAACTCACTCACGTGTCTAAATTTTGGTAGCAATTCACGGTGTTTAGTCTTCTCGACCCATTTGTCGCACACAAGAAGTAGTGCAGGGAAGGTTGTTAGTGCGCAAATCACGCCCAGCACTACGCCTTTTGCCATCACGAGACCAATATCTGTACCAAGCGTTAAACTCATCGTGCAAAGCGCCAAGAATCCTGCAAAGGTCGTCAATGCGCTGCCAAATACCGATACGGCCGTCTCGCGAATCGCGCCCGACATTGCCTTTAGGCGGTCCGACTCTTTCTTCTTCGCTGCCTCATAACGGTGATACAGAAAAATCGAAAAATCCATCGTCACGCCCAGTTGCAATACGGCACTAATCGCCTGCGTAATATATGAAATTTCACCAAATAGCACATTTGTGCCCATATTAAAGATTAACGCCACGCCGATGCTACCTAGCATTAAAAACGGCACCACTGCCGAGTCTAGTGCCAAAAGTAACACTATCAGCGACAAAACCGCTGCAATCGATACATAAAGCAAAGTTTCGCTCTTAAACAGCATCTTCGTATCGAGTACCATCGCACTCATGCCGCCAACTAAGCAACTCTCGCCCGCAATGTCACGAATTTTCTCAACAGCATCGAGCGTTTTCTCGTCACTCGTACTCTCACTAAAAGTAATTAGCATTAACTGCGAATCGTCTCGCATCGCTTTCTCGCGCACTTCGCTTGGCAGAAAATCCAGCGGAATTGCCGTACCGGTGACATCTGCGATGCTAATTACCTGATTTACGCTTTCGACCTCGCGAATTTTATCCTCGAGGTTAAGTAGATCTTTCTGTGGCATATTTTTTACTACCGCCACCGAAAAAGCCCCCGTACCAAAGTCTTCTGTCAGAATCTCCTGGCCTTTGAGCGTCTCGATATCAGACGGCAAGTAAACTAATAGGTCATAGTTTACGCGTGTCGCTGCGTAGCCAAAAATTGCTGGGATAATCAGCAACCCCGACAGCACTACAATTAGCCAGCGATGTTTACAGATAAACTCGCTAAACTTCTTCATATTAACTCCTCTATTAATAAAAATGACCATTGGTCAATTTCTCTAAAAATATCTTATATCTATAAAGCAAGCTTGTCAAGCATTTTTTGACCGTCAGTCATTTTATACTTGATATTTTTCATGCTTTGTGGTATAATAGAGATATGAGTCTTTTAAAGTCTGCTAGTCATCTTCGTGAGAGCAATAAAATGGATAAACATGACCGTATTCTCGAAGCGGCCTATCAGCTTTTCTTGGAGCGCGGCTTTGATAAAGTTTCCATTCAAGAGATCGCCACGCGTGCCGGCGTCGCCAAAGGCACTTTCTACCTTTATTTCCGCGACAAAGAAGCGCTCAAAAAGCGTCTCGTCGCTCAAAAATCTAACGAGTTCTTCCAGCAAGCTCTTCGCGCCCTCTATCAGACCGATATTACTGGCTTCGAAGATAAGATTATCTTCATCATCGACTACGTAATTGACATTTTGGCTCAAAATAAAGATATTTTACGCCTAATCACTAAGGACCTTTCGACTGGTGTTTTTGATCCAAAAATGACCGACCTTTTTTCTGAAGAATATGCCGACGTTTTGCAAATTCTCATCGCTGCTGCCGAAGAAAGCAATGTTAAGCTCAAAAACCCGCACATTTTGCTTTACATGATTGTTGAACTCGCTAGCTCCACTTGTATGACTTGCATTTTATATAATGAACCGCTCGAGCTTGCCGTTTTTAAGCCTCATCTCTTCAAAGCTATACGTCAGCTTATCGAAGCCGAAAAAGAATGATATAATACTATCAGTATCGCGGTGCGGGGGCATAGCTCAGTGGTTAGAGCAGTCGGCTCATAACCGATTGGTCGCTGGTTCAAGCCCAGCTGCCCCCACCAGATACTTTTTTGTTGCCTAAAATTATCCGAGTAGCAACGCTACCATAATTGGCATCGTCACAATCGAAAGCAGAGTCGAAACTGCAACTAGCTCTGACGATTCTATTTCGTTTCCACCATATTTTGCCGCAAAAAGTCCCAAACTCGTCGCCGTTGGTAGTGCCTGAATCAAAGTGCAAACCGTTATCACTTCGGCCGGGAAGCGCAAAAAAGTCAAAAGTCCCCACGTTACCAAAGGTCCAACGACTAGTTGAATTAGCGCTGTCGCCATAATGCGCCACTTCTTCAGAATCGCCTTAAAATCTGCACGCGACAGCATGTAGCCGATACAGATCACTGACAATCCCGTCGTCGCATTGCCGACGTAGCTTACTGCATCGTTCACGAAAGTTGGTAATTTTATTCCCGCCATAAACACAACTACACCTAGCACTACTGCAATAATGTTTGGATTTTTAACAATTCCCGTAAATAATTCCTTATCGACTTTGCGCTTAAAAAGATACACGCCATAAGAAAACAGAGCAATATTAAACGCAATAATAAAACCGCAATATGGGATTATTCCTTGTTCTTTAAATGTACTCGCAATAATCGGATAGCCAAGAAAAGTTGCGTTATTAAAAATTAGTGCAAATTGCGACTCGAAACGAAACTCTCCCTTATAAAAAAGCTTACTGAAAATGATTCTCGATAAGAAAATCAGCGCAAACATCACGACAAAACCCGCCGCTAATCCCGAGAAGAACATCTGCGATTTTGTTTCGTCATATTCGGTTGGAAAAGCTAAAAATAGCGACGCTGGCATCAATACCGAAAGTAACAAATTTACTAGCCCATTATTAATCTCATGATTAATGATCTTCTTCTTGCCTAGATAAAAACCTAGCACTAAAATCAATGCAATCGTACCTAGACGAGAATAGAAATTCGTGAGCTCAAGTTCCATAAGCACATTATATCATGGCGTGACTTATCCCATTTATGCTTGCGTCAAAATATAAATCTTAGCTAAAATTGTTGACTTTTATCCAAAAATCAGCTAAAATACTATTTATATCGCGGGGTAGAGCAGCCTGGTAGCTCGTCTGGCCCATAACCAGAAGGTCGTTGGTTCAAATCCAACCCCCGCCACCAAGTTTTATTAGTGCCATTTGGCATTATTTTTTTGCCACAAAAATACCCGCTAGAGGCGGGCATTTTTTAAACTAATTGTGCACAAGCTTGTCTGACTAGTTCACTCCAATCATTTGTCAGATGCGGTGTTTCGGCTACATCTGCCAAAGTCATATCGTGGCGCATCGCAAAAGCAAGCTCTTGCATCAAGATTCCAGCGTTTGGCGCCATAATGGTTGCGCCAATGATCTTACTTTTTTTGTCGGCCAAGACTTTAATAAATCCATCCGAAAAATCTGCAATATTCGATTTTGCGACTTCGCCTAGTGGCAAAACAGCTTTCTTAAAGCGGCGATCCTGGCGGATGCAGTCATCTTCTGTTACGCCTATTTCGGCAATTTCAGGGTAAATCTTCGTAATGCGAATCATTCCTACTTCGTTATTTTGGACTTTACCCTTATTGATAATCATTCTCGCTGCGATTTTTGCTTGCAATGAACTACGTTCGAGGCTACTTTCGCCGCCACATATATCACCACATGCATAAATATGCTTTACTGAGCTACGCATTTCGTTGTCAACTATCACGCCATGCGCATTATATTCTACGCCAGCATTTTCGAGTCCAATGTCGGTATTTGGTGCGCTGCCAGTGCAGAGAATTACTTCGTCAACGCGCACGGATTTTTCGAGTCCACCACGTAAGAAAATTACTTTACGCATGCCGTTATCATTTACGATGCTTGTCACGCGCGACTGTGTCAAAACTTTAATGCCACTCTCAGCAAATAAATCATCGAGTACTTGCCCAACTTCTTCGTCTTTACGTGGCAAAAGTCGTGCCGCATAGTCCGCCAGCACTACTTCGCTGCCCAAAGTTCGCAGATATTGTGCGAGTTCACAACCAGTCGCGCCGGCGCCTACAATAAACACTGTTTTTGGCGGTCGCATCAAATCTGGCACGTCGCTTGGCAGTAGATACTTTACGCCTTCAGGAATATTAATTCCGGTATCAAGCATCCCAGCGCCGGTCGCCAGCAAAATTTTCTTTGTGCGGTAAATATTTTCGCCGTCACTCACTTCGTGTGCCGAGATTAAGTGTCCGCGTCTCTCGATACATACAATTCCTGCTTCTTCAAGCTTCGTTTTGTCGTCAGCGCCCGCGCGCTCCATTGCTAGATTTTTCCAGCTACGAAGAGTCGGGAAATTATAGCGCAAACTCGTGCTCGAAAGTCCAAAACGTGAACCATCTACTGCTATCTTCAAAAGCTGTGTCGCCTCAAAGAGTGCCCCGAGTGGGATATTTGAATAGTTTAGATTTGATCCACCCCATTTGTTTGCTTCAATAATGGCAACTTTTAGTTTGTGCTCGGCCGCAATTAAAGCCGCTTCACATCCTGCGTTTCCGCCACCAATTACAATTAAATCGAAATCGAATTTTTTCTTCATCTTTATATAATTTTATCATTATTTCGATAAGCATAAGCAATATCTGGGCTTAGTTTGTCAAGTTGTTTGCAAACGACGCGTTGTAAATCCGCCTCTGTCACCATCTCTTTATCGCGTATCCAGACATCAGTCGCACGTGCAACTTGCTCGGCAATCTGCTTCGCCCAACCTTCAGGCACTTTTAGTCCCAGCGCTTGCGTTAGTACGCTCTGATAAACTCCCTCGTGACTATACTCGTAGCTCTTGTGTTTCATCACTTTACCACCCAAAACGCAATTATAAATAACGCCAAAGTCAAAAAGCTACTGCTTGCAATATTCTTCAAGAATTTCTTGTTTTTCTGGCGCCATTTTTGAATTTCTAGCGCATTGCGACCAGTTTTAATTGTTAATTTTAAATAAATTAGTGGCGCTATGCTAAGCACCGCAAATAGCAATGCTGCTAGCACTTGCCACTGGCTACTCATCGTAATCATCGCATTTGCTGCCACGAGGCTCAGCACGATGCTCAGCGGCATCTCGAGAAAATTACTTAACATTCCAAGTGAAAATGCCTCGAGATTGTCGTTAGTATTTCTCGCGCGGCGACTCACATAACGTGATAAATTACGCGGAATCCAAAGTTCCGTCCCCGTGCCGCGAAAATATAGTCCCCACATCACAAAAGCGATAGCGCATAGTGCTCCTACCAAAATCAAAAGCCCGAGAATTGACAGAGCGCCGCCCATAATTGTATCTATCAAAAACGCAAGACAACAGATCATCAAAAAGCTCACTGTTCCTACGCCCCAGATATAACTTTTCGCCAAAAAGCGTGTGCGTTTTCGTCTATGTCGACCCATACTAGCGTGGTACAACAAAATTAAAGCTCCAAAACTAAGCTGGAGTGAAGCCTGCGTTAACCCCGCCAAGGCGATTGTGGCCAAACATAGCAAATCGCTCATGACTAAATTTTATCATATTTGCGTTTTTATTACACTTACGCTTGTCTTAAAAAATTTGCCTTGCTAGAATCCCGGCATGATAGCTAAAATTTTCAAGTTTTCACTCATCTCTGCATTATTTCTCTCTGTAAATTGAACCTTTGCAGATTCTCCTGCGCTGCAAATTTCCGCCATCAATGCCGGCTTTAAAAACGATTCTTCGTCGCAAAATTACGATTTTATCGAGCTTTCCAAGAACACGACGGACAATCTTCCGCTCGCGGGCTATAAGCTTCTCTATTACAACTCCACTGGAAATCTCGCTGGTGAATTAGATTTTAGCGATTATATCTTGGTCGAGTCTCGACTTGTCCTCTATTTTTCGGGCAGTCCCGAAGCCGCCGATCTTGCTGATGAATATCTTTATGGTTTTAGTAGTTCTGGCCTTGCTTCGACTGCTGGCAAAATTCAGCTCGCAAAAGATGAGGATGTTATTAGCGAAATCTGTTGGGGCAAGAATACTTGTGAGAACTTTCATCCCAAGTTTAAAACCAATACCGACAATACCTCTGTACATCTCGTTGACGGCGCATATATCCAAGAGAAATACTATCCCGTATCCACGCCGTCGGCTCTTCAAAAAGCTATTCCGGATCCTATCTATTCGCCTTGCGAGAATATCATTATTACCGAGTACCAATCGTACACCGATTTACCTTTTGTTGAAATTTACAATAACTCCGCAATTACTCGCGATATTTCTGGCTGCCAAATTCGTTACAAGAATACCGTCCAGCGCCTCTCTGGCCTTATATCACCAGGTGCATATTATGCGTCCTATGATATAAAACTTAGTAAGAATCCTAGTACTATGCCAGCTATTCAGATTATCGACGAGCAAGGTAATGTTATTGATGAGGTCGCCCAAGCTAGCAAGCAGCGTAAGGATACTAGCATGATCCTAGTCGCCGATGGCGGCAAGATGGTTTGGAAACGCAGTTACGTACCTACGCCATCTGCCGAGAACATTTTTCAAGAGTTCCAGACTTGCCCCGAGGGCAAAGTTATAAACCCACTCACTGGCAACTGCATTAAAGAAACCGCTACGACAAATCTCATTTGTCCAGAAGGAAAATATCTAAACATTCTAACCGGTCGCTGCAAAACTATTGAAACTAAAAAATCTACCACCTGCAAGGACGGCTATTATCTAAATCCGCTCACTGGTCGTTGCAAAAAGAAAACCAGTACCAAAACTCCAACCGAGTGCAAAGAAGGTTACGAGCGCAATCCCGAGACCAATCGCTGTCGCAAAATCGCCAAGAATTCCGGCGACGAGTATAAAGTCAAGCCTATCAAAGAAACCGAATATGATAATCCACAGATTTTTGTTGCCACTGGCGCAATTATTGGACTTGTAATCCTCGCCGTTGTCTGTGTTTGTTTTCAGTTTCGTAAAGAGATTAAAAAACGTATAATGAGGTTATGTCATCGAAGAAAATCTTAGGCATCGACCCCGGCACGGGCATCTGCGGCTTTGGTGTTGTGAATTTTACAACACATAAACAGCCGCGCATGATTACTGCTGGCGTTATTGCGACGCCAGCTCACACACCGCTTGCCGATCGTTTGCTCGATATTTTCGATTCGCTCAATCAAATCATTGACGAGACTCACCCAGATGAGGTTTCAATCGAAAAACTTTTCTTCAATCAAAACATTACTACCGGCATCTCTGTAGCTGAGGCGCGCGGCGTTGTTATTCTTGTTGCTCGCCAGCACAATCTCCCCATCTACGAGTACACGCCACTCCAAATAAAGCAGACTCTTACTGGCTATGGCAAAGCCGATAAAAAGCAAATGCAAGAATCCGTCCGTCAATATCTTAATATGCGCGACATCGTAAAACCAGATGATGCTGCTGATGCTCTTGCCGCTGCCATCACACACGCACTTATGACTCGCGCTCAGTATGATCTAAAATAAGCTATAATTATCTTATGATTGCCCATATTCAAGGAAAAATTGTCGAAAAATTCGCAAATTCTGTCATTATCGACGTACACGGAGTCGGCTACGAAGTCGCGCTTAGCTCTATCAACTATGATAATCTTCTCCTAAACGACGAAGTTAAAGTCTACACTTATCATCTCGTACGTGAGCAATCTGAGGATCTCTTTGGCTTCACCTCGCTAGCCGAGAAGAAACTTTTTGAACTTCTTATCTCCGTCCAAGGTGTTGGCCCCAAAAACGCCATGGCTATCCTCTCTTTAGCTCCAGCCGAAGAGGTTCGTAACGCCATTGCGAATGCCGATGCTGCCTTCATTGCTAAAGCCTCTGGTATCGGTAAGCGCTCGTCTGAACGTGTTATTGTTGACCTCAAAGAAAAAGTTGGCCTCCCGACCCACTATGGTCGTACTGTCGAGCCACAAACTCAGGCCACTTTACCAAACGACGAGGCGCTCGAAGCTCTTATGGCGCTTGGTTTTCAACTCGCTGACGCTACGCGCGCGCTTGATGGCGTCGATCCAAATCTTCCAGTCGAAGAGCGTATCCGTCTCGCTCTTAAAAGTCGTCAGTAAAAACTCCGCCCCTGTTAGCTAAAACATAAGCAAGAAAATACTTGCAAAATATAAAAAAGTTTGCTAAAATAATTATCACTGTCTCAGCCGTATATCGGTTTTTGGGGAAAAGGTCGTTTTTCGAGACAGTATATTAATAAGCAGGAGAAACCCATGAAAAAGCGTAACCGCAAGGATACGCTGCGCGTGGATACACTTCGTTGGAACGAATTCATCGAAATGTAGAAAAATAATCCCCCACTTTTGGGGGATATTTTTTAGCTCAAATCTCTGCCTAAAACTATTCGCCGACTTTCTTTAGCTCTTCGTCTAGCTTCTTTGTGATCATCGCCTTCAAATCGTCTTGCGTAGCGGCGCTCGAGACGTCAATTGCTTCGCCGTTAATTACGAACGCTGGCGTTGCACTGATTTTGTCCTGATCTTTACCGAGCGAATGATCGTAGTCAATCTTTTTCTCGATATTCTTATCGCTGAGTGCATTCTTAAACGCCGTCACGTCGCCATCTGGTGCGATTTGCTTGAAAATGTTCACGAACTCCTCAGTGCGTTTGCTACCACTTGCATCTATCCAAGTTGCACGTGCAGTATACATAGCGCTCAACATTTCCCAGAAGTAACCTTGCATGCCGGCACTTTCACAAGCTGCCGATGCGGCGCGCGCATTTTGGTGATATTGCAACGGAAAACTACGGAAAGTAAAGGCTACACGGTCTTTGTATTCCTCATAAATCTCATTTATAGTCTTCATCGCGGCTGCACAACCAGGGCATTGCAAGTCTGCATATTCTACCAAGAGTACTTTCGAATCAGTCTTGCCGCGTACATGATCGGCAATATTTCCATTTGCGTCGGTAGCTTCTTGCAAGACGCTGGTCGTTGTTCCATCAGTATTTACTGTAACTTTTTCATTTTGCATCGACATTACGATTACGAGTCCGCCAAAACCGGCCAAGATTGCAATCACGATCCCAATAGTAACCTTATTCATGCTAAAATTATACCATGAGCAAGCTATTTTCTACACTGATGACCCGCTTGACTAATTTTCTTGATCCCAGACTCGAAAAATATCGTCCGCCCAAAAAACATACCCCCTATAAGCCTGCCACCAAAGAAGAGTTAATCAAACTCCTAAAACGCTGTAACAAAAGCGTCCTTAGCGATGCCGAGCGCGACATTATTGCCGGCGCCATGTCTTTTCCTGTCATGCCAGTTAGCTCTATTATGCACTCCGAAAAAGACATTACTTATCTGCGTGAAATCGATCCACTCGATCCGCTAACTCTCGATCGTCTCTATAAAACCGGTCAAAATTGTTTTCCAGTTAAAGACTCTGGCGACCAGATTTCGGGACTTTTGCGACTTGACAACCTAGACACTCTCAAAGCTACCGAAGATTTTGTTTCTGATCATATCAGTCACGACTTCTGCTACGCTCGTCAAGATTATTCGCTCGAGATGCTTCTTGCTACTTTTATTCGTGCCAATAATAATTTTGCTTTCGTTATCAATCGCGAGGGTAAAATCGTCGGCTATGTTACGCTCGCCAATCTTATGGAGCAGCTTTTTGGCGCCGATAATGAGACTTTTGCCGACGATGCCAATCTTGAAGCCGTCGCGGGGCGCACGCGCAAATAACTTAAAATCCCGCAAAAGCTTATGTTAAAATAAAGGCATGAGTGGGTATTTGTGGCTACTTTTGCCTATTTTTTCATCGATTTTCTATAGCCTAAGTTCCGTCTTGCAGAACTTTGTAATTGATACCGCCATGCCAAAAAAGCGTGCCGGTTCGTTTTTGGCGACACATATCATTACTTTTAGCCTTGGTATGTTGCTGGTCTTAGCAATTTTTGGCCGCTCTGTATTTATGATTCCGCTAGATAATGCCGTCGGCTTGATGTTTGCTGGTGTTATCAATACTATCGGCTCGGCTTTTTACTATAAATCGCTCCAATCTGGCGATACTATCGACGTTTCTATCTATAGCCAGGTAGGCCCACTGCTCAGTCTTGCGCTTGGTGTTACTATTTTGGGTCAAGAAATCACCACCAGCCAAGCTCTCGCTTTTATCTTTATTATGGTCGCGGCGGTCATTATTGTTTTTAGTGGCAATGACGGCAAAAAAGGCAAAGCACCTGATCTTGTCACGGCTGGCCTTACGCTCGTTTCAGTTACTTTTTCAATTACCTCCGACATTGTTTTTGTCTATTTTCTTGATGGCGTCAAAGATTTTACGCTCTTCTCGCAGTCCTTCTTCTATTTTGAGCTTGGCTCTTGTGTCGCCACGATTATTGCGCTAATTTTGTTCGAAAACTGGCGCACGGCCCTAAAACGCACTTTTAAGACACATAAAAAACGCCACGCCAACAATCTTGCTATGTGGGCAGACAATATCGTTACTACTTTTGCTGAGATTCTTCAAAAACTTGGCCTTATCATGGCGCCAGTGGTCGCTCTCTTTACGGTCGTCAGTCGCGTCGCAAGTCTCGTGGCGGGCTTTGTGCTGGCAATTCTGCTCGGTCGTGCTTTTCCGAAGTTTATTCACGCCAAGAAAATGACCAAAAAAGTTATCTACAGCTACATGGTAGCCGGCTTTCTGATTTTCGTCGGCATTCTCATGATAAATAGCTAGCACTCTTGCCCCCTAGACTGCTAAATGCTATACTAGACACATGAGTAAAAGAGACTATTACGAAGTTCTCGGCATCCAAAAGGGTGCATCTGATGATGAAATCAAAAAAGCTTTTCGCAAGCTTGCTGTCAAATATCATCCAGACAAAAATCCGGGCGACAAAGCAGCCGAAGAAAAGTTCAAAGAAATCAACGAAGCTTACAGTGTTCTTAGTGACAAAACCAAGCGTCAACGCTATGATCAGTTTGGTCATGCTGGTGTTGGCGGCGCCGGTGGCGGTAATCCTTTTGGCGGTGGCAACCCATTTGGTGGCGGTAGCTACAGTTATAACGGCCAATCGTTCAATTTCGACTTCGGTGGTGGCGGTCTCGACGACATCCTAGGCGCCATGTTTGGCGGTGGCTTTGGCGGCTTCCGTGGTGCTCGTCGTGGTCGCGATTTACGCACCAGTATTACGATCAACTTCGAAGATGCTATATTTGGCGTCACTAAGGAAGTTACGATCGACGGTAAGCCACTTAAGCTCAAAATCCCGGCCGGTATTTACGACGGTCAGTCCATTCGTCTTAGCGGCAAGGGTGGTGAAGCGCCAGAGAAGGGTGGCGAGCGAGGCGATCTCTATGTCGAGGTCCGCGTCCGCGCCCATAAATCTCTCACTCGTGAGGATGATCTTATTCTTTCCGAGGTTACAATTTCTATGGTTGACGCCGTACTTGGTACCGAGGTCGATGTCGAAACTGTCGACGGCAAAGTCACGATGAAGATTCCAGCTGGCACTCAGCCAGGCACCAACTTCAAACTTTCTGGTCACGGTGCGCCGCGTCTTGGCTCGACTGAACGCGGTCCGCACATCGTCACGGTCAACGTCGAAATCCCGCGCAATCTCAGCAAAAAGCAAAAAGATCTCCTTCAAGAGTTCGAAAAAGCCAAAAAACACGGCATTTTCCGCTAGCTCGCATACCGCCAGATTGACAAAATGCATAAAATATGCTACAATAGAGTTATCTGGTGGTTTTTTGTGTCAAAAATCCAAGAGAAGTACTTTTGAAAGGAGTTGATATCATGGATATTGTGCAGGCCTACGAGGCGATGATCAACGATATCTTTTGGGATGGCAAAGCAGTGGGGGTCTGCCTTTCGCTTCCGATTATTACCGAAATCAACGATGTTTTGTCCGATATGAGCGAAGATGAGCGAAATGCGATGAGGCTTCACTATGGACTGACCGGCGAGAAGCTACTTAGTTCTTTGCTGGTTGCCAGCGTCTTGGGTACTAAGAAGCCTAACGCCGAAGAAATTCTCGTCCGCGCCCGCAAGCATTTTATCGAGAGGCTCATCTATGAGCGCAACTTTGATGTCGAACTTTTTATGATGTCGCGTCAGGAGCTACTTAATGCTGCTTATGAGGCTAAGCTGCAACTGCGTCGCGCTAATTTAAAGATTGACGATCTCAAAAAAGAGCTCGCTCGCGAGAAGCAGCTCAATATCAAAATTAAGCACGACGAAGAAATGCAAAAAGCCGGTGCGCCCTACAATATTGCGCTCGCCGACATCGGCCTCAAGAGTCACACGCTTGACTGTCTGCGCCGTCGTGGCTGGAAATACATCTTCGATGTGGCAGACAAAACCGAGCGAGATTTTGCCTTCATTTATCGCTTTGGTGAGGCATCACTGGCCGACCTTCGCGCCTGTCTCGAGCCTTACGGTATTAAGATTTCGCGCTAGGAACGCCGCGTCCTTTGCGACGTTCGCGCCGAGCGTCTCGTACTAAATCCACTCCCCAAAAAATCCGGCCATTCTTGGTCGGATTTTTTCATGCTCATGCTTTTTTATTCTCGCCAACTTAACTATTCTAAGTGCGGTTGGGAGAATAATTTTTAGGTGTACTCCGAAAGGAGGAATTTGTCAGTAGATTTGCACTTTGCGTTTCTCGAAATCAGAGTCAGCCTCAGGCTGCTAAAATCTAAGAAAAAGCGCCACTGATGAGTAATCAGTAGCGCGCTCTCACAACAAGTGGCTGATCTGAGTCCTAGAATCGGACTAGCCACGAGGGTATTATAATATATTTCCGCCAGAACATCAAACAGTCATGCTATAATAAAGGTGGAACTTACAATTTTGATCATTAACGCGACGAAGTCGGTGCTTTTTAGCATCTGCAAAAACATTAATTGCGCTCCAGAAAGAGCCGGTCTATTGTTTTTGCCTTTGTCGCGAAATTGTAGGTTCCAGCCGGTCATTTGTGGGGCGCAATTTTATTATTGCGAAATCCCGGCTAAATTTAAAACATAATTGTAATTGGAACCTACAATGAATGAAAGCGACAAGGGCGCTGTTTCTGACGATAAGAAACAGGTCAAGACCGTGCGGAAAATCTATCCGCAGATCTATTCTTTTATTTTGCCGAATCGTCATCAGAACGATGGCTGGCAAAAAGTTGGCTATACCGAACAATATAATGTCGATGACCGCATCGAGCAGGAAGTCAAAACTGCTGCGCTAAAAGAGCATTACGAAAAGCTCTGGAGTGCCAGCTCTGTCTATCCTGATGGTCGCGACTTTTTTAAGGACAAAAAGCTCCACGCTTTCTACCGTCAAAACGGCATCCAGCAGAGCAAACGCCAGGATGATGGCGGGCTCGGTCAAGAATGGTTCTATTTTGGTAACGAACAAAGTAGATCAAAGCAGCTTTTTGACGCTTTCAAGAACGGCGAGCATATCACGTCAAATAACGATTCCGTTGTTGAATATACTTTGCGCGCCGAGCAAGAGCAGGCCGTCTCGCAGACTCTCGCCTATGCTGAGCATAATCAAACCATTGACTTTGCGCACCCTAACGAAGATGCCGATTATCTCTGGAATGCCAAACCACGCTTTGGCAAGACTCTCGCATCTTACGATTTTGCCAAGCGCTTCAATGCTAAGCAGGTTCTAATTATTACGAATCGCCCATCCATCGCCAATTCTTGGTACGACGATTGCAAGAAGTTCATTGACTGTTATTATTTTATTTCCACTACCGACTCGCTCAAGGATCGCCCGACGCTCAGTCGCGAGGAGTTTATCAATCGTGCCAATCCGACATCCGAAGATAAGCAAATCACTTTCTTGAGCCTTCAAGATCTAAAAGGCGGCAAACGCTTTGGTGGCAAATTCAATAAACTCGACTGGGTTGCTGATCTCGAGTGGGATTTACTTATCTTTGATGAAGCGCACGAAGCTAGCGACACTGACAAAACTCTCGATGCGCTCGACAAAATCAAGCGTCGTTTCTCGCTTTATCTTTCCGGCACTCCGTTTAAAGCGCTCGCTAATAACCGCTTCCATAGAGACCAGATTTTCAACTGGACTTATCTTGATGAGCAAAAAGCCAAGCGGGTCGAACTCGCAAATGGTGGCGAAAATGGCCCGCACACCAATCTGCCCGACATGCGTCTTTTTACTTACAAAATGTCGGATATTATCAATCATCGTCTTGATGAGGGTATTGATCTTGGCGAAGAAAATTACGACTTCGCCTTCGATCTCAACGAGATGTTTGCTGTCAAGAATGGCCGTTTTATTCACGAAAAAGAAATTCAGATTTTTCTCGACCAACTTACTTCCAACAAAAAATATCCATTCTCAACTCCAGAGCTTCGCGATGAACTCAAACATACTTTTTGGCTAGTCGGCAACCGTGTCGCCGCCGCTAAGGCTATGGCGCGTCTCCTGCGCAAGCATCCAATCTTCGGTCAATATCATGTCGTAATTGCAGCCGGCGATGGCAAGATCGACTCCGATTTTGATAGTCAAGACGACTCCGATGAAGAAATCGACAATATTGTCGAGAATGAAAATGCCTTTAATCGCGTCAAGGCTGCTATTAAAAAGTACGATAAAACCATCACTCTCTCAGTTGGTCAGCTCACGACCGGCGTCACCGTTAAGGAATGGTCGGCTGTTCTCATGTTATCGGACATTAAGTCTGAGTCGCTCTACATGCAGGCGATTTTCCGCTCGCAAAACCCATACGATTTTAGTATTCCAAAAGCTGACGGCTCGACGGATTTTTACCGCAAAAAATCCGCCTACGTATTTGATTTCTCGCCAAGTCGCGTGCTGCAAGTTTACGACAAATTTGCCAACGGTTTACAGGCCGAAGTTGCAACTGGGCAAACTACTGAGCTTGAACGCCAAAATTACGTCGCCGAGCTTCTAAATTACTTCCCAGTTCTCGCCGAAGATAAACAAGGCGAAATGGTCGAGCTTGATGCCGAGCAAGTTCTCACTTATCCAAAGGCCATTATGGCGCGTGAGGTTGTTAATCGCGGCTTCGTCACTAATTACTTTTTACCAATATTGATCACGTTTTTAATATCCCGGCTGAAATTATTGGCGCACTCAACAAAGCTAAAACCACCAACGATACTGGCCGCGAGGCATCCAAACAAGATGTTGAGCACGACTCTAATCGTGCCGAAAAGCGCGAGCGCCGTATCTCCGTCAACAAAGAGCGCATGCTTGGTCAAAAAATTTACAGCACCGAGATGCTCAATCTCGTCAATGACGCCTACCAAGAATCACTCAACAGTCAAAGTAATTTCGAGGGTATCGTTGCTCAAAAATTCGACGCCAAACTCGACGAGCCAATCGCCTTCTATCAAGAGAGTTATGGCGTTCCAAAATCCGAAGTAGCAAAAGTTCGTAACTCCATACTCGATACTGTCGTCGCTGAGGCTAAGGAGTTTGTCGCAAAAGATATTCATGACGATGCTATGAAGCAAAAACTTGCCAGTAAACTTGCTGACATTATCGAGCAAGATCTCCCGCGCGATACTATCGAAGCCAAAGAAGAGCAAACCTACAAAAAAGAAGAGCAGAGCGAACTCGACCAAATCCGTGCCAAGCTCCGCACCTTCACGCGCGCCATTCCAAGTTTTATTATGGCGGCTCGCAACGTCGATGAGATTACTATCGACAACATCGAGAATACTGTTTCGGATGCAGAATTCGAAGAAATCTTTACCGAAAAAGACAGTCCAGTGCCATTTACTAAGGACGACTTCCGCATGCTACGCGACCCAGGCGACTACACCGGCGCTAATGGTGAGGCGATTCATTTTGATGGCTTTTTCGATCGCTACGTTTTTAACGCCGCAATTCGCGAATTCGAAGACAAGCGTCAGGAACTTGCCGATTATCTTAGAGACGATACCAGGGAAGATATTTTCTCCTATATTCGTCCACTCAAGACCAATCAGATTTTTACGCCTCGCCGTGTCGTTAATATGATGCTCGACATGCTCGAGGAAAACAATCCGGGTATTTTTGAAAATCCAAATCTTACTTTTGCTGATCTTTATGTTAAAAGCGGACTTTACCTAACCGAAATCGCTAAGCGTCTAAATCGTGGCCTAGCCGATATTATTCCTGATCGCGAAGAGCGCATTAAGCATATTTTTGAGCACCAACTTTATGGCTTTGCGCCAACGGGAATTATCTACAACATCGCCCACAAGTACATTTACGGAAATTTCGCTAATGTTAGCGACCGCAACTTTATCCAAAAAGACCTAACAGAAACTTTCAAAAACAACCAGGAGCTAAACATGAAATTTGATGTAATTGTAGGAAACCCACCATATCAAGATGGGAATAGTCAGATTTATACACTTTTCTACGTAAACGGAATAAAGAATGCGTCGGTTGTAGAATTAATATTTCCTACGGGATGGCAGGGTACTAGTATCGCAAACCTCCTTTCTAATCTAAATAACGAGACGATAAAGCGGGATTCTCAGATTGTTTTTATCGATAATAAACATAATGCTTTTGAGGGCGTCCCGGGCGCTGAATGGACGAATGTAGTCTTATAGAAAAAAGGTTTTGACAATGGCCTAGATGGAAAACAGAAGATTTTAACTGAGGGTCGTGAGGAGAAAATCTCTTTACTTCCAATATCTAAAGATGATATAGAGAAACCAAAAGAAATCACTTCGATTTGCGAGAAGGTTTCTAAAAAGGCTGATATTTTTGTGGCGTCGATTGGGTCGGCTTCAAAGCCGTACGGCTTTCGAGCCGACCCAATCGATAAGCCTTGGAAATATAATTTATCGTTCCTAGATAAAGATACTCCTGGCGTTGTTAGATTATTTGGACGCCAAAAAGGAGCAGGAAGAACTTCCGTCTACATCGAAAAGAATAAATTACCAAAAATATCTCCAATGTTAGATAAATATAAGTTATTCGTTGTAAAAGCCTGGGGGAACATGGATGAGAAACAAGGCTATCTTGGCGGCAGTTACTCGAAAATCTTAATAGCTGAACCTGGCGATTGTTGCTCTGAGATGTATATTGAATTTGGTCCATTCGATACAGTAACTGAGGCTCAAAACGCTAAGAAATATTTTTACACAAAGTTCTTCCGCGCCGTATTTTATAAAGATAAAATGTCTCAAAATACTGCTCGCGAGACATACTCGTCTGTGCCTATACAAGATTTCTCCGAAAAATCTGACATAGACTGGAGCAGGAGCTTAGACGAAATAGATCAACAGCTATTTAATAAATATAATCTTTCTAAAGAGGAACGAAGTTTTATTATTGAGAAGATAAAACCAATAGAAGATGTATAGCTCCGATCTCGACATTCTCGAAAACACTATTCGCTCGCACGACGAATTACTGGATATTCTCCTTTTCGACCACACTCGCTCGACCGCCGTTAAAAAGCACAATATTCTTTGGGCTACCGATTCTTATGCTTCGCACAAAGCTACCGACGAAATTAAAATTCCTGACATTACCGGCGATAATACTTATCTCATTCAACCTCGCATTGCCAAGACCAAAGCCGAGCAAAAAGCTCGCACTCAAGACAAGGCTGAGGTTTTTACGCCCCGCGAAATCGTTGCCGAGATGAATCAGCAAGCCGACTGGGCTGGATCGAATTGGCCTACCGATAAGAATAATTGGCAAGACTACGTTGCTGAGCTTCATCTCGAAATAACTTGCGGCGAAGCGCCTTTTATCGTCGGTCGCTACAATGCCGCCAATGGCAAGAAAGTTCTCAAACTTAGCGACCGAGTTGGCTTTTTGGATCGCAAATTGCAGATTGTTTCAAAATATTGCGACGCTCAGATCGACTGGCTCGAATGGGCTAAAATTGCCTTCCGAAGCTCCTATGGCTACGAGTGGCAGGGCGACAACCTCCTCCTTGCGCGCGAGAATTTACTCTATACTTTTGTCGACTACTGGAACGCCAAATTCACAGCCGAACAAATCAATCTCGAGCAAAAAGTCAATAAAAAACACCTCGCTATTCTCAAAGACATCGCCAATATCATCTCTTGGAATATCTTCCAAATGGACGGCATCAAATTCGTCATCCCGATGTCCTGCAAAAACGACGTTGTCGAAGAAGAAATCCCGCCCATGCTTGCTCTCCTCGGCGAAAAAACCAAGAAAACTCACCTCCGCGTCTGCGAGGGCTGCGCCAAAAACGACCCATTCAAGCATAACGGTAAATATGCGTATATTATGGACTGGCGCAAAGGCAAAAAAATTAAATTTGTTAATACATTAAGACCAGAGAAAGGTAAGAAATAAAGAATGGCAGAGCTTGAAGTTAATAATGTTAGTATTATTTTTGCGGATATTATTGGAGTCTCGCACTATTCGCGATACGATTCAATCTTGGAATTCTGAGATCCAATAAAAAGCGTCGCTGGGAAGCGGTACCTTGACAAAATAAGCCAAACATGCTACAATAGACATATTGTATCTCAAAAAAACAACGCACTTTTGAAAGGAGTGGTATTTCTTGGCAGATAAACAACTTTGTCGGCGCATCATTAGTGACATTTTCTATGACGGCAAGCCGCAAGATCTCTATATTCCCGATGCTGTCGCCGTAAAAATTATCGGAACTCGTTTCGATCTCAACGATAAGGAGCGCGGCGTCTTCGAGTGTTACTACGGAATTCATAGCGACCCGCTTGGATTCAGAGATTGCGAGGCTAACCGCATGACGCTAAAAAATGCTCAGCGCAACTACGCCCGCGCCCTCACCCAGAAGCACGGCGTCAATATCAAATCACTCAGTATGACTCGCGACGAGCTTATTAATACGGTTACTGAGCTCCAGCGCCGTCTTGCTAGCGTTGCGCAGATTTCTACCGAGGCTCTCTTCGAGTTTACCGACATTCCCTTGCAGGGCAACGGCCAGGACGTCTCCGACGCGATTTTATTCACGCGCCTCTGTGATATCGGCCTCAGCACTAAGACTCTGAACACCCTCAGGCGCTACGACATTTTCTATATTAAGGATGTCTATACCGCCACCGAGGAGAGTCTCCTGCGCAAACACAACATTGGCGTCGGCATGATCGAGGAGTTGCGAGAACATCTCGCACCTTATGGTATTACTATTCCAAAAAAGTAAACAAAGACCCGGCCTTGTGCCGGGTTTTTCAGATCTGCGTTTAGTTTGTCTAGAAATAAAGCTCAGCTTATCGTATTATATCTCGGCAGAAAAATCAAACCACAGTATTCTTTAAAATCCCAAATGCCTCTTCGCAATATCTGTAATCACGCGTCCTCTTGGCGTGCGTTGCAACATGCCCAGCTGCATCAGAAATGGCTCATAATAATCCTCAATCGTCGACGCCTCGTCGCCCGTTAGCGCCGCAATCGTATTGAGACCCACTGGCCTATCGCCATATTTCTCATATATCAGTGTCAGCATATTGCGATCTGCTGGATCTAGCCCCAGCTCGTCAATCTCAAGCATTTTTAGTGCAGCATTTGCTGTCGGTATGTCAATAATCCCATCGCCATTCACATCCGCATAGTCGCGCACGCGTTTTAAAAGCCTATTCGCAATGCGCGGCGTCAGTCTTGAGCGCTCTGCTAGCAATTTTGCTGCCTCTGGCTCGATTTTTGTATTCAAAATATCTGCCGAACGCTCAATAATCTTCTGTATATCACCATTCGCATAATATTCCAGCCTAAATGAATGCCCGAAGCGATCGCGCAGTGGTGCCGCCAAATTACCGGTCTGCGTCGTCGCGCCAATCAATGTAAAACGGGGAAGATCCAACTTCACACTGCGCGCCGCCGGCCCTTTGCCGATCACGATATCTAGCTTGTAGTCTTCCATCGCCGAGTATAAAATCTCTTCCACGGCACGGCGCAAACGATGAATCTCATCAATAAACAAGATATCACCATCTGCAAGATTCGTCAGAATACTCGCAAGATCTCCCGCCTTCTCGATCGACGGCGCTGAAGTTGCGCGAAAATTTGCATTCATCTCATGCGCAATCACGCCCGCCATTGTCGTCTTACCAAGTCCTGGTGGCCCATACAGTAGCACATGGTCAAGTACATCGCCGCGTTTTTTTGCGGCGTCAATTGCTAGCTTCAAGTTTGTTTTGAGACGCTTTTGGCCGATATAGTCCGAAAAATTCGTCGGGCGCAGACTTAGCTCGACAATTTTTTCCTCCGAATCGTCTTCGTGTAGACTCGTATCGATGACACGCTCAATTCCCATATCTATAAATATACACTACCTATCTGTTATTGTCGAACCTCGCCCACTTTAATCGGCACCCCAAAAATGTTAAAATATAAGAAAAATTAGGAGGAATTATGCCAGAATTGAAGGGAACTAAGACCGAGCAAAACCTCAACGCAGCTTTTGCTGGCGAATCTCAGGCTCATACTAAATATCAGTACTACGCTTCTCGTGCCAAAAAAGACGGCTACGAGCAAATCGCTGCCATTTTTGACGAAACTGCTCGCAACGAAAAAGAACACGCCAAAATTTGGTTTAAGAAGCTCCACGACGGCGCTGTTCCAGAAACCATGACCAACCTTACTGACGCTGCTGCTGGCGAAAATTACGAGTGGACCGACATGTACGCCCAGTTCGCCAAAGAAGCTCGCGAAGAAGGTTTCGAAGAAATCGCCGCTCTCTTTGAAGGCGTCGGCAACATCGAAAAAGAACACGAAGAGCGCTATCGCAAACTTCTCGCCAATATTGAGAAGGGTATCGTCTTTAAGAAAGATGGCGTTACTATCTGGAAATGCCGCAACTGTGGCTATATCCATTCCGGCGACACTGCTCCAGAGGTCTGCCCAGTTTGCGCTCATCCACAATCATTCTTCGAAATTCAGGCTGAGAATTACTAAAAATGACCAAGCGACAACTTCTGCGTATCCGTAGAATTGTCGTTTCTCTGATAGTGCTCTGCGGGATTGGTGTATATATCTATACCAATCCCGCATCCTATCAGGACGCCAAGTCGGTTTTTGATGCTTCCGAGATTTCTCTCAAGGATTCGCAGGAGCAGGCCGACTCATATCTCGCTTCCGATGTTCTCGAAAAACTTGCCGTCAAAGAGAAAAACACCAGTGAAAAATACTATCGCAAGCTCTTTTACGATAATTGGGGCCGTACTAGTAGTGGCTGCACTACGCGCGAAGCGATTCTTGCTCGCGACCTCACTGACACTGTTATGAAAGACTGCAAAGTTCAGAGTGGCACGCTTGCCGACCCCTACACAGGTAAAACTATCAATTTTATTCGCGGCCAAGACACCTCTAGCGCTGTCCAAATTGATCACGTCGTCGCACTTAGTAATGCTTGGGCAACCGGTGCCTATCAACTTAGCAAAGATGAGCGCTACGATATCAGCCAAGATCCGCTCAACCTTCTTGCCGTTGATGGCCCCGCCAACCAAAACAAGTCCGACCAAGACGCCTCGGACTGGTTGCCCAGCAACCAAGGATTTCGATGCCAATATATCGCTCGCCAAATTTCCGTCAAATACAAATATCATCTTTGGGTCACTCCTCGCGAAAAAGCGACCATGAAAAATATTCTCACAACTTGCCCAGAAGAGAAAACCGTTGGTCTCGAAGATTTAATTACTCAAGCTCAATAATCTCATCGATCTTGTAGTTATCTCCGCTTACGCTTGCAGCTAGCAAATGTATTGGCGCTTCAATATTCTTTGCGCTTGCCAAGAACTTCGCCGCAAAGCGCATCTGTCGAGTTTTTCTTGCATCAATCGCGTCCAGTCCATCGGACGATTTTTTATTGCGTCGGTATTTTACCTCCGTCAAAAAATATTCATCATCCTTCCAAGTAACTATGTCTATTTCGCAGTACCTATTCTTCCAATTGCGCGCCAGCAGTTTATGTCCGTGCGATACTAAAAATTCTGCAACTACTCACTCACCTTTGTCGCCACGCACTTTAGTTGAGTTGGAATTCTCGTGCGTGTCTATGCCTAACGCTTTCGCAATCGGTTTAAAACTACGTCTATGCTCTGGGCAAACGCCATATTTTTCGATTGCAGCTTTATGCAATGCTGTCCCGTAGCCTACATGTTTCTCAAAACCATATTCTGGGTACTTCTTCGCAACTACCTCAGACATATAATTATCGCGCGCTACTTTTGCGATTATGCTCGCTGCCGACACTGCTGGAATTAAAAAATCCGCCTTCGGTAAAATCTGTACATATGGCGATAGCGGCGTAGCGCTCAAAAAGTTTATTGTGCCATCGATAATTATTTCATTAAATTCGGCGCCACTCCCTTGAATTTCCTTTACGGCCAATTTACATGCTTTGCGAAGTGACATCGAGAGCCCAATCTTATCTAATTCCTCGGCTGAGACCCAGCCAAGTCCGCAAAAAGCCTTTTCATGTATTTCTGCGGCTAATATTTCGCGACGCCTAGCAGAAAGTTTTTTGCTATCTGTTAGTCCTTCGATTGGTTTGCGTAAAACGCAGGCGCCAACAACAAGAGGTCCCGCCCAGGGACCTCTGCCAACCTCATCAATTCCGAGGATAATTTTCAAATTTAAGCTTCCGCTTTTCCTTCTGCTGGAGCCTCAGTAGCTTCTTCTTCAACCTCTGGCAAAGTGTTTACAGCTTTGCGGTCAAAGTCTTTGCTGATGAGACGTGCAGATTTACCAGAACGCTCGCGAAGGAAGCGCAAGTTGTTGCGACGAACCTTACCACGGCGAACAATCTCGATTTTCTCGACGAGTGGGCTGTGGAGAAGGAAGCTCTTCTCGACGCCAACACCAGAAGCGACCTTGCGGACTACGATACGAGCAGTTGCAGATTGTTTCTTGTCAACACGGATAACAGTACCTTCAAAAACCTGAATACGGAACTTGTCACCTTCTTTAATTTTTTGCGACACGCGCACGGTGTCGCCAGAACGCACGTCGAGGACGGCCTTCTTCATTTGGGCATTTCCCACCTTTTTCAATAGTTCAAACGACATTTTCTCTTACCTTTAATATTATAAACTTGCTTCATTTTAGCATATTTTTGGCGATTTGAAAAGGGGTAGATAAGGGAAGCGCACAAAAATTCCTCAAAATGAGCGCTAGAATCGCAAAAATATATGCAAATTATATCACACGTGAGACTTCGTCGATGGTAGTTTCGCCACGTAGGGCCGCTAAAATGCCTTTTTGCTCAAGTGTTAGCATGCCTTCAGCGCGTGCTGCCACCTCAATCTCTTGCGTGCCAACTCCACGCACATCGCCACGAATAAACTTCTGAATTGGCTCCGTTACCTCGAGCTGCTCCATAATCGCAATACGCCCGTTAAAGCCAAATGGGCTCTGCTGACTTGGCTTCTCGCGATAAAGCGTAATATTATTCAGGTCGTAATCTGTTAATTCTACGTTACTAAGCGCTTCTTTAATATAAGCTGTTGTCGAGGCGTCGGCTTGGTAAGCCTCTTTGTTATCGTCAAGCTTACGCACCAAGCGCTGCGCAATCAAAAGGCGTACCGATGAAGAGAATACCGGATTTACGCCTATCATATCTATCATGCGCGAGAAGGCTGCGCAAGTAGAGTTTGCGTGGAAAGACGAAAGCACCAAGTGTCCCGTAATCGAAGCCTGAATCGCCGTACGAGCTGTATCTTGATCACGAATCTCACCCACCATCACGACATCTGGGTCAAGACGAAGCACCGAGCGTAGACCTTCTGCGAACGATCCACCTTCGCCTGTCTGAATCGGAATCTGTGAAATGCCAGTAAGTCCGTACTCGATCGGATCCTCAAGTGTGATAATTTTGCGCTCTGTAGTATTCAAGGCGTTTAAGATAGAGTAAAGTGTAGTAGACTTACCAGAACCCGTCGGGCCAACCATCAGAACTAATCCACGTGGATGCGAGATGATATCATTAATGCGGTCGCGTTCTTCTGGCGTAATGCCGAGCAAGTCAAGATTCAAAAGACTCTCGTCGAAGTTGAATAGACGCAAAACCGCATCAAGTCCATACATTGTTGGTACTGCCTCAACACGGATGTTTAGTAGGTGTGAAGCGCCGTTACGCACAATCTCTTTTTGCATATGTCCAGATTGTGGACGCATGCTTGCAATTGATATATTCGCACGACTACTCAGCTCGCCCATAAAGATACGATAACGGTCGCGACTAATTTCGGCCACCGGGTGCAAAATACCATCCACGCGCATGCGAATGCGAATTACGCTACGTAAGTTTTCAATATGTATGTCGCTCGCTCCAAGTCTATCGGCTTGGTCTAGCAAATAATCAAAGACCTTATCTGTACCGACACTCTCGAGCGTTTGCGAGACCTCGTGGATTGTCGCAGAATCTCCCTCGTCTGCAATTCTAATATCATCATAGTGCACCTGTTGTGGCGGGTCGTAGCGTAACATAAAGACTTGATATGCCGACTTTGAAATCAAGTAAAACTCAATGCGTTGACCAGCGTCGTCACATTCTTTCGTCATCTTTTCAATAACGCTTCGCGGCGTCTGACTAGTGACAAGATATTGAAATGGTGTTGCGCCTTCTCCTTTTTGAAGTGGAATAATAAAATCTGCATGCATCTGCTCTTTGGTGAGCAAATTCATCACAAGTGGCGCATCATTTTCGAACTCACGTGTATCAACGTACGGCAAACCTAAGATTCTTGCACGACGCTCTGTCGCCTCTTCTTCATTCTGCCTGCGCTTGCGCTGGACTTCCTCTTCGTTCATAATTTTATTGTAGCATGAAAAAGCTTATCGTTATTCTGTATAACATCCGTTCGACCTACAATGTGGGCGCTATTTTGCGTACCTGCGATTGTCTCGGTGTCGACGAAGTAATTTTTACTGGCTATACGCCTTTTGTTGATAAAGGACTCCCGCATGAGCAGACAAAGTTGCGTAAACAAATCCACAAAACCGCTCTCGGCGCCGAAAACACTATTAAATGGTCTCGCAACGACGACATATATAATATTATTGAAAATTGTCAAGTAGAGGGATTGCGAGTTGTCGCATTAGAGCAGGGCGCAAATTCCAAAAATATGGCCGAGTCTCGCGAATATCCAGCGCTTGCTCTCATTCTTGGCGAAGAAGTGCATGGCATTCCGGCTGACATCCTTGCAAAATGCGACGAACTCTATGAAATTCCGATGTGTGGTCAAAAAGAATCCTTCAACGTCTCCGTTGCAACTGGTATCGCGCTCTGGGAGATTCGTAAAAACAATCTAAACGATAATAGGAATCATTTGCGCGAATAAAAAATCCCCCGATCTAAGGGGGATTTTATAATCTTAGGCACCAACTTTATCTTTTCGCTGAGTGCGTTTAGCGTTGTGTTCAACGTATTCGATAATTTTGCCCGCCACATTGCGGCCAGTTACGCGTTCGATGCCAAATCCTGGCGAAGCGTTCACTTCTAGTACGAGTGGTCCACGGCTTGATCGCATAATATCTACACCCGCAATTGTAAGCCCCATCACCTTGGCGGCGCGAACGGCAATTTTTTCTTCTTCTGCCGTTAATTTAATAATTGTGCCACTCCCGCCCTTATGAAGATTAGAACGAAAATCATCATCAAGTGACTTACGCTGCATGCTCGCGACAACCTTGCTTCCTACTACAAATGCGCGAATATCGGTTCCGGCTGATTCCTTAATAAATTCTTGCAATAGGATATTAGTACCGCTATCATCGGTAAGGTAAAATGCCTGCATTACGGATTTTGCAGCCTTTTTTGTTTCAGCTAGGACTACACCATTTCCGTGTGTACCGCTAGCGAGCTTAATAATTACTGGTGGTTCGAGCTGTTCAAGTAATTCATCTATATCTGTCGTATTGCGCGAGACGACCGTTTTTGGCACGCCGATTCCATTTTTCGCAAGCAGCTGCATTGAGCGAAGCTTGTCGCGCGCACGCACAATCGCCAGAGATTTTGACAAGACATAATCGCCTTGCATCTCCAGCTGACGCACAATTGCTGTACCGTAGCGAGTCATACTAGACGAAATGCGTGGAATTACTGCGTCGAACTTTCCGAGCGGTTTTCCTTTATAGAAAACTTGGTTATCGTGTTGCGCAATCGAGATGTAGCAGTTCTTATATTTAATAACTTTCACATCGTGTCCACGCTTTTCGGCTTCTTCGACCAACCTTCGGGTGGAGTAGTTCGCGTTGCCGTTGGATAAAATCGCAATTTTCATATTTTAGCCTCTTCTTTTAGGTAAAAATTTTTATGGAAGTTCTTCGGATCTGCTAATAATTTTTTATTTAGCTTCTCGCTCTTTTTCTTTGCGTTTTTTTGTATTAAGCTTTCGTGCTGAGTCACATCTACGATGAACTTGCCCGACAATGTACGTCTGCCAATCAGAATTGGATAGTTGTGCGTGGATCTATCGCATAGTCCAAACAGCACTTTTATTCTTTTTCCCGCTATCATAACTGAAATATTAGTTCTATACTTCAGTACAATATCTCCAGAAGCACTTTTAACCCTCGCGATAGAATATTCGCTGCATATATACTCTTGTCCCGTATAATACGGAGAGCCTTCGTCGAATAATTTAAATCGGAGATTATTGTTGTCATCGATATGAATATTGCTTGCCCAAATTGCCGAGCCATCAGCTCCGGTATCAATCTTGGCTGGAACATTGTCAATATCGCCGATTATATCAACTCTTGCTTCGCGTCCAATCAATTGCTTTTCGGACATATTTGAAACCTCATTAATGGATAATCTATCGGATTATACAATTATTGATTAAAAATGTCAATAGTTTACACTTTATTTTTCAGGCGATTTTATTGTAAAATATAGAAAACCGAGGAGATATCAATGAAAGAAGAGCTTTCAAATATCAAGCACGAGCGCAGTGCAAAACAATATCCGGAAATCGACCTTCAGAAAGGCGAGTATGTTATTCTCGAGATGAAACGTGCTAAGATTGGCGTTGCTCTTATCTGGGCCATGGTTGTGCTATGCGTTGTTTTGCTTAGCATAGTTGTTATTGCTATCAAAAATTCAGGCGAGGCCACCAATACGCTTTTCCCATTTAACGATGCGGCCAAGAGTTATCTCTGGATGTTAGTCATCTTGTTTTATATTACGATCTTTGCTGGCGGATTTATTGGCCAGACTATCTATACTTCTAATCGCATGTATATTACTAATAAGCGTGCCATTCAAAAGATTCGTCTCTCGCTTTTCGCAAACCAAACTCAGATTATCGAGCTTGCTAAAATCGAAGACGTTTCCTTCCGTCAGACCAGTATTATTGACCATATCTTGCAAGTCGGCACTCTTCGCATGTCTACCGTCGGCAACGAAACTACCTATACTTTTAATATGCTAGATACGCCCCGTGACGAAGTTGAAACCATTTCGCAGCTCGTTTATGCTACTCATCATTCAGCCTCACGCCCAAGAGAGAAAAAAGAAGTCATAGAAGAGCCTGTTTCGGCAGCAACGGCGTCAGCTACGGAGGACGACGCTCCGACTATGCCAGCCCCAGTAAAAAAGTAAGCACAAAAATCCCCCACAAAGGGGGATTTTTAGTTACGGCTTGTTTTTACGTAGTCGTCTTCTTTTTCCATTGTTGAACGCAAAGTGTAACTCTTGCATTTACCGTCTTCACAGTTACTAGCGTCATAGCTGTAATTGCTATCCGCATCTGCATTCCAGAGCGTTACGCCATAAGGATCAGTAAATAGATTCGGATCTATCCATGGCAAATCTTCGGCTTTCTCGATATTTTCAGGATAATAACCCTTCTCGGCATAATATCCTTCTTCTAGGGCGTAGAACATTGCGTTTATTGCAACTTTTCTATCGTCGTCGCGCTCCATTGCTTCAATATTATTCTTTTGGATAAAGAAGAGTACTAAGAAAATTCCTACAAATACAATACAAAGCACAATCTCAAGTACAGTAAAACCATTTTTTCGTTTCATAATGCTATTATATATTTATTTTTTCACTCCGTCTAATCAAAAAAGCGGCTCATGACGAGTCGCTCTTAAAATCTATCTGGTAGCACCAACTGGGATCGAACCAGTGACCTTAGGCTTATGAGTCCTACGCTCTAACCAGCTGAGCTATGGTGCCACAAGTGTTAACATAATAACACATTTTTAAATTTGGCGGAAGGAGTGAGATTCGAACTCACGGAGGTGTTACCCTCGCTGGTTTTCAAGACCAGTACCATAAACCACTCGGTCATCCTTCCACTTTGCATAGTATAACATAAAAAAGCTACTCATGGTATGCTAAGTATAGATGAAGATGAAAATCAAAAAATTCTACGAGGATGCAATCATCCCAGAATATCAAACGGAAGGTGCGGCTGGCTTTGATCTTTGTGCATATATCAAAGAACCAGAAATAATACCCGCCGGCGGAATAAAGGCGTTCAAAACTGGTATCGGCGTCGAGATTCCGGAAGGATATGAACTACAGATTCGAAGTCGCAGTGGCTTAGCTTACAAAAATTACGTCACGCTTCTAAACGGTATCGGTACTATCGACTCCGACTACCGCGGCGAGATGCAAGTTTTACTAAAAAACTGCGGTTCTGAGGACTTTGTCGTCGAACCAGGTATGCGTATTGCGCAAGGCATAGTCGCCAAATATGAGCGCGTTGAATGGGAAGAGGTTGAGAAACTATCTAACTCCAACCGTTCAGCCCAAGGATTCGGTCATACTGGCTTGAAATAGTTTTACTAAATAAGCGAAAAATAAAAAAGCATGAGTGTTTTTACTCATGCTTTTTAAAGTGTTATTCTGCGTTTGTATGAACGGCAACTACGTCGTCAAGATCATCGATTGCGTCAAGCAATTTCTCGACTTTTGGAGCAGCTTCCTCGTCGACCGGCACGTTGTTATTTGCGACATACTGAAGCTCAGCGGAGTCAATCTCGATGCCAGCCTCAATTAATGCTGTGCGCACCTTTGCGAGGTCTCCAGCGACGGTATAAATCGTCGTGCCATCTTCTTCGTCGGCAACATCTTCGGCTCCAGCATCTAGTGCCGCCATCATGGCTTCATCGCCCTTAGCTTTCGTAAAGATTACGCCTTTGCGCGTAAATTGGAACATCACCGAACCTGGATCTGCCATCCTACCGCCATTTTTTTCGAGCGTATGACGCACCTCTGGCATGGTGCGGTTCTTGTTGTCTGTTGCAACTTCAATAATGATACCTACGCCAGCTGGCCCATAAGCCTCATAAGTTTCTTCAATCAAAGCTGCGGCATTTTTATCGGCCACACGAGCGATCGCGCGTTCAATGTTGGCTTTTGGCATGTTTGCCTGGCGCGCTTTCTCTAGAACCATAGCGAGAGAAGGGTTCATGGCAGGGTCAGTGCCACCACGAGCTGCAATTGCGATTTGGTTTCCGATTTTGGTAAATAAGGCGCCACGCTTGGCGTCTACGACGGCTTTTTGGCGCTTGGTTGTCGCCCATTTGCTGTGTCCGCTCATTAAAACTCCCTTGTATTTTTTGCTATTTTATTATATTGTATCATAACTTATCGCAAACGTCTCTTTTAAACGCTCACTACGATAACAAAAAGTATCAAAAAACTTAATGCTGATGCTTTTTTATCTACAAAAATAGTTATAAATTTGTGGAAATATTAATAAATTTATCGAAGTGGGAGAAGGAAAAATACGTACGATGGTGGTCCGTAAGTACAAATTTACTAATAAAGAAATTTTAGAATTAACCGAACAACTTGATGGCTATATTTGGGTCGTCATGGATGTAAAGAAAGGCGTAATTGCTGCTGGCGACGAGTATGTCTCTGATTTGCGTGATGAATTGCTGATTAGTAGGCACAGTAAAGCAAATGACATATTTGGCGCTGGTCTAAATATGCGCACTGGCGAGATTGATTATATTCCGGCCGTTAATAGACGTAATCCTAGCCTTGATCGTGGCGAATTATCGTCAGAGCAAGAGCTTCGCATTGAAACTGTCTTGCATTATTTCTTCGAGAATATTCCGCCATTTTTGGCTGAGCGCTCCGGTCCGCGCTATAGTAAGAAACCTGTCAAAATGGGTCTCTAATCTGTGGCGAAATAAGTGTAATTATTATAAACTGTAGATATAACAAGGAGGTGCCAAGTGGCTAAGAAAAGTCAGGAAACGGTGGGGGATGCAGAAAATACAGCAAAGACAGCAAAAACAGAATCCAAGAAAGAAAAGACTAGCGTCGAAGATGAGGGTAAAAAACAAGCTTTAAATCTCGCACTCTCGCAGATTACCAAGCAATTTGGCGACGGCTCTATTATGAAGCTTGGCGAGCAATCTCGCATCGATGTTGAGTTATTTTCGTCAGGTTCGCTCGCACTTGATCTTGCGCTCGGTGGCGGTTTCCCAAAAGGTCGCATTATTGAGATTTACGGTCCAGAATCTTCTGGTAAAACTACGCTTGCGCTTCATGCAATTTCTGAGATTCAGAAACAGGGTGGCCAGGCTGCTTTCATCGATGCCGAGCATGCACTAGATCCAGCATATGCACGCAAAATTGGTGTCGATACTGGCAATTTACTTATCTCTCAGCCAGATAATGGTGAGCAGGCGCTCGAGATCTGTGAAACACTCGTTCGTAGTGGCGCAGTTGATCTTATTGTAGTTGACTCCGTCGCGGCTCTTGTTCCTCAAGCCGAAATTGACGGCGATATGGGCGACGCTCAGATGGGTCTACAGGCTCGCTTGATGTCTCAGGCTATGCGCAAGCTTACCGGCATCATTAGTAAGACCAAAGCTACCGTCATCTTCATCAACCAGATTCGTATGAAGATTGGTGTTATGTTTGGTAATCCAGAGACGACTACTGGTGGTAACGCGCTTAAGTTCTACGCTTCGGTCCGTGTTGATATTCGTCGTATTGGCCAGATTAAGAACGGTGACGATATCGCCGGCAACCGTACCAAGATTAAAGTAGTAAAGAATAAGATTGCCGCTCCGTTCCGTACGGCCGAGTTTGATATTATGTACAACGAAGGCATTAGTAAAGCTGGCGATGTGCTAGATCTCGGTGTCTCCTATGGTATTCTCGACAAGGCAGGTGCCTTTATTAAATACAATGGCGAGACTCTAGGCCAGGGGCGCGAAGCTGTCAAGAAGCTCTTTAAAGAGAAGCCAGAGCTCATGGACGAAATTGAGGCTAAGGTTCGCGAAGCCGCCAAAACTAGCGAAGACTAAAAGTTAAATGCTCGAAACATTTACTCTTAGCGACGATATCGACTTGCCAAAAAAACGCAGAGAATTTAGTGGTCACAAGGTCACTGATATTCGTGCCGCCGTTCATACTGAGCGAGTCAACATATTCATTAACGGCAAATTCTTTTGTTCGCTAGATATTTCTCAAGTTGTTGATCTAAAAATCAAAGTCGGTCGTGAGCTAAGTGAAGAAGAGTTATCCAGTCTAAAATGCGCTTCCGAGTTTAGCAAGTTTTATAGTCTCGCTCTTGAGTATGTATTTTTGCGCCCGCATTCTAGAAAAGAAATCAACGACTATCTTGTCCGTAAAACTCTAGATCGCAAAGTGCGTGTAAAGAATCGTAAAACTGGTGAGTATCAGACTAAGATAAAACAAGGATATGACAAAAGCCTCGTGCCATTAGTTTTGCAGCGCCTCGATAGTCGTGGTTATCTTGACGACGAGCGCTTTGCTAAGCTCTGGGTCGAAAACCGTAACGTTTCAAAGGGCGTTAGTCAAAAGAAGCTGCATAGCGAACTCCTGCAGAAGGGGATTGCGACTCATATTATCGATAAAGTATTATCGAATACTAGTCGCAGTGATGAGGATGAGCTCAAAAAAGTTGTCGCCAAAAAACGCAATAGATATACAGATGATCAGAAGCTTATCCAATATCTATTGCGTCAGGGCTTTAATTACTCTGACATACTCGACGAGTTGTCGTCTACCGAATCCTCCGAGTGGGCGTAATCTGGCTTTCTGAACGGGTTTGTATAGTTAGGTTCAAATTCCTCGCTAGCTTTTTCTTTGGGCTTTTCTGGAACTTTCACTTGCTGCTTGTCGTGTTTGATTGTAATTTTATAATCATCAATTTCGGTAATTTGCGAGCGATTAATTGTCAGTTGCGGATCAATAAACGACTCCATGAATGGGCGCTGTACGATAATTTGGTAAATCATAAAGGTATTTGAGTCTAGTGTATAATCAACTACTTTTCCAATCTTTTTACCTTTTGCGGTAACTACTTTAAGGCCAATTAGGTCAAAATTTAGCTTCATAATCTCGTCAATGCGAATTACATCTTCTTGGTTCACAAAGCGATCGGAGCTGTCAATGATTAGTCCTTCAGTACTATATTCGCGCACGTCGCGCGTGTCTAGAATATCGCCAATCTCGGGGTCATTATCTATAATCGGGCCTGCGACTTTATAAGCGCGAACCATCAAATCCTCGGGATCGATAATAGCTTTTGTTGTTCTGGCGATTTCGCCACCCACATGAAGGCTGAGTACTGGTGCGTTAAGCGCTTTCGAGCCAATCACAAGCATTTTTATTTGGTCTCCTTTTATG
This sequence comes from Candidatus Nanosyncoccaceae bacterium, assembly GCA_051891815.1. Lineage (GTDB taxonomy): Bacteria > Patescibacteriota > Saccharimonadia > Saccharimonadales > Saccharimonadaceae > UBA2834. The sequence goes on from JBJFFO010000003.1 coordinate 464,440, forward strand.
TGATAATTGTAACACATGAAGAAAATCTTAGCAGTGTCGGGCGGTGTCGATTCTATGGTACTTATGCATATGATGCATAAAGATAATCCAGAAGGTCTGATTGTTGCGCATTTTGACCACGGCATTCGCCAAAATTCTGCTGATGATTATAATTTTGTCGAGCGTGAAGCCAAAAAACTTGGCCTGAAATTCATAGGAACACACGCAAAACTTGGCGTCAATTGTTCAGAGGAAAAAGCACGTATAGAAAGATATGAATTTTTGCGCACTTGTGCTCGTAATAATAACGCTAAAATCTATACTGCTCATCATTCCGATGACATAATTGAATCTATTATCATTAATATTTTAAGAGGTACTGGCTGGCGTGGTTTATCTCCGATGCGAAGCGGCGATATTGAGCGTCCGCTAAGTAATCTTTCGAAGGCGGACATTTATCGTTATGCTGCGAAGAATCAGGTCGTTTTCCGACAAGATCAGACTAATAATGACGAAAAATATCTTCGTAACCGCATCCGAGAATGGTTGATTTTGCTTGGGACTGAAGAATCAACGGATTTAAAACTAAAACTTTTCGAAAAATATATCACCCAACGCAACCTTGCAATCGAAATTGACGAAATATTGGCAGAAATTAAACAAAAACCAAATTATTCACGCAAATTTCTAGAAAGCCTTGACGGCCAGACTGCCACTGAAATCTTGCGTCATATTTTGTGCTTTTATGATATCTCGCTCACGCGTCCGCAGCTATCTCGTACACTAGACGCTATTTGTACTTTTCCAACCAATTCAAGGTTTAGTTTAAATGGGGGTAATTTTATGTATTTTTCTCGTCATACTTTCTCTGTTGAGAGCGTCAAAAATTGAGCTCAAACCCTAAATATGCTAAAATTGAAGCACATGAGAATAAATAGAAAGCAGATACGTTTTTCTATTTTTATCCTTGGTCTTCTCGTAATGGCCATTCTTTTTATTGCTTTAGCACAGGCTAAGTCCTCGAACGTCTTTGCAAGTTCTGAAGACGCGCCAAAAGAAGATTCTTATATTACAATTTATGACTCCGGCAATGAGCTTGTCGTCAAGAGTAGCGCCACTACGGTTCGTGAAGTACTTGAGCGCGCCGATATTAAAATCGAAAACGAAGATATTGTTGAGCCTGGCCTCGATGAAGCCATCAATGGTAGTGACTTTAATATTAATATTTACCGTTCGCGCGAAGTTCTCGTTATTGACAATCATGTCAAAAAATACGTTCGTACCGCTGCTACTGAAGCTACTGAAATTGCGAAAGCTGCCGGCATAACAATAAAAGAAGCCGACGCCATTCAGTTAGTCAAATACAATAATATTCTCGAGAGCGGTATGGCGACCGCCTATAAAGTAGTACATGCTAAAACTGTGAATATTAATTATTCGGGCAAAGTTATCCAAAAACGTACGCAGGCGAAAACCGTTGGCGAGCTTTTGAGTCAGCTAAGAATTAAGCGCGGCGCCAAAACCAATTGGGTTTCATTACCAGATGAAGCAAAAATTGCTGATGGTATGGAACTTTCCATTTACTATCAGGGTAGGGGCAATATTGTCGTTGAAGAAGAAATTCCTTTTGTCGAGCAGGTTACTTATGACTTTTCACTAGACTACGGTGCTCGCAATATTACGACACCAGGCATTAACGGCAAGAAGACTGCTACTTACGAGGTCGTTATGAAAGATGGCAAAGAGCTCTCTCGTACGTTAATCTCCGAGATTATCGCTCAGGAAGCCGTTACCCAGCAGGTTACGGTTGGCATGAAAGTTGTTTTGCCTCCAGGTTCACATCAGGATTGGATGGCGGCGGCCGGCATTTCATCGTCCGATTTTGGTTACGTAAACTATATCATCTCGCACGAATCTGGTTGGCGTCCAAATGCCTCGAATGGTAAGTATCATGGCCTCTATCAGACATCCGTGAATCGTCTTACTAACGATTGTGGTCCAAACTGGGTCAATGAAACCATTTGCCAAATTCGCTCCGCAAACAGTTATGCTGTTGGTCGTTATGGTAGTTGGGCAAACGCATATCAACATTGGACAACCAAACACTGGTGGTAAACTATGAAAAATAACAAATCTCTCGGACAACACTGGCTCAAAGATCGTGAAATTCTGCAGGACATTGCAGATTTTGCGCTCTATCCGGACACGAATATTGCTGTCGAAATCGGTCCAGGTTTAGGCACGCTTACATCAACTTTGCTCAAAAATTTTGAGAAGGTTATCTCAATCGAATTCGATCAGCGTCTAGCCGAAAACCTACCAAAATCTTTTCCTGGCAAAAATCTTGAAGTTATTAAACAGGATGTCCTTTCTGTCGATTTAGCATCACTTGACTTACCAGAAAATTATGTTGTAGCAGGGAACATTCCATATTATATTACCTCACCAATCATTCAAAAATTCTTACACGCCGAGCATAAGCCACGCAAAATTGTTCTATTAATTCAAAAAGAAGTCGCCGAACGCCTTGCAGCTACGGAAGGGGAATATTCCATTCTTGGCCTCAGTGCGCAAATTTACGCCGATGTTATTCTCGGTCCAGTTGTTGACCGTGAGTTCTTTACGCCGCCACCAAAAGTTGATAGTCAAATTGTCATTCTTGAGCCTTACAAAACGCCACTTGCGTCCGAATCTACTATGGCGCTCATTAAATTAGGTTTTGTTGCGCCGCGCAAAAAACTTGTTTCGAATTTATCTATGAGTCTCCGTTTGCCTAAAGAGCAGATTCTTGCACTTTTTGTCGAGCATGGCATAGATCCAAATGCTCGTCCAGCTGATCTCAGCATTGAAGACTGGTGTAAACTTGAAAAATCTATCAAGAAATCTTAGAATAAGCGTAAGAGATATAAATAGATAATTTTTTGGAGCTAACAAAATATGGATCCAAACAATCAAAGCGCGAATCAAGCCCCAAACGGCCTCGATATGGATGCGATTAATGCCGCCGTCGAAGCTTCTGCTGGGCAGGGCGGAGAGGCCGAAACTTCTTTTGACGTCAACAAAATCAACCTCGACAACACTCCTACTACCAACGAGGAACTTCAGCAACAACTAAAAGAAAATCCTGGCATGAGTCTTGCTGGTGGTCCTAGCGTTAATCCTACTTCTTCGGCGTCTGCATCTGAAGTTTCCCAAAATGTTTCCATTGGCGACACTGATCCATTTTCGTCTCCAATGCCACCAGCCAAGAAAGAGGAAGAAGAATTTACGATTGATAGCGAAGCAAACGCTTCAAAATCTTCTGTCGCAATTGCAAATTCCACTGCAAAAATGCAAGAGAATGCCATGAAGGCTCTCAATGCTGTCAAGCCAAAAGACAGTACTGGTGTTATTATTATGGCTAGTATTGGTTGCGTCGTTGTAATCGGTATTATTATTGCCATCATCTTCGCGCTTCAATAAAAAACACTAAAATCTTAGGCGACTTCGCGCAAAACGAAGCCGCTTTTGTTTTGGCTGCGTATCTTAAAATGGTATAATAATTGACATGAAAGAATCATATATTACAACAGCTATCCCATACGTCAATGGCAATCCGCACCTTGGCCACGCTATGGACTATTTGCTTGCGGACACTTTGCGCCGCTATATGATGTCTCAAGGTCAAAAAGTTCGCTTCCAGGCTGGCACCGATGAACATGGTAACAAAATTTTCAAAAAAGCTGCCGAAGCTGGCATTTCTACGCAAGAATTTACCGACCAAAACTCTAAGAAATTCCAAGATTTTATCACCTCGCTCGGCGTTGAATACACAGATTTTATTCGCACTACCAATCCAGATCATGAACGCCGCTGTCAAGAAATTTGGCGTCGCCTCAAAGATCATATCTATAAAGACAGCTACGAGGGCTGGTATTGTGAGGGCTGCGAAGCTTTCGTAACAGATAAAGAACATGACGAAAATAGCGGCATTTGTCCAGACCACAAAAAACCTTATGTAAAGCTCAGTGAAGAAAACTATTACCTCCGCATCGCCGATTATAAAGATCAAATTCGTGAAGCCATCGAAACTGAAGCTCTTAAAATCACGCCAGCTTTCCGCAAGAAGGAGTTCTTGAATCTTCTTGCTGACATGCCAGACGTCTCGATCTCGCGTCCAAAGAGTCAAGTTTCTTGGGGTGTACCGGTGCCAGATGACGACGATCAGGTTATGTATGTTTGGATTGACGCGCTCGCCAACTACATTACCGTACTAGGCTATCCGGATGAAGACATTTCGACGGACTGGCCAGCTCACACGCAGGTAGTCGGCAAAGATATCTTACGCTTTCATGCTGGTATCTGGCCAACTATTCTGCTGGGCCTTGGACTTCCGTTGCCTAAGAATCTTCTCGTTCACGGGTTCATTACCGTCAATGGCGAAAAAATGTCAAAATCTATTGGCAACGTTATCGCGCCAGAAGAAATTCTGAGCAAGCACGGCCTCGATCCTTTCCGTTATTACTTCTTGCGTCATGCTCCAACTACTGACGATGCGGATTTTACCTGGGAAAAATATGAAGCTTCATACAATGAGCTCGCAAACGATCTCGGTAATCTCGTCCAGCGCCTCGCAACTCTTTGTAAAAAGAACGAAATTGCTAGTCTTAAGCCTCTAGCCGTAGATTTAGATGAAGAGTTCAAAAAGCACATGGATGCCTATGCCTTCAATGTCGCTTTCGACTATGCTTGGAGTAAAGTTCAGGATCTCAATCGTCAAATCGACGCCGCTAAACCTTGGGAACTCGCTAAAACCGATCCAGCAAAAGCAAAATCTGTGCTAAAAGATATTGCGTCGCAGCTGCTCGCCGTCAGTCAAATGCTCGAAATTTTCATCCCAACTACAGCAAAGAAGATTCAGGACGTTTTCACGGCCGCTCAAATCCTGCCACCAAGCACTCCACTCTTCCCGCGCGGATAAAAAAATCCCCCTTTTAAAAGGGGGATTTTTTTAATTCTTCCAGTACTGCTTGCCGCTTAAGATGTCGTAAGTCAGCAGTTCATATTTTTTCAAAACAAGCGCTTTGCTAAGTTCGCGATCTTCGAGATAAGCATTAGTTAATATCGGTTCTTCGGCGCATACCTGATCAATCAGATAATACTGCGCATCTTTTTGCCAGCCAAGTTGATTATAAAGCGTATTCATCATGCAGTTTGGCGTCGTAGTCGGCAAATCGCGTGATTCAAAGGCATTGTCGTAATTTGCATATAGGAAGTACGGCGTCACTCGCGACAAATCACGCACAGACTTCTCGACATTACTATTTGTAAGGTCGAATAATCCCGCCGAGTGATCACCAAAGAATAGTACGACGACTTTCTTATCGAGCTCATTTAGTTCATCGATAAACTCGCCCAAATACTGATCCGACAAATGCAGGCTCTGATAGTAGGTGGTAATCGACTTCTTATGGTCTTCGTCAAGGTTAGTATTAGTGACTGGAAAATCTAGCGATGCGTAGCCATCGGTAAGATACGGTGTATGATTTTGCATCGTGATTAGGCCAATCATTTGGTTTCTATCTGAAGATTTTAATACATCGAGTACCTGCTTATAGGCAGAATTGTCATTGATGTAGCCGTTACTACTATCGGTGTCGGTGTATTTCATCTCTTTTTCGGTGATGAAAGTATCAAACCCTTCATTCTCGAGTGAAATATTTCGCTTATACATACCGCCGTTATATGGATGAATCGCGGTCGTGAGATAGTTCTTATCTTTGAACGTACGCGCCACTGATGGAATTTCGCCAGCCTTTGGCACTAGTGAAGTGTATGGCACAGCATTAATCCAGAAATTAGTCAGGCTCGTGAAGGCTTCAAATTCAATATTCGCCGTACCACCGCCGTAATCCAATGAATACATGTGTCCATGTGGATATTGCGACTCGATGCGATGCAGGTTTGGCGTAATGTCTCCGCCATCATGTTGGTAATAATCCGTAAAAGATTTTCCATTAAAACTAACGGACGGATCATAAAAAGATTCGTTCAGAATTACGACCACGCTAACATCTTCTTCGCTTGGATCGATGCGATTCTTGTTTTCTTTTTCGGCCAAGTCTGTATATTGTTGCTTAATATCTGCGATTGCAGATTCAGAATATCCCTCCGGTTCCGTAACTTTTAGTTTTTGCAAATTATACAAAAAGCCCAAAATGAAGCCATTGTCGCTATAATTCGTGTTTTGGTTCCAGGCCGTAAAACGCGTACCAAGGAAAGTCGCCTCATAACGCTCACCATTATTATGTCGTGCAAATGCCGTAGAAGACATAATTGCGAAAATAGTAATGATTCCTAAAAAGACGCGCGGAGCAATCATGTTGCGCTTCAATATTTTTTTTGCTGAGCTTTTATAAATTAAATTTAACTTCTTTGCTAAAAATGTTTCAAACAAAATAGTAAGGATTATCACTAATAAAATTGCGCCAATCAGTCGCATTAATCCACCAATATCGATAAAATCCGTCAGGGTAGAAGCCTGATCTGCAAGCGCAAAATCTTCCGGCAAAAGCGGCGTCTCGCGTGAGTTAAATTTGTTGATATGAATATAAGTGATAATGATTAGCGTTATCCAAGTTGCGCCAATTGTTACGCCGAGCCGGTGTATAATTACCCAAATGAGCGCCATGCAGAAGAATAAAATCAGCGCATTATATAGAAAAACTACTGGAGAGCCATATAAGAAATCCCATGCTCTGAACGTATTGTTAATAAAATATCTATACTCCAAGAACCAGGTCAAAAACAATGCGGCTAAAAATAGACCCATTAAGGACCTAAGTACGAAGCTGCCATAAGAGCCTAGGGGTCCTTTTTTATCAAAAAGAGCCTTAAGTTTTGTCATCATAATCTATATTTTATACCAAAACATTACGCTTATGCTTTTATTTTGCCAAATAATAGCCATAATTAACCGTATGTGAAGACATCTAAAGTTTAAGGACATCCATTATTCAGCGTTACCGATTGTTTTTGCGCTCGGAGTAGTGGCTTGTGCTATTGTCTGAAAATTCGAACTATTTAGCCCTAAGAATCTATTAGTTATTTTTAGCCTAATTACAATCACTTCCGTTGTTTTACGTATTTTTCGTTTTAATCTGGTATTCTTGCTCGGCTTTTCGGTGCTTTATCTTGTGTGCGTTCAGGTGGATCTAGACGAACAAAAGGTTTTACAATTTATAGACCAAAAAGTCGCAGTTAGCGGTGTAGTTTCGCAAGATATTATTAAAAAGAATGGTACCTACCGGATTACGATAAGCAACATATCCTTTAATTATAGCACAAACACTTTGAAAAGTCAAGTTTATGCCATGTTGGGTGACGTTCCGGAAGATATTTCACGTTCCGATATCGTCGTTCTTGAAGGCATACTCAAAAGTGGTTTTGGTGACTATGTAGGATTTTTATATCGCCCAAAAATCGTTTCTTATGGTAAACCTTCGCCTCCAGATTACGCCGAGCAGGCAAGATCGACATTTTCAAGCGCACTAAGAAGTACTATAAATGATGATAAAAAGAGTAATCTTGCTCTCGGCTATCTTGTTGGCGAAAAGGGCAAAATGACTGAAGATTTTACGGGCAGCCTCAGGCGTATCGGCATGACGCATGCCGTTGTGGCTTCTGGTTTTCATTTAGGTGTGCTGATAAATTTCGCCAAGAAACATCTTAAAAAGATTTCGCGACTTTGCGCATTGCTGGGTTCGCTAATGTTTTTGGTGGCTTTCATCGCAATCGCTGGCTTTTCGCCTAGTCTTGCGCGCGCTGGTATCGTTACGGCGCTTTCGCTCATCGCATGATATTTTGGCCGACGTTTTCATCCAGGCAGGATAATCATTTACGCTGCCGCTATCAGCCTGCTCATTAATCCTAGTTACATTTCTAACCTAGCTTGGCAACTTTCGTTTTTGTCCTACATTGGTATCCTTATTGTTGCGCCAATTCTAACAAGATATTTCTTCGATAAAAAAGTGCCAGGATTTCTAGCCAGCACCATCATTCAGTCCTCTTCGGCTCAAATTCTATGCTTGCCGGTATTGATATATTCATACGGTGAATTTTCAATTCTCGGCATTGTCGCTAATCTTCTAATTTCGCCAACTATAGCTATCGCAATGACGTTAAGCCTTTTTGCGGGGCTCTCAAAACTCGCAAGTTTTCTCCCTCAGCTAATTGTCGTTCCCGCAAGTTTGCTGCTAGACCTTCATATCCAAATCATCGAGAAACTTGCTCAGATTCCATGGGCGACAATGAAATTAAAACAAACTCCTGTCGTTTTTATGACCTACCCAATACTAATTATCGTAATTTTAATAATTAAAAGACGGTCGAACTTTAGTTTTAGGTCCGTCCCAGAACTGGAGAAAAGTGAGAAAAATGGTAAAATATATACATGCTAATCAAATCAGAGAAAGAAATGCAAAAAGTCGGCGAGGAATATGGCGCCAAGCTTTTGCAGCAAAAAAACTTTCCCTATGTTATTGAGCTTTTAGGCGACGTTGGCGCTGGCAAAACTACATTTACGCGTGGTCTTGCCAAAGGCCTAGGCGTCGAGAATGAGCTTAGTTCACCATCTTTCACGATTTCAAGAAGCTACTCCGGCAAAGGCTGTATTTTGACTCATTTTGATTTCTATCGCATCGCAGATCCAGGCCTCATGTCTGAAGATCTCGCTGAGGCTGTCGAGGCTGACTCGTCTGTTACTGTCGTCGAGTGGGGGCAAAGTATTCAGGCTATTTTGCCTGAATCTCGCGCGAAAATCACTATCACATATATCGACAAAAACACTCGCGAGCTAACCATCGAGGAGAGTAAAAAATGAGAATGTATCTAGACACTTCTAGCTCTACTACAATTCTCGAGCTGGACGATAAACACTACGAATGGGAGTCTGGCCGCACTCTCGCCAAAGAAATCTTCACTTTTATTCATGAAAAACTTCAAGAGCAGGGTAAAGACTGGCAAGATCTTACCGAGATCCACTTTTTTGCTGGTCCCGGTAGCTTTACTGGGCTTCGCATCGGCGCTACTGTCGTCAATACGCTCGCTGATCAGCTAAATATTCCACTCTACGACCAAAATGGCGCCCAAAAGCCGCTCATCATGCCAGAATATGGCCGTCCTGCCAACATTTCCAAACCTAAAAAATAGCCACGCGGCCTCTTCCATGCTATACTAAAAGGGGGAATTATAGTTATTAATCATTGATAAATTTTTTATAGCATAGAAAAGAGGAAAAATGGATTTTATTCCAGTCATTATTGCGGCGGTTGCAGGCGCAGCCGTCAGCGCTGGCGGTATTTTTGCACTAAACAAATCGCGTGAGAACGGCGGCAAGAATAAAGCCGACGATCTTGTTCGTCGTGCCAAAAATGAAGCATCCGAAATCGTCCTAAAAGCCAAAAATGAAGCCGCCGAAACACTCGACAAGGCTCAGCGCGAAGAAACTCAGCGCCGAAAAGAACTCAAAAAGACCGAAGATCGCCTAATCGAGCGCGAAACTTTGCTCGACAAAAAACTCGATCAACTCGATAAAAAATCCGACAACTTACGCAAGCAAGAAGATGAGCTTGAAGACATCAAAAACGAAGTTCGCGAAATCCGCACTAAGGCTCAAGAAAAACTCGAAAAAATCGCTGGCCTTTCCAAAACCGAAGCTCGCGACAAACTCATTCAAATGGTCGAGCGTGAGACCAAGCACGATCTCGCCGAGCTCGTTATAAAAGAGCAAAAAGCACTCAGCGACCAAGCCGATGAAACTGCCGAGTCTATTTTGCTAACTGCCATGGAGCGTATGAGCAGTGAAGTTACTGCCGATCGCACCGTTACTTCACTCAAGCTCCCAGACGACGACATGAAGGGGCGCATCATTGGTAAGGAGGGGCGCAATATTCAGGCGCTTCAGCACGCTACTGGCGTCGATGTTCTCATTGACGATACTCCAGGTATGGTCGTTCTCAGTAGTTTTGATCCTATCCGCCGTCAGGTTGCCCGTTATGCGCTTGAACGCCTCATGAAAGACGGTCGCATCAACCCATCTTCAATCGAAGAAGCCGTCGCCAAAGCAGAGCGCGAAATCGAAAAAGAAGTCATTCGTGCCGGCGAAGATGCTGCTCGCGAGGTTGGTGTTGTCGGCATTCCAAAAGAACTCCTCCATCTCTTGGGTGAACTCAAATTCCGTACTAGTTACGGCCAAAACGTCCTCTTGCACTCCATTGAAATGGCGCATATTGCTGGCATGATTGCGCAAGAAATCGGTGCTGACGTCAACGTAACCAAGACAGCTACGCTCTTGCACGACATCGGCAAAGCCGTCACGCACAAAATCGAGGGTAAACATGCCGAGATTGGTGCTGAGCTTGCTAAGAAATTCGGTATGAGCGAGCCTGTCGTTCACGCCATCTCTGCCCATCATGAAGACATCGAACCAACCACGCCAGAAGCTATTATTGTTAAAATCGTTGATGCGATTTCTGCTGCTCGCCCAGGTGCTCGCAATATCTCTGCTGAGAATTTCGCTGAGCGCATGCGTGCTCTCGAAAACGTCGCTCTCAGCTTCCCAGGCATCGATAAGGCCTACGCCATCTCCGCCGGTCGCGAAATTCGTGTCATTGTCGAGCCAAAGCAAATCGATGATCTTGCTGCTCTAAAAATCGCGCGCGATATCGCCGACAAAATCGAAGCTACCATGCAATATCCTGGCGTCATTAAAGTCAACGTTATTCGCGAAACTCGCGCCATCGAATATGCCAAGTAAGCATCAGAAAACCTAAATCTACTTAACTATGTCAAAAAAGCAACAAAAATCTGGTATCAAAGAAAAAGCATCGACTCTTTATGCTAAGATTTTTAATGCTAAATTATCGACAAAAGGAAAGATCCAACTTGCGGCTGCCATTCTTACAATTATTGTGCTAGTCTGGCTAGGCGCTTGGAGCTTTAAATCTCATGGCTTCATTTACGATATTGCCACCTTTATCGTCGATCAGGAAGCCGTCAAAGCCTGGATCACTAGTCTTGGTATTTGGGGTCCACTTGCGTTTATTTTGCTCCAAATCACTCAAACCGTCATCTCGCCTATTCCGGGAAATGTCGTCGGTTTCGTCGGCGGACTCCTCTTTGGCTGGTGGGGTGTACTCCTAAGCACCATTGGCAGTACCATCGGTTACGCCATCGTACTTATACTCGTGCGTCGTTTTGGCCGCGATCTTGTTGAAAAGCTTATTAGCAAAGAACTTCTTGATAAATTCGACTATCTCGCCACGGAAAAAGGCTCAATAATTTTCTTCCTCATCTTCCTAATTCCGGCCCTTCCAGACGATGTCGTGATGTGCATCGCTGGTTTAACCAAGCTTCCAGTCAGGCAATTACTCTTTATGGCTGCTGTCGGGCGCTTCCCAAGCGTAGTTGTCACGAATCAACTTGGTAACTCTATTAGCAATGATAATATCGGCCAAGCAATCGTTCTTGCTGTCGTTTCACTCATTGTGGTTGGTTTCTGTCTCTGGAAACGTGAGGCAATTATGCAACTTGCTGGCGCTCGTCGCGAACTTCTGGTTGTGCGTTGGCATCGTTTTTGCGCCGATATTAAAAAAGCCTTCAAACGTCTATTTGCCAAACTTCCAAATCCACGCCGAAAATTTGCTAAACATCAACGTAAAAATCGCCAGAAAAAATAGTAAAAAATAAAACGCTAATGTATAATTAAATACATGAAGTGGGAAAAATCCGCTAACGCTCGCAGTCGCAAGGGCTTTACGATTGTTGAGGTAGTTATTGTTCTTGCCATTACTGGTCTAATTTTTGTAGGTGCCGTAGCTGGCATTGGTTCAAGCCTTGCACGTCAGCGCTTTAATGATGCTACACAAAATCTCGCGCAAACTTTACGCACGCAATACGACCAGATCAGCCGCGTGCAAATTTCATCCGAGCGTGACGATAGTATGTGCGATTACGTTTACGGCGCAAGCGGCACTTTTAATTCTGAGACCAAGCGTGGTCGTACCGACTGCAATATTTATGGTGTCGCGGTGATTCTTGGTGCGGACGGTGGTCATCTGATCCAGTCCACGACTTTGCTCGGCAAAGATCTTCCGACCTATCGCAATATCCTAAAAGAGAACGAACAGCTTTATCAAGTCTCCGATGTCGATGCTTATCTTTCTAGCATGCCGACTTTGCAACTCTTAGGCGAGCTTGGTGTTAGTAACTATTACGGCAAGCATCTAACTAGCGATGACACTAGTATGACTAACTGTCAAGTTACCAATATTCTCACACATGAGAATATTCTTTGGGATGCAACCCTCGAGAAACCAAACGGTACAACTGCCAAGTACATTATCTTAATTGTCCGCTCTCCTCGCGATGGTACTATTCATACTTATTACAAAGACATTAGTAATGTTAGCGAAGTTACCAATTACCGCAACTACGACATTAGCAACTGTAGGATGCCAAACAACGACGAGGATATTCTAAGGTCCCTCAAGAAAACCACGCCAGATTTCGAGGTTGGCGATCTAAATCTCTGCCTAAATTCTGAGGATGTTGGCTCTGCAACCGGTGTGCGCCGTACGATAAGGCTCGCTGCTGACGGCCACGGTTCTGCTGCCGTTGAACTAGTCAACGTCGACGTTGCGCGTGATGGCGATGATAGTTATGACAATATTTGCGCAAAGTGCGATGAAGGCGTATCAGATCCGAGGTGTCAATGATGAAAAAGCGTAAACAAAAAATCTTCTCTGGCGATAGCCTCATTGAGGTATTGCTTGGTATTACTGTCTTCTCGGCCGTATCGGTTGGTGGTATTGCCATTATGAATAGTGGCCTCAACCAAGCCCAGCGTTCGCTCGAGATTACTATGGCGCGCAACGAAATTGACGCTCAAGCCGAAGCGCTTCGTTTTATTCATAACAACTACATTGCCGAGCGTGAATTTTCTGAAGACAAATGGCAATTTACCGACCTTTGGAATAAAATTGTTGATTCGACCATCGATCCAGACGACATCATGGGCATTGATACTATGAACCTAAACAATGCCAACAGTTGCGAACAGGCCTACAATGAGCAGTTTAATGGCACAAATGGCCGTACTCCTTTCATTATTAATACGCGCTTCGTTCAGCCGCGTGGTATTTTGATTGGCGATGATGCAAAACAAAAATACCGCGACAACGTTCTTCCAGAAATCGTCATCGTAAATCCGCTTAAAACTTACGATGCGAAAAACTCTAAGTTCCGTACTGCCGAAACTTACCCACGCATCATTTACGGATTCTTACACATCAACGGTACAACTATCGACGATATGGATACCTGGACGCGCATTAAAAACGAGAGCACCGATACAAGCCTCAGCGAAAACATTGCTTCTGCCGGCAAGCTCTACTATCGTCAGATGAAAGCCGCCGAAGGTATTTGGATCCTAGGCGTGCGTGGCGATAATGACAACCGCTCTCACAACAATACTGCCAACGCCGAGTTTTATGATTTCTACATCCGCACTTGCTGGAACTCAACCGGCATGAATACTCATAGCACCATCACGACCACGGTTCGCCTCTATAATCCAGGAGTTATTGACTAATGAAAGAGCATAAAAAGGGCTTTACTATCATTGAAATTACGCTTGCAATGACTTTCTTGGCCATTCTCATGGTCTCGATTGCGACACTTATTATGCGCATCACGAATATCTATCAAAAAGGTCTTGCTATGCGCGCTATTAACGCAACTGGCACCGAAATCATCGAAGATATTACTCGCACTGTCGGCGCTGCGTCTTATCTCGTTGATATCCACTCGCAAGATGCGGAACTCGGCGGCAACGGTGTTATGGAATATGACAACAACTATAAGCTTGTCGAAAAATATTACTACGACTACACCGTTTATAACGAGAGTCACAATGGCAAAAACTTCAACGTTCAATACTTTGGCGTTCTCTGTACTGGCGATTATTCTTACATTTGGAATACCGCTCGCGCACTAGATCCCGACTTTACCGCCAAAAACTTTATTACCGTAAATGGCGAAAAAGTCAAAATGGTTCGCGTCTACGATCGTGAACAAGCTCAGTGCAACAAAGATAAAAACGGCAGCGTCGCAAACCTCGCTAAAAGAAACCGCTTGCCAGTCGCTATTAATGTCCCAGAAGATAACGTTGTAGAACTCATCAATAACGACGAAATGGACCTCGCGCTCTACGAATTTAATATTACACCAGCTACGCAAAGTGCTATTACGCGCCAAAGTTTCATTTCTGCCAACTTCATCTTGGCAACCAGGCAAGGCGGTATTAATATTAATGCAAACGGTGACTTCTGTCGTGGCGAAGACAATGAGTTTAAGGACGAATATGAAGGAACAATGTTTAACTACTGTGCGGTAAATAAATTTTCATTCTCAGCTCGAACGGGCGGTAATGCGGATAAGGAGGGTTAATAACCATGAAAAATATCAACTTTAAGTCAATCAAAGGAGAAACACGCCAAGGTGCTTCTTCCTTCGTGATGGTAATGTTCTTCACGATGCTACTTGGTATCATCATGGTTGGCTTTATTAGCATTATGCTCAGCAATATCATGTCGAGCACCAATTATGATCTTTCGCAGTCTGCCTACGACTCTTCGCTCGCTGGTATTGAAGACGCAAAGATTATGCTTCTAAAGTTTAACAACTGCGCCGCCCACAGCAGCTCCTCTCTCGCTGACTGTGAACGCATCAATAACGTGCTTAAAGCTTCCAAATCCGGCGAAGACTGTAACGTTGTTGGTAAAGCTCTTGGACGCATCGACGTCAATGATAGCGGTATTTACGAAACGCCAATTCAGTCCACCTATTCTGGTACTGGCGGCACCTCTAACAAGGCCAAAGAATTCGCAAACTCACTTGATCAGGCCTACACCTGTGTCAAGGTAGATACTAGCGTCGACGAATATCTCGGCACTATCACCAAAGATTCTGACTTCAAAGTTATTCCACTTCGCACAAAATTCACTTCAAACAACACCGACGAAAGCCCAGTAAAATACATCGAAATCTCTTGGTTTAATAACGAGGATTTTCAAAAAGCCAGGCAGCAATACAATCATACTGGCGCAAACAACGCACTCCCCGGCTCTCTAAACAAACGCCTTGGCGGCAACGTAACAGCTCGTTTTACGAGTGATCCTACCTACGCATCTAGCTTGCAAATAGGACTCTTCCAATCTGCGACTGGTGGCTATACTATCTCCAGCTTTGAGAAGAGCATTAATACTAGCACCAACCGCGGCTTGATGGTTCTTCGCCCTTACGAATCGGGCAACTCGCAAACCCAAACCGTAATCCCAAATACTGCCACCATGTCTGGCTTTGCCGCTTCTGCTATCTCTGGTAGCGAAGATTGGAGTCAAAATCTTCAAGCCCAGAACTCTCCAGCTGAGATTCATTGTAGTAATACGGATGATCCAAAAACCTTTGCAAATCAAGAATTTGCCTGTCGTGCTATTATTGAGCTTCCAACTGCTATCGGTACCAGATCGACCGGCGGTGATGTTCATAAGGGTAGTGGTAATCTAGTCGCCGGTCGCCCGGCTGCTGATATTATGCGCTACATTACGCTCTCTGGCGTCTATGAGAATATCGACACTTCTTTCAGCATCAAGATGTATGGTAATGCTGATGGCAAGAACTGTACTTTTGACGTAAACACCGGCAAAGGTACCAACTGCGAAATCAAACAGTTCGCTGGTGTCCAGAGCCGCGTCGACTCTACTGGCCGCGCCAACGACCTCTTCCGCCGTGTCGAAGCTCGCGTTGAGCTCATTGACGTCAACTATCCTTTCCCGAAGTATGCGCTTAGCACCTACTGTGAAGGTGAAAACTGCAATGATGACGAAGGTAAAGTTATCAAGAATTACTGGGTTTCTAGCAACTGTTTCACGCTCATCAACGGCGATAATAGGGGCTGTGGCGCCGACCTTAATAAGAACCAGAACTTCATCGGCAACGCAACCGCTGGCTTCTAATAAAAAATCCGCACTCTTGAAGGGTGCGGTTTTTTTTGTTGACATTTTTGGTGCCCGCGGCTGGACTCGAACCAGTACATCCGTAAAGACACTAGCACCTGAAGCTAGCGCGTCTACCAATTCCGCCACGCGGGCATAGAGGTATTATAACACAAACTCGCCTCCGTCGGTCTCAGCGCAAAAATCTAACGCGCCATAAAAATTGGAGCCGGTTTTCCGGCTCCTAAGAAGGGTGGTGGTGGAAGAGAACTGCTTAGGGGGCAACTGCGTCGTTGCACTTGTTGACATACTGGATAATACCAAGCACATTCGATATGATGACAACTTCGTCGCCTTTTGCAATATCGCCATCATGGCGAACGTCTTCAAGGTCGACAACTGTTGCCTTGCCGTTGCTTTCATCAATAAGGGTCATGCTATCCTTACTGATATAGGCGACTGTGCGTTTCGAAGTGCTGTTGTATTGTGCTAACGAAGGTGCGATACAGATGGCTGCAAGCACTATCGCGAGCACGAAGCAAGCAATCGCTTTGCCGCCTTTGCCCTCCGGAGCAGTTTTCCTTAAGCTATAGCAGAGTACCGCAAGAACAACCACGATTACTGCTATACCACAACCAAAAAGAACTTTAATCATCATGAAAGCCTCCTTTCATCAAAATTTCTCGAAGATCGTATCCTCGAGGTGCTATCGATGATGATACCACTCTATTATAGCACACTTGAGCCAAAATGTCAAGACAAAAGCCCCAACGCGGGTAGATTATGCTACAATTGGGATATATGGCAGAATTTTATACCGATGGCAGCTCCGTTCCAAATCCCGGCCCGGGCGGCTTCGCTGTGATTAAAGACGGCCAGCCAGTCGCGTTGGGCAGCGAAAATCCTTCGACCAACATTCGTATGGAGGCTCACGCGCTTATTGCGGCGCTAAAGCTTGCCAAGGATGGCGATACTATCATTACCGATAGCGAATTTTGGCTTAATGTCGTCACGAAATGGGCGCCAACCTGGGAGAAAAACGGTTGGACTAAAAAATCCGGTCCCATCAAGAACCTTGAGCTCGTCCAAGAGCTCTACGCCGCCTATCGGGCTCATCCGGGCGTAAAACTTCAGTGGACGCGTGGTCATGTTGGCACCGAGGGCAATGAGGCTGCTGACGTCTGGGCGAATAAGGCTCGTGAAGGCGCTACGCTCGAAAGTGTTGCAGAGGAGAACGCATGAAAAAGACCATCGTCAAAGTCAAGCTTCCATCTCGCACCGACTTTGTCAGCGCACTCGAAGAAATAGACTTCAAATTTGCCGCACCATACTGGCAGCACGACCGCATCTTTGTGCCACGCAACTTCGATCGCTCCAAAACTCAGCCGCGTTTATCGCTTCGCACTATTGTTAAGGGTGCCGACAAAACCATTTACGCTTTAGTTTTGCGCCGTCATTTCGAAAATAGCCACATGGATCTCATTAATGCAACCCCTGTTACTGATTACGCCGAGGCGGCTCACATCTTGTATCAGCTTGGCTATGAGCTCAAATATGAAGTCGCACGCCGCCGCGAAGAACTCGACATGGGCGATACTATCAAAATCTACATTGATAAAATCGACACTCTTCAGGGTTACTACGCCAAAATCGAATCCGAGCTTGACGACAAAGACGACACCAAAGAATCTTACGAAGATATTTGCGAGACCTTCAAAGTGCTCGGCGTGCCAAAATCCAGCATTATTGCCAATACTTACGGTGAGCTTCTTGAATCTACGCCGCCCCTCGAGCAAGTCGGCATGTAGAACTACAAAGCATGTAAGTTTCTAGGTAACAAAATACCACCTCTTAGAGAGGTGGTATTTTAAGAACTTAAGCTTCTTTTTTAGCGGCAGCTTTCTTAGCTGGAGCTTTTTTGGTAGCCGGCTTCTTTGCGGCTGGTTTTTCGGCAGCCTTAGCGGCAACCTTCTTGGCGCCTGCGAGCTTGACGTTGTTTTCTTTAGCAAACTTTGCAAGCTTTGCTTTGCGGCGGCTAGCGGTATTCTTCTTCAAAAGACCCTTCTTGACGGCCTTGTCGTACTCAGACTGAACTTTGGTCATAGTCTCGACACTTGGATTATTGCGGAACTCTTTGAGAGCATTGCGGATAACCTTCTTGATCTCTTGGTTCTTGTTGCGACGCTTAACAGATTGGCGCGCAGCTTTCTTTGCGGATTTGATAATCGGCATTTTTACTCTTTTTCCTTAATTTATTATTACAATTACATAAATTATAAGCTATTTTTACTAAAATGTAAAGGGTTGCTATTGTTTAATACTTGCGTTTTCTAAAAACTTATGCTAAACTGTAGATATCAAAGGTCAAAATAAACAGAAAAATTAAAAATGCCAAGTCAAAAAACTCAGCCAAAAGCGACTGACATCGTTGCGCAAGTGGCGGAGCGTATCCGCACAAGTGATAATGTCCTGGTTGCTTTGTCAAAAGATCCGAGTGTAGACGAACTTTCTGCAGCTCTCGGTCTTACTTTTATGCTCGACAAAATCGGTAAGCGCGCCACCGCTATTTTCTCCGGCGCTATCCCAAATGCTATCGAATTCCTCGAGCCGGAGAAAACTTTCGAAGCAAACACTGATAGTTTACAAGATTTTATTATTGCCCTCGACAAAGAGAAGGCCGATCATCTTCGTTACAAAATCGACGGCGATTATGTAAAAGTATTTATTACGCCATACAAGACCACTATCAATGAGAGTGATATGGAGTTTTCGCATGGCGATTATAATGTTGACCTTGTTATATCTTTGAATGTTTCCGAAGTCGGCGATCTTGACGCCGCTTTGTCTGAATATGGCCGCATCATGCACGATGCAACTTCTATCAATATTACCGCTGGCGTCGCTGGCAACTTTGGCGATATCGAATGGGGCAATCCTGAAGCTTCTTCCGTCTCTGAGATGGTTGGTTCGCTCGCTGACGCTATTAAAGACAAAGACGATATTCTCGATAAATCTATCTCTACGGCGCTTCTTGCCGGTATCGTCGCTGCGACGAACCGTTTCTCGAACGAGCGCACTACCGCCGAAACCATGGCGCTCGCATCGAAGCTCATGGCCGCTGGTGCAGATCAGCAGTTGATTTCCTCTAGCATCCCTGTTGAAATTCTCACCGAAGATGTTGTCGATGCTAATGCCGACTTTGCTGAGCCAGAACCAACTCCTGCCCCAGTTGCCGTCGCCGTCGCGCCAGAAGACACCAAAATCGACATCAAGAATCCGACTCAGGATCTTCCAGCTACGCCAGTTGCCGAACCTATTGCCAAATCGGCTCCAGCTGAGCCAGAACCAGTAGCCACCCCGGAACCTATTGCTGAGCCAGAACCAGAACCAACTCCAGCCCCAGCTCCAGAGCCACCGCAGGATCCAACTGAGCTTAATATCCGCCACGGCGAAGTTGAGTTTGATCCAGACGAGGACCTTAGTTCAGAAGAGCGTGCCAAGAAAGACGCCGAGCGTGCCGCCGAAGAAGCCAAACGTGCTAT
This sequence comes from Candidatus Nanosyncoccaceae bacterium, assembly GCA_051891815.1. GTDB lineage: Bacteria > Patescibacteriota > Saccharimonadia > Saccharimonadales > Saccharimonadaceae > UBA2834. Next base: position 483,995 of record JBJFFO010000003.1, read on the forward strand.
CCGCGAAGAAGAGGAACGCAAGCGCCGCGCTCCAATCGAAGCTGCAATGGCCGAAATTACCGCCAAGAAATCCGGTGGCGCTAATGCCGCAAAGCCAGCCGCTCCTGCGCCAGCTCCACAAGCTGCGCCAGCTCCGCAAGCTCCTGCTTCAACTCTCGACGCCAAAAACGCCGCTGCTAGCGCTACCGCTTCCGCTACCGAAAAAAGTCCGCTCATTTCTACCGTAAAGGGCAACGGCGAAGCTCTCGAAAACACCGCCGCCGGTACATCAGTCAGCCCAGATGCTTCTGCTGAGCCAAAAAAGACCATTATGCCTGTCGGTGACGTGCTCAATCGCAAAGACGAAAAAGTTAATTACGCTTCTTTGATGGAAGCCGAACTTAATGCGCCAGTTGCGCCAATGCCAGCCGCTCCTGCACCAGCTTCACAAGCTGCACCTGTTGAAATGCCAATTGAGGCTCCTGCTATGGCAGCCCCAACCATTCCGGCTCCACTCGATAACGTTGAGAGTGCCGTCTATGTTGATCCGACCACTGTTACGGCTGACGCCGGCGCAGTGCTTCCGCCACCTCCAGCTCCGTTTATTCCAGATACCAGCGCTTATATGCCGCCAGCTGACGGTATGGCAATGCCGACCATTCAGCCGGTCCAATTCGATCCAGCGCCAGAGGCTACTACCGATCTGAGTGCCGCACAAATTGTCGACGGTATGCAAGCGGCTAATCCAGCCGTTGAGAATACGCCACTTATGAATGCAGGCGAAGGCAGCTACCTAGTTGATCCAAGTGCAGCTCCAGCCGCAAGCGATGAGCCAGAAATGCCGGCCGCTAATCCGGGCTATATTGTAGGTGCCGAACCGGCTCCAGCGCCAGCCGCCACTCCGGCACCTGATGCCGCCGCAGATCCAAGCGCCTTCCATATTCCAGGCATGTAAATCTTAAAAAATACCCCAGTTCCATCAGCTGGGGGTATTTTGTGTTATAATTACAGATAGTCGGGGCGTGGCGCAGTTGGTAGCGCGCGCGGTTCGGGACTGCGAGGTCGCCTGTTCGAGTCAGGTCGCCCCGACCACAGTTTATATTCTTATTTTTCCGTTTATGCTTAAATTATAGTATTTTATAGGGCGATAGCTAAGACCTATTGACACTTATATAAAACTGTGCTATAATAGATAGATATTGACTCAAAAATAAACCCCGGACATGAAAACCGGGGCGTTTTTTATTCTTTTTCGTAAATCGCTGCCTGGAACTTATTGCCAGTCAAGTCATCGTGCCCCATTACGAGAAGGTTCGTCTGCTTGAAGTTCTCGCGTGGAAATTCGAGTTCCTCGCCTTTACTAGGTTGGCCTAGGTAAATCACGCGTGGGTGCTCCTCGAGGAACTGATCCAAATCCTTAATTTTGCCAAGATCATTATCATTGAGCGGTAAAAGCGACCCAAACTCATAAGTCGTCATCTCGTCAATGAAGTAGACTGGATGCTCGTCGCTACCGTAAAAACTCATGTCGTAATAAATCCACTCTGTTGCTGCAATAATTGGCAAGTTTTCGTCACCCGAGAGTGTGACTGCGTCGTTAAAGACTTCTTTCGCAATCGGGTGTGAGCCGGTTTCAAAGTTGTAATTAGTCTTTGCGTAAACTTGCGATACGCCCCAAATTGAACTACCTAAGAAAACGACCAAACAAACCGTAAAGATTGCCGCCGGCCTATAATCTGTGTGTTTTGCTTTTTTGCGCTTCGGAAATTTTGCGGTTAGTTCGCGCGCAAGTAGCACCAACTCCACGCCCGTCATCATCGCGATTGCGCCCATCGAGTAAAGCAAATAGCGCGGTACGAACATTGACTTTAGTGGTGGCATTGAAATAAGAATTAGTCCGATAATCGGTACTAAAGTCATGCAAAGTAGCATCTTGAGCTGTTTGTAATATCGTACTGTTAAATAAATAAACAAAATCGAGACTGCGATAAATAGCACAAGTAGCCAATTTGATGTTCCGCTGGCGCGTTCATAAAGTGCGGTCTCAGTAAAGAAGTTTGCAACTTTACTCACGCTGGCGGCGCCAATCCAGAACCCACCTTGTACGGTTGAAGATTGTTTTAAAAAGCCCGGCAGCCACGGCAGATAAAATACCACCGACAACAAATACCACGCAAAAACCTTCTTCGTGAAAAACTCCTTCTTATAAATCACGATAAGATATATCACGTGCGCCATCCAGGCAAAAGCTGTGAAGTAATGCGTATACATACCTAGCGCCACTAGCGCTGCATAAATAATCCACCACTTACGTGATTTATTATCGATTGCAAGTTGCAGGAAATAAGTCGCCGCAAACACGATCGCGGCCACCAGCGTATACATGCGCATCTCTTCACCGTAGCGGATGAAATTTGGCGACAGGGCAAGGAAAAGCGAGCCAAGAATTGCTGCTGTTTTACCGTATTTATATTTCAACCACAAAAAAGCAAATAAAATTGCCAACGCGCCAAACATTGCCGACATCGCTCGCAGCGCAAAATCAGAATAGCCAAAAATCATACTCCAGACTTTTAGTAAAAAGTAATAAAGTGGTGGATGCACGTCTGCCGCGGTATATTTTAAGATACTGCCAAAGTCAAACCTAATTAGGTAAGCGGTGTAAGATTCGTCAAACCAGATCGACTGCTGGACGCTAACAAGGCAAAGTATTAAGTATAAAGCACCAATCAAGGCCGGAGCGACGAGCGTTAATGGTCTCTTATATTTTTCGACAAATCTTCTCATGTACATATTTTAACACATGTGATATAATTGGTTTTAGTCGGGGTTTGGCGCAGTTGGTAGCGCGCGCGCTTTGGGAGCGCGAGGTCAGCAGTTCGAGCCTGCTAACCCCGACCATTTGTTTGAAATAATTTATTATTTAGGAGTTTAAACTGTGCCAGAGTACAAAAAGTCTGAGGGCAAAAAATCTAAAAAACCAAATAAGGTCTCAAATGCCATTAGACTCGCGGTGTTCTGGCTTTTTTGTTTGGTTCTAGTCGCCGCGATTTTTGGCAATCTTGGCGGCTCTGATATTGTCAGCGGCACTCAGCCGAAAGAAATGAGCATCTCTGAGCTTCTTCAAGCTACCGAAGATGGAAAAATCAATGAAATTATTGTTCGTGGCAACGACCTTATCGCCACTCCAAAGGAAGATTCCGATTTAAGCGGCTATACTATTACATCTCGAAAAGATGGCGCCGGCACGCTTCAAGAGCAGGGCTTTGATGAGCTCGCCAAAGAGCACAAGGTTAGCATCAAAGTCGAAGAGCAGGTTGATTATCTCGGTATTATTATCGACGTCGCTATCATTGTCGTTCCTGTTATTATCGTTGTCGTCTTCATTTCCCGTATAATGAGCCAGGCTCAAAACATGAACAACCAGTCCATGGGCTTTGGCAAAGCAAAAGCTCGTCTTTACGGCAACGAAAAAAAGAAAGTTCTTTTCTCGGACGTCGCCGGCAACGAAGCTGCTAAGCAAGACCTAAGCGAAATCGTCGACTTCTTGAAGAATCCAAAGAAATACGAAAAACTTGGTGCCAAGATCCCACGTGGCGTTCTCTTGGCCGGTGATCCTGGCACCGGTAAAACTCTCATGGCACGCGCTGTTGCAGGCGAGGCTAATGTGCCATTCTTCTCCATCTCTGGTTCCGAATTTGCTGAAATGTTTGTCGGTGTCGGCGCATCTCGCGTCCGTGATCTCTTTGGTAAAGCCAAGAAAAATGCTCCAAGTATCATCTTTATCGATGAGATTGATGCTGTCGCTCACAAACGTGATGCTCGTGGCGGCGCTGGGCGCGAAGACGAGCAGACGCTCAACCAAATTCTGGTCGAGATGGATGGCTTCGATAATGATTCTGGCGTCATTGTAATTGCCGCTACCAACCGTGTTGATATGCTCGACAAGGCGCTTCTTCGCCCGGGTCGTTTCGATCGTCATGTTAACGTCACGCTTCCAGAGCGCAAAGATCGTGTTGAGATTCTCAAAGTTCACTTCAAAAATAAACCCGTCGACGAAAAAGTTAGCATTGACGCTCTCGCTGCTAAAACTGCAGGTAGCTCTGGCGCCGATCTCGCTAATATTGCAAATGAGGCCGCTATCACAGCTGCGCGCCTTGGGCACGACAAAATCACCAACAAAGACGTCACTGAAGCTTTTGAACGCATCGCCATTGGTCCAGAACGCAAATCCAAAGTCATGAGTGAAGAAGAGCGCAAGATTACCGCTTACCACGAAGCTGGTCATGCCGTCGTCGGCCACGTTCTTCCAGATTCCGATCCAGTTCACAAAGTTACTATTATTCCTCGTGGTCGCACTGGTGGCGTCACCTGGTTCCTGTCTCCAGAAGATCGTAGTTATAAGAATATCTACGAGCTCAAAGATGTTCTTGCGCGTGCTATGGGTGGTCGTGTTGCCGAGCGTATTATCCTTGGCGAAGACGGCATCACGACTGGTGCTAGTTCCGATCTTCAACATGTCGCCGAACTCTCTCGCGAGATGGTGACCCAAGAGGGCATGGGCAAGCAACTTCGCGATCAAGTTTTCAACTCCGACGAAGTTAACTTCTTCGGCGATCGCGCCAAGATGTACTCCGAAAAAACCAGTGAACTTATCGATGCTGAAATCGAAGCTCTCAACAAAGAAGCTGATGCTCGCGCCGAAGCAGTTCTAAATGCCAACCGTAAAGCCCTCGATGAGCTCGCCGAAGCTTTGCTCGAGAAAGAAACTCTCGAAGAAGACGAAGTGGCAAAAATTCTCAAAGACACCAAGTTACCAGCTGCTGCCAAACTTCACTAAGCTAAAATACCTCCCAGTCGGGAGGTATTTTAGTATCCAAGCATTACTACTATAATGATATAATTTAAGATATGGCAAATCGCAAAAGTAAGTTTCGTTCAGTAGTTTCACTTGCAAATATTCAACTTTCGGTCAAAACTGCCGCAATCGTGCTTGCAAGCTCTACTTTAGTTTCGGCTCTGCTCGGCATCTTTCGCGATCGCTGGCTTAACTCTATGTACTACGATACCTACCCGGCCGGTCTCGATGCTTACACCGCAGCTTTTACGGTTCCAGACTTTCTTTATTTCATTATTACCTCTGGTGCGCTTGCGGTCACTTTTATCCCAGTTTTCAATCAGCGTCTAGTTGCAGGCAATAAAAAATCTGCCTGGGAGCTCAGTGCGAGCACACTAAACTTTCTTGCGCTCATCAGCTTTATCGCTTCTATTTTTATCATGATTTTTGCCGATCCTCTGGTGCGCTATATTGTAGCACCGGGCCTCAATGAACAATCCATGCCACTCGCTATCAACATGATGCGCGTCATCGCGATTAATCCTTTCCTGTTTTCGATTTCTACCGTACTCTCCAGTATGCAACAAGCTGTCAAACGTTTCGTTTTTTATGCTATCGCGCCGGCGCTCTATAACGTAGGCATTATCGTTGGTATCTTAGTATTTACGAACGGCATCAATATCTTCGGTTGGCAGATTTTCGAAGGCGGCATCATGGGTGTTGCTATTGGTGTGGTTTTTGGTGCGCTTTTGCAACTTTTTGCTAGTATTATTGGCATGGTCGGTATTGGTTTTCAGTACAACTTCAAGATTTACTGGAAAAACCAAGGCTTCCGTACCGTATTAAAACTTCTACCTACTCGCTCTGCCGACCAAAGCATCGATTATGTTATGAGTATCCTCAATACTAATCTCGCTTCGCGTATGGGTGAGCAGGCTATTCGCGCCTATCAACAAGCCGCCTCGCTTAAAAGTATGCCAGTCAACCTCATTGGCGTCGCGATTTCAACCGCCTTCTTTCCAAAGCTTAGTGAAGACGCCGCCTCAGAAGATAAAGAAAAATTTACTGATACCTTCAAGCAGTCGCTTAGCACTATCGTTTGGATTTCGCTCCCAGTTGCTATTATCGCTTTCTTTATTCGTGGCTACGTTGTCAACTTTATCAAAAATGGCGGTGATCCAAAAATCGCGAGCGTTCTCGGTTCCTTTGTTATCGCTACCTTCTTCCAGTCAGTCTTTCATATTGCTTCGCGCGGTTTTTATGCACGCCAAAACACTAAAATTCCGCTTATTCTCTCGGTTGTTTCCTTTGCGGTTCAATTAGTTTTTGCGCTCATCTTTAGTGCTAGTGGTTTTGGCCCAGAAGGCCTCGCCTATGCACTCTCTATCTCTGCGCTTGTCGAAGTATCGCTTCTATTAATTATTCTCAACAAGCAAATGAAGGGTAAAATCTTCGATAAAACTATGATGAGTTCACTTACGCGTATTTTGATTGCTTCCGTTTTTGCTGGTGTTGTTTCTTACTTTATGACCAAGGTTATGCCGCTTCGCGCCATCGACAATTCCTTCCTTAGTACTTTTCCGAAGTTTTGCGTCATCTGTGGCGTTAGCCTTGTTGCCTACATTGGCGCCTGCGCTATTCTAAAAATTGAAGAAGTGCGCCCGGTCATCAATAAAATTCGCGAAATCCTATTCAAAAACGTCAAATAGAGTAACCCTTTAGAATAGACTTATGTCGAGATTGACGCACACAAGGTTTATCAAGATCGAAGTAAATATCCGAGCCTAAGAGCAGACAAAAAATAATCCCCCTTGAAGGGGGATTATTTTTTATTCCTTGGGTTCTTCTAATATTTTTCCAGCTGTTAAACGTTTTGGCTCAGTTGGCTTTTTGTCGCGCTTAAAGATTTTGTTCCAACGCGATCGTGCTTTTGCGCTGGTCTTCTTGCTCACATTCACAATATCTTTGCGAGTTTCTTCGCCAGATTTTGGCGCAATTACGATACCGGCGACTGTACCGGCAATTACGCCGAGCACTGCACCTAGCCAAAACTTGGCTGAACCATTATCTTGTTCTTTCTTTGTCATTTGCGATGACCTTTCTTGTGGCGACGATCATCTTCGTCGAGCACGTTATTAACGAAATGCTTCACGAGCCCGCCCACTGTCGTCATATCGCGCACATTGTCGGCGATATCATCGGCTTTTTCCGCAATATCTTGCCCCTGAAGCATAATCTTATTTGCCTCTTTGGTTACGCCAATTAGACGCACCATCAAGATAATGCCAACTACAAGGAAAATGAACAAAGTTACCGATAGGATGATAACTAGAATCCAAGTAGCAAGTTCCATAGCTATTTCTCCATTTTAACGAATTCTTGGTAGGCGGCGTAGTAGTTCTTTGGATCACCAGTAGTAAGCCACTTGCCTTTACTCTTAGTGACAATTACGTCACCAGATTTTGCCAGCTTCGTAATTGCATCAACTGTCCAAAGTTCGTCATCAAGACCAGTATTACTTGGCACGAGATGTGCAAAAACCTCTGGCGTCAAAAGGTAGCGACCATAAGAAGTGAGATTTGAAGGGCTTTCAGTCGGTGTAGCTGGTTTTTCGACAATGTGGCTAAGCGTATGCTTCTTTTTGTCTTTAAGCGCAATCATGCCGTACTTATTCCAAACTTCTTCTGGCATTTCTTGAGCGGCAATAATTGCTTTGGCTTCTGGATTCTTAGCGTAAGCTTCGACCAAAGTCTTTACATCGCCTTCGCCAAAAATCAAATCATCGCTATAAAGTGCCAAGAAAGCCTCGTCGTCGTTAAGATATGGTTTTGCAGAGGCGATTGGTGAACCGTTACCGTATGGCAAGCTTGGATCTTGTTCGATTACGGTGATATTTGCCAAAGACAATACGTCTTTAACGGCCTCAAAGCGGTCCAATTTGCCTTGCGATTCGAGTTGTTTGTAAATCTTTTCGACTGGATTCTTGAAGTAATCTTCGTAAATCGGTTTGCCTTCGTGAGTTGCTACGATGATAATATCTTTAATTCCACCTGCAACACATTCCTCGACAACGTACTGCATGATAGGCTTAGCGCCCAATGGAATCATCGCTTTTGGTACAGTTTTGGTAATTGGCAAGAAACGACTTGCGAAACCCGCATCAGTAATGACGGCCTTAGTTGGTGCTTTATATGACATTTGGATTTTCTCCTTTTTATAAATATTACGATAACTTAGCTTTGATTAACTCATTCACGGTAGCAGGATTGGCTTTCCCCTTGGATTTTTTCATGACTTGTCCTACCAAGAAGCCAATTGCTTTCATTTCGCCATTTCGTACATCCTCTGCGGCCTTGGCGCATTCTGGCGCAGCGAGCACTTCATCAATAATCTTTCCAAGCGCTTCTTCGTCATTCTCTTGCAAGAGATTCATCTCTTTCGCTAGCTGGTGTGGCGTCTTGGACGTATTTTTGCGGTCGTACATTTCAAGGAAAATCTCCTTACCGGCGGTCGACGAAAGTTCTTTCTTCTCGACCATTTCAGAAAGCTCCAATAGTTCAGTTGCAGTCGCGAGGCCGTAATCCTTGTCGACGTTTTCTTCTGCCATCAAAATCCCCGAGAACCAGTGCGCAACACGCGGTGCTAGTGCTACATTTTTCTCGCAAACTTCCGTTAAGCGCTTGGCTAGAATTGGGTAGTTTAAAATCGCTTCACGTTCGCTCGCGTCAAGATTCAAAGAATCAAAGCGCGTACGGTATTCATCCGGCATCATTGGCATTTCGTGTTCAATTTTGTCGACAAACTCTTGCGTCAAAACTACAGGTGGCACATCCGGCTCTGGCATGTAGCGATAATCTTGTGCCTCTTCCTTACTACGTTGTGAAGTTGTCTTGCCGCTCGCGTCATTCCAGCCACGCGTTTCTTGTTTAACTTTCTCGCCTTTCTCAAGCAACGCAGTTTGGCGGGCAAATTCGTATTCAACTGCTTTCTCGACGCTACGGAAAGAGTTTAAGTTCTTAATTTCGGCGCGCGTTCCCAACTCGTCTGTTTTTGAAACCGAAATATTTACATCAAAGCGCATGTTACCTTGATAAAGATCGCCATTGCTGACTCCAGCATAAATCATCAAGTGATGCAACTCTTCGCAGTACATACGTGCTTGTGCGGCCGAGTGAATATCTGGCATTGAAACAATTTCAATCAACGGTGTGCCGGCACGGTTAAGGTCGACTAAAGAATACGAGCCAAAGTGTGTTAGCTTTCCCGCATCTTCCTCGAGATGTGCATGTTCAATTTTTACCGTCGAGCCATCTGGCAAATGTACGGCACCAGCGCCAATAATCGGCTGATACATCTGCGTAATCTGGTAGCCTTTTGGTAGGTCAGGGTAATAATAATGCTTGCGATCAAAACGACTAGTTAGATTAATTTTACAATTCATCGCCAGCCCAGCGCGTACTGCTTTTTCGACGGCGGCTTTGTTTAACACTGGTAGCATACCAGGCAAAGCGTAGTCGATTGGGCTAACGCAAGAGTTTGGCTCTTTGTCAGTCGCATCGTTATCGACGCCACTAAATAATTTTGTCTTCGTATTGAGCTGTACGTGGCACTCAATACCAATTGTCATCATATATTCTTTCATTAGATTGCTCCCAAATCTTTTAAGGCCTGCTTGTAAATTGCGAGTGCGTGTTCTGCTTGACGATATTCCGGATGAAAGCCGCTCTCGTGTGCAATCTGATTACGTAGTTTATGTGCGTGCCAAACTGAATTTAGCTGTGAAAACTCTTCTTTGCCAATTTTTTTCAGTCTATCACCCATTGTGCGACCCTGTACGCCCATTTCGCAAAGCGCACGATCAAGTAATTTATCGCCTTCAACTATCGCCATCGCATAGCTAGCTTCATTACTACGATCGAGCGAATTCTCTATGCGCAAGAAGTCTACTTGATAGTCCTCCTTGTCGAAAGTATGGCCACGTTTTTTGGTGAGTGAAATTGAAACCAAAATCAAAAGCCCCACAATAACAATCGCGCCGCCAAAAATGAACACGTCTAGAGACATTAAGCCTGCTCCTCCACCGACTTAGCAATCGAAAGTAACATCTGATCACTCTGGCGTTGTCCGATTAACTGTGCTCCAACTGGCAATCCTGCTTCAGTTTTGCCGGCTGGTACCGAAATTGCCGGTAATCCTGCCATGCTCGGCGGTACACTCATTACATCTTCCATATACATCGCTAGTGGGTCATTTACTTTTTCGCCAATCTTAAAGGCTGGTGCTGGCGCCACTGGGCAGAGCAAAGCGTCGTATTTTTCAAATACCTCATTATAGGCATTAATTAGCAAAGTACGCGCCTTCTGTGCCTTCAAATAATAAGCGTCAAAGAAACCGGAGCTTAGTACAAAGTTGCCAATCATGATGCGGCGTTTATTCTCAGGCATAAAGCCTTCGTTGCGCGTATTTGCATAAAGTCCGTCAAGATCGTCAAATTTTGCTGCACGATGACCGTAGCGAATTCCGTCATAACGGCTCAGATTTGACGCTACCTCAGCCGGCTGTACGACGTAATAAATCGCTAAGCCATATTTCAAAATCGGCATGCTGACTTCTTCGACCGCGTATCCGGCTTTCTCGAGTTTTTTGGCATAATCGCGCACATTCTTTGCAACTTCTGGATCAACACCATCGCCCAAAAAGTCTGAAATCAATCCGATTTTCTTCTTCTCGGCCTGTTTGCCGTCTTCGAGTTTTTCTTGCCAGAAATCATCCAAGGTAGTCGAATCTTTGGCATCTTTGCCACTCATGATACTCATGATGAGGTTCATGTCGTCGGCGTTATTCGTAAAGCAGCCCATCGTATCAGTCGACGAGGCCATTGCGACTACGCCATAACGGCTAACTGTCCCAAAAGTCGGCTTAATACCGTAAACACCGTTATAGCTCGCAGGTTGGCGAATTGAGCCACCCGTATCGCTACCGAGCGCAAATTGTACAATGCCAAGCGCTACTGCTGCGGCTGATCCGCCACTACTACCGCCGGCTACACGCTCCATGTCGTGCGCATTGTGGGTCACGCCAAAATAAGAGTTTTCCGTGCTCGAACCGTGCGCATAAGCATCGAGATTGGCGCGTCCAATCATAATGGCGCCTTCGGCTTCTAGTTTCGCAACGGCGGTTGCAGTAATTGGCGAAGGGAAGTCATCTAGCATGCGGGCTGCGGCTGTAGTCTCGCCTTCATGGCTCAGATAGTTATCCTTTAGCGCATATGGTACGCCAGCCAAGCGTCCTACATTTTCACCTCGCGCAATGCGCTCGTCGATTTCGCGAGCATGCTCCAAGGCACGCGCCTCGTTCATTGAGATAAAACAGTGATATTCTTCAAACTCTTTTGCCTTCTCGAGTGCTTCGCGCACAAGGTCGACGGCTTTAATGTCTTTATTTGCGGTAATCATAATACTTTTGGCACCTTAATCTGGTTATCTTCGCTCTCGCGAGTAAGAGCAAGCAAGTCTTCGCGCTTTGCTTCAAACTCTTCAATCTCATCCTCGCGCCAGACATTTTGCATATCAAAACACTGGTAAGTTGGCTCGACGTTGTCTGTATCGAGCTCGTCAAGTTGCGAAATGTAACCCAAAATATTATCTAGATCCTTAATTAGTGGCTCAATTTGGTCTTCGGCTAGAGAAATGTTCGACAGCTCGGCCAAATGAACTACGTCTTCGCGTGTAATAGCCATATGTCTATTATAACAGAAATATAAGGGGTGCGACACTAAATGCCGGAAAGTGGCTGAATCTTGGCTCCGAGCGAAACTAGCCTCTCGGCGAAATCTTCATAGCCGCGCGCAATCGAATAAGTGTTGCGCAAAATTGATTTGCCTGGTGCTGCTAGCATTGCGAGCATAATCACAACTGCTGGACGCAACGCTGGTGGCGCCATCATTTCGGCCGAACGCCAGTTGGTTGGTCCAGTCACAAAAATGCGATGCGCATCAAGCAGTTCCACTTTAGCATTCAGATTCGACAGCTCTGTGCTATAAATTGCGCGATTTTCAAATACCCAGTCATGAATCAAGGTACGCCCCTCCGCCGTCGCGGCAATCAGTGAGAAGAACGGCAAGCTGTCAATATTTAGTCCAGGGAAAGGCATCGGGTGAATCTTATCAATCGGCGCTGTGAGCTTTGACTCGATTAGTTTTATATCCACGAGGCGCGTGTGTCCATTATCGCCATAATATTCGTCCGAAACTAGCATTTTTTGACCCATCGAACGCAAAACTTCAAGTTCGATCTCCAAAAATTCAATTGGCACTCGCTTTATCTCGATTTCGCTCTTTGTTGCAATGCCAGCCGCAATAAAGCTCATTGCCTCAATTGGGTCTTCGCCCGGCGCATATTCAATCTCTTTTGCGATGCGCTCGACGCCGTGCACGGTGATATTCGTCGTGCCGACACCATCAATCTGCACGCCCAACTTTTGCAGGTAGAAACAAACATCTTGCACCATATAATTTGGACTAGCTCCCACTATCGTAGTTTTGCCAGGGCAAAGCGCCGCTGCCATGATGGCATTCTCTGTTACTGTATCGCCGCGTTCGGTTAGCACAATCTTGCGATCGCCTTTTTCGATCGGCTTTACAGTTGCGCTATAAAATCCAGAATGGCTAATCGCATCGACATCTAGCCCAAAGTTCTTCAAAGCATGCAAGTGTGGCTCTACAGTACGTGAGCCTAGCGAACAGCCACCCGCATAAGGCAACTGGAATTTATTAAAGTAATGAAGTAGGGGCCCCATTAGCATAATAACGGTACGCGTACGGCGCGCTGCCTCGATGTCAAGCTTCTCGATTTCGAGGCGCTTTGGTGGCACAATCTCAAGATCTCGCCCATTATTTACCCACTCAGTCTTGACGCCAATCGAATCTAATACTTCAATAATGCGATAAACTTCTTCGATATGCGCTAGATGATTTAATATCGTCTTTTCTTCATTTAATAATGCGGCGCAGAGCAAGCCAACTGCGGCGTTTTTGCTAGTATTAATCGTAATACTACCATGCAAGCGATGTCCGCCATCAATACGATACCCCTGAGTTGCGCTATCGTTTACACTAATAATCTGGAACTCTAGCGCTTTGCTAATCTTACTAATGATCTCGAGCGAAGCATTCTGTTTACCGTGCTCGATGCGGTTAATGGCGGATTGACTAGTTCCAATCATCTCGGCGAGCTCTGCTTGCGTCACGTTTTGCCTCGTGCGCGCCGTCGCGATTAGATTGCCAATTTCTACCATGTAATTTGCCTGCTTTTTCATAATTTCAGTATATCACTATGTGCATAAAAACTACAAAAAATCCAAATATATTCTAGTGTATCTAGAAGCCTTTCATACGCTAAAAATCGTATATCTGTTTAGTGTTGTAATATTTACATTTTAGCTTGCAAAACGCTATATATAGCGTTACCATAATAACAACAGACACCATATGTGGGGTCTAGAAAATCAAACAAACACTATAATTTAACGATAGAATCCAAAAAAATTCGAACATCATGGAGGTAATAATAAATGTTCAAATCGATTAGGAAGCGAGACGGCAAAGTTGTATCTTTCAAAGAAGAAAAAATCGTAGACGCCATCACCAAGGCTGGCGCCGCTACTGAAGAATTCGGCCCAGATCGCGCCAAAAACATTGCCGATAAAGTCGTTCGCGTCGCCAATGAAGAAATCAAAACCCGCATCCCAACCGTAGAACAAATTCAAGACATCGTCGAGCGTGTATTGATGGAATCTGCCTTTAAGCGCACTGCTAAGGCCTACATTGAATACCGAGCCGAGCGTAACCGCGTCCGCGAAGCTAAGACTAAGCTCATGCAGACCTACAGTACCATTTCCGTTGCTGATGCTTCTGAAGACTCCGACGTCAAACGTGGCAACGCTAATGTTGATGGCAACTCCGCCATGGGCAAGATGCTTCAATTCGGCGCTGAAGGTTCCAAGGAATACGCCAAGCTTTGTCTGCTAAAGCCTGAAGCAAGTTACGCTCACGATCATGGTGATATTCATATTCACGATCTCGACTTCTATGCTACCGGCACGCTTACTTGCTGCCAGACCGATCCGCTCAAGCTCTTCAAAAACGGTTTTAATACCGGTCACGGCTTCCTCCGCACGCCAAATTCCATCGGCACTGCCGCTGCTTTAACTGCCATTATCCTCCAAGCCAACCAGAACGAGCAACACGGTGGTCAGGCTATTCCAAACATCGACTACGCTCTTGCTCCAAGCGTTAACAAAACCTATCGCAAATGCCTCGAACAAAATATCAAGAAATACGAGGACTTCACCGAAAAAGAACTCAAGATTACCATTCCAGAAGACCTTACTTTGGGCGATGACGATAAAATCAAGAAACTTAAAATCCCTGCCAAGGTTGTCGCCGACGCTAAGGCCGACACCGAGCGCCAAACCTACCAAGCTATGGAAGGTCTCATTCATAACCTCAATACTATGCATTCTCGTGCCGGTGCTCAGGTTCCATTCACTTCCATTAACTTCGGCACCGACACTACTCCAGAAGGTCGCCTCGTCACCAAGATGATTCTCGAAGCTACCATGGACGGTCTGGGGCATCACGAAACACCTATCTTCCCAATTTCTATCTTCAAGGTTAAGGAAGGTATTAACTACAACCCAGGTGATCCAAACTACGACCTCTTTAAGCGCTCTATGGAAGTTTCCAGTAAGCGCCTCTTCCCGAACTTCGTCTTTATTGACGCGCCTTTCAACCTCAAATATTACAAGCCAGGTGACTACGAAACCGAAATCGCTACTATGGGCTGCCGCACTCGCGTCATGTCTTCCATCTTCAAAGAAACCGATGGCCGCCCAGTCTCCCGTGGTAACTGTTCCTTTACGACTATCAACCTTCCGCGCATTGGCATCAAGCACGGTATCGCCACCGGCGAGCGCAAAGAAGCTGACTGGGATGGCTTCTACAAAGAACTCGATGAGAAAATCGACCTCGTCGCCGATCAGCTTCAACGCCGCTTCGACTTTCAGGGCAACCAGCGCGTCAAAAACTTCCCATTTCTCATGGGTCAGGGCAACTGGATTGGTAGCGAAAAGCTAAATCCAAATGACAAGCTTCGCGACGTCATCAAACACGGTTCTCTCGGTATTGGTTTTATTGGCCTCGCCGAAACCCTCGTTGCTATGACTGGCCATCATCATGGCGAGAGTGAAGAATGCCAAGAACTTGGTCTCGACATTATCGGCCACATGCGCGAACGCTGTGACGAGCTAAGCAAAGAGCGTCAGCTCAATTACTCGCTCCTCGGCACTCCAGCCGAAGGTCTCGCCGGGCGCTTCACTCGCATAGAT
Source organism: Candidatus Nanosyncoccaceae bacterium (assembly GCA_051891815.1). Classification (GTDB taxonomy): domain Bacteria; phylum Patescibacteriota; class Saccharimonadia; order Saccharimonadales; family Saccharimonadaceae; genus UBA2834. The sequence continues at coordinate 499,197 of JBJFFO010000003.1, forward strand.
CAGAAAGAATATGGCAAACTTAAAGGTATTACGGATCGCGAATTCTACACCAACTCCTTCCACGTCCCTGTCTACTACAAGATTGGCGCATTCGAAAAAATCGACAAAGAGGCTCCTTATCACGATTTCTGTAATGGTGGCCATATCACCTACATAGAAATGGATGGCGATCCGTCAGATAACATCGAAGCTTTCGAGGCGGTTATCCGCCACATGAAAGAAGCTGGCATTGGCTATGGCTCCGTCAATCATCCAGTCGATCGCGACCCAGTTTGTGGTTATGCTGGTATTATCGAAGGCGATGTCTGCCCAAGCTGCGGCCGTCACGAACACGATGGCGAATATGGTTTCGAACGTCTCCGCCGCATTACCGGTTATCTCGTAGGTTCGCTCGAGCGCTGGAATGATGCAAAACGCGCCGAAGAGGCTGCTCGCGTCAAACATGGCGTAGTGCCAGAGCAATACGACGCCGACACTAAGGCTAAGCGCGAAAGCAAAAAAGCTAGCGCCGCCACTGCCCTTGGCAAAAAGTAAATAAAAACACGTTTACGCCAGTCTTAGCTAAAAAACAAGGCTGGCGTATTTTATCAACGGAGAAGCTATGACCCAAAAAGTCGAAAATAAACTTTGCCAGCCTCAAATGGATGTTCCGGAAGGCTATATTCTAATGTCTGGCCCGCTCGAGCGTGACAGTATCGTTAATGGCCCAGGCCTCCGCGCCGTCCTCTGGACGCAAGGCTGTCGTCAACACTGTCCGGGCTGCCAGAACCCTGAAACTTGGGACGACTCCGGCGCCGCTGGCACACTTGTCAAAATCGAAGATGTCAAAAAAGAACTCGCCAGCTTTAAAGGGCAAACCGGTCTCACTTTCTGCGGCGGTGAACCGCTCCTTCAGGCCAAAGCCTGCCTCGAAATCGCCAAGTTCGTCAAGGAGGAGCTTGGCTGGAATGTCTGGTCCTTCACTGGTCTCATTCTCGAAAAAATCCCCAAAGACAGCGAAGCTTGGGAATTCGTCGAATATCTCGACGCTTTGATTGATGGCCCGTTCATTCTCGCCAAACGCGATCTTACTCTAAAATTCCGTGGCAGCCAGAATCAGCGCCTGCTCCACCTAAACCACGGTGAAATCGTCTCAGTCGAATAAAAAATCGGTCGGGAACTAAAATCTCGGCCGATTTTCTTAAGCTATTTTACGGAGAAGTTCGAAGATTCACTCTCGCCTGATGCTGTCGTAGACTTGTAGGTTACTTTGAGCTTCCATTCGCCAGTCTCGGATTTGGCGATTGAGGCGTCGGCGCATGGTGTGTCGTAAGGACTCGGCAGAGTCTCGGCTGTTATGACCTGCGTTTTACCACTCGGTGCAGTAAAAGTATAAGTACAAGTTCCATTTTCTTCGACGAGGTTTGTAGTGTTCGCGCTTGCGACAATTTTATCGTCATCGACAACGGTATTGTTCACATAAATGGTGGCCTTGACGCTTCCGTCATTATTTTTATCGTTTTCGGATGTCGTCTCGTCGTCTAGTTCGTCTTTTCGGTCATCGCCAAAGGTGTATTTATCTGGATTATCCTTGTTTGGATCGTTTTCGTCATAAATTGCCGTTTCGTGATCAGCGTTGCGACTTTCTTCGTTATTTTCGCTATTAACTAGCGCAAGCACACCGAAAGTCCCTGCCGCCACTATAACTAGCCCCAGCAGGCTAAAGATAATAATTCTTTTGTTGTTTTTTTGTTTTTTGGGCATATTTGGATACCTTTCTTTTCTTCAAGATAACATATAGGGGTATATCTGTCAAAATCATAAGCAAAAAGCCCGCATCGCTGCGGACTTTTGTTAGACTTCGAGACAATACCAGTGGCCGTTCTCCATGTAGCGCATAATTATGATGTCGCCTTGCTTCTTAGTTTGAGGAATTGTTACGACCGTGCCGGTCGCTTTTGTTAGATCTGGGCATTTTGCGCCAACGTAGACTGATACATAGCCGGCAATATCGGTCTTTGCGATAGTGAAGCGATTATTCGCCGACGATCCCTTGACGTAATTTACGACCGATACCACTGTCGTGACTCCGCCCGGATCGAGATCCACTAGATAGCGACGCAGAGCTTTACTATCGTTTCCTGAGCCCCAGGTCGTCCCCTTGCGATCGTCATCGTCATATGTATGTTCAGTGGAGTCGTCGCGCCCCGAATCCGGTGGCGCATTATTGTGATTGTGAGCCATGTATTGACGTACTGCGCTCGCAATAATCGCTACGTCTTCGCGGCGTTGCGTGTCACGCTGCGATCGTTGCAATGCTGGCAGAGCAATAAATACCATCAAGAATATTAGCCCACCAATAGCAAGCACGAGCACGACCTCGATAATCGTAAAGCCTTTTTTCTGCTTGTTCATATTTTTAGTATATAGCATAAGTAAAATAAAGCTAGGAGAATCTCCGCAAGGGTAGGGGGCTTGCGGGGCGAGCTATTCCGCTTCTAAACATACTTTATTTTTGTTTACGTATTGTTTTTATTATGGCTTCTATTGATAATGTAGATACTGAGATTAATAAAATATAAAGAGCAACGAGAAATTCCGATAAGGCTACAGACATATTTTTTACTATAGCAAGCATAAGAACTTCTAAATCTGATACGTAAAATTCAACCCAAAGACTCTTTAGGTGGCAACAATATAGGGCCATTAGTAATGGCGTGAAAATTGATAAGACGATTTGCAGAATCCCCAATTTTAGGTGTTGCTTTCTATTTTTTATTAGAAGCATGGCGCCTATGGTGACGCCCACGACAAGAACAATGATATACGCAATAATTGACGGAATATCTATAGTCCGTGAGTCAATTATTAAACTGTCTGGGTCGATTATCATATTATCGCCTCACTCTTCCTAATGCTCCGCCCGTCATCGGCCAACCATTATCCGTTGCCCATTTAACATACCCAGACGTATGCTGAGCCACTTCGTAGTTGTAATAATCGCCATTAGAATAGTAACGATATGTATAGTCTTTATCAACTACGAATCCCATATGATCCCAATCGCCGTCATTTCCCTGATCGCTTGCGATAAAATCTCCCTTATCAATTACACTAGAGAACTCGGTATGGTTTGTTGTCTTAAAACCTACCCCCATGTAACGAGCGAAGGTGTCTGCATTGATCCAGGATGCTGAGTATGTATGCTGACCGTTATGATTTCTGTGCCACCAGCCCTTCGTATCTACTGTATATACGTCCTGTGCTACACCTGAAGCTTCTAGGATTTGCGAAGCAAAGTTGGTACAGTCCATCTCAACTAGGTTTAAGAACCCACCTTTAGCTATGCCGTAGCCGCTAATATTATAATTTACTGCATATTGTCGAGCATAGTTGATTGCCGCATTTACGTTCGGTAACGCACGTGCAATAACTTTTGATCGTTGCCTACTAAGAATCTCTTCACTATCTTTTGCTAGAGGAGCATAACTTGGAAGCATCATACCTAAATAAAAGGTCTGGTCTTGCGATGCGCGAATTCTGCCCTTACTCAGTGTTTGGTTTGTATATTTCAATATGACGTCATTTTTTTGATAATTTTCAAATATATCGAAAAATGTTACTAATTTTATTCTCTGTAGATTAGTATCTTGTGAAAAGGTGTTCTCGTTAGGTAGGTTATATAGCCCAGCTTTGTATTCTTCCAAGTTGTCGCTATTGATTTCTTCCAGTTTAAAATCGGAGGATATTTCTGTTAGGATTTCTGGAATCTCTAGCTTTAGATCCTCTATTGCATCTTTCTTGTCTTCGAAGGTGCAATATAGAGGGTTTCTTATTCCGTTTATTGATATTGTTTGACTACGATTAATGCGTCCAATTCTATCTAAATATCGTGAATGGCAGTAGACGTCATACTTGCTGCTTTCTACTTCAGTCGCACCTACTGCCGAGCAATTAAAAAACGACCCAATAATTGCAAACAGGGCCGTTGTTAATATTGTAGATAAAGTTGATTTTTTCACCTTTATCCTCCTTCTCAAATTATCTTGATTATATTGTATAAATAATATTTAGCAGTATCAAGCCGCAAAAGAATAACTACTAATTTTATACAGGAACTCTAATCAACGTTTTTACGAGACTAATTAGAAAGCAAGTGACGCAACTAATAAATCAAGTAATACTCAAGAAACTCTAAACTCTATCTCAGCAATGATGCAGGACTGCTCAAGCGAGCTGAGCCATTATATAAACATAGCAAAAGACCACATCCAGAAAATCTTTGGATGTGGTCTTCATGCGGTTAATAATCCCACTTTATACGAAACTTCCTCGAACGATTCAAATTTTTTTGAACCTAAAAGTTCGAGTAAGGTACTTTTGGTGGACCTTACTGGGCTCGAACCAGTGACCTTACGAATGTGAATCGTACGCTCTAGCCAACTGAGCTAAAGGTCCATAGCCAGATTATAGCACATCTTGTAGCGCCCTCAAAAACTAACTGATCGCCGTATTTTACATTGAGGCTCCCTCTCGGCTTTCGCAAGTTCACGAACTGTCGTTAATATGTTATAATATGGCTAAATGAGTAATCTTCAATTGGATTTTGATGCTTTAAACGCAGAAAAAACAGAGCTAACTGAGTTTTTGTCGCAACCAGATTCTTACGCCGACAAAAACTTTGCCGCCAAGAACCGCCGTCTCGGCGAGATAAACACTCTCCTTGAACTCGGCAAAAAGCGTACTCAGCTCGAGGCAGATATCGAAATGGCAAGCAATGATCCAGATTTTGCTGACATGAAGCCAGAATTTGAACGCGAATACGCTGAAATTGAGCAAAAACTCACCGAAATGCTAATTCCGCGCGATCCAAACGACGACAAAGCTGCCATTCTCGAGATCCGCGCCGGCGCCGGTGGCGACGAAGCTTCGCTTTTTGCTGGCGATCTTTATCGCATGTATCTCCGTTACGCCGAGACTCACGGCCTCAAAGTTGAGCTCGAGTCCGAGTCTGTTAATGATGCTGGCGGCTACAAAGAGGTCATCGTCCGCATCTCTGGCGAAGAGCCATATGGCAAGCTCAAATTCGAAGGTGGCGTTCACCGCGTCCAGCGTATTCCAGTTACCGAGAGTCAAGGCCGCATTCATACTAGCACTGCTACGGTTGCCGTCCTCCCAGAGGCTGAAGAAACCGATATTGAAATCAAGCCCGAAGATCTTCGCATTGACATTTATCGTTCTGGTGGCCACGGTGGACAGGGTGTCAACACAACCGACTCCGCTGTCCGCATCACGCATCTCCCGACCGGTATTGTTGTTACTATGCAGGATGAACGTTCTCAGCAACAAAACCGTGAGCGCGCCATGACCGTGCTTCGCTCTCGTCTTCTCGATCGCAAAATCGCCGATGATCGCGCCAAAGCTTCTGACGCTCGCAAAACCCTCATCGGTACCGGCGATCGTTCCGAGAAAATCCGTACTTACAATTACCCGCAAGACCGCATCACTGACCATCGCATTCACTATTCTCGTAGCAATATTCAAGCTGCCATGAATGGTGACATCCAAGACATTATCGAGGCCCTCATTCTCCATGAACGTGAACTCATGGCTTAAAAAAGCCAGCTCTTCCATCGATCGCCTCGACGCAGAACTTATTCTTGCCAGTATTTTCGACAAAGATCGCACTTTTTTGCATGCTCACGCCGACGAAGAATTGACCGCAGAGCAACAAAAAGTCGTCGACGACATGCTTTTGCGTCGTCAAAAACACGAACCACTTGCCTATATCTTGGGCTACAAAGAATTCTATGGCCACAAGTTTTATCTCACGCGAGATGTTCTAATTCCACGCCCAGAGACCGAAGCTCTCGTCGACATCGCAAGCGAGCTCTATCAAAAACTTAGCACCAATGCCGCTAAGCCCGCCAAAACCACCGGAACTGCTAAAGCCGTCCAAACCGTCCAATCAGGCGAACCTATTAAAATCCTTGATCTTGGCACCGGCAGTGGTTGCATTGCACTAAGTCTCGCCAGTAAACTTTCGCAAAGCACTAAAAACGCTCAAAGCGCCAAAAACCACGCCGAGCCAGAGGCAAATATTCGGATCGTAGCTTCCGACATTTCCGCCAAGGCGCTCGCCTGCGCCGAGTATAACGCCGAAAAACTCCAAATTAAAAGCATAAGTTGGGTCAAATCCAACCTCCTAAAATCCAAAGCCTTCAAAAATCAAACTTTTGACATTATCGTCGCAAATCTCCCTTACGTCGACAAAGCTTGGCCCTGGATCGACAAAAACACTCTCAAATACGAACCAAAACTTGCCCTTTATGCCTCAAATTACGGTCTCGGCCTCATAAAAAATCTCATCGATAAAGCTCCAAAGCACCTCAAAAAGGGCGGTTTTCTCGTACTCGAGGCGGATATTTGCCAGCATCAAGCCATTCTCGACTATGCCGCCGAGAAAAATAAACTTCAGGAATATGTACCAGTGGTCTCTAATGACGCCCAAAATTTGGGCCAAACCCGCCAGTCTTTGGCGCTGGTCTTGCAGTGCCATTAAAGCGCGCTGCTATCGCTTGTCTTGATTCGGATGAACGCGCCTGGCCAGTCGCCGTGCGAGCTTCTTTTTGTGCCGCAAAAGTAGCTTGCCTATCAGCGTATCCACCTATGCGCTTCTCTTCAAAAGACCTTAAACCGCCGCGCTCCAAACTCGTGTTAAACTCTTGGCGCCCCTGTTCTGCACTGTCGGTCTGATCGCCAAGCTTACGCTGGCGTTTTTCCTCTAATTCCTGTTGGTAAGTACGCGCTTTCGGCATCATATTTGTTCGCTGAGCCGCCTTCGCGCGATTATATCCTTGCACAATTTTGCGGTTTTTCTCGATTTCTTGCCTCTGCTCAAAAGTCTCGCCTGCAGCTACGCCAAAACTGCCCGCATTTTGAGCATTTGCATAGCCCGACGAGTGCATTACGTCGCTACTTTTGACCCCTGTTATGCGCTGAATAATCTTACCATTTAGTGCCATGATATCTAATTATAGCATTAAGAAGCATAAGCATGCCAACTCCACCCCTATCAAACCCCTTACGCTATTGACAAAACACGAAAAATTTGCTATAATTAATATATGTATTACCACTCCTGTTAGCGGAGCAGAATGCGGAGCCTTAACAAGCAAAATCGAACCATTACTGCATAAAACTGAGGCTGGTCCATTAGACCCCCGTTATGCAGTAGACTTTCACTTCCGCGCTCACGAAGCTACGAAGAAGGAGAGTCTCCAAAAAATCTTAGAGGAGGTGTCTATCATGAAAAAGACACGAAAATTTGCAGCAGCAACGACCGTTTTGGCCTTTATTGCCGTATTTCTCTTGGGCATGTCCGGTGTGGGTTCGCGCCTTATTACCACCGCACAAGCCGCCGCCGCAAATGGCGGTAGAGAAATCATTTACTATAACGACATGGTGAATGAGGACGATATTGGCAACAACAACTTCAATTTCGGCCCCAACCGCAAAGAATGGGCTGAAACCGCTGTGAAGGATGGCAAAGCAGAAGACGCCCTAAGCTTCATCGCCAAGAACGATGGCACTGGCGACTTCTTTAATTCCATCCAACACGACCCCGCACTCTGTGCGGCAATCGCCCTAGATATGGATGAGACTCTCGCCTTCGACGAGCCTATCCTGATCGACGAGCAAAACGAACTTATCGGCCGGCGGTCCGACGCCGCACACAAGCACTTTTTGCGTGACGGCGAGTATTGGAACCGAGCGATTAAACTGATTACCGAGCGTCTGTGCTTGGGCGAAATCTCTCTCAAGAAGATTGACTCGTATACATCCAGCATGTATATGTATCCCGACCAGATTGACGGCAATCGTCCTAGCGTTATTGTGCGAAATACCAACAACTCTGGCGGTACCTTCGTACAATTCGACCTTGGTAAGCCCGGTATCGTGAAGTATCGTCTAGAATGTGGCTATCAGCCTATTGATACGTCTTACTGGCCAACGCCAGACATTCCACCGATTAACGATAATCCGACGCCATCTCCCGACCCAACACCGAACCCGGACCCGACGCCGAACCCGAATCCAACTCCGGATCCTGACCCGACCCCAACACCTACACCGACTCCTGACCCAACTCCGGAGCCGAAGGATCCAAATGCTGGTCCGCAGGGACAGGTACCGGACAATCCAGACTATGGCGGTGGCGCCAATGATCCGGACAAGACGGATACGGATTTGACTCCTGAGCCTACTTCGCCGAGCACTTATACTCCGCCCGCTCCACCGGCAACTGAGTATGAGCCCGACAACAATGAACCGTCTGCACCGACCAAGCCGACTCAGCCCGACAAGACTCCGACTATCGAGGATCACAACGATGGCGGCACTGAGCAGGTTGACGGTAATGACTATGACGTTGTAGTTGGCGGCCAAAATGGAGACACTTCAATTGACGAAGCTTACGACAACCAAAACGATGACACCGTTGAGGAACCTGTCAAGGGCGACACAAACGAAGGCTCCATGGATGCTCCAGAGTAATCCGTAACTCCAGGGTTATTTCGCAATTTGTAACTCGTAAACTCCCGGAAGGGAAAGCCAGAGCTATGAGCTCGCACCTTATAGAGGTGGGGACACGATCCCCGCCTCTATTCCAGGTTTTATCCGGTAATGGTTTTATTTATATAATACTATTGACAAAATGTAAAAAGTTTGCTATAATAGACCCAGCAAAATATAGATAAGCTCTATAGGATGCGGCAAATTAACATTAGTGCACTAAATCAACCCATTGCTGCACGAAACGTAAGTTAGTGTAGCACCCATTGGGATGTGGGGTAAATGATCGTGCACGATCCGGGCTATTCACTCCTCCGTTATCGGGGTGTTTATATAGATTTTTCAGTTTTTTCAGTCAATCTAAACGCAGCGCCTTCAAGAAAGGTGCACCATCGGCCAAGAGCCACTGGGGTAGACCCCCAAAAGGAGGATTTTATCATGATTAAAGCGAAAAACATTGGAACTATGACCCCTGAGGAATTACAGGAAATGCTCGACGAAGCGAACAAGGTTCAGCTTACGGGAGTCGGTCGCGCGAGTACCAATCTCCGCGATGACAACCGCAAGGAACACGACGCGACGCGCGAAACTGTCGCAAAGTCCATCGGCCACGCCGCCAAGAAGCTCAAGGGTCACACGACCGCCGAGCACGAAGCGACGCGCGCCAGCATTCACGACGAACACAGTACTACTCGCAGCCACATCGACCGCCGCACCGCCGATATCATTCGCGAGTGTGGGCAGCACCGTATGGCTACCTGGGCTATCATCGTTGCGGTTGCCGTAGGCATCCTTGCTGCCGTTGGCGCAGGTATCATCTGTTGGCCGAGCGTATCCAACTATCTCTGCTGGACGCTCGATTCCGCAGGTAACCGCGTGCAGGTGGCTAACCTTGCCGAGGCTACCACATATGCCAAGTTGCTCAATTGCGTCCTTTCGGGCGCCATCGGCATTCTCGCCGGCTGGGCAGCTAGCGCAATTTGCGATCTTTTCGATCGCTAAGTGATACGCACAAGGAAGGAAGGTGATTGATGTGCGTAAGAAAGCATTTTTGGGAGGCACTGTCCTCCTACTCATAGCGGCGTTTTTTATCGGCGCTGTTGCGATCAATGGCAGTACTGCTAGAATGGTTGCAAACAGCGACACCATCATCATGCGCAACAATGCCATCAATGGCGACGAGCATACCTTGGAGTTAGTCAAAGCTAACGACGAGGCAGCTTATAAAGTTGCAAGTGAACAAGCCAAGGCCGGGGTTGGTAAAAACAACTTCGGTTGGAACGTGTACGAGGCAGCCGCAGAGCATATCTCTGCCAGTGAGTATAGTAACGTTCTTGATTACGTTTACAATGCTAACGAAGATCGCGACTTTGCTAGGGCGCTTAAAACCGACCCTTGCTTGGCTGCGGCCGAAATTACGCATTACGTGAACACAATCAAACCGAGCGACAAGATTCTGCATGAAGAGACTTGGCGACAGCCAATCGGCCAACAGCCAAACTTCACTGCAGATGAATTTATCAAAGACTCCGAGTATTGGCAGGCTTCCGTGGACAAGTTCCTTGAGGTACTCAGAGACAACGCTACAGTAAGTATTGTCAAACTCGACGATTATACCTCTAGTATGTATCAGTACCACGACGGACGCGGTAAAGGTATCCCCGATATCGTAGTCAGAAACAGTACGCATACCGGTGGCCATGCTTTAGTCTTTGACTTCGGCAAGGCAGGCATCATCAAGCTTCGTCTTGAATGTGACTATCAACCTGTAGATGTTGGGTATTGGGCTCCTCCTACCGACACTCCTCCTGAGGACGATACAACTCCTCCGGGAACTCCGGATATCGAGTTGGAACCGAAGGATCCGAATGCTGGTCCGCAGGGACAGGTACCTAACAACCCTGACTTTGGTGGTGGCGCAAATGATCCGGACAAGACTGATAAAACTCAGACTTCTGAGCCTAAGTCTCCGGACACTTACACGCCTCCGAAGGCCCCTACCGAGGATAAAGGCAACAGCGACAACGGCGGTTCTAAGCCTTCCAACAATCAAAGTTTCGAAGACCGTAACAACAACGGCGGAACCGAGAATGTTGGCAGTAAGGATTATACCGTCATTACCGGGACAGAGAATAAGACTATCGACGAGGCGCAATCCTCTCATAGCTCCGACACTGTTGAAGAAGCCGTAAAAGGCGACGACAATAGTGGCTCTCTCGACGCGCCGGAATAAATCCCCACAATCATCCCATGTACCTTATAAGAGGGGTCGACTAAAGACCCCTCTTATTCCAAGTTTTATGTAGCAATGGTTTGATTTTATAGATATAAATAGCACAAACGGGATCGCAAAAATCCTAAAATAAGCATAAGCTATATAATATTTATAAACATAAGTAAAATCTCATATAATACTATTGACAAAATGCAAAAAGTTTGCTATAATACATACAGCTAATTACAAGAACTGGGAGGTTCCTGCAAGAAGCGCCACATTAACAAGCGGCTTTTCACAGAGTTAAACTTTTCGATCTAATATTTTAGAAAGGAATTTATATTATGAAGAAAACAACTAAAGCTTGTCTCGGTTTTGGCGCCGTTGCTGTCATTGCCGCTACAAGCGCTCTCGTGGCCTTCGCTTGGGGACCATCTCGTACTACTTATACGATGGCTAAACCAGCCGACCACATTACTTTCAACTCTATCGTCGATAATAATAAAGAAGTTGGTGATGAGCGTTACTTCGTCTCCGCTTCCGAATATACCGGCGATGCAAGCAAGAATCACTGGACTGACTCCACTGAGGTAGAGAATGGCAAAGAGTACGTTGTTCGTATGTATGTACACAACAACGCTGCTAGCAACCTTAACCTCGTTGCTGAGAACGTCCGCGCTTATGTCGTGCTTCCAACCGACACTAGCACCTCTATCACTGTAAATGGTAAGATTTCATCTTCCAACGCAAAACCAACCACTGTTTGGGATCAAACCACTTTCAAATCCAAAAATGGTGAAAAGTTTAACCTCGCCTATGTCAAGGGTTCTGCGAAGTATTACAACACCAAAGACGGTAAGCTTCGCACCTTCAACCTCGACACTGCCAACAATGACCTCTTTACTAACAAAGGTATGTTGCTTGGTTATGACAAGATGGATGGTAAAATCCCAGGTTGTTCCGAATACTCTGGTTATGTAACTTTCCACGTCAAAGCTCAATTTGCTGCTAAACCAGCTCTCGAGATTACCAAGGAAGTTAAAATCCTCGGTACCGACACTTGGAGCGAGCAAGTTAAAGCCAAGGCTGGCGAAACCGTTCGTTACCGTATCGGTTTCAAGAACACTGGTAACACCACTTTGAAAAACGTCACCATTCGTGACATCCTTCCAAAAGGTCTTACCTATGTTAAAGGTACTACTACTATCTTCAACACCGCACATCCAAAGGGTGTAACTCTTAGCGACAATATCATTACCGACAACGGTATGAACATCGGTGACTACAATGCCGGTGCTAACGCTTGGATTTACTTCAATGCTACTGTCGATAAAGCAGTAAGCGAAAAATGTAGCAACTCTCTCCTCCGCAACGTCGCTCAGGCAAGTGGTGGTCAGGGTACTGCTAAAGAAGATACTGCCGATGTCCTCGTCGATGGTAAAGTCTGTGAAGAACCAGAAGAGCATCCAAACTTCACCATCAATAAGATGGTTCAGAACAAGGGTGGCGATAGCTGGGCAGAATCCGTCAAGGGTACTGCTGGCAACCAAGTCCGTTACCGTATTCAATTCAAGAACACTGGTGACGTCGAACTTAAGAATGTCGTAATCCGTGATGTGCTTCCAAAAGGTGTCAGCTATGTTAAGGGCTCTACTGTTCTCTACAACGCAGCCAACACCAACGGCAAGACCATGAACGATGATATTATCTCGGACAAGGGCCTCAACATTGGTAACTACGCCAAGGGTACTGAAGCTACGATTTACTTCTACGCTACTATCAGCAGCGACTTCGCCGACAACTGTGAAGGGTCTACTCTCACCAACACCGCGAGTGGTAAATACAACAACGATGATAAGACTACTAAGACTGACACCGCTGATGTAACACTTGATGGCAAAGTCTGTGAAGACAAACCAGAAGAACCAGTAACTCCACCAGAACTTCCAAAGACTGGTGCTGAGAATGTTCTCTCTGCAATGATTGCGATCGCTGGTCTTACCACCGCAACTGCATACTACATTGCAAGCCGCAAGAAATAAGTTTGACCGCCTAGTATAGACTTCTTCCCGAGAAGCATAGTCAGACGGGAAAACTAAAAAATACTCCAGAGCAATCTGGAGTATTTTTGTTGGCGTAATTTTTGCGCCAAGAATGCTGTTTTATTTTGACGCTGCTTGGATGACTTTCTCAAATAACATTGCAACTGTTAATGGACCTACGCCACCAATCTTTGGTGTTACGATAAAGTCGTCGCGCTCACGCGCCGCCTCGTCGAGGTCGCCCTTGATTACGCCGCCTTCGCTCGCGGTGCCAGCATCTACAACTACCGCACCTGGTTGCACCATCTCGCTCTTGATCAGACCCGGCACGCCAGTTGCTGTTACGATCAAATTGTATTCGTTAAGCTTTGAGATGTCATCGCCTTTATCAAAAACAGTTACATTATAACCGGATTCGCGCCACATTTTCTCAAGCGGGGCGCCAACTAGTTTGCCATGTCCAACAATTGCAATCTTCTTTGACTTAATATCGATATCATATCCAGTCAAAAGCCAATGAATCGCCATTGCAGTTGCCGTGTCGCTCATGCCGCGCAGACCATCCACGTCTTTCTCGATCGGAATTAAGTCAAGCACGTCCATTGAGACTTCGGCTAGTGGCAGTTGTACAATAATGCCAGTCGTTGCGGTATCTCCAGCAGCAGTTTTTAGCAGCTGCTCGGCATTTTCAGAATTAATCTTTTGAACTTCGACCGCAATTCCGATATCGTCGCCGTATTTTTGCTTTAGCGACATATATTTTGCAATCACTGGACTGTCATTGTCGTAGAAGATCGCTAATTTTGGAAGAATCTTACGTCCACGCAAGGATCGCACCTGCTTAGCTTGGCGTTCCTTAATATATCCAACCAACTCACGTCCGTTTAAGCTTTTCATTATTCGTCTCCCAGTTCCATCGGTTCTTGCTCGAGTGTAAAGCCAAATTTGTCTTTCACAATTTTGATAATCTCTGCACGTGCCGCAGCGAGATCCGTATAGCTTTTGGCGCTTTCGTTGATCAGTACTAGCGCCGCCTTGTCAGATACGCGCATGCCATGAAATTCTTGACCTTTTAGTCCGGCATGTTCAATCAGCCAGCCACTTGGCACTTTGCCACCATCCCAAACTGGAATCCCTGCCGCTTCGGCGCCTGCCGCTTCTTCCGGCGAAAGATAAACGTTCTTAAAGAAAGATCCGCTACTTGCGATCGACTCTGGGTCCGGCAGCTTCGACTCGCGTACTGCGCGCACACACTGGCGAATCGAATCTGGCGAAAAGTCAATGATGCTATGTTCGTCGATGTAAGCTTGTAGAGAATTATAAAACGGCGGTGTCAGATGTCCGCGATGCAGTTCCACGACAATCTTTACGATAAAATATCGTCCAATAAGTTCGCCATGGTTAAAAATACTATGCCTATAACTTAGATTAAGTTTTTCTTTTGGCAGAGTAACAAGCTCGCCAGTCTTAGTGTCGAAAGCTTCAACCTCGATCAAAGTCTGCGCAATATCTTGTCCGTATGCACCCACGTTTTGCACTGGCGCTGCTCCGACTGTGCCCGGAATCGCACTGAGAGCTTCCATACCGGTCAGCCCCATCTTGGTGCCAAAAGTTACAAAATCATCCAGTAGTTCGCCGCTATAGCTATAAAGTCGCACCGTCTCAGCCTCTGTATCGCCAACTGCGCCCATGCCGTGTAGTTTACAAATCAAAATCACGCCATTATATCCGCCATCACGTCCAATAATATTACTACCAGAGCCCAAAACATAGACTGGTAGATTCTTTTCTTTTGCAAAAGCATAAGCCTCACGTAAATCGTCGACTTTCTCAACCTCAATTACATAGCGGGCTGCGCCACCGAGTCGCATGGTTGTTAAAGTAGAAATTGGGACATTTTCGCGTATATTCATATGAATATTATACAGCATTACGCCTATCTTATCTTCAAGGAGTGCTATAATATACCTATGCACCCATAGCTCAGCGGATTAGAGCGTCTGTCTTCGGAACAGAAGGTCGTAGGTTCGAACCCTACTGGGTGTACCAGAACAATCTAGCGCCATTTGCGCTTTTTTCTTGCAAAATTATACTTCTTATGTTAAGATTACGCCAAAGGTCTATAAAATAAAAAGGAACACTATGCAAAAACAAAAGAATATCCAAGTTGCTCTCATTGGCGTCTTGGCTTTTGCAGTATTGTTTATGTCTGTGGGCTTTGCCGCCTATGCTCAGACGCTTAATATCAACGGTACTGCAACGGTTGGCACTAATAAGTGGAGCGTCCACTTTAAAGAAAATAGCCTTCAAGAGGTCGCCGGCTCCGTCGCTGGTGAAAATCTCACCCTTGATGCCGCTACTACTACTGCCAATTTCAAAGTAAAACTCAATAAACCTGGCGACTACTACGCCTTTTCGGTTGACGTTATCAATGACGGTACTTTTGATGCCGTTCTGAACAGTATCACGATGACTCAGCTCACTGAAGCTGAGGCTAAGCTGCTCAATTTCTCGGTTTCCTATGATGGTACAGAATACACTTCTTCTGCTACCAATCTTATGGATGCGCTTAATTACAATACCGGCAACAACACCAAGAATGTAATTGTTCGCGTCGAATATCGCAGTGATATTGCTGTCGAGGATCTTCCTGCTGCTGATACCGAGGTTAGCCTCTCAGTCGCTCTTGGCTACGAACAGGGCTAAAATCTAGCAGAATCAAACGGAGGAGAGTATGACACGAAAGCTACATCAAAAAGATGCGCGCCATCCCGGCCTGATCTTTGCGTCTGTTACGTTAGTAATCGTTGGCATACTCACCTGTTTTTATGGTTTTCATACAGACAAAACCGTCAGCTTAAGTTACGATGACTCAAAGAGTGAAATCGATTACGAAGTCTGTAGCTTCGAAAATAGTAGCCCGCTCATCGGTAATTGTGCGCGTCGTGATGTCTACGTGGCGTATTTAATCGAATATATTACCGCAAACTATAATTATGTGGCAGATTTTTCGTCGCCGGTTTCTGGTGATTTATCTTATCAGCTAGTCGCTACGGTTACTGCGACTGAAAATTCCGATAGTGGCAGTTATGAATTTGGCGCTCGCGAATATCCGCTAACCGAGGTTAAAACTAAATCCATCGAGAATTCGTCAAAGCTAGATATTAGCGAAGATATTAATATCGACTACGACAATTATGTTCAAATCATGGATGATTTTCGTAAACTATCTAGTACGGCCGACGGTACACTAGCTGTTGAGCTTCGCATTGATGGCAAAATCATGACTCATGATCTCGCAAAGTATGTCGATTTCGACTCTGCGCTTCGTCTCGAACTTCCGCTTACGAAACACGACATTCAAATTGCAGCCACAGTAGAATCTGGCGATAATGTTAATAAAAACTATCGCACTGTCGTTAGTGTCGATAACAGTTTTAGGCTTTTTGCACGCTTGTTTAGTATTGCATCGTTCGTCGCATCACTAATCCTGGCACTTCTCGCTTATCAGTCGTACCACGAATATAACACTAAGCATTATTATGAATATAGTGTTCAAAAAATTCGCTCTGCTTATGATAATATTTTGGTTGATTTGCGCTCGCCACTCGAGCTTAGAAGCTATAAAATCCATGAAGTTACAAATTTCGATGAACTTTTAGACGCATACAATACCGTGCATCAACCAATTAACTTTTATCAAACCAAAACCGCCAGTCACTTTGTTATCTTGAGCGAGCGTAATGCTTGGCGCTACACTTTGACTGCTTCCGACTATAAGATCCGTCGTTTAAAATATAAAGAATAATTTTACATCAAAAAGCTATCGTCAACTTGACGAAAACGCGAAAAAATGTTAATATAATAAAATGCCAAAAAGTCAAAAGACCAACTCGGCTTCTCGTGCTTCCACGAAGAAACAAAAAGATTCTAAAAGCACACTTTTTGCAAAACTTCGTACTAAATATCATAATTTAGCTCCGCATCAGCAAGCCTCCCTGAAGAGAATCGCCATTCTAATGGTGCTACTTTTGATTTTTATTGGCACTTATGTCTATCGTAAGTATAATGAAGCGCAAATCGTTTACTTTTCAGACGAGGAGATTAAGATTACCGAGATAGATAACTCAGTCAATCTCGTTGACTATGCAGACGAAAACTTCTCAATGAAAATTCCTGAAGGCTGGAAAGTCGAAACTACGGGGCAAACTGAGACTACTGCCATCTACGCCTATAATCCAGACGACAAACGCTTCGGCATTTATTATCAGCTTCAATCGAAGCCGCTCATGCGCAACTATGATGAACGCAATGTTTACCAGCGTTACGCTAATGTCGACTCGGATAAATACGGCGTTTACGCATATGCTCCCGTCATTCGCCTCGGCGATATTGAAAGCTTCTATACTAGCTTTAACGCCTACACCGATAATATTCAATCTTACAAAGTAGAATTTGCGGATTTTCATTTTCCAAAGCTCACAGACTTCACCAAAACCGACATCTCAAAAAATAATACTAGCTTTGGCACTCAAGCTAAAGACGATACAACTTTGCGCGCAACTTTTACAACCGAAGATATTTCAAACTCGGACGACAAGCGTGGTGAGGGTATATTTACTGGCACTGTCATAAATTACAATTCTTCTGATATTGCCGGCTACTACATTATCTATGGTGCGGCCTTTATTACGACACCAGAAGATCAGCTGGTCGCTTATCAACCTAGTTTAATCAAGTCACTCAAGTCGCTAAAGTTTACTGACGAGTTTAATCAATCGGTCATCGAAACGGAAACCTGGGATGAAAATGCTGCAAGTCCTAACGATATGTTAAAAGAAAGCGCTAATAATATCGCCAAACTTTGGAAAAATCGTAGCAGCAACTATGATTTAATTCGTCAAAAATATATCGACTCGCAAAATAACTACGAGCGCATCTGGGACCTAGAAAATGAGAAAAGTTACCAAGCTTTCAAAGGTTTTATGGCGGGATATACCGGTAACCGTTTCCGCGCTGTCACTGATGAGGAATATGCTCGCGCCCCGTCTGGCGTAATTGAGTATAAGCCACTCACTCAAACCGAGAATTAGCGTCAATCTTATACAAGAAGAACGCTCTCTCGGTTTTTTGTGCGACTAGCCCTGGAACCTCAAAGCCCTGCGAAATCACAAACAGCGGCTTTTTTAATCTCGCACTTTCGTCTCTAATTTTTTTGGCAAACTTCATAATATCTCTATCCTCGCCAAATAAATAAACTACCGTCGTCTCGGCGGGGAACTGACAGCTAAAGATATTTCCAAGCTTTACCTTTGCATCTTTATACTTACGCAGCCTAAATCTCGAAATCAGGACTAAAATCGGATTGAGCTCTACGCCAGACACCTTGGCGCCATATTTTGCTCCTGCCAGCAAGACTGCGCCGTCGCCCGATCCGAGGTCGACCAATAAATCGCGCGACCCCAATTTATATAGCCTCTTAAACGCAATTTCGATTTCTTTGCCTAGTGTCGGCACATATGGCGCGCCCGTAAACGCAAACAGGGCAAAAATAAAAAACACCCCAAATATTATCCAGCCTAGCACCGCAAAAATATTCATATTTTCTATTATAATTCATTCCAAGTTATTTGCATTCTCGCTACGCTTATGCTAAAATACCAGCGTAAATTATAAAAACAAAAAAGGAAAGTATGAAGAAACAAAAGAAAAAACAATTTATTGCAGTCTTTGTTTTAGCTTTTGTGGTGCTTTCGATGTCTATCGGCTTTGCGGCCTACACGCAGCAGCTCGACATTAATGGTACTGTTACAGTCGAGAAGAATAAGTGGAGCATTCATTTTGACGAAGATAGCTACCAAATGGCAGCTGGTTCTCAAGCTGTTGCAACCAGTACTATCACCGGTACGAATGTTCAATTTAGCTCAACTTTGAGCAAGCCAGGCGACTTCTGCTCGTTTACGATCAAAGTCGTGAACGACGGTACTTTTAACGCTGTTTTGAGCCAGCTCAATATGTCTACATTGTCAGTAGAGCAGAGCAAATACCTAGCCTACACTGTAAATTACGGCGGTACGGAATATACTGTCTCGAACACAAGCCTCAGTGAAGCGCTAAATGTTGGCACCAACTCTGACGTTGTTGTCAAGGTGGAATACATTGCGCCAGCAGACTCTGCCAATCTTCCAACCGAAAATGTCGACATCGATTTGAGTCTTGAGCTCGTTTACGATCAGGCCTAGGAGAAAGGATGCTAAAAACCGCCAAGAGTAATCAGAAAGCTATTTATGCGCTTTGCCTTAGCTTTTTGGTTGGCTTGTTGGCGGTTTTTGGTCTCGGCTGGCATCTTAACGCAGTTTTGCGTTCGTATCTACTCGCCCTTATGGCGGTCATTCTGTTTGCCGCCTCCGTACATCTGCTCGGTAAGCGCAAAGACGCTCATTTTGCGCGCGGCATGTTGGCGCGCAGCATTATTATTGAAATTATTTGTTATGGCCTAATTATTTATTTTCTTGGGCTTTTTCTGGGCTTTATGCGCGGCTATGCGATTAATACGCCATATAAATTCTTTGCCAACCTCTTGCCGACACTTATTTCTACAATTTGTGTTGAGCTCATGCGCTTCGTCTTGGTTGCGCCTGTCCACCATTCCAAGCCGTCTGCTGTAGTTCTCACAACACTCACAATTGCGACATATTTATTGACCGAGCTTTCCGCGTCTATCCCGCAAAACTCCGAACAGCTATTTATATTCACTTGTACGACCCTTTTGCCTATCATAGCTCGCGAGTCGCTCTCGAGTTTTATAGTTTATCGCATCGGACTCTTGCCAGATTTAATTTATCGACTAACGATGCTCCTATATCCGTACCTGTTACCTATTGTCCCGAATTTAGGTGACTATCTATATTCGGTCGCGAATATTGTTCTGCCTTTCGTAATCTTTCTTAGTGTTGTCAAGTATAGCAAGAACGACGAAAAAGATCGTCAAAGTCTCAAAATAAGTTACAAATTTATTATAATCCCGACCTTGGCCGTTATCGCGGTTCTCGCCGCGCTGACTTCTGGCATTTTTAAACATCAACTTATCGCTGTCGCCTCAAATTCAATGAATCCGACTTATTATCGCGGCGATGCAGTGCTGATAGAGAAGATAGACGCAAGCGACATTCAAGTTGGTGATATACTAGTATTCAGAAAGGATAATCGCATTGTAACTCACCGTGCTGTGGATGTTATTCAGCGTGACGGCGGATATTACTTTACGACTCGCGGAGACGCAAACGCCGACCCTGATGCAACTGAAGTTAGTGACCGGCAAGTTATTGGACGTGTAATTATGGTTGGAAAATATATTGGATATCCAACCGTATGGTTAAACGAGATATTTAATAGAGGATAATAAATGCAAAACATAAAAGAGTTTATCGAAAATCATGCTATAAATTTTACGCGATTTGGCTTAACTACTGTTGCTATCGTATTTCTAATTGGAACTATTGGTACAGTATACGCATTTTGCGACAAAGATGAGCATGTTCTAGTTTATGATGAATCGGCTTCGGCGATTAGCTACAAGGTGAACCTTCTCGAAAATAATAGTTATACCGAGGACTATATTATTGGCGCTCCGAATCGCAGCTATCCAACCAACCTTATTGATACAATCGATCTAGATTACAACTATACGGTTAACTTTGATCATCCTGTGACTGGTTACCTTACTTACTATCTTGTCGCAATTTCTAGCGCCGACAAAGTCGAGGGTAGCGTAAGGTCCGAAATTTGGTCTAGCGACCCAGTTAGAATTACTGATGATCATACACTCCGCGTCGACGGCACTAGTGCGAACATCTCGGCTATGACCAGAGTTGCTTACGATAGCTACGTCACTCAAATTCACACACTCGAGGCTGATGCGCGTGGTGTTTCTATGCAGGGCTCGCTCAACGTCGCCTTAGTAATTTCAGGCGATCTAAAACCTGAGAGCTTCGCCAATGCAAAAGATTTCGACTCTCGCCTAGATTTCACCATTCCGATTGCTAGCTATTCTTCCGTCGAGGCTAAGACTGCCGTCAAAAACGGTAGCTCTGCAACCATGCGCGAAGTCCCAGATCACATGACTTTCTCGCACGTCTTGACTGCAATTGTGTCGATTTTGCTCATTTTGGCCTCAATCGTGATTTTGCTTGCCTACATTTACGCCAACAATTATCTCAACCATAAATTCCCATACGAGGAAAATGTTCGCAAGCTTCTCTCTGCCTATGATGGGATTATCGTTGCTATCAAAAAGGCTCCAACTTTTCGTGGTGTTGCCGTGTCTGATGTTGACGTTTTTGATGACTTGCTTGATGTCTATAATTCCATTCATTTACCTATCAACCACTACAAAGTCCGCGATACGAGCTACTTTGTAATCATGGACGACAGTAAGGCCTGGCGCTATTCGATCAGTAAGAAGGATTTTAAGAAAAGTGAGAACAAAAAAGAGAGCTAAAAGCCTCACTCTCAAAATCGTCTCAGTTTGTAGCGCGCTACTTATTATTGTGTTAGCTTTCATGACGGTTGGCTTTGCCTATTATAGTCAAGTTCTGAGCGTTACCGGAAATGTTGTAGTTCAAGGCCAGTCCAAGATCTATATTTCAAATGTAGCTCAATCTAGCGCCAAAAATGTTGCTAGCAGTCTAACTTTTACCGACAATAGCATTGATTTTGGCATGAGCCTTCATAGCAATCCGAAGGTTAGTGATTATCAAATTGATTTTAGTGTCACTGTTGTAAACCAGACTTTGTATGACCAGTATTTTTCTGCCGACTGGACGCCACAGGGCATTAATAAGCAGGGCAAACCGGACAACAAGGTTACTATCAAATATAATTTGGTCGGCATCAAAAACGGCGACAAAATTGCCAAGGGTGAGACCATTACCTTTACTGTTCACGTAGTCTTTACGCCACCGAAGAACGCTGCTTATGCTTTTGATGGCGATATGATGTTAGAATTCTCGACCAGCAACAATGGTACGCTGATGGCTGAGGCTATGAGCTTAGCAGAAGAAGATTCTGGCGTCTTGGGCGCTGCGAACTTCAGCATTCACGTTGCAAACCTATATAACTACTCCAAAGATTTTAGTATTATTCTCGAAAACGATGAAGAATTTGTGCTGACGTCAAATACTGGCGAGCTACTCGAGAATATTACTATTCCAGCAAACAGTGAGGCAGATTATGCAGCTCAGATTACGGTAAACGGCGCGCAAAGCTTCACCTCTTCGCCAGAGTATGTAACGGTACTATTGCGATCTAGCGATGGCGATACTGTAATCGGAAAAATCGCAGTCCCAGTGCAAACTACGACTGTCACTAATTAGTTAGCATTCAAAACACGGCTATGTACTTGCAAAAAAGTTAAATCTTTGCTATAATAAATAGAGATTTGGCGATATGGGTCAGTAGCTCAGCTGGTTAGAGCATCTGCCTCTTAAGCAGAGTGTCGTGGGTTCAAGTCCCACCTGACTCACCACAGGTAATTTGACCTGAATTTAAGCCTGAAATCAACGTTTGAAACGGTTCTTTACATCTGTAAAGGACCGTTTTTGTTGGTCAATTTCGAGGTCCAAGAATATTTTTCGGGCCAAAAGGTACATTTGAAGCATATTGGCCGCTCTCATCTGTAAATCCAGGGAATTTAGGGGGGTTCAAGAAATTTTCGGCAGTTAGCCTTAATTTGCTTGGATCCACGATTCTCTCGTTGATTCCCGTTAGTTCATCGTCCAGGTTAGACGTCTCAATTTGTCTTGCATCAATTTGCTGTTTGATGCGATCCTTGGCTTGTTTTGGTGCATCCTTGTCGAGTTCAGTGTATTGCTCGACAAGCGCGTCTATTTGGCGCTGTTTGTTATTCTTTTCGGCTTGTACGCTTCCTTTACGAGCTAGAATGTTATCCATCTTCGCGTCGGTGTATGTTATGCGCGCATATTCTTTACAAAATCTATGTAATGCGATTCTGTGAAGTGTAGCCTGGATAATTCTGCGTACATATCCTCTAAAATTACACGAACGCGTATGCCTTTTGGGTTGCGTGGACAACCTATGTCGGCGGTTCAAAGTTGCAAGCATGTGCGTTTTGGACTAGTTGCAATTAAGTTCGAACCAAGCTAAATTGCGACAACCCTGCGAGGGTTGCCGCAATTAATGATGTTTTAAAAAGGGTGCGTACCTTGTAGTTTTATAAAAGGTCTTCGCAGGGGTTTAGGATTGTTGATAGATACTGCCAAGAAGCAGTATTTTTTATGTGCGGAAAACTATGCATTTTATGATATATCTCTGGCGTCGTAACACCTTAAAATCGGCCCCTTCGTGATATAATAGAAGATAGATATTTATCTTAACAAGGAGCCAATTCATGAATAACAAAAAGGAGTCTGAACGTGCCGAGCTGCACCGTGCGATCTGGAATATTGCGAATGATCTTCGTGGCGCCGTTGATGGTTGGGATTTCAAGCAATACGTGCTTGGAATGCTTTTTTATCGCTACATTTCCGAAAATCTAACCAACTACATCAATAAAGGCGAATGGGATGCCGGTAATAAAGATTTTGACTATACTAAGCTCTCCGACGAAGAGGCTGGCCAAGCTCGCCCAGAGCTCATTACGACTAAAGGCTTCTTTATCCTGCCGTCTCAGCTATTCTGTAATGTTCGCGCCAAGGCTCCTTATGACGAGAACTTAAATGAGACCCTTGAGAAAACCCTTAATGCTATTGAGGATTCCGCAAAAGGCACTGAGAATGAAGACGACATGAAGGGCCTTTTTGATGACTTTGATGTAAACAGCAACAAACTTGGCGCTACAGTTGCAAAACGAAATGAACATATCATTCAGCTCATGGATGGTGTTGGCGATATGAAGCTTGGCGACTATCAAGATAATACGATCGACGCATTCGGCGATGCATACGAGTACCTAATGGCCATGTATGCGTCGAACGCCGGCAAATCTGGTGGCGAATTCTTTACTCCACAAGAGGTTTCGGAACTCCTAACGAAAATTGCGACTCACGGCAAGAAGGAGATTAATAAGGTCTACGACCCAGCATGTGGCTCCGGCTCGCTTCTTTTGAAATCTGCTAAGATTCTTGGCAAAGATAACGTCCGTAATGGTTTCTTTGGCCAAGAGATTAATATTACAACTTATAACCTTTGTCGCATCAACATGTTCTTGCACGATATCGATCCAGACAAGTTCGATATCGCGCTTGGTGACACACTTAAGGATCCTGCGCACTGGGATGAAGAGCCATTCGAGGCGATTGTTTCTAATCCGCCTTATTCTATTCACTGGGAAGGTTCGGAAAATCCAGTTTTAATTAATGACCCACGTTTCTCGCCAGCCGGCGTACTCGCTCCATCCAGTAAGGCTGATCTTGCTTTCGTAATGCATTCACTTTCTTGGCTTGCCTCTAATGGTACGGCTGCTATCGTTTGTTTCCCAGGCGTGTTCTATCGCGGCGGTGCCGAGAAGAAAATTCGTAAATATTTAGTAGACAATAATTTTATAGACTGCGTCATTCAGCTACCTGATAACTTGTTCTTCGGTACTTCAATTGTGACATGCATTCTTGTTATGAAGAAGAATAAGACCGACAATAAGGTTCTATTTATCGACGCTTCTAAGGACTGCGTAAAAGTCATAAACAATAACAAACTACGCGATGCTGATATTGATAAAATTGTAGAAGAATATGTATCTCGCGAAGAAATTGAGTATGTTACTCATCTGGCAACGTATGAAGAAATTGAAGCACAAGATTTTAACCTCTCAGTTTCTACTTATGTCGAGCAGGAAGATACTCGTGAAAAGATCGATATTAAGGCACTAAACGAAGATATCTCAAAGATAGTCGAAAAAGAGAATAAGCTTCGTGCCGAGATTGACAAGATAATCGCAGAAATCGAAGCGTAGGAGATAAAGTGTGGATAGGATTAGTGTTAATAAATACAAAGATAAGCTAGATAATCATATTGCAAAAATTAGAGGCGAAAATGGCGAAGAAATAGAATCCTGGTTCGCCCGCGATTTACAAGAGTTCCTTGGTTATGCACGCTGGGAAAGTTTTTTGGTGGCAATTAAGCGTGCTATTGATGCTTGCGAAACGCAAAGCATAAACATTAACGACCATTTTCGTCAAGTCACGAAAATGGTTGAAATCGGTAGTGGCGCAAAACGCGAAATTGAAGATTTTATTTTAACAAGATACGCCTGTTATCTTATTGCACAAAATGGTGATCCTAAAAAACCTGAAGTCGCTTTTGCGCAAAGCTATTTTGCAATTCAAACAAGAAAAACGGAACTGATCGAAGAGCGAATCAATTTAAATGCTCGATTGGAAGCACGAAATAAATTAAAAGAATCTGAGAAAAGGCTTTCGCAAAACATTTATGAGCGCGGTGTCGATGATAGTGGATTCGCCAGAATAAGATCGCGCGGCGATACGGCATTGTTTGGTGGTTTTACTACTAAAGACATGAAGAAGCGTTTGGGTATTAAATCATCACGGCCCCTTGCCGATTTTTTGCCAACACTTACAATAGCAGCAAAAAATCTTGCGACGGAAATGACGAATTATAATGTCGAGCAAAATGACTTACGTGGCGAATTTAGCATTACAAATGAGCACGTCAAAAACAACTCGTCGGTTAGAGATATGTTGGGGTCTCGTGGTATTCAGCCAGAAAAATTGCCCCCTTCCGAGGACATTAAAAAGCTAGAACGCAGAGTTGAGCGTAACGAGAAAGCAATAAAAGATTCAAAAGATAAACTACCGCATCTTATATCAATGGAGAAAAATGATGAGTAGACTTAACGATTTAATTAAAGAAAAATGCCCGAATGGGGTTAAATATCTAAATCTAGAACAAGTTTGCAGTATTGACAAGGGGGTACAGTTCAATAAAGAAAATATGAATAAGTCTGGTAGTTATCCTGTAATTAATGGCGGAATAAATCCATCTGGCTTTATCGAGCAGTTTAATCAAGATGAGAACACTATTACGATTTCTCAGGGAGGAGCATCGGCCGGTTATGTAAATTGGATTACCACAAAGTTTTGGGCAGGAGCTCATTGCTATATTATTAAACCAAATGAATTAGTCTTGAATAGATTTTTGTATCATTTTATTAAATCAAGAGAATATTCATTTCAGGAATGTCAGTACGGTGCTGGTATACCCGCATTGAATAGAAAGACAGTAGCTGAGACCAAAATCCCAGTACCGCCAATAGAAGTCCAAAACGAAATTGTCCAAATATTGGACAATTTCGCGGAGCTTACAGCGGAGCTTACAGCGGAGCTTAGCAACCGCAAAAAGCAATACGAATACTATCGCGATTTGCTTCTCAACTTTAATAAAAATGAGCAGAGAGAGAGAGTAGAATGGGTCTTCTTGAAAGATGTTGTTACCATCAAAAATGGGAAGGACTACAAGCATTTTGGCGAAGGCGATATTCCTGTTTATGGGAGCGGTGGAATTATGAAGTATATTGATCATTATTCATATGACGGAGAAACAGTGTTGCTCCCTAGAAAAGGATCAATCTCTAATGTGTTTTATTCAACCGGTAAAATATGGAATGTCGATACGATCTTTTATACGGTCATGGATAGGGAGGTGATTAGGCCAAAGTTCTTTTATTATCTTATGCAGAGCTACCATCTCGAGAAGATAGGTGCAGAGAATCCAACAAGACCTTCTCTTTCTCAATCAATTTTGTACCGCCTCAAAATACCAGTTCCACCAATAACGATACAAGACGATGTTGTCAGTAGGCTTGATCGTTTTAATATACTTGCTAACGATATTTCCGAAGGTCTTCCGGCTGAGATCGAGGCACGCGAAAAGCAATATGCTTATTATCGCGATAAACTATTGTCTTTTAAGGAGTTAGTGTCAAATGCCTAGTTGCAACTCAGAATTAAATACCCTTGAAGACGTAGTAAAAGTATTGTTTCCCAGCTTGGCCGGTAATGGGTCAATTCCAGGTAGCGCCAAAACTCTAGTTAATGCTCTGTATGCCTTTAACGGAACCGGAAAAACAAGAATTTCTCGCTTGATTTCGGAAAGAGACGAAGACGACAGTCTTTGTTTTAATGCTTTATTTCAAGATTTTTTCGTGTGGGACAATGATAATAATATTTTGATTATCAATAAGAATTCTTGGATTGTAGGCTGCATTAATGAGCAAGGGCTACAAAGAGAAGTTATTGATAACTTTCAAAAGATCTATGGGAGTGAGACGATTTTTCCATTCTTTAGTAGCGATAGTTCTGAAGTTACCTTTAAGGCGAGAATTAATGACTCGGAAGATGAAGATGGTTTTTCTGAACCCATAAAAGTTTCAAAGGCCGAAGAAACACTCTTTATTCTTTCGATCTTTTACTCGCTTTTACAAGCGGCGATTAATGAATTGAAAATTAGTAATCCCGACGATAGGAGTACGGATTTCTTCGATAATCTCCATTATATTGTCATCGATGACCCCGTTTCGTCCGTGGATGATACGGTTATTATTCGCCTCTCTTTGGCAATTTTTGATTTGCTAAATGAGCTATCCGACTTAAAATGTGAACAAAAAATAGAAGTCTTGATCGAGACGCATCATGCGCTATTCTTTAATAAAATTAACGATATGCTGGAACGTAAGAGTAAAAACATTAAACTGCGTCGCTATATTCTAACAAAGTCCAAAGACTCTAAATATATACTCAAGGATGGAGAAAAACGCCCATTCGGTTACCACATGTTATTGAGAGAAAAGATAGAGAAAGCTATAGAGTCGGATGTTATAGAAAAAGAACATTTTAATATGTTTAGAATCTTATTAGAAAAAACGCAATTATATTTTGGCTACAAACAATGGGATGAGTGCATTCCGGAGTTTGATAATAAAAATGAGGCCGTAGCGTTAATGAATAGGTATAGCCATTTTTCTGAATTTGAAAGTTCCGAGCTCTCAGAGCATAACCGAGATGTATTTAAAGAAGCTTTTGAAAGATATTCTAATAAGTATAAACCGGAGGTTACGCAATGAGCAGATTCAATATCGTCGTTGAAAGTAGCGAGGCTACAGTGGTAGCTGAATATACTCCGTCTCCAAGGAAAGCTGATTCATATCAAAGCGAGGCGGAGCTTGAGAAAGAACTTATCCATAATCTTCAGGAGCAAGGTTACGAATATATCAAGATTGATTCCGAGGCTGACCTTATTGGGAACCTTAGAATTCAAATTGAGAAACTAAATGATTTTACATTTAGCCAAAGCGAGTGGTTTCGTTTCTTTAACGAATATATTGCTCGTCCTGGCGATTCTATCGAGGATAAAACCAATCGCGTCCAAGTGGATAATGTTTGTAGCTTCCGCCTAGATAATGGCTCTACGAAGAATATCAAGATTATCGATAAAAAGAATATCCATAATAACTCACTCCAGGTCATTAACCAATATGTCGAGGAATCTGGAGTGCGCGACGTGCGTTATGACGTCACAATACTAGTAAATGGTCTGCCTATGATCCACACCGAGCTTAAACGCCGCGGAGTGGCCTTAAAAGAGGCATTCAATCAGATTATGCGTTACGATCGCGATTCATTTTGGGCCGGTTCTGGTTTGTATAACTATGTTCAGATATTCGTAATCTCGAACGGCACCGAAACCAAGTATTATTCCAATACTACGCGTAGTTCGCACATCAAGGAACTATCCGGTGAAGGTCGCAAGAAGAGCAAGCGTACTAGTAACAGTTTTGAGTTCACGTCTTACTGGGCTGACGGCAATAACAAGATTATCCCTGATCTTATCGATTTCACAAAAACATTCTTTAGTAAACATACGCTTCTCAATATTCTGACTCGTTATTGCGTCTTTGATTCCGACCAAAAGCTTCTAGTGATGCGTCCATATCAGATTGTCGCTACAGAGCGCATCTTGAATCGCATCGAAATTTCTACCAACTATAAGACGCTAGGCTCGACTGATGCTGGCGGTTATATTTGGCACACTACCGGTTCTGGTAAAACTTTAACTAGTTTCAAAACTGCGTTGCTTACAACTCAGCTTCCTTATATTGATAAGGTTCTGTTTGTCGTGGATCGTAAGGATCTAGATTATCAGACAATGAAGGAATACGACCGCTTTGAAAAAGGCGCGGCTAATGGCAATAATAATACTCATATCTTGCAGTGCCAGCTCGAAAATAGAGACCCTAAGACCGGCGCTACTCGTGATTATAAGATTATCGTTACTACTATCCAGAAACTTAGTGTTTTTATTAAGAAGAACCCTCAGCACGAAGTCTACAATAAACATTGCGTAATTATCTTTGATGAGTGTCACCGCTCGCAATTCGGCGACATGCACATGGACATTACTAAGCATTTCAAGAATTACAACCTCTTCGGCTTTACTGGTACTCCTATCTTTGCCGAGAATGCCGGTTCCAGCTCAAATCCACAGCTCAGAACGACAGAGCAGGCCTTTGGTGACAAGTTACATACCTACACCATCGTTGACGCTATTAATGACAAGAACGTGTTGCCGTTCCGCATTGATTATCTCCAGATGATGCATTCTAAGGAAGGTATTGCTGACACCGATATTCCGGCTATTGATCGAGAACGCGCAATGATGGATCCTCGTCGTATTACTGAAGTTACTAAGTACGTTCTCGACCATTTCGACCAAAAGACTAAACGCAGCTTCTATTATGATTACCGTAAGGTTGCGAATATTTCTGAAAGCATTATGCATCGCAGTGCCGAAGAAAAGATTACGACTAAGCTAAATGGTTTTAATTCTATTTTTGCAACATCATCTATTGATATGGCGAAGCTTTACTATAACGAGTTTAAGAAGCAACTTGCCGAGAGCGGCAGAAAGCTCAAGATTGCTACTATCTTTAGTTTTGCAGCCAACGAAGAGTTAGATGATACAAGCGGCTTTATGGGCGACGAAGACGTAGACACTTCTACGCTTGACCAATCTTCGCGCGACTTCCTTGATTCTGCTATTGCCGATTATAATAAGATGTTTAGCGTAGATTACGATACGTCTTCCGATAAGTTCCAGAACTACTATAAAGATGTTTCGATGCGTATGAAGAATCGCGAGCTAGATCTTCTTATCGTAGTTAATATGTTCTTGACTGGCTTTGACGCTACGACTCTTAATACTCTGTGGGTAGATAAAGATTTGAAGATGCATGGTCTTATTCAGGCATTTTCTCGTACAAACCGTATCCTGAACTCTATTAAGACTTATGGTAACATTATTTGTTTTCGTAATCTTCAGGATAAAGTAGATGATGCGGTTGCTTTATTTGGCGATAAGGAAGCTAGCGGCATCGTACTTCTAAAGACCTTCGATGAATACCATAACGGCTATGATGAATCCGATGGTAGGCATGTTGATGGTTATATCGATCTAATTAATAAGCTTCGCGAAAATTATCCGGTAGGCGAACGTCCAATTGGCGAAGAAAATCAGAAAGAGTTCATTAAACTATTTGGCAAGATTTTGCGTCTTCGTAATATTTTGCAGTCATTTGACGAATTCGCTGAGCAAGATATCTTAACGCCACGTGATTTACAGGACTACCAGTCTGTTTATCTTAATCTTCGTGACGAATTACGCCCAGAGACTCCTGATAAAGAAGTTATCAATGATGATCTCGTATTTGAAGTTGAACTTATTCGCCAAACTGAGGTTAATGTTGATTATATCCTCGCTCTCGTTGTTAAATACCACGATAGCCACTGCGAGAATAAGGAAATCCTCGTTGATATTGACAAGGCTGTCAGCTCCAGCCTTGAGCTCCGTAGCAAGAAAGAACTCATCCACGAATTTATTAGAACCTACACTAATACTGGCGAAGAGATTCGTGATACATGGCAGAAGTTCGTTAATGTTGAACGCGAAAAAGAGCTAAACTCTATCATCGAAGAGGAAAACCTTAACTCCGACGAGACTAAAAGACTTATCTTGAATGCATTCCGCGACGGTGTCATGAAGACATCTGGAACTGACGTCGATCGTATTATGCCAAAAATGAGCCGTTTTGGTGTCGCTGGAGCTCAACGTAACGAGAAAAGGAATGGCATTATTGCTAAGCTTGTGTCATTCTTCGACAAATACTTCGGTGCATATTAGAATAGTTTTTGCCGTCTCGTGTCAAGAAAAATCCCACCCCTATTTTCTACACAATAACTTTCAAAACCCGACTGTGTTCAAGTGGACGCTATCTATTGACTAAATAATAGAATGCTTTGTTAGAATCGTTGCCGTAATGGCTAATATCTTCCGGCTCGGCCCAAAGCGAAAGCTTGTGGACGCGCCACTTACCTATGAAAAACATCTGAACTATCGCGTCATTCACGTCGCGGTTATTTAGCGCACATAGAATGTATGCGAGGGAAAAGTAGTACCATTTGTCGCCTTCAGCATCTAACCTCGTAAAAAACGCGCTTACCGCGCCCCAAAAGGCGCACATCAAAGCGCTGTGCTAGTGTTGCTAGGGAATAAGTCTTTAATTCGTGGATCGCGTCGCGAACGGGCGATTCCATTAGCTCCATGCGCTCGAACTTGTCATAGTCGCGTGAATTGAATCCGCCGTTATGTTCGAGCATAAAACTTTCAAGTTGCCGGGCGGTAACCGGTATTGGCTCGCCCGGCTTTACTTTCTTGAATGTGTGGCGTTTTGCCATGTTGCCTCTTTTCGGTTAGAGGTTGCGCTTCAGTTGCGATATTAGTTACTAATTATATCGTTTTTTATGGAAATTGGAGCATGCTCGCCTTATCGAGATTACCCTATCTGATATAATAGTAGGCATAAAAGGAAGTCTTAATGGACCGAGAAGAAATAATTGATTCAATAAAAACGCTGAGGCAATACGGTACCGAAACGAGGTTAATTGAAGCCAAATCTGCAAAAGGTGGATTTCCTAAGTGCTGGGATACGATATCTAGTTTTTCAAACAAGTATGGTGGAATAATAATTTTTGGGTTAAGTGAAGATAAGAATTTCAAAGCAGAGGGGGTGTATGATGTGGGTGATTTACAGAAAAAACTAGCAGAAGTTGGCAAGAATTCTATGACGCCACCAGTTCATATGGATATTGTCCCCTTTGAATTTGAAGGTGCAAAAATGGTGGCCGCAAAAGTTTACGAACTACCACAAAATGAGAAACCTTGTTATAAGACACAGGAAGGAATAAGCAGAGGTTCATACACAAGAATCGGCGAATGCGACGAACGCATGACTCCTTATGAGATTTATGCCCTACAAAGTTATGCCGAAGGAGTACACGAAGATCTTCGTCAAATAAAACAAGCTTCGTTAGACGATCTGAACGAAGGTGAACTAAGTAAATATGTGCAAAAGGTTAAAAGTGAAAAGCCTCGTTTTTCAAGAAATGCCGACGATAAAATACTAAAGCTAAGTGGCATACAGGCTGATTCGATGCCAACTTTAGCTGGTTTACTAGTGTTTGGTGAATATCCGCAAGCCTATTGTCCGCAGCTTTTCGTGGCGTGTTCGGCAATGCCAGGAAAGGAATTGGGTGAGACCGGTAAAAATGGCCAACGTTTCAATGATAACCAGCGAGTTGATGGCACAATTGAAGAAATGTTGACAGGTACGTTAAATTTCTTAAGGCGAAACATGAAAACAATGGTGATAATCGACGAAAGTGGTAGGCGAACTGATGTACTAGAATATCCATTACTGGCTTTGCGTGAAGCTGTAGCTAATGCCTTAGTACACCGTGATTACAGTAAGCACACTGAAAATGCATTCATTCAAGTATACATGTTCAGTGACAGGATAGAAATTATGAATCCAGGCGCATTATATGGCCAGAACAGAATTGAGAAGCTCGGTACCGACACTATGATGGAGACTAGGAATCCGAATATAGTCAGACTCCTGGAAGAAAAAGATCCTGCTGCTGGTAACGATTCTATAAAAACATTGGAGAACCGACACACTGGAATACCAACGATGCGTTTGGAAATGAAAAAATATGGTCTTCCAGAGCCGGAATTCATAGAGGAGCAAGGTGCGTTTAAAGTTATTTTTAGAAATTCTGTGTCTAGTGTAAGGCCAAATGATACAGTTAGTGATACAGTTAGTGATACAGTTAGTGATACGGTTAAAAATGATAAAGTAGCAGCTATTTTAGCGTTTTGTACTGAACCTAGAAGCGCTACAGAAATTGCTAAAAAAATTAGCATAACGTCGAAAACGTATGCTATACGACGCTATATTACTCCATTAGTTTCAAGTGGTAAGCTTCGTCGAACGGTGCCAGATAAACCAAATTCGAGAAATCAAAGGTATATTATAGCGAAATAAAGTCGTATCGCATCATTGACATTGTATTTCTCTTATTTTCTCCATTGCCATTGTTTTTTAGCCTCTACGGCTCCAGTCAAGCCACATATTCCTAAAAGTTCGAATCCCTTTGCCTGTATATGTATACCTCAGAACTCGCAGGGCATCAGCACCAGATAATTTTTCTTAGGTATAACCTTGATTTTCGCCGTGTATTCGGAGTGGTCAATACACCAGTCCACCACCATGCAAAGCCGAGCAACAACGTCTGGTCGCCCCTCACCAAAACGCAATAAAAAACCCGGAAAGCCTAGCTTTACCGGGGATTTTTATGGGCAGAAACTATGGGAGTCGCTCTAAACTTTGTATTAAAAACCAATGAAAAATGGACGTTTTAAACGCAAAATCTGTACAGAACCCCATTAAGACGCCCTCTAAGACTTTACATCCCTCTCTCAATCTGATATAATTATCAGTAATTATGAAAACATCAATCCAACCTAAAGACTATCGCTTTGTTGTGTTTGCCGATGAGCAGGCAAAGTTTTCTTTTCTAACTCGCTCTACTGCACAGTCAGAAGAGACGATCAAGTGGACCGATGGCAATGAATACCCACTCGTAAAAGTTCAGATTTCGAGTGCTTCTCACCCATTCTTCACTGGTGAAGAGAAAATCATCGATACTGAGGGTCGTGTTGATCGCTTCAAGGCTCGCTCCAAGAAGGCTGCATCACTCAAGTCCGCTCTCAGCAACAAAGCTATCAAGGCTCAAAAAGAGGCTATCAAAAAAGCCGAAAAAGAAGCCAACAAATAGTTACAGAAATCTCCCCAAGTTCAGTGGGGAGATTTTTTATTTTCGCTTTTTCCACCAATCGCGCCCATACAGCCTGCGCGTCATGTCTTCTAGTCTCTGTGTGCCGTTTTCGAGCTTATAATAATGCGCCGCATAAAACAGCGTCGTTATCAGCAAAATCAGTGTAATCAGCCCCGTGCCAATAATCAAAATTTCGCCACATTTTGTCAACGTAATCGACATAAAGATAAATATCGCAAAAGAAATCAATAAAAACAAAGCAAAAAACATTGTCACAATCAGATGCACAAGACGCTCGTGCTGAAAATGTTGCACCATCTGCAAATGATATGAGATTAGCTCTTCGGAGGCCTTCTTGTTTTTGCCTTTATATTCGCTCTCAATATATTCAATGCAAGCTTTCAGCTTTTTATCCATAAGCAAATTATAGCACGGGCGTGAAACATTATATGCTATCATCACCTTGAAAAAGATGATAAAATATAGGTATTATGCTAGACATCAACTATATTCGCGACAATCGTCAGAAAGTTGAAGACGCAATCAAGAACAAGGGCTACACCATAGATCTTGACGAAATTCTCCAGCTCGATGACGCGCGCAAAGAGCTATCCCAAAAAACCGATATTTTGCGCCAGGAGCGCAACCAGATTTCTTCCCAGATGAAAAATGGCCAACCAAACCAAGCTCTCATCTCTCGTGGCAAAGAAATCAAGCAAGAACTCTCATCTCTCGAGGAAAAGCTCAGTTCAGTTGAGTCTGATTTTCTAGCTAAGCTCAAAACTGTCCCGAACGTCCCTTGTGATGATGTGCCGGTTGGTCTCAGCGAAGACGAGAACGAAGTTGCCGAGGTTTGTGGCGAGCCAACCAAGTTTAATTTTGAGCCAAAAAACCACTACGAAATCGGCCAAGCTCGCGGTTGGATCGACAAAGAGCGTGCCTCCAAGGTTACCGGTGCTCGCTTTGCCTACATCAAGGGAGAAATGGTCTCGCTTCAGATGGCCATTGTTAACTTTGTTATGAATAGCCTCTCCGACGAAGGTGTTATCAAGGAAATTTGCGAAGCTAACCATCTAGAGCATATTTCGACTAAGCCATTTACGACTGTTTTACCGCCACTTATGCTCCGTACTGAGATGTATGATGCTATGGATCGTCTTGAGCCACGCGATGATCGCTACAAGATCGAAGGCGAAGAACTTTGGCTTCAGGGCAGTGCCGAGCACGTTCTTGGTTCTATGCACGCTGGCGAGATTTTTGCCGAGCAAGATTTGCCAGTTCGCTACCTAGGCTACGCTACTAGCTTCCGTCAAGAGGCTGGCACCTATGGTAAAGACATGGAAGGTATCATCCGCATGCACCAGTTCGACAAGCTCGAAATGGAAAGCTTCAGTACCAAAGAAACCAGCCGTGAAGAACACGAGCTCTTCGTTGCTATTCAGCGTTGGCTCATCGAGCAACTTCGCTTGCCTTATCGCGTTATCCGCAAGTGTACTTTTGATATTGGCAAGCCTGATGCTCGTGGCATCGACATGGAAGTCTGGCTCCCAGGCCAGGGCAAGTATCGCGAAACGCATACTGCCGATTATATGACAGATTATCAATCCCGCCGCCTCAATACGCGCGTGCGTCGCGACGAGACTGGTGAAGTTGAGCTCGTTCATACCAACGATGCTACGGCCTTCGCACTCGGTCGCATTATGATCGCGGTCATCGAAAACTACCAAAACGAGGACATGACGGTTCGTGTGCCTGAAGTTTTGCGTAAATATCTAAATGGAAAGGAGATCCTTTAAAATGATCGAAAATATTGACATTAGTGGTTCAAATTACAAAGTCGAGGAGGGCTTTCAGAAGTATGTCATGAAGCGCCTTGGCAAGCTTGATCGCTATCTCCCGCGCGACAACCGCAAAGATGTCGCCGCTAAAGTAGTTGTCACTCAGGTAGATCGTGCTCATGGTAACAAGTATGAAATTACCGCTTCGCTCGATATTCCAGGTAGTTCAGACATTAATGGCAAAGTTCTCGTCGCAAAGGATGAAACTTCCAACGTATTTGCCGGCGTAGACCTTATTGAGGCCAAGCTCGAAGGCCAGATTCGCCGCTTCAAGACAGAAACAACCAATTACGATAAGAAAGGATTCCTCAAGCGCTTTTTCAAGAAATAAGCCGTGGTATACTGTTACAATGAAAGAAAAGAGGTCTGAGCATCAGAAAAAGGTGGAAACACAAAAATCCAAAAAGTCGGTAAAAGCGCCAAAAGAAAAGAAGCCTACCGACAAACTTGCCGATAAAACCGCAACAACCAAATTCTTGCAACATATTTTTGGTGACGCCCAAAAGCGCAATCTTCGCCGTTTGCGTGGTCGTGTTGCCGAGATTAATAAGCTTTCCGACAAATACGCCAGCATGAGCAAAAATGAACTTCAGGAACAAACCGAAGTTCTCAAAAAACGTCTTAGCAAGCTCCAAAAGCAAAATCAAGCCAAGATTGCGGCCGCCAAAGTCAAGGCCGGTAAAAAATCCGACAAAAAGTCCGATAAGACTACCAAAAAAGTCGATCCAAAGCAGGTTAATATCGCCAATACTAATAAGGCGCTTGACCAGATTTTGCCAGACGCTTTCGCACTCGTTCGCGAAGCCAGTGAGCGCGTCCTCAAGATGCGTCCGTTTGACGTTCAGCTTATCGGCGGTATCGCCCTTCACGAGGGCAACGTCGCCGAGATGAAAACCGGTGAAGGTAAAACTCTCGTTGCAACCCTCCCAGTCTACCTCAATGCCTTGACGGGTCGCGGTGTTCATGTTGTAACTGTAAACGATTATCTCGCTCAGCGTGATGCGGGTTGGATGGGTGAACTTTATAACTTCCTCGGCCTCTCCGTTGGCGTCATCATTAATGAAGCTAGCTTTGTCTATGATGCCGAATATGAAAACGAAGATCATGATGATCCTCGTCTCAAACATCTGAAACCTGCTACTCGCAAAGAAGCTTATCTTTGTGATGTGACTTATGGTACCAACAACGAGTTCGGTTTCGACTACCTTCGTGACAACATGGTCAAAGACCCAGAGTACCTACGTCAACGCGAGCTCAACTTCGCAATCGTCGATGAGGTCGACTCCATCTTGATTGATGAAGCCCGTACGCCACTCATTATTTCCGCTCCAGCCGGCGACAATCCAGAAAGTTATTATCAGTTCGCCAAAGTTGCAGCTCAGCTTGCCGACAATGACTATATAATCGACGAAAAGCGTCGCACTGTCGCTTTGACCGATGAAGGTGTCGACAAAGTTCAGAAAATCCTTGGTGTCGAGACGCTTTACTCGACCGCCAATACTCGCCTTGTCTATCATATGGAGCAGGCTCTCCGCGCTGAGACTCTCTTCAAACGCGACAAAGACTATGTCGTAACCAACTCTGGTGAAGTTGTAATTGTCGATGAACACACTGGCCGTCTCATGAACGGTCGTCGTTACAACGAAGGCCTTCATCAGGCCATCGAGGCTAAAGAGGGTGTCCAAGTTCGCCAAGAATCTACCACGCTCGCCACGATTTCCTTCCAGAACTTCTTCCGTCTCTATAACAAGCTCTCCGGTATGACTGGTACTGCCTTCACTGAAGCCGAAGAGTTTCAGCAGATTTATGCCCTCGACGTCATTCAGATTCCACCGAACAAAAAGATTTCCCGTGTCGATAAAGATGACCTCATCTATCGTACTGAGGCTGCCAAGCTCAAAGCTGTTGCCGCTGAAGTTAAAAAATATCATGAAAAGGGTCAGCCTGTCCTAATTGGCTCCGATTCTATTGCCAACAACGAGCGCATCGCCGCTTATCTCCAAAAAGAAGGCATTCCATTCGAGCTCCTAAACGCTAAGAATAATGAGCGCGAGGCCGCTATTATCGAAAAAGCTGGCGAAAAAGGCGCCGTTACACTAGCCACCAACATGGCTGGCCGTGGTACCGATATCAAGCTCGGTAAAGGCGTCAAAGAACTCGGTGGTCTTGTTGTTATCGGCACTGCTCGCCATGATTCTCGCCGTGTTGACAACCAGCTTCGTGGCCGTGGTGGCCGTCAGGGCGATCCGGGTACTACGCAATTCTTCGTCTCTTGCGAAGATGACCTTATGCGCATCTTCCAAGGCGACCGCATTGCGCTATTGATGCAACGTCTTGGCATCGACGATGATATGCCTATCCGCAACAAGACTGTCAGTAAGACTCTTGAGCAAGCTCAAAAACGCATCGAAGGTTTCAACTTCGACTCCCGCAAGAACGTCGTTCAATACGATAACGTCATCAACCGCCACCGCAAAGTAGTTTATACTATGCGCCGCCGTATTCTCGATGGCGATAATATCCGTCCAGAAATTTCTCGTCTCTACAAGGATGAGATTGCCGAACTTACTCAGTTTAGTTCTCGTGTTAACAAAGACTTCGTCGCCAATTTTAAGAAAGTTTTCGACCTCGACGACGATCTGCTCGAAACTATTGGTCTCATGCGCAAAGAAAAAGATCGATACAAGCTTGCGCTCGCGGCCGTTGAAGAACTCTACTCCGACAAAGAGCTCGAATTTGGCGAAGATACTATGCGCAAAATCGAGCGTGAAGTTTACTTGCAGGTTCTCGATACGCTTTGGATGCAGCATCTCGAAAATATGCAACATCTGCGTGAGGGTATTCACTGGCGTTCCGTTGGTCAGCGTGATCCGCTCGTTGAGTATCGCGCCGAGTCCCAAAAGCTCTTCGATGGCCTCCAGCGTGCTTTGCGTGAGGAAGTCATGAAGATTCTCCTCTCGGTCCGTCTCCAAGACGTCAACGAGCTCTCCGATGACAACTACGACACCGAGCTCACCAAGATGGCCGAAAGTGCCACCGAAAAGGGCGTCAACGAAGTTTCTGCCAGCACCAAGAATATGGATGACGAGTTTAGTAAAGACGAAAATGGTCTTACCAAAGTCGAAACTCGCACCACCATCGCATCTGGTAAGAATACCAACCGCAATACCAAGCGCAACCAGGCTCGCAAAGATAAGAAAAAGGCCCGTCAAAACAAAAAACGTGGCCGTAAATAGCCAAGAATCAAGTAGCGCCCGCCTAAAAAACGGGCGTTACTTTAAAGAAAAACCAATCCAACCCTCTATTATAGCACAAGCGTTATAACTTGTCAAGTTTACTCAAAACTTACCTCAATTTTCACCTCAAAATATGAAACATTCTATCGAAGAAGTTAACCTCAAAAACGGCGCTCGCGGCCTTCTCATTGACGCTCCGGGCTCCAGCGTCATGAATATCCGCGTGATTTTTCGCGCCGGTAACAAATTTGTTAAAAAGCCTGAGATTTACGAAGTTGCCCATCTTATGGAGCATATGGCTTTTGGTCGCAATGAGCTTTTTAAAGATGAGCAATCCTACGAGTCCGAGTTCACCAAAAACGGCGCCTATCACAACGCCTGGACCTCTGATGTCTTCATTGCCTATGAGGCAGAATGTGCTGATTTTGAGTGGGAGCGTATTTTGAAGCTTCAGGAGCTCGCCGTCGCTTTGCCAAAATTCAACGAAGAAGAACTCGCCAGCGAGAAAGGTAATGTCCGCTCTGAGCTTACTGGCTACCAAAACGATTATAGTCGCCTCATCTGGCCAAAACTCCAACAAGAACTTGGTGAAAAAGTCCTCACGTACTCTGAGCGTCTTAAGACTATCAATAATATTGAACTCAAAGATGTCCGTGAGCACCATCATCGCACTCATACTGCCAATAATATGCAGTTTATCATCACCGGTAGCTTGCGTGGTCGCAAAAAGAAAATCGTCCAGATGCTCGAAGATTGGAATCTCAAAGAAGGCGAGAAATTCGACATGCCAGTCAATGACTACTCTGGCACTAAGCCAGTCCTCATTCGCCGCAAAGACGCCAGTAACGTCAGCTTTGGCTTCAGCTTCGTTATTAAGCGCCCACTCAATCCACAAGAGCAATACGCCATCAACTGTCTTAACCATATCCTCAACGGTACCATGTCTAGCAAGATTTTTGGTCAAGCTCGCAAGCGTGGCATTGTCTACGGTATCGGTTCTTGCGCCGATAGTGACAAGTGGAGCAGTACTTGGGATTTTGACGGTGAAGTTAACTCCGAAAACGCCACTGAGCTTTTTGATCTTATCGCCGTCGAGCTTGCTCGCGTCATCAATGGTGATATTAGCGAAGCAGATATTATCGCCGCCAAGTCCTATGCTCTTGGCCGTCATCAAATGCTCGCTCAAACTGCCGACCAAATTAGCAACTACTATATGCGCGATTATATTACCACCGGCGTTATTGAACCAATGACCGACGCTCCAAAAATGATCGACGCTATCGACAAGGGCACCATTGTTCGCCTCGCGCGTGAGTTTATTCAATCTGGCATTTCTGGCCTCGCCGCTGTTGGAAACATGAATAAAAGTGTCATCGACGAGCTCTGGTCACGCATCTTAGGCGCTATCTGATATAATTACTCTAATGAATAGTGACGTAAAAATTTTGGCAATTGTTGGTATGAGCGGCAGCGGCAAATCCACCGCCGTCGAATATCTTACCGATCACAACATCCCTAAGATTTATTTTGGTGGCATCATCTATAAAGCTATGGCCGAAGCGGGCATTACTGAGGTTACACCTGAGAATCAGCGCGAGTTTCGCGAAGCTATCCGCGCCAAAGAGGGTAATGATTTTGTCGTCAAGCGTGCCATCACCGATGTTCGCAATCTGATTAACGCCGGCCAAAAACGCATCGTGCTTGATGGCGTTTATAGCTGGACTGAGTACAAGATCTTGCGCAAAGAATTTCCGACCGAAATGACTGTAGTTGCTATCGTTGCGCCAAAATCTCTTCGCCGCAAACGTCTTGCCGAGCGCCCAGAGCGTCCATTCAACGCTCAAGAAGCCGCCGAACGCGACCAAACCGAGATTGAAAACCTCGAAAAAGGCGGCCCAATTGCTATTGCTGATTATTACATCTACAACAATAAAGACCTCAAGTCTTTTGTGGTCGATTTTGCGGCGCTCATGAAAGAAATTGGCTTTGTGGACTGATATGAGCGACCTCCAAATTCCTACCCATGAACTCACTATTATTCAAGACGAACTTCGCACGGCCTTAAATCTACCGGGCGACGTTGTTGAATTTGGCTGTTTTGCTGGCGATACTTCAGTCGAGCTTGCCAAAGTCATGCAAGGCTCGCTCAACAAATGGCTCTGGCTTTATGACTCATTCGAGGGCCTCCCCGAGAAAACCGCAGAAGATAACTCTTCGCTCGGCTGGCGCTTCAAAGCTGGCGAACTCAAAATCTCACCCATTTCCGTCTCGGCGAAATTCAAAAAACTCAAACTTCCCGAACCAGTAATCAAAAAAGCCTGGTTTGACACACTCGACCCCGATGCTGATTTGCCAGATCAGATTTGTTTTGCCTTGCTTGATGGCGATTTTTATAAATCCATCCAAACCAGCCTAAATCTTGTTACGCCAAAGCTTGCGCCTGGTGCCACTGTTGTTGTGCACGACTATCGCAATCCAGCTCTGCCTGGCAGCGCCAAGGCCGTCAATGAATTTATGAATGCTCACCCTGAATACCAGATGCGTCTCGCTGGTACTCTCGCGATTTTAAGAAGACCGGAGGAATAAAATGGACATCCCAAAAGTTCAGCGCATCATTCTAAAAATCATCAAGAGCTGTTTACTACTCCTGGCGGTATTGTTTTTAATTTTACAACTCACCGATCCAAACTACGATAAAATTGGTGGCATTTTGGCGGGCTTTATTTTACCTTTCTTGCCCGAGATTTTTGAGCGCCTATTTAAGACCAAATTTTCGGTCCGTATCGAGCTCGCCTATTATATATTTATTTTCCTCTCACTCGATCTTGGCATCTGTCTCTACTGGTATGAAACGGTGCCGTATTACGATAAGCTCGTCCATATGCTCTCTGGCATTTTTTCGGCCGTCATTGCTTACTATGTTTTACTGTATTTTGGCGCCAAATATACTCACAAAGGCTTTCGTCGCCTCTTTATTATCTGTTTTTCTCTCGCTGTCGCGGTCTGTTGGGAGTTCTTTGAATTCTTCTGCGACAAAGTTCTAGGCCAGCACATGCAGGAGCTTATTCAGCACGGCGTCGACGATACAATGTGGGGCCTAATCATGGCTTTCATTGGCTCACTTGTCGGTGGTTTTCTTTTCGTGCGTAAGCGTCCACAACAACTTATTGCACCAGCCGAAGTCACGACGATTTCGCAAGCACAAAACTCAAAGAAATCTAAAAAATCTTTCAAAAAGTCAAAATAACAGATACAAAAAATTCAATTAGCACTCTTGACATTAGAGTGCTAATTTTGTACAATGATTACAGAAATTAGCATTCAACCACCGTGAGTGCTAAAAGTTATCCAAGATTTTCTAAAAAGGAGGAATAATAATGGGTAAAATTATCGGTATTGACCTTGGTACTACAAATAGTGCATTTGCATATATGGTAGCAGGCAAGCCAGAAGTTATTACAAACAGCGAGGGCGACCGTACCACTCCGTCGGTCGTAGCAATTACTAAAAAAGGCGATCGTCTCGTCGGTAAAGTTGCACAGCGCCAGCGCGTCACTAACCCAGAGAACACTATTTATGGCATCAAGCGTCTTATCGGCCGTAAGTACGAGGACAAAGAAGTCCAAGACGACAAGAAAAACGTTCCATTCAAGATTACTGAGTCCGAGAAGGGCGATTCCGTAGCAGTTACTTTGGGCGGCAAAGATTATAGCCCAGAGGCTGTCTCTGCTATGATTCTCAGCAAAATCAAGGCTGATGCTGAGGCGTACCTAGGCGAAAAAGTTACCGAAGCCATTATTACGGTTCCTGCTTACTTCGACGATTCTCAGCGCCAAGCCACCAAAGATGCCGGTAAAATCGCTGGCCTCGAGGTTCGCCGTATTATCAACGAGCCTACCGCAGCAGCTCTCGCTTATGGTCTCGAGAAGAAAGATGACCAGAAGATTGTCGTCTTCGACCTTGGTGGTGGTACTTTCGATGTCTCCGTCCTTGAGCTTGGCGATGGCGTCTTTGAAGTAAAATCTACCAACGGTGATACTCACCTTGGTGGTGAAGACTTCGACAATAAGATTGTTGACTATATTCTCAAAGATTTTGAAGACCAAAATGGTATCGATCTTCGCAAAGATGCAGCTGCTATGCAACGCATTAAAGACGAAGCCGAAAAAGCTAAAAAAGAGCTTAGCTCAGCAACTGAAACCGAAATCAATCTTCCATATATTACTGCTGACGCTGATGGTCCAAAGCACCTCGAATTGACGCTTACTCGCGCTAAGCTCGAAGAACTCGTTGCACCGCTTCTCGACCGTCTCGACGGTCCAGTCAAGAAGGCGCTCTCTGACGCCGATCTATCTGCTAGCGACATCAATGAAGTCGTGATGGTCGGTGGTATGACTCGTATGCCGGCCGTGGTTGAGCGCGTTAAGAAGTTCTTTGGTAAGGATCCAATGCAGGGCGTCAACCCAGATGAGGTTGTGGCTGTCGGTGCTGCTATTCAAGGTGGCGTTCTCGCCGGTGATGTCAAAGACGTGCTTCTTCTTGATGTCACTCCGCTTACTCTCGGTATTGAAACCATGGGCGGCGTCCGCACTCCACTCATCGATCGCAACACGACCATTCCTACCAGCAAGTCTGAGGTCTTCTCGACCGCTAGCGACAACCAGCCTCAGGTAGAAATTCACGTCCTTCAGGGTGAGCGTGAATTTGCTAAAGACAACAAATCTCTTGGCCGCTTCGTGCTTGATGGTATCGCTCCAGCTCCACGCGGCATTCCGCAAATTGAGGT
The DNA here is from genome assembly GCA_051891815.1 of Candidatus Nanosyncoccaceae bacterium. Taxonomy (GTDB): domain Bacteria; phylum Patescibacteriota; class Saccharimonadia; order Saccharimonadales; family Saccharimonadaceae; genus UBA2834. The sequence continues at coordinate 543,070 of JBJFFO010000003.1, forward strand.
TACTTTCAATCTTGATGCTAACGGTATCTTGAATGTTACCGCCAAAGATAAAGGTACCGGCAAAGAGCAGAGCATTACTATTCAAAACTCTGGCAACATGAGCAAGGAAGATATCGAAAAGGCTCAGAAGGATGCCGAGATGCATGCTAGCGAAGATAAGAAGAAAAAGGAAACTATCGACGCACGCAATCAACTCGAAAACACCATCTATCAAGCCGAAAAGATGCCAACCGAGTTCAAAGACAAAATCTCTGACGACGACAAAGAAACCATCAAGAAGGCCGTCGCTGAAGCTAAAGAGCAACTCGAAAAGTCCGCTGATGACAAAGAGAAACTCGAAGAGGTCACTAAGGCTCTCAATGATGCCATCATGCCTATCGGCGCAAAGCTCTATCAAGCCGCTGCTGACGACAAGAAAGACGACAAGTCCGAAGATAAGAAAGATGACGGCACTGTCGAAGGTGAAGTAGTCGACAAGTAGTCGAACTGGCTTAAAATAACCCCCTAAGTTCGGGGGTTATTTTTTATAGTATAATAAGTTTATGCTAATGATAGATTTTGTCTCGTGGTGGTATTCTCGTGGCTGGGGTTACTTTGCGCAGACTCTCGTCGAAAAACTACGCAACATTGCCGATTTTTTCTCTTTTTCGGTCTTGATTCGTACCTTTTTCGCGCCTTTTCATCAAATCTCCACCGTCGCTGAGAATCCTTACGGCGGTCCGATGCATTATTTATCGGTCTTTTTTGATAAACTTCTCTCGCGCACTATTGGCGCCATTGTTCGTCTATTTATTCTTATCTTTGGTTTTATTGCTTTTATCTTTGATGCCATTTTAAGCATTCTGCTCGTAGTAATTTGGCCGATTTTGCCACTCGCGCCACTTATTTGCGTTGTACTTTGCATTGCAGGAGTTGCGCTATGAGCAAATTCGACTTTAGCAGCGTACGCGCTCGCGAGGCGCGCCTGAGCAAAGCCTTCGATGGCAAAGCTCAAAATATTCTTACGGATTTTCTAATTTTCGCCAGTTTTTCATTTGGCGTCGTCATGATTCTCACTCACATGAGTTTGGGCTGGCTTTTTGTTGGCCTTGGTATTGCGACGCTTGTCTTTACGATCTGGCTTCGTGTCGAACTTCGACATTTACCTAATCGCAAGGAAGAAAACGCCTACGACGTCATCTCGCGCGATCTTTTGGCGCTCCTGCCAAAAGAACTCACGCCACTCGAAATCGTAAATGCGGTTACTAAAACTCGCAGCGGCATTTTTATGGTTAATCGCTACGGTCTCTTGCCGGATTATCTCAACATTATCGCATCGAATACAACCGCTACTATTGATCAAATTTTCGACAAAGCATTTGAGATTCGCGAAATTACCAAGTCTGAACATGTTTCGGGTGCCGTACTTATGCTTGCGCTCGTCGAGACTTATCAAGGCGCCGAAAAATTTATCAGCGCTCTAAAACTCGATGTCAACGATCTTCGCGATGGCGTTAACTGGTTTAATTACATTAGCGGCATGATAAAAGGTATGAAAAAGACGCGCCACGACGGTGGCTTGGGGCGCGATCTTAGCTTTGGCTATACGCCAATCTTGCAACGTTTTGCCGAAAATATCTCGCGCACTATCTCAAATGCACACATTGCCGTTAATCAGACTTCTAGCGACGAAGTAATCGACGAGATGATTAAGACTTTCTCGCACGGCGGTCGTCAAAATGTTGCCCTCATCGGCGCCGAAGGTAGCGGCCGTAAGACTATTGTTTATGCATTCGCCAATAAACTTCTCGATGCGGATAGTAAAATCCCAAACCGCCTAAAATTTCGCCAAATTTTCAAGCTTGATGCTGCTTCACTTATTAGTGTCGCTAGCGAACGCGGCTCGCTCGAAAATCTCATGTCGCAAATCATGGGCGAAGCTTACGGCGCCAAAAATATCATTCTTTGGCTCGATAACGCTCAGCTCTTCTTCGAAGAGGGTGTTGGTTCGGTCGACATTTCTAAAGTTATTTTGCCAGCAGTTCGTGCGGGTAGGTTGCGCATTATTTTCACGATGGAGCAACAACGTTATCTTGAGATTGAGGCTCGCAACAGCCAACTCGCAAATGCGCTTAATAAAGTCATGGTTCCGCCGTCAACTCCAGAGGAAACCATGGACATTATGCAAGATCGCGTACCGCTTCTCGAACTTGAGCATGACGTTGTGTACACAATCTGGGCACTCAAAGAAGCTTATCGTCTCAGTGAAAAATATATCCATGACATGGTGATGCCGGGCCGTGCCTTGCATTTGCTTGAGTCTGCTGCCGGTTTTGCTGAAAATGGCATTGTAACTGCCGAATCTGTCCAGACCGCCATTGAAAAGACTTACGGCGTCAAAATGCGCGCTTCGCAGGACGAAAAAGCTCGCCAAGATTTGCTCGACATGGAACAGCTCATTCATCAGCGTATGATTGGCCAAGAAAACGCCGTCAAGGCCGTCTCGAACGCTTTGCGCCGCTCGGCAGCTGGCGTGCGCAACGAAAAACGTCCAATCGGCACCTTCCTATTCTTAGGCCCAACCGGTGTTGGCAAGACTGAACTCGCCAAAGCGATTAGCGAAGTTTATTTTCATGGCGAAGGTGCCATCGTGCGCCTTGACCTTAATGAATTCGTCGACGAGGGAAGCGTCCAGCGCCTTATCGCAGATGGTGCTACCGACGAGATGAGTCTCACTTCTCAGGTCATGAAAAATCCATTCTCGGTCGTTTTGCTTGACGAGATTGAAAAAGCTCATCCAAAGGTCTTAACCGCGCTCTTGCAATTACTTGACGAGGGAGTCTTGCGCGATATTAAGAACCGCGAAGTCAGCTTCCGTGACGCGATTATTATTGCAACTAGTAATGCCGGTGCCAATCACATTCGCGAATCTATCGATGCGGGTCACGACCTTGCTGAGCTTAAATCTGAACTCATCGATGCGCTTATTGACAGCGGTGAATTTAAGCCAGAATTTATCAACCGTTTCGACGAAGTTTGTGTCTTTTCGCCTCTTGGCAAAACTGAGCTGGCTCAAATCTTTGACTTCATTCTTGCCGACGTTAATCGTACGCTCGAACCGCAAAAGATCACCGTCACCGTCGATACTGATGCCCGCGACCTGCTCGCCGACCGCGGCTATGATCCAAAACTCGGCGCCCGTCCGATGCGGCGTATTGTTCAAAGCTCTATCGAGAACATCGTCGCCAAAGAAGTTCTCGCCGGCAATCTTAAGTCCGGTGGTGAAATCAATATTACAACTACAATGATCCGCCAGGAAATTGGTGAGTAGAATGCTATATGATATAATGCAGACATAAGATAACCACTATCTAGCATTGTGGCTATCTATTGTTGTTGGATGATTCTATCTCTTAAGATAGAATCATTTTTTATCAGCGCTTTCGAATCCGAATGCTCAGGCCAATCTCAAGCTTCGCAATTTTCACTGTAAAACTCATGACGAATCCTTTCTCAGAGTTCTTGGTAGCTAGAATCCCGTTCATCAGAACTCTGCGAGGTGGGTTTCAATTTTTTTTTGCGCAACCAACAAGACTGAGTTTAGATAAATATGTACTCGAATAAAAGCACGAGTACATTTTATTTGACGCAGCCGGCAGATTATTATAAAGCAACAAGCTTATGTTATAATAAACATAGAACATGACAGAGGAAAACTACGATTATTATCTCAAGAAAACCAAGACTGGCGTCGTGGGCTTTGGATGGTAGGTATCGCCATGCTCGTGCTTGCAATTTTTGCCTTCTTTGTGCCATTTTACTCCAAAAACTTAATAGCTGCCCAGATGGTGTGCAAGCCCTTTTGCCTTGTTCAAATAACTACTACTACAACTTTTATGGCCAGGAGCTAAATTACTAATGGAATATCTATCCCTTATTATTGGTGCTATTGTTGTTATTGTGCTTTTTGCGATGCAAAATCGCCAGCTCGCCAAGCTCTCCGACGAACTTAATCGCAAAACCGAAGCCAACAACAAAGATACGCAAAAGAAAATCGATGAAGTTTTTTATCATATCAATGACAAAATCGATCGCAACAATGAGAATGTTCAGCACTCTATCGCCGAGCAGCTCAATAGTTCTCGCAAGCAAATGACTGAGTCGCAAAAAGTTATCTCGGATATTTCTGCCCGCATTGCCGCTATTAATAAAACTAACGAGCAAGTCGTGAACGTCGCTGATGAGCTCAAAACTCTCCAGGCCGTTCTCCAAAACCCAAAACAGCGTGGCGTCTTTGGCGAATACTATCTTGATACTGTGCTCGGCAACATTTTGCCACCCGGTACTTATCAGACTCAGTACAAATTCAAAGACGGTGAAATTGTTGACGCGGTAGTTTTCTTAGACAAGGGCAAAATTCTTCCCATCGATTCCAAATTTTCGCTCGAAAACTATAATCGTATGGTTGCCGCTACTAATAAATCCGAACGCGACCTTTACGCCAAAAAAGTCTCTGCCGATCTTAAAGGTCGCATCGACGAGACTTCTAAATACATTCGCCCTACCGAAAAAACCATGGATTTTGCCTTCATGTTTATTCCTTCCGAAAGCCTCTACTACGACATGCTTATCAATAAGGTCGGCGTCGCGAGCACCGAACGCGATCTTATCGAATATGCTTACCGTGACAAACACGTCATCGTGACGAGTCCAACTAGTTTTATGGCCTATCTTCAAACTATCTTACAAGGTCTACGTAGTCTCGAAATTGAAAAAGACGCCCAAGAAATTCAAGCACGCGTCGCTAAGCTCGGCCAACATATTGATGCTTTCGATGCAAATATGACCAAGCTCGGCAATGCACTTGGTACGACCGTAAACCATTACAATACAGCGTATAAAAATCTTGCTCAAATCGACAAAGATGTTGTAAAAATCACAACAGGGAAGAACGAAAACCTAAATATTAACACCAAAACACTCGAGAAACCACAACTTGGCGAATAAAATCCCCCTCGAAGGGGGATTTTTAGAATAACCTTAGCGATGTAAATGGAAAAATTCGCGCTACTACTGGCCCAACTACGCGACAAAACGGTTGCGTCCCAAGTCCATTACGCGAATCGTAAGAATTTGAGCCTTCACGGTTATCGCCACTCACAAATAACTCACCTTTCGGCACAATCATATTGACGCTACCAGAAATATTTTCCTTCGGGCCATCCGTCTCAGATTTACGTGTATCAAGATCTGGATTAAAACCTTCTGGATGTTCATCATTGTAAACCATCAGAGTACCACCATCTAGCACTACGCGCTCGCCCGGAAACGCAATCACGCGCTTAATAATATACTGATCTTTTACGCCAGTTAACGGCTCGCAATTTGTAGCAGTATTGTTGCCGCCATTTGCAAACACGATAATTTCGCCGCGCTTTGGTACGTATTCCTTCTCTTGAAAATGCGCAGCGCTTACTGCTAGGCGATTAACAATCACGCGGTCGCCGTCGTGCAAAGTGTTTTGCATACTGCCACCCACTACATTATAGCTACGAAAAATGAAGCTATTTAGAATAAAAGTTCCCAGCGTCACTGCGCTAATAAACAACAAAAAGCTCAAGATATCTTTTAGAACTGGATATTTCTGCCCAAAAGTCGGTTTCTGTTCCATATGTATAGTTTAGCATAAGTGGCGACTCTCGGCACGCTGTGTTAAAATAGTAGAAGTTATGGCAGATTATGTAATGCTACGCAAGGGGCGCAACGCGATTAGTTCGCTCACTCACCTCATCCTAAACCTCAGCTTAGCTGTGGCCTCAACTGCGCTAACCGTGATTTCTGGTAGCTGGATTTTGGGCGTCGTATTGGTTCTGCTTTCCAAGTGGCGCGTCATTGCCGTGCGTCCACGCTACTGGTGGCTCAATATCAAAGCCAACCTCGTCGACTATACGGTTGGTATTTCGCTTGCACTTCTAGTTTATCTAGCCGGCACCGAAGGCCTAAACGCCTGGCATATCATTCTAACCGCTATCTATGCCTTCTGGCTCGTTGTCGTAAAACCACAAAGTGAAACTGTCTGGACCGAAGTCCAATCTTTCTTCGCGATCTTCTTCGGCACCTTTGCGACTAGTCTACTTGCCAACAACCTCACGCCGCTCACTGGTGTTATCATCTGTTTTATTATTGGCTATGGTGCTTCTCGTCATATCCTCATCCAGGGCGAAGATCATGATTTTACACTTACAACTTTTATCTTTGGGCTACTTCTTGCCGAGCTTTCTTGGATTTCTTATCACTGGACGATTGTCTATTATCTTGGCGACGTCAACAAAATCGCCTTACCGCAACTTCCGATTATGGCCAGCCTTATGAGCTTTGTCTTTATGCGTGGTTACAAATCTGCGCTCTATCACGACGGTAAAATTCGCGTCGATGACATTCTAGTTCCTGCCGTTTTTTCAGTTATTCTTATGTTTGTAATGTTATTATTTTTCTCAGAGCCTATATTTAATATCTAAATTTATTAGGAGGTAAATGGAAAGCAAAAATCCAGACTCGCCGATTTCTTTCGACGGCTCAAAAACAAATCATTATCACAAGCCTGACGCTAAACCTGTTATTGAAGAGAAAAAACGCAAAAATAATCCTACTGCCGCCATTGCGATCATTGTAGCGATTATCTCTTTGCTGTGTGCAACTGGATCTGGTCTTGTTGCCATCATGGCATTCAAGGAACTCGAGTCAGCTAAGTCAGGTGTCAATGCTAGCGTTTCTTCGGTCGATGGCTACTACAATGGCAATTCTATTGAATTTGAAGAAACCTCCATTGCGGCCATCGCCGAAAAAGTTACTCCAGCTGTCGTCTCGATTATTTCCACTAGTGGCAGTAATAATAGTATCTATTCCTACCTTTATGGCGGCGGAGCTTCTCAGAGTGCTGGTACTGGTATGATCGTGTCTAAAGACGGCTACATTGTGACCAATAAGCACGTTATCGAGGGCGCTCGCGAAATTCAGGTTGTAACTGACGAGGGGACGACTTATGACGATGTTGATATTGTCGGCGAAGATCCACTCAACGATGTTGCCTACCTCAAGATTAACGATGTCGATAATCTGCCGACTATCACGCTCGGCGACTCTAAGACTATTGCAGTTGGCATGCCAGTTCTTGCTATTGGTAACGCGCTTGGCGCCTACCAAAATTCCGTTACCAATGGTATCGTAAGTGGTACTGGCCGCAGCGTTACGGCTGCTGATTCCGACGGTAGCAACGCCGAAAATCTAACCGACATGATCCAAACTGATGCAGCTATTAATCCAGGCAACTCTGGCGGTCCACTCGTAAATGCCACAGGCGAAGTTATCGGCATCAATACGGCTGTATCTACCGATAGCAACGGTATTGGCTTTGCGATCCCAATTTCCGCCGTCAAAGGTATGCTCAAGAATATTATGGAAGACGGCAATGATTCTCGTGCTTATCTTGGCGTTTCTTATATCAATATCACAGCCGAAGTTGCTAAGACTTACGATCTTCCTGTTAAACACGGCGCCTATGTCTATTCTGAGCGCAATGGTCGCCCAGCCAACGCTGTTGCTACCAGTGGCCCAGCCGAAGAAGCTGGCGTCGAAACTGGCGACATTATTACTAAGGTCGGCAACATCGAAGTTGGCAACGCTGGCTCGGTCATGACATTAGTTGGCGAGTATAAATCTGGCGAGACTATCAATATCACGATTCTGCGCGACGGCAAAGAGAAGGTTCTCACTGTCAAGCTTGGCGAATATGAAGACTAAAAAATACCACCCCTTGCGGGGTGGTTTTTAAAAAGTGAATCTGTGAATCTGAGTTACTTCAAAATGTCCTCGTCCGGACGCGGGCAGGCTCACAGTGCCTTCGAATCGGCCTTAGCGTCATCGTCTTCCTCCTGCCAGCAGTCGAGATAGTCGTGCGCCCAGCTAATCGCCTCGCGCAGATCTCCGGTCGGACAGCCGACAGATTCGTGGCCGTCGTCAACGGCATCGCAGAGCTTTTCGCTCTCTTCTGCCAGAATCGCCAGCAGGTTTATGGCGTAGTACAGTGCGTGCTGATACTCCTGCGTAGCACGCTCCAGCTGATTGACCTTGCGCTGAGACTTCTTGGCAGCCTTGCGCAACGATTTGCGCGACGCTAAAATCTCGCCAGTCAGCGTAGCGGGCAGCATCAACTGATTGCCATAAGCAGTGATGAGCTTTTCGAGCAGGCCAGCCTTGAGATCTCCACTCTCTGTGCGGATGTCGACATCTTGTCGCTCGCGGGTCTGCCCAACAGGCACTGTAATTCTATGAGTAGTCGTCTTCATATAGTATCCACTCCTTTCAAAGAACATCGAAGGGCCTTAAAAAGGCCCTTAAACGACTATCTTTTAATTATAGCACAAAATCCCAAAAAATGCAATATCCCTCTGGTATTTTCCTAAAAGCTATGATATAATACCTCAGTAATATAAATTAACGAAACAGCTCTCGCAAGAGAGTGATGCAGAAAGGTTATTATGCCTGTAAAGACAGACATCAAAGAGCTTCTTGCTGCTGGTGCACATTTTGGTCACAAGACCAGCCGTTGGCACCCAAAGATGACTCCATATATCCACAGTAAGCGCGAAGGCGCCCATATTATCAACCTCGAGAAGACCGTTGAGGCTCTCGACCAGTATCTCCCAGAGATTACTAGTATCGTCGCTAAGGGCAAAAAGGTTCTCTTCGTCGGCACCAAAAAACAGATGAAAGACATCGTCAAAGAGACCGCCGAGTCTGTTGAGATGCCTTATGTGACCGTTCGTTGGGTTGGCGGTATGCTTACCAACGTCGAAACCGTCAACAAGCAAATCCGCAAGCTCAAGGATCTCGAGCGCCGCATGAAGACTGGCGAACTCGAAAAACGCTACAGCAAGCTCGAAGTCCAGCGCTTCCAAGAAGAAATCGATCTTTTGAACGAGCGCTACGGCGGTATCAAAGACATGACCGAACAGCCAGCTGCCGTCATTGTCGCCGATACTCTCCAAGACAAGAATGCTATCAAAGAAGCTAAGACTCTTCGCATTCCTGTTTACGCAATCTGCGACACCAACAGCGATCCAAGCGAGATCGACAATCCAATTCCAGCCAACGATGACGCTATCAAGTCCGTCCAGACTATCCTCGGCTACTTCGCTGAAGCCGTCAAAGAAGGCAAAGCCAAAATTGCAAAATAAAATCTTTAACATAAGGAGCCAAAAATGGCAGAAATTAGCATTGAATCCATCAAGAAACTCAAAGAGCTTTCCGGTGTTGGTTTGACCGACGCCAAGCAAGCACTCGTCGAGGCTAATGGTGACTTTGATGAAGCCCTCAAAGCTATGCGCAAGAAGGGTCTCACCAAGGCAGAAAAACGCGGTGATCGCGAAACTCGCGAAGGTATCGTTGATGCTTACGTTCACGATGGCCGTATCGCTGCTATCATCGAGCTCAACTGTGAAACTTCCTTTGTCGCCAAGACTGATGAATTCAAAGACCTCGCCCACAAGATCGCTATGCAGGTCGCCTCTATGAACCCAATGTATGTTACTGAGGCTGAAATTCCTGAAGAGCAACTCGCCGAGGCTCGCAAAGAAGCCGAAGCTAGCCTCAGCGGCAAAGAGCCAGCCGACAAGAAAGAAGCTATCCTTAACGCCAAGGTTTCCAAAGCCTTCGCCGACAAGGTTCTCATGTCCCAGGCTTACATCTTTGACGACAAGATGACTGTCGCCGACTTCATCAAAGAAGCTATCGCTAAGACCGGTGAAAACATCTCTGTCCGCCAATTCAAGCGCATCGAGCTTGGTGTTACCGAATAATTAGCGAGCATTACACTCGAAAAAATACACTCCTCTAATATGGAGTGTATTTTTGAATGTAATGCTCTTACTTGAATTGGAAAATATATCGCAAACAGCCTCAGTATATATAAAAATGTTCCAGCCAATGTTGCGGAATAAAAACGTCACGTCAATAAAATGAGCCCCATATTAGAGGGGCGCATTTTATGACGTGATGTTTTCTTACTCTTCGCTAAGATTTTCACCGGACAACTTGCCAGCAATATCTGATGCGTAGAAGCCTACGATACCACCAAGTACTGGGAAGATTACGTAGCTAACGAGCATTGGCATCAAAGCTTGCATGAGGGCATCAAAACCTTCTGCACTGCTTGGGAATAGGCCATAAACAACAGCGGTTGCTGGGTTCAAAACATAGGTATATTCCTGAGAAATGCCAAGGTAGTTCATTGATACGGTCAATGCAAAGAGAATCGCAGTGAACATACCAGCAGCTACGGTTGCAGCAAAGGTAAATGAACTGCGTTTGTAGGCGAGTGCGCGCGCAAAGATAAATGCAAAGATGATTGCGCCAATGAACTCAATCATTGTGATTGCCCAGAAGTAGCTTGCGCCCTCAGTAGCAACAGTGATGCTATCAGCGGTTGCGAGTGCTGGAAGGGCAGTAGTACCCTGAACATTACCAGTTGCAATACCGGCCTGCAAGAAGGCGTTTACAACTAGGTAGGCAATCCAAGAACCAAGTACCTGTGCGATAAGGTAAAGTACGCCACGAATCGCGGACATGCGGCGAGTAGCGAGCATACCAGCAGTAATTACTGGGTTGAGGTTTGCGCCTGAAAGTTTAAAGACAGCAAGCGTAATACCAAGATATGCAAATACAACATAAATTGGGTTGAGGCCAAGCGTCAATACAATCGCAGTAATTGCGGCCGTACCAAGCAGCTCACCGATCAATGCGCCGAAAATCTTACCACTCTTAAAGATGGTCAAGATATTTTCGCTGGCGTCAAATTTGCGTGCAAAGAATTCTTTCACTGGGTTAGCTTTTGCTGCTACGGTGATAACCTTTGCAGTTTCTTTCTTCTCGTCGGTTTTGACTTTTTCAGCTTTTTTCTCGGCCTTCTTGTCGGCCTTCTTGGCTTTCTTCTCGACTTTCTTAGGTTCTACTTCGACTTCTTCGTCGTCCTCGTCTTCGTCATCAGACTCATCATCTTCGTCGTCCTCGGACTCATCCTCGTCGTCTTCTTCATCCTCGTCGTCATCCTCATCCTCTTCGTCTTCGGATTCTTCATCCTCGTCTTCAGAGTCTTCGTCGTCGGCTTCGACTTCGTCCTCGACCTCTTCGACTTCTTCGTCTTTAGTTTCTTCTTCGACGACTTCCTCGTCGACTTTTTCCACCTCTTCAGCCTCTACGGCCAACTCTTCCTTTTCGGCAAGTTTGGCTTCGACTGCTTTTTCGGTAGCTTTTTTAGAAGTGGTATTCTTCTTACCCTTCTTGGCTTTAGATTTAGCCATCTTACACCTCCGTTAAATTTGATTTATACCGTTATAATACCACAGTTAACTGATATAATAGAAAAAGTTAGCAAAATTACAGGGAGGTAGAAGTGGGAATCTTAGTCCAAAAAGATGAAGAGAATAGCCGTTTACAAGAGAGAATCGCCGCCGATTTGCGTCAGCGTGCATCTGAATCTTCAAAGCAAGTCGATTTTGATGGCGTAGAAGATTCTGCGATGCTCGAAGGTACCAAGAAGACCAATCGATTTAGTTGGTTTTGGGCGATTCTGGTCGTGCTCGCTCTCTTGTCGCTCCTTGTGATTTTCTTTATCAAGTAGTAATATTATAAGTGTTATGTCAAGTGATTTGGAGACGAAAATCGCCACGCTTAAAAGCGAACTTAAGGCGATTAACTCAGAATACGCCAAAATAAAAGAAATCCCAGTTGAGAAAAGGGCTGAGTTTGGCAAGCAAATCAACGAAAAAAAGCAAGCTATCCTAGCACAAATTGCCGAAGCTGAAGCCGCTGCGCTTGAGACCGAAGTCGAGTCTCTCGATATTACGGCTCCTTGTGGTCTTAATGACAACATGCCAGAGCTTTTGCATGCCACTGATGGTAGTCAGCATCCACTCATGACTGAGCTCGACCGCGTAATCGCAATTTACCAGTCTATGGGTTTCGATATTGTTGAATCTCGCCAACTCGATGATGAATATCATATGTTTGATAGCCTCAACTTTACCAAAGGCCATCCGGCTCGCGATGGTTATGATACTTTTCGCACCGAAGAAGGCTTTATTCCGCCAGCTCACACTAGCACTATGCAGCACCGTGTTCTAAAAGCCTACAAGCATAAACTTGACGAAGGCGAAGTAATCGCCGTTGCAGTCCCAGGGCGCGTTTATCGCAACGAGGATGTTGATGCAACCCATGAGCACACTTTCTATCAATGTGAAGGCGTTTATGTTTCTAAGACCTGCACGCTCGGCAATATGCTCGGCATTTTGCGTGAATTCTTTGAAAAATATTACGGACAAAAGCTCAACATTAAGACTCAACCGGGCTACTTCCCATTTACTGAGCCATCTCTCGAGTTCTTAATTGAAAAACCAAAAGCTCTTGGCGGTAAAGGCGGTGACTGGCTCGAAATGCTCGGTTGTGGCATGATTCATCCAAATGTTCTCAAGATGGCCGGCATTGACCCAACTAAATATCAAGGCTTCGCTTGGGGCGGTGGCATCGATCGTCTCGTCATGCTACGCCACGGTCTGGGCGACGTCCGCCACTTTGAATCCGCTAAACTAGACTTCCTAAAGGAGTTCTCATGCTAATTTCTCTCAATTGGATCAAAAAATTTGTCGACATCAACATCGACAACGACGAGCTTATCAAGCTTATTGGCGCTCGTCTCGTTGAAGTTGAAGAAGCTATTGATCAGACTCATAAATACGACAAAATTTATGCCGTTAAGGTTGAGTCTTGCGAAAAAATTGAAGGCACACATCTTAGCCTTTGTAAGATTAACGATAATGGCTGTGCATCTGATGTAGAACGCGACGAAGATGGTTTTGTGCAAGTTATGTGTGGTGCGCCAAATGTTCACGCTGGCATGTTTGCAGCTTGGATTGCGCCGGGTGCAATTGTTCCAGCTTCCGTACATGACGCTGAACCTTTTGTTATCGGTATGCGCCGCATGCTCAAAAAATACGATTCTTATGGCATGATGGCGGGCGCCGACGAGCTCGATCTTGGCGACGACCATTCTGGTATCGTCGAACTCGATCCAGCTACCACAAAAGCTGGCGATGATTTTGCTAAACTTTTTGAGCTCGATGATGTCATTCTCGACATCGAAAACAAATCTCTCACACATCGTCCTGATACATTCGGCATCATCGGTTTTGCGCGCGAAGTTGCTGGTATTCTCGGTCAAAAATTCCAGACGCCGGATTGGCTGCTCGAGGCGAAAGCTGCTATCGAGAATAAAGGTGTCAAGCTCGAAATCGAAATTGCTAACAATGAACTTTGTCCACGTTATACCGCTGTCGTACTTGAGACCGAAGGTGACCATAAAAAGCCTTATCTAACCTACGAAGATACCTTGCTCGCACGTTCTGGTATGCGTCCAATTGATGCGATTGTTGATATTACCAATTACATCATGCTACTCACTGGCCAGCCACTTCATGCTTTCGACTACGACAAATTCGTCGCCGTCGGTGGTATTGAAACGCCAAAAATCATCGTTCGTGCCGCTAAATCTGGCGAAAAGCTCACTTTGCTTGATGGTAAAGAAGTTGAACTAGTCGAGTCTGACATTGTAATTACTAGCAATAACATCCCGGTTGCGCTTGCTGGCGCAATGGGTGGCGCTAATACCGAAATTGATGAAAGCACCAAGCGCGTGATTCTCGAATCTGCGACTTTTAGCCTCTATAATTTGCGTAAAACTCAGATGGCGCACGGTATCTTCTCTGAAGCAATTACGCGCTTTACAAAAGGGCAACCAGCCGGCCAAACTTTGCCAGTCGCTCTTTATGCTACTAAGCTTCTTGAAGAATATATGACGCCAATTGCTATCTTTGATTCGCAAAAGGAAACTCCGACTGTTGCGCCGGTTGTCTTGTCGCTTGTACAACTCAATTCTTTGCTCGGTACCGATTTCTCAGCAGAACAAGCCAAAGATATCCTTGAGGATGTCGAATTTAGCATCAAGCTTGACGGCGACAATCTTGTCGCAACTGCTCCATACTGGCGCACCGACATTCATATCCCAGAGGATGTTATTGAAGAAGTCGGTCGTCTCAGCGGCTACGACAATATCTCGCCAGTTTTGCCACTTCACGCCACTTCAAATGTTAACGAAATGTTTACGCTCAAAACCGATATTCGTAACATTTTGAGTAGTTATGGCGCCAACGAAGTGCTTACCTATTCTTTTGTTCACGGCAATCTTTTGCAAAAAGTCGGCCAAAATCTTGAGAATTCTTATCGTGTCGTCAACTCCATTTCGCCAGATCTGCAATATATTCGCCAGAGTATTGTGCCGTCCTTGCTCGACAAATCTTATGCCAACTTACGCGCTGGTTACGGAAAATTCGCACTTTTCGAATGCAATCAGGTCTATACTAAGACTGCTGGTTTTGATGAAGACGGCGTGCCACAAAATGCGCATCATCTTGGTTTTGCCTTTGTGAATGAGAAGTCCGACAGCAATTACTATACTGCCAAGCTTTATCTTGAAAAAATGCTTACCAAACTTGGTGTCGACTATGACATCGAGCCTTTCCTTGTAACTAAAGACTCTTCGAATGCCTATTACGAGAGCAAACGCTCTGCGAATATTGTCGTAAACAGCCAACTCCTCGGACACCTTGGCGAGATTAAGCAAAAAATCCTGCGCGATTTCAAGCTTCCACTCGGCGTCGCCGCATTTGAGCTCGATCTATCGGTCTTGCTTAAAAATCTCGGCATCAAAGCTAAAGATTTCCGTCTTAGTGCCTATCCTTCCGTTCTTCGCGATATTACAATCTCGCAGCCAGTCGACGCTTCCTTTAGTGAACTCGAAAAGAAAATCAAAGCTGCACTTGAGGCAAAAAACCTTATTTATAGCCTAGAATGTAGCTCTATTTATCATGCTGATGGCGCCGATACTAAGAATATTAGCTTCCATATCAAGTTTTCTGATCCGGCAAAAACCTTATCAAAAGATGAGATTCAAGCTATAATGAACACATTAGAATCAATTAACTAGGGTGGTTTTGGAGGTAAAATGATCGCAAATCAAGATTTACATACGTCGCCACGTCAGCGCATTATTATTGTCCTTGTCGCACTCCTGATGCTACTTTCGACTTTTGCGCTATATGCGAGTATTGTATTAAGTAGCAACGGCAGCTCGTCTAGCACTGAGACTAGTACTTTGACTGCCGAAGAAGAGGCTCGCTATCAAGAGCTTCTTGCCGAATATCAAGACAAAGTTAACGCACAGGCATCTGAACTTTCCAGTAAGTATTTTGATGAGTTCGCAACTTTCAAAAGTCGCGTCAAATCATTTAATGCTGCCGATGTTACGGATGTTACTTGGACCGATCTCAAAGTTGGTGATGGTGAGGAGGTTAATAGCGAAGACTTCGTTGAATACTCTGCCTATTACATTGGCTGGCTTTCCGATGAGACCGTCTTTGATTCGTCTTTTGATGATGCTAGCAAACCAACCGCACTCAATTCTCCTCTTACCGGTACTACCGAGATGATTCAGGGTTGGAAAGATGGTATTCAGGGCATGAAGATTGGTGGCATTCGCGAAATCTCTATCCCTTCTGCGCTTGGCTACGGCGATCAAGACCAGGGCAGCATTCCTGCCAACAGTCCACTTCGCTTTGTCGTAATGCTTGTTCCACGCGTCGACGATGTCGAAGTTCCGGACGAACTCAATAATCTTTATCTAAAGAGTATGGGCTACAGTGCAGAAGGTTAATGATTTTGTAATTATCGGCTCGGGACCGGCTGCTATGTCGGCCGCCATTTACGCCGCTCGTGATAAAAAAGCTCCGCTCGTGCTTGAGCGGGACAATATGGGCGGACTTGCGGCTACTATCTCCAAGATTGAGAATTATCCGGGCTTCATTGGTACTGGCGCAGAACTGATGCAAACTATGCGCTCTCAAGCTGAATCTTTTGGCGCCAAGTTTGACTATGGCGAGATTACAAAGCTCGCTCAGTCTGATGCTGGTATTGATCTTGAGATTGACGGCGACGAGCATTTTCTTGCGCGCGCTGTCTTAGTTGCGACTGGCACTGAGCGCGTTCGTCTTGGTATTCCGGGTGAGAATCTTCCGGGTGTTTCCTACTGCGCTACCTGTGACGGTCCGCTTATTCGTGGTCAAAACGTGCTCGTAATCGGTGGTGGAAATTCTGCCGTACAAGAAGCATTCTATCTGTTAAAATTTTGCGACAAAGCTACGCTACTCGTGCGTTCAAGGTTGCGCTGCGACGATACTTTGCGTGAGCGTCTCGAGCATGAACCTCGTATTTCGGTTGAACTTGGTGTTGTCCCGACCAAAATTGAGCAAGTAGATCAAGAATTATCTGTTATCTCTGAAGATGGCCGAACCTTCTCGGCGCACAATATCTTCATCTTTATCGGTCAGCGTCCGGCTACAACTTTCTTGCCAGCTGAAGTGCTCGCCGAAGACGGCAGTATAATCACCGACAAAAAGTATATGACAAAAATCCCTGGCCTCTTTGCGGCTGGCGATTGCCGTTATGAATCCGTCCATCAAGTCGTTACGGCGACTGGTGAAGGCGCTGCGGCGGCCGTTGCGATTCGTAATTATCTAAAATAAAACTATATTAAAAAATCACAAAACTACCCTCACTAACAGGGGTAGTTTTTTGCTGTAAAGACCCAAAATACTCTTGAAAATCTCCCAAAAAACTCCAAAATACTTGACAATTTTAGACGCTTATGCTATAATGGAGATATGATTGTTTAAGACAGTCAGGCACTTTCAAAGCATGAAGCGTAATTTAGCAATTGTCTTCCAATTTTTCAAACGCATTTACGCGGTCCTATCCACTAGTTAGCCCACCATCCTAGCGGATAGAATCGCGTAAATGACGCGAGAAAGAGGAGGGGTGAAAAATGAATAAATATTTTCACGAATTTGCACCTGGCTTTAACTGGGTGTATGTAATTGCGCCAGCTATGCTGGTATTAGTGGCATGGTTAGGCTACCGCTTTGGCGCTCGCGTCAAAATGGTTCGCAGAGTAAGAGTTGATCGCATGCGTGGTCAGATGCTCTACGGAGCTTCCGTCGCAGACGAAAGAGGAAATCTTCGCATCAATATGGTTTCCGATTCGTTCGACAAGATTATCGGCACAGTCGCAGGCCTTGCTGTCTGCTATTTGCTGTTCACTGAATGCTCTTTGGGGTTTATCCAGTGGTTTGATAATAGTCTTGGCTCTAGCGACTCTGCATTTTGGAGTTTGTTCATGGCTATGACTGGCATCATCTTCTTGTCTTCTGTATACGGCGTATTTGCAGCTGGAATTTTTCATAGTTTCAAGATGCGTAAACGTCTCGCCGTCAAAGCAAGATTCGGTAGCCTCTACCACATCAGCACTCGCAAAACGCGTGACTTTAACGAGATCGTTAAGATTCTTAAAGAAGCCGTTAGCGAAGAGATCGCCAACAGAAAATATTATGCACGTGCAACTAAGAGAGCCGGTCGCTGATCGGCTCTTTTTCCTTATCTTATGCTAAGATAAGAGTATGGAGCAGTCATTTTTCTTCTATGATCTTGAAACTTCTGGTCTCGACCCGCGCGCTGATCGTTTGATGCAATTTGCGGGCCAGCGCACCGATATAGATCTCAATCCGATTGGCGATCCAGTCAATTTGCTCGTCAAGCTTGGCGAAGATACGCTTCCGAGTCCCCAGGCTATCATGGTTACAAAAATCACACCTCAGTCCACGCTTGCCGATGGGCTTACTGAGGCGGAATTTTGTAAATATGTTAGTCGTGAGATTTTTACGCCGGGTACGATCGCAACCGGTTATAATTCTGTGCGCTTCGATGATGAGTTTATGCGTCATACTTTCTGGCGTAATTTCTACGATCCTTATGAATGGCAGTGGCGTGATGGTCGTAGTCGTTGGGACTTGCTCGATGTTGTGCGTATGACGCGCGCTTTGCGTCCAGAGGGAATTAATTGGCCGGTTACCGAGGACGGACATGCAACCAATCGCCTCGAGCTTATGACCAAACAAAACGGCATCTCGCACGAATCTGCTCACGACGCCTTGTCGGATGTGAATGCGCTTATTGATGTTACGCGCCTCATCAAAGAAAAACAGCCAAAACTCTATAACTATCTATTTGAGCTTCGTGACAAGAAGGCTGTCCAGCGCCTAGTAAATCTCGAAAAACCAGCGCCAGTCGTCTATACTTGTGGTCACTATTCCTCGGAGCATCAAAAAACTTCCGTCGTTTTTCCAATTGCGCCGGCTAAGAACGGCAATGTTTTAGTCTTTGATTTGCGCTACAATCTCGACGAATTTTTGGCCGAGCATAAAGATGACATCAATGATGCTTACTACAGAGTCGTCAAAGAGTTAAAGTATAATCACTGTCCAGCGCTCGCGCCACTTGGCGTTCTCGAGCAGAATAATACTTGGGATAGAATTGGTCTCGATAAAAATAAAGTCTATCAAAATCTCGAGTGCCTTTTAAAACATCCAGATTTTATCGAATGTATGCGCTCCGTAAATGAGGAAAAGCCGGAGTTTGCGCCAGCCGCCGACCCCGAATCGGCACTCTACGATGGTTTTCTCGACCAACCCGATCGTAATACTTGCGCTACTGTGCGCGCCGCCAAGCGTCAAGATCTCGCTAATTTTCACCCCGAATTCCATGATCCGCGTCTTGATGATTTGCTAGTTCACTACAAAGCTCGCAATTTCGATGGCATTCTTGACGAAACCGAGCAGGCTAAGTGGGAAGCCTATCGTCTTGAGCGCATCAAAAATCGAGCCAACGATTATATTAAAAACATTCAAGAGCTTGCCGCCGCTGGTAAAGACTCATATCTTCTGCAGGAGTTACAACTTTGGTACGAGTCACTAATGCCATACTAGGTTGCTTATGCAGTGGATAGTTGGCCTTAATTCGCTTCGCCTCTTCGCGATGCTTCTAATCGTGATTTATCACTTTTTTGGCAGTTTCTTGCCTGGTGGATTTATTGCGGTAGAGATCTTTTTTGCGATTTCTGGCTTCTTAATAGTCTCAGGCCTTGCTAAAGAGTATCTTGGGACTGGCAAGATTTCGTATCGCGCCTTCATTAAGAACCGTTTTGCGCGACTATTTCTGCCTCTATTATTACTGGTTAGTATCGTGCTGGCCTTATCGCTACTTGTAGATTCTGATGTTTTGGCGGGACTCGGACCTCGCACGCTTGCGGCTTTGACTTTTTCGACTAATATCTTTGAGTTAGTATCTAATGGCGGCTATGAAAACTTCATTTCGCCTAATCTTTTTCGTCACACTTGGTTCTTGGCGCTTGAAATGCAGATTTATCTCATCATGCCTCTAATTCTGAAGCTTATCGTGAATCTGCGTACAAAAAGACGCGACGGAATGAAACTTGCTGCGGTTATTTTTGCCGCGCTAGGCACACTATCTGTCGTGCTTATGGCTATTTATGGTGGATTGTTTAACGCCGTCGATCGTGCTTATTTTGCGCTCGATACGCATGTGGCAGCTTTCTGTTTTGGCGCATCGCTCGGCATCGTGAATCGACTTCACCCCATCAAAAAGCTCCGCAAGAAAGCGCTTCCTATTGCCGAAATAATTACGATTTTCATAACTTTCGCAATTTTGGCATGCAATATAAACTATACAAGCCCGCTCACTTTTTATCTTGTCCTTCCACTCGCTGCTATTCTTTCGGCTATCCTCATCTATTACGTGCTGCAAATACAGGGCAACAAAAGGCATGGTCGCATCGTGCGTCTTGCAGAGTATTTAGGTGGCAAAACTTATGGCATTTATCTCTTTCATTATCCACTTTTCTTGCTTGCAGGCTATATTCTTCCCGTAGATGCGCCGGTATGGCTTTGTCCTAGCATTGCACTTCTTGGCAGCATTGCCTTTACTTGGCTTTGCGACTTTCTTATTCGCGACGTCAAAAAAATCGCTATTTTATACAGAAAGCATTGTCTTGAGCAGAAGCAGAAAATAGCCATCGGAATCTATTCAGTATTAGCAATTGTAGTAGTCTTAGGCGGCGTAATTCGTGTCTCGACCGTGCCGGCAGAGTCAAATATCGCAAAACAGCTCGCCGGCCAAAAAACCGAAGCAGAGCAAAGCAAAATCCAAACCTTCAATCTAGGTAATTTTGTTTCGGACGCTACGACTATTGTCGGCACTGCGCTTACCGTTGCTGAGACCGCAGCGCCAGCCTACACCCCGGTTATCCCGCCGCAATCGACCGCCACGGTAACTGCAGATACGAAAGTTTTACTGATTGGTGACTCGGTGATGCTTGGCGCTAAAAATAATCTTGAAGCAAAAATTCCGCACTCTTATGTTGACGCTATGGAATCGCGTGGCATCGAAAAGGCTACTAATATAATCTCAGATATTCGCTCGCGTGGGCTATTACCTGAGATTATTGTGATTGCACTCGCGACCAATTATCGCAATATCACGCCAGCAATGTTAGATAACATCATGAGCGCCGCTGGTCCAAATCATAAATTTATTTTGGTTACAGCCTACGCAGGTCCAACTCAACCTCGCGAGACGCAAAACGTTACCATGAAAAACTACGCCGATGCTCATTCTAATGTTTGGCTCGTCGACTGGTATTCTATCGCTATCCGTGACAGCTCATTATTGTATAATGACCGTATTCACCTTGATTTCGCTGGGCGCGAAACTTACGCAAATCTAATCGCCAACAAAATAAAGGAAATTCAATGAAAAAGAAATACAGTAAAATTGCCGTAATTATAATAATTGTCCTTGCATTTGGCATTTTTGAGGCGTGTATGCTCGTGAATGCCGCACATCAAAAACAACATGCGAAACTCGTCGCTTCTGTCGAAGAACTAGAAAGCGAATTAATTGCGCTCGAGTCAGCAATTAATACCGGCAATCAAAGCCTTTATGACAATAATTATCAAAAATTTTCTGCATCTACTAGCGAACTCGCTAACTACTCCGAGACCCAGCACCTCGCAGAACTAGCGAAAACATATTCTAATGCACTAACAGAGCAAAAAGAAAGCATAAGTACAAATCTTGCGCTTCAAGAAGCGTATCAAACCTTGCAGGCAAGGCGTAAAGAGCTTCCGTCAAAAATTACTCCAGAAAACGCCAAAGATTGTCTCCAGAAGCTTCAAGCTATGTATGCCGACTATAATAAAATCATCTCCAACGAGCAGTTACCATTAGACGACAATCTTCGCGAAAATCTTCAAAAAATCACCGCCGAGATCTCCGACATTGCCCAGAAATCTGCCGATTGCGTTGATGTCTGTTATAAAAGTAGCTACAATGCGCTTCAGATTCGCCTTTCGGCCGTCGCATCGCTCGGAGTTCCCGAAGTTCCAGAAATCAAAGTCGATTCAACTGAGCTCAAAGCTGAAATTAAAAAATTAAAGGAGTAAACATGCCAAAAATTATTTTCCCAGAAGCTTCAAATGAATACACTCAGGAAGTTGTCAAAAATCTCAACGCCAAAAATATTTGCGAAGCTATCGCTGAAGAGATGCCAGTCGAGCAGGCTGCCGAAAAAGTAAAAACTGGCGAATACGACGCTATGGTAGCGGGCGTAGATTATTCTTCGCGTGACGTTATTCTTGCTTGTCGCGACCATATTGGCGTGCCAGAAGGTTCTAAGACTTTCAGTAGCCTTTTCGTCTGCGACTTCAAAGACGGTCGTCGTTATATTGTTTCTGATGGCGCGACTTGCAAGAATCCTACCGTCGAACAACTTGCTGATATTGTCATGCTCGCCCACGATGCTGCTACAAAAATTCTCGCCGAAACTCCAAGAATTGCTATGCTTTCATTTTCGACCTTCGGCTCTGGCGGTAAAGATCCATCCATGGATAAAATTAGAGAAACTATCAAGCTCGTACATGAGCGTCGTCCGGAAATAGTTGTCGACGGCGAAATGCAACTTGATGCCGCCGTAAACCCTCGCATTGCTGCTAAAAAAGCACCAGCAGACTCTCAGGTTGCAGGCTGCGCCAATGTCTTAATTACGCCAGATATCAACTCTGGTAATATTCTTTATAAATCTCTTGAGCAATTCGCTGGAGCTAAGCTCGCCGGTCCAATCTTACTCGGCTTCAAGGCGCCAGTTTCCGATCTTTCGCGTGGCTCTACGGTTGAAGATATCGAATTCACGACCGAATGTCTCGTTAAACTCGCGAAATAAAAGCCATAAAAAATCCCCGGAATAAGCCGGGGATTTTTTATTCTTCGGATTTTAGCGTTTGATGTTCTTCAATTCGCTCGCGAACATCGCGTAGGGCATTCATGTAATAGAGAAATGCATCAAATGGCGAATCGTAAGGCGAGAAGTAACTGTGCACACTGCCGTCGTTTAGATATTTTGTGCTCATATAATATGGATGATCGCTTGTCGATAAGCGTCGCCAATCGGCAATCAGGGCTTTATCTTTGGTTACAAGCACGTCTTCGCGCAAATCATACAGGTTTTTCATCGCTTCATGTTGCATTGAGTTGCCAAGCCAAGCTGACAAATCGCGCGCCTCATCTGCCCAAGTTACCGTCCACGGCATTGACACCGTTCCGGCTGGCACGAAGCCATCACAGGCTTCGGAGAGCGTCATAAAGTCGCGATTATCCTCGGCGCACCATTTACGCACAACTTCTTCAAAGAAGTCAAAGATGCCCGTATCTTCCCAAATATTCTCGCCAAAAGTCTCGAAATCCATGAATAAGTTAATAATTGGACCTTCATTCGCGTCTTTCTCGAGCCAGCTAAGATATTTATCGGCAGTAAGTGGCCATTCACTCCAAGTTTTGTCGGCAAAACGAAATGCAATATCGTCGGATAAATGGTAGTTTTTGCAGAGCAACTTAGTATATTTGCAATCTTCTGGACGATAAACTGCATTTGGCGTGCGACCTTCGAGAACTTTATCCCAACCTTCAGCCATTACACCCTTGTAGCCGTGCTCGTCGCACCACTTTGCAAGGTCGTTATTGTATGCAAGCTCAGTATTGCGAAAAACTACTGGCGTCACGCCAAACAGTTCGCGCACCATTTCGCGATGTTTTTCGACCTGCGCCTCAAACTCCTCGCGGTCATAGAAAAAAGCTAAAGAATGATAATAAGTCTCGGCGACAATCTCGACTCGACCTGTTGCGACTAATTTCTGCAAAGCTTCAATGACTTCTGGTGCCCATGCTTGAGCTTGCTCAACAAAGTCGCCAGTCAAAGAAAGAGAGAAGCGAAACTTTGGATATTCTTCAAGGCACTTACCCAGTTTTGCAAGCATCGGGATATAGGATTTCTTTGCGACCTTCTCAAAAATACGCTTGTTATTCGTTCCCGAATACCAATCTTTCTCGGTCCAGTAGTCATGATCATGACCAACGGAGAAGATATTGTAGTTCTTTACACGATATGGCTGATGCATATGCATGTATAAGACGATTGATCGCATTAGTATTACCTACCTAAAACCTATTTCTCTTATGTTTCTCTACTTCATCATACACTTGCATGCACTTTTCTGCAACATCATCCCAAGAGATGCGCGTGTATTCGTTTCGTATTCCGTCTTGTAGAGTACTTTCAAGAGCTGGGCTTTCGGCGATATTTACAAGTGCTCCTGCGAGCTTGTCTTCGTCCCAAAAATCATAACGCACAATGGAATTTAAAACTTCGCCTACGCCAGATTGTTTAGTAATAATCAATGCATTGCCATGGTGTGCAGCCTCAAGTGCAGTTAGTCCAAATGGTTCAGACACTGAAGACATTACGAAAATATCGGAAATACTATATATATCGCGCAGTTGTTTCCCGCGGATAAAACCAGTAAAGATGACGTTCTGTGAAATACCAAGCTCTGCCGACATACGCATGAGTTCATCTTTTTGTTCGCCGTCACCGGCAAACAAGAATACAAATTTTGGATGTAAGCTAATCGCGCGAGCTGCGGCACGCATCAAATGGAAGAGACCCTTCTGTAAAGTAAAGCGTCCAACTGTCGAGACAACTGTGTAGCCTTTAGATTTTAGGCTCTCAAGATATTGATAGCTCGAGCCGTCGTAATGATAATCGTCGCTCGGTGTAGTGAAGCCATTGTATGCTACGTCGATTTTATCGGCAGGAATTCCATAGCGCTCAACAATAATATCTTTCGTCGCTTGACTGACGGCGATGATTTTGTCTGCCCAAAGCAAGCCCTGATACTCAATCTGATGAATTAGTGGGCTACCGCCATTTGCGCCGCCACGATCAAATTCGGTCGCATGAACGTGTGCAACTAGCGGAATCCCGTAGTTTTTCTTGGCTAGAATGCCAGCCTCGTACGTTAGCCAATCGTGTGCATGTACAATGTCTGGCTTGTAGTGCATGAGATAACGTTCAACAAATTCGCAATAATCATGCTGCATATCGCGAATCGAAAAGCTCTTGCAAGTATCTTCTTCGAGCACGAGCTTCTTCTCGATATTCTTAGACTCATAAGCCGTCACGCGACCATAAATATATTTTGGATTAATAGTCGTCGCAGATAAGACATTCATGTAGTCGAAGTGATGGTCGGATTTATATGGGACCACAAAATCTATATCAGCCCCCATCTTTGCTAGGGATTTTGATAAGTTCAAGCAAGCTACTCCGAGACCGCCACTATTGTGCGGTGGGAGTTCCCATCCTAGCATCAAAATCTTCATGTCTACTTTTTATTATACACGCTTTTTATAAAAAACATAAGCAAAAAAAGAAGGCCTTTTTGCGACCTTCTTTTTTCTAATTTTATAGCGCAAACTGCGAATTATATAGATCTGCGTAAAAACCGTTTTGCTTCATCAACTGATTATGGTTGCCAGATTCAATAATATTTCCTTCTTTCATCACGAGAATTAGATCTGCATTTTTAATCGTTGAAAGGCGGTGCGCAATAATAAACGACGTGCGACCTTCCATTAGTTTATCCATCGCATCCTGAACAGTTTCCTCGG
Source organism: Candidatus Nanosyncoccaceae bacterium (assembly GCA_051891815.1). Taxonomy (GTDB): domain Bacteria; phylum Patescibacteriota; class Saccharimonadia; order Saccharimonadales; family Saccharimonadaceae; genus UBA2834. The sequence goes on from JBJFFO010000003.1 coordinate 568,126, forward strand.
TGCGAGTATCAACGTTACTTGTCGCTTCATCAAGAATTAAGAACGGTGCATCCTCTACCATACCACGCGCAATCGTGATTAGCTGCTTTTGGCCCGCCGAAATTCCATCACTTTCACTAATTTTTGTATCAAAGCCATTCGGCAATGTTTTGATGAAATGTGTTAGCCCAATTTCATCGCAAATTTTATAAAGTTGTTTGTCGCTGACATTCTTGCGGTTATAAATAATATTCTCGCGCAAAGTTCCTTCAAACATCCATGTATCTTGCAAGACCATCGTGAATAGTTCGTGTACATTTTCGCGCGTCAAAGTATTCGTTGGTACGCCATCGATCAAAATCTCGCCGTCGTTAATTTCGTAAAACTTCATCAGAAGATTTACCATAGTCGTTTTACCGGCACCAGTTGGGCCAACAATAGCGATTTTCTGTCCAGCCTTAGCTTTGGCACTAAAATCGTGAATGATTAATTTGTCGTCGTCGTAGCCGAACTTCACGTTCTTAAATTCAATATCGCCCTTAACTTTATTACGATCAAGCTTTGCGCTGAGTGCTTTTTGATCCGACATTTCAGGCTCATCCAAGAACTCGAAAACGCGTTCGCTTGCCGCGGCTGCAGACTGTAGGTTAGTTGCAGCTTGAGCAATTTCCGAAAGCGGATTATTAAACATGCGAATATAAGTCATGAAGGCTACAATTACACCAAAGGTAATCACTTTATCAGAGGCTAAAATTGCGCCCACTACACAAACTGCCACATAACCAAAGTTTCCAGTAAAAATCATGATAGGGCGCATTAGTCCCGACAAGAAGTGACTCTTACGGTTTGACTCATAAACCTTCTGGTTTAGCTGATCAAATTTGTGATTTACTTCTTTTTGTCCGTTGTAAGTTTTTACTACGTTAAGACCAGAATAGACCTCTTCGATATGTGCATTCAACTTACCGAGTTCTGCTTGGCGCATCACGAAATACTTTTGCGATTTTGCAAGAATCGCAAACATAAACACAAAACCAAGCAAGCTTGAGCCAATCGCAATCAAAGCCAAAGTCGTATTTGTCTTAAACATCATGAAAACTGTACCAATCAAAAGCGCAAGGTCGGCAATAATCGTCGAAAGGGAAGAGTCAAGACTGCTCGAGACCATATCGACATCATTTGTGATACGCGACAAAATATCGCCAGTTTGGTTGCGATCAAAATATTTTAGCGGTAAACGATTAATTTTTTCGGAAATTTGGCCACGAAGTTGTTGTGCGAACTTATTCGTTACCTCCGTCATCGTTAACGACTCGATCAGTGTCAGTAATGAACTTATAATATATAGCGTTGCAAGTAGAATCACAAAATGATTTATGCGCTCAAGATTCATCTTCGGCTCAATGATCGAACGGATCGATTCTGGAAGTTCATCAAACTTCTTTAGCATCGCACTTATGTCGTTCTTATCATTAGCGTCAATCGATTTTACGAGCTCTCCAAACTTCTGCTGGTCTTCAAGCGTAATAATCGTACCTCGATAAACGATATCGTCGGGTTTATGGCCTGCGGCAAGTGTCTCTAGGCTCATATAATTCTCAGCGATTAGCGTACTAATCTCTTGTAATGCTTCCGTATCCGGTCTGATGCCAGCCGTAATCTCATCTGTTAAATTACTGAGTAAGTCCGGCGCTTTTATTGATAAGATTGAACCTGCTGTTGCAAAAGTGATCGAGATAATCAATAACACTAAAAGCTTGCCGCGAATTTCGGAAATTAGACGTTTGCAAGCGCCCAAAAAGTTCTTCGCTTTTTGTTGTGATTGGCCACCATGGCCACCGTCTCCACCATTAAACATCTAGCTCCTCCTTCGTTAATTGCGAAAGTGCAATTTGTTGATAAACTTTACAATTTTTCATTAACTCCTTATGCGTACCTTTGCCAACGCATTTTCCTTTATCGAGTACTAGAATCTGATCAGCGTGCATAATTGTGCCGATGCGCTGCGCTACGATTAGGTTTGTTGCGTCTTTGGTATGAGTCTTCAGTGCATGGCGCAAGGCTGTATCGGTCTTATAATCAAGTGCCGAGAATGAGTCATCGAAGATAAAGATTTCTGGATCGCGAGCCACAGCGCGTGCGATTGCAAGGCGTTGCTTTTGGCCGCCCGAAACGTTTGTACCGCCCTGTGCGATATGCGAGTCGTATTCTTTGTCCATTTTTTCGACAAAATCTTTACCCTGTGCAGTTTTGATGGCGGTGCGCATTTTCTTGTCGCTAATTTTTTCTTTACCGTTTTCGCCAAAACAGACATTACTTTTGACGGTGCCACTAAACATTACGGCGCGTTGCGGTACGTAGCCGAGCTTGTTGTTAAGTGCGCTTAACTTATAGTCGCGCACGTCTACTCCGTCAACTAAGACTTTGCCGTCGGTTACATCGTAAAAACGTGGCACGAGATTAATCAGCGTCGATTTGCCTGAGCCTGTCGAGCCAATAAACGCCACCGTTTGACCACGCTCAGCTTTAAAGGAAATATCTTCGAGTAAATATTCTTCTGCGTCTGGATATTTAAACGAAACGTTACGAAACTCTACTGTTCCGACTTCGCCCTCAAGGCCGCACTCGCGTTCACCGTCAAAAATCGTCGAAGTTTCATCAAGCACTTCATTGATACGTTCGGCCGAGACCTGTGCGCGCGGCAACATCATAAATACCATCGACAAGAATAAGAAGGACATAATCACGTGCATTGCGTAGCTCGAAAATACCACCATGTCACTAAATAGCGTAATTTTTTCCGCCATTACGGAATTTGCGATTAAATACGCACCGATGAAGTAAATCGATAGTGTAAGCCCATACATAATTAGGTTAATCACTGGCGACATCACCGAAAGCACGCGCTGATTAAATAGGCGTAAAATCGTCAATTCGTCATTCACTTTGCCGAATTTATTTTCTTGGTATTTTTCGGCGTTAAAAGCACGTACGACGCGAATGCCTAGCAAGTTCTCGCGCGTCACGCCATTTAGGCGATCGAGCATCTTTTGCACAATTTTGAAACGTGGCAAAACTAGCGACACGACAATACTAATCGTAGCTAACAAAATCACAACCGCCACTGCCGTAGCCGTACTCCATTGCCAGTTTTTATTTGCAATTTTAACAATTGCCCAAATCGCCGTCATTGGCGCACGCACAAGCATCTGTGCGCCCATCGAAACAAACATCTGGATCTGCATCACATCATTAGTCGTGCGCGTAATTAGACTGCTAGTCGAAAATTCCGTCACGTCTTCCATATCCATGTCTTCGACTTTATGGAAAAGCTCCGATCGTAAGTTCATTGAAAGCCGCGATGCGAGTTTTGAAATAAAATATCCAACTATGCATGACGCAATGAGTGCACCTAATGCGCAGAGCAGCATCATGCCACCATTTAGTAAAATATCGGACATTTCGCTACCTTCGGTTTGTACGAGCTTTGTAATTTCGGACATGTAATCTGGCATTTTAAGCTCGAGTCCGACTTGGCAAGCAATCAGAAGCACCGCAAAAAGCGCCGACGCAATATCTTTCTTACTAAAATGTTTTAGTATCCTAAACATATCTCCTCTGTTTTATCTGTTTTTTTCATTTTCGCAACGAAAAATCTCAGTATATATTAATATATCGAGATTTGCTGAATGCTGGCTTAAAAGTCGCTCACACCCACGAAAGGTTTTACATGGAGATATTATAGCATAAATCTTTATGGCTTGCGAATCAGTACATGGTAGTGCCAAGAGCTAAAAGTTTTCTGCTTTGCTTTGTCTTCGCGAAATCCTCAACCTGATAAACCTCAATAATCTCAAAAAACCAGCCGCTTCGGGCTGGTTTTTTCTATAAAAATCCGCCTAACAGGCGTAGGCGGATGACTAATATCATTTCCTGGCAGGGGCGGCAAGACTTGAACTCGCGACACCTGGTTTTGGAGACCAGTGCTCTACCAACTGAGCTACGCCCCTAAGTCTTCCATATTATATCAAAACCCCCGCAAAATCGCAAAGCTAGCCCCCTATGCTATAATTATATATAATTATGTACGATAATTTTTCCGAATTTCTGAAAGATAAACAACATATTTGCGTGGTTCAAGCCGAAAATCCAGACGGCGATTCCTTAGGCTCTGCGCTTGCGCTCGAAGAAGCACTCGACGGCAAAGAAGTTTCGCTTTATTGTCCGGTTGAAATCCCAAAATACATGCGCTATTTTGAGGGCTGGAGTAGGGTAGAGCTTGATTTTGCTTTTCGTGCCGACGCAATTATTATCGTCGACACTGCTGCGACCGTATTACTTTCCAAGTTACTCGACGATCCAGCTATTCGCAACTGTCTCTATACGACACCAGTTTTCGTCATCGATCATCATGAATCCGAGGCTGATCTCGATTTTCTATACGAAAGCATTATTGAACCACTTTCGAGCAACTGCGCACTTATTTATAAGATCCTAAAAGATCAAAAGATTGAAATTTCCGCTCAGTGCGCCGAAAACTTGCTTTATGGTATTCTTTCCGACACTCTAGGACTCACTTCGCAATCGACTACCGCCGAGGACTTTCGTATTGCAGCCGATCTAATCGATTGTGGTCTTTCTATTGCCGATCTTGAAGAGCGCCGTCGTGAGCTTTCCAAAAAGTCTGCACGTATTCTCGACTACAAAGCTGATCTCATTAAGCGCATCGAATATCATCTCGATGGCACACTTGCGACTGTTTTGATTCCGTTTGAGGATATTCAAGAATATTCCGACGAATACAATCCAAATATTCTAATTCTTGAGGAACTTCGCATGGTCGAAGGCGTTCAAGTTGCGATTTCGATGAAGACTTATCCGGATGGCAAACTTACTGGCAAAATTCGCACTAGTGCACCAATCGCTCATGAAATTGCAGGTTATTTTGGCGGGGGCGGCCACCCGTATGCGGCCGGCTTTCGCGTCTACGAAGATTACGACGAAGTTATCCGTGAGCTAGTTGATGTCACTGATAGGCTGATGCGCGAAAATGCCTAAAAAACTCACAAAAATTCAAAAGATTTGGCGCAAAATTCGCAAGAAATGTCGCCAGGCCTGGTATTTTATCAAGCACCGAGTTTTTCGTCTCTCCGAGACTATGGCGGTGCGTCACGATTTTTGTCGCTCGCGTAAGCCGAAGCTCACAATCGTTTTTATTCATGGCATTGCGTCGTCTTACGATGCTTGGCGTGATACGGTCAAGATTCTTGAGCAAGACGTTGAACTAAAAGATGTGCGTTTTGTTGGTATTGATCTAATGGGTTTCGGCCATTCACCACGCCCGAAAAAGTTTAAATATGATTATGACGATTATCGCAAGGCGCTTTCGCGTACGCTAAAAAAACTCAAAATTAAAACCCCGATTATGTTGGCTGGTCATTCTATGGGCTGCCTTATTTCGATGGACTATTCATTACTTGGTAGCCGTAAAATCGACCATCTTATCTTAGTTTCGCCACCGATTTTTCGTAAAAATGAGATTGGGGGCATTGCGGATCGCTTTTATCATAAAGCCTATACCGACCTCGAAAATCACGCCGGCGACGCCATTATTCAGCAAATTGCACACATCGTCGACTTTTTGTCGAGTTTTGACCAAAAAACACTCAATACGCCAGCTTTCAAGCAAAGTATGGACAATCTGATTCTCAACGACCAAAACTGGCGTCGTATCTTTGCAGTTAAAACTCCAACCGACGCGATTCATGGGCGCTTCGACCCGTTAATTATTGGTGAAAACTTGCGTATCGCCGCTACGCGCAATCGCAAAATTACACTTACCGAGACTGTCGGGGCGCATGATATTTCTGCGCTCAAGCAAAAGCGCGTCGTAGCTATCATTAAGGCTCGTTGTCTCGAGGCTCTGAAATACGGCGCTAAATAAACGCACTTATGTTATAATTTAAGCATGAACGGGTTGGGCGTAAATACCGAAGATATCAATAAACGCATCGCTTTCTGTAACTATTTATCAGTTGCGCAGATTTTTCTTCAAGACAACTTTTTACTAAACCGTCCGTTGGCGTTTACGGACATTAAACCACGACTTTTAGGTCATTGGGGCTCTTGCCCGGGCATCAATATCGCCTACGCAAACCTCGCCGCACGCTTCTCAAAGATGAAGTTTATCCTAGGTCCAGGCCACGGTTTTCCAGCTTTACAGGCAAATCTTTTCTTTGATGGTGACCTTGTTGACTATTATCCTGAAGCCACACCTAATCTTCATGGTATCGAATATATTTGCAAAGGTTTTTCTTGGCCATATGGCTTTCCGTCGCACTCTAGTCCGATGACGCCAGGTGTAATTGCAGAAGGTGGTGAACTTGGTTACTCGCTTGCGAGCGCTTATGGTGCTGTACTTGGGCGTCCAGACGAAACGGTTGTTGTCTTAATCGGTGATGGTGAATTAGAAACTGCTACCGCACTTGGTAGCCTAAATCTTAATCGTCTGCTTGATACTAGCCACAATGGTCGTGTTATTCCAATTCTACATCTCAATGGGTATAAAATCTCAGCGCCGACTATTTACGGCCGTTGTAGTGAGCGCGAACTTATGAATCTTTTCCGTGGCTTTGGCTATGATCCTATCCTTGTTGATGGCACAAATACTAACGAGTTCCAACTCGCGCTTTCGAATCTAAAACCGAATAGCTTTATCATTATGCAGACACCAAAAGGCTATACTGGTCCAAAAGAAGTTGACGGAGTAAAAGTTGAAGGCAACTATGCAGCACATCAGGTCCCGCTGCCGAATGCTAAAACCGACGAAAACCAGCTAAAAATGCTAGAAAAATGGCTACAATCATATAACTTTAAGGAGCTCTACCATGAATTTGCCTTCGAAGATTGATCAACCAGGAAGTGAACTACACTCGCTGGCCACGGTTTTTGGCGAGGGGCTCTACGACGAGATAAAGAAATATGAAGATTTCTACTTCTTCTCGCCGGATGAAACTACATCTAATAAACTTGCTCATGTTTTTGACGCTTCCGACCGTGCTTGGGCGCGCGATATTAACGGCTGGGATCTACATCTTGCGCCAAACGGTCGCGTTATTGAGATGCTCTCTGAGAATGTGCTTTTTGGTGTACTTGCCGGCCATATCTTAAGTGGCGGCCGCGGTACAATGACGTCTTACGAGTCGTTTTTGCCAATTATTTCATCGCAGCTCGATCAGCATCTTAAATTTTTAAAGCAGAGCAAAGAAATTCACTGGCGCCCACGCTATCAAGCGCTCAACATTTTGTCGACTTCTTGCTGGCAACGACAAGATCACAATGGCTACACGCACCAAAATCCAGCCCTTGTTTCAAATCTTCTTTTGAAGCCATCTAACCTCGTTAACTGTCTTTTTCCTTGTGACGATGTGGCAGCTGCAGCGGCTTGGGAATTTATGACGCAAACCAAAGATGTTGTAAATATTACAACATTTAATAAAATTCCAGAACCGCGCTGGATCGATATCAATCATGCTCGTTTTCAGCTCACAAACGGCGGTGCTTCTATCTTCCAGTTCTGCTCCGATGATAATCCTGACGTAGTTGTAACTGGCATCGGTGACATTCCGACTAATGAGGCTATTGAAGGAATTAAGCTTGCTAAGCAAGTCAATCCAGAACTTCGCATTCGCTACGTCGGCATTGCGGCGCTATCCTATGGAGCTATTGGTACGACCGAGAATAAGCTTAAGCATCACGATTTCAACGATTATTTCACTGATAATAAGCCTATTATTGTAAACTTCCATGGCTATTCTGAGACGATTCGTGCTATTTTCTCGCACTATACTAGCGTTTCGCGCGTCGATGTTCATGGCTACGAGGATCAGGGCTCGACTACTTCGCCACTTGATGAGCTATGTCGTAACTCTTGCTCGCGCTATGATATTGTAATTAATATTCTTGAACGCACTGGCCACTATGATGCTACGCAGCAATTCAAGGATCGCATCGTCAGCAATGCACATTACGCTGCTCTCTATGGCGTAGATGCAAAATAAAAAATACCGGGAGTTACTCCCGGTATTCTGATATTGGTCGCACTCAAGATAAAATGCTATAATTCACTTATGAGCAAACTAATTCTGATTACCAATCCGGGCAGTGCTTCTCGCAAATATGCCCTCTACGACGGTCAACAATTGCTCGCTCAGCTCCACTTCGAGCTTGAGGGCAAAAAAGTTGTCTGTACTCTCAAAGATAACGAGGGTAACAAAAAGAAAATCAAGACCGATGGTCTTAAAGATTTGAACGAGTGTGTTTCGCACGTTGCCTCTATTCTTCGTGACGAGCAATATATTACCGACAAAAACAAGCTCGTCGGTATTGTTGTACGTGTTGTTGCACCTGGCGATTACTTCGTTGAAGATCGCATTGTTGATGCTGAATATATGAAAATGCTCGCGATTGCCGAAAAACGCAATCCTGTTCACGTGCCAAATACTGCTAATGAAATCAAGAGCTTGCGCGAGGCTTTTGCTGACACCAAGATTGTCTCCGTTTCTGATAGCGCCTTCCACTGGAGCAAACCAGATACGATGAAATATTATTCCATCGATATGGATCTTGCCGACAAATATGAGATCAAGCGCTACGGCTTCCACGGTCTCTCTTATGCTTATATCTCGCGCTACATGAAAGAGCAAGGCATCTTGCCAGAAAAACTCGTCGTACTTCACCTTGGCTCTGGCGCTTCGGCTGCCGCAATTCTTAACGGTAATGCTATGGATAACACGATGGGCTATACGCCACTTGAGGGGCTTACGATGTCGACTCGTTGTGGTAGCATGGATATCGCCGCTGCGCTTTCACTCAAAAACGCACTCGGTATCAAGACTGACGAAGAATTCCTCTTCTATCTCAATAAAAAATGTGGTCTCTTGGGTCTTTCTGGCGCCACTGACGATATGCGCGAAATTATCCAAAAACGCGATGAAGGCGATATGCGTGCTACGATGGCGCACTCCATCTTTGTTTATCGCATCCAGGGCGCTATTGGTCAGATGACGGCTTCGCTTGGCGGTATTGATGCCTTAGTCTTCGCAGGTACTATTGGTGAACGCTCAGATGAAATCCGCCGCTTCGTCTCGCAGAAACTCGGCTATCTCGGCTTCCGCCTCGACGATACTAAGAATGAGAATCCAGAGTTCACCGACAATCACGCAGTCGTGTCGGCTGAAGATAGCAAGCCTATCTACGTCGTTCAGACCGACGAGACTGATCAAATGATCAATCGTGCGCTCGCAATTCTCGACGCAGAGTAATTCTAGAAACAACCGGCAGAGCAGTCGGTTGTTTTTTTATTTAATAAACTGATTCCAGGTGTAATTTCCACCCGCTGGCGCCGTCTTGAAGTATTGGCTGATCTGCGTGCTGATGATTTTTGCTTTCTCGCGCAAGACTGAACCTTGATCAAACATTCCGTGCAGTGCATAAGAGCGACCTATCATCATACTAAAAGTCTCGGCTCTATCTTCTAATACATTAGTTTGCGCATAATCTGTCATAAAGTACGGAATCGGCGCATTCTTAAAATATGATAGGCTGCTATTTATTTGGCCATAAGTAAAATCTGAGGGATTTAGTAGTTGATAAGACGCATAAATATCAGTCGGATAAGCATTTACTGACATGATGAAATCTATCCAATGCATAATCTCATGATGAATCGTATATGCGCTAAAACCAGAATTCACGGCTAGCGTGATTTTTACGTCATCGCCAAATTCATGGTCAGTTAGACCAGCAAAAGCATTATCTTCAACGGATTTAACAAAGTAGAAAGTCAATTTTGTATCAGTTGGCTCGGCGAAAAATCCAGCCGGATATTTAGCTAGTGCCGAATCCAATGTGTTTAGCTGCGTGCGAATCTGTACAACGTCAGTAAGCGGTGTTGTAGATTTATTCTTTGGCTTATATCCTGCTAGCTCGTTGCCATATGCAATTTTTATGCCATATTTACTTTCTAAGCTTTTGCGAAAATCATTATTTACGTCAGCTGGTGGCGTAACGACTTCTGGCTCGCTTGGCACAGTTGGAGTTTGGCTGGGAGTTGTTCCTGGCTTTGTCTCAGGTTTTGTTACGGGCTTTGGTGTTGAAATTGCTGGCGTGTCGACGTTTGGTTTCTCGGTGGCGGGAGTATTTGGTGGATCTTGGTCGGTAATGCCGCTTTCATCATTATCTTTTTGAATTATATCGAGTCCTTGATTGTCTTGCTCGATAGTCGTATTCGAATTTGGCTTCTTCTCGTCTTCTTGTGTGCTAATTACATCTTGCGCCTGCGAACTTAAGTCCGAACTTTTAGTTAAAACTACAACAAATGCAATGGTCGCAATGGCAAGAAGCAAAATATCTGCCCCCACAAAAATCGCTAGTTTCTTGTTGAATGCATGTGCATTCTGTTCGAATTGATTTTTGTCTGGGCTTTTCATCTTAAAACTTATGTTTATTATATAGCCGCCAGCAGTTAATGTCCAATTATAGTAAGATATAGATATGGAGAAATTTTATAACTACTTTAGCCCGAGTGAATATACGCTTGACTTACATATCAATTACGACAAAACTAAACTTTCTGGTACGACTACAATTCGGGGCGAAGTTAAGCAATCTCCAATCAAACTTCATGCCGTTGATATGGAAGTCGTCAGTATCAAACTAGACGGCAACGATGTTGACTTTAAATTCGAGCACGGCGAAATCGAAATTAATGCTGAGCGAGGCGATCACGAAATCGAAATTACGCATAGTGCCGAAGTCCAAGCCGACATGCAGGGTGCATATCTTTCGACCTATAAAGTTGTCGGCGAAGAAAAACGCATGCTGACTACGCAGTTTGAATCGCATTATGCGCGCGAGGCTTTTCCTTGCGTCGATGAGCCAGAAGCTAAGGCAAGGTTCACTATTATTATTACCTCCGACGACGCGAAGGATATAATTCTTTCGAATATGCCAGTTGAAGATGAGCAAATTGTCGGCGAGTCTAAACGTGTGCGTTTTATGCAGACGCCACCAATGTCGAGCTATTTAGTTGCTTTTATTGCAAGCGAATTAGTCTCATACGAAACCAAATCTCGACATGGCGTCAAAATTACAGCCTACGCAACGCCAACTCAAAACGTAAGCGATCTTAAAATTGGCGGTGATTTTGCAGCAGATGTTCTTGACTACTATGATGATCTTTTCAAAGTTCCATATCCTCTGCCAAAGCTTGACCTTGTTGCTATTCCAGACTTTGACGCCGGAGCGATGGAAAACTGGGGACTTATGACTTTTCGTGAAGTCGCGATGCTAGCGAACGAGAAATCTTCGACCGAGCAGAAAATTTATATTTCTACTGTTATTGCGCACGAAATCTCGCATATGTGGTTTGGCGATCTTGTTACGATGAAGTGGTGGGACGACCTTTGGCTTAATGAATCCTTTGCAAATACAATGGAGCTGTATGCGACGGCTAAGGTTCGCCCAGAATATGATGCCTGGGATGATTTCTATACTGGTACGGTTCAACTAGCACTTCGCCGCGATTGTCTACCTGGCGTTCAGCCGGTGCGTGTAGATGTGGCTTCGGTTGAAGAAATCGACACGCTTTTCGATGGCGCCATTGTATATGCAAAAGGTGGCCGCATGATTGTTATGCTGATGCGTGCTATGGGCGAAGAAAACTTCTTTAAAGGCATTTCAGACTACTTTAGCCAACACAAATACACTAATACCTCCGCCGATGATCTCTGGGCGGCACTAACTCCATATGCAGGTTTCGATGTAAAGACCTTTATGACGCCGTGGCTCACTCAGCCTGGCTATCCAGTCGTTGAAACTAACGGCGACCAATATCGCTTCTTGCTTGAAAAAGGCGATGAGCCTGAATATCGATATCCAATTCCGCACCTGCTCGATGATTTGTCTGGGCATTATCTAATAAAGCTTAGCGACGCTGAGCTCTTGGAAAAGCTTGCACGTATCGACGAGTTAGATAAAGAGCAAAAGTTACGTTTGCTCATCGATCGCCGCTTGCTTGCTAAGACCGATGCAGTTGAGAGCGCATCTTTATTGCCACTCATCATGGCTTTTAAACACGAGACGAATGCCTGCATTTGGGAAACCATCTCGGGTATTATTGGTGATCTTAAGATTTTCTTCGAGCCAAAGAGTAAAGAGAAACAGCAGTTCCGTAATTTTATTAAAGAGCTAGTCGCAGAGCAGTATGATCGTCTCGGCATTGAAGCGCTTCCAGATGACACGCTAAATGACACTAAACTTCGCCCGACTATTATGGCGCTAATGCTTTATGTGAATGACGAACGATACCTAGACGCTATCGAAGAAAAATACGCTAGCCAGGAATTTAATACTATTAATCCGGATTTTCGCTGGACTATCGGCGCCGCACTCGTACGCCGCAATCCGAATCTCTCGCTTAACTATTTTAATATATATAAACAGTCTGTTGATCCAGAACTAAAAGGCGACCTCGCCGACGCAATGCTGTCTGTTATGGATCATGATATTTTGCTTAGTTACCTTAGCGAGCTCAGGGATGGCGTTATCCGCCCACAAGATCGCTTATCTTTCTTTGTGCGTCTCCTTCGTAATTATCGTCTTACTTCCGAATCGCTCGATTGGATGTACGAAAACTGGAAGTGGCTGCTCAAGGAAGAGGGCGAAAAATCTATCGGCGCTTATCCGCGTTACTCAGCTATGCTAATCAAGCATAAGTCCGATGCAGATAAATATCACGAATTCTTCGACAAATATCTCAATAATCCTATCGTCGCTCGCGAAATCAAAGTTGGTTATTCTGACATTGCGGCACGTATGCGTTTGATAGAACGCGATACGCCAGCTATATATAAATATCTGGGCGAGCAGTATATATAATATACATGCGATCTTTCTGGCTGAGAAAGGTCGCATTTTTTAGCTCTAACATCTTAAAAACGGCCCAAAAACGCTACGAAGCCCTTAAAAAACGAAAAAAGTCGACATTTTTTAAAAAAAGTCCAAAAAAACCCTTGCAAAGCCATTCAAAATTCGGTAATATAGGAACAGTTCAATTCAAGTTTACGCCGTAAACCACTGAAAAGAGTTTGATAAATGCGAGGAAAAGTCAAACAACTTATACTTTCCTTGACCCATTTATCTTTTAACAATTTGATGACAACATAGGAAATTTAATTGACGGCAAGTAATTATACGATTGAGTATCAATTACTAGTTTAGTCAATGCATAAAAAGGTACATAAGGGCACTGATAGTGGATGCCTTGACATTTACAACCGATGAAGGCCGTAGAACTCTGCGATAAGCTTCGGGGAACTGAGAACAAGTTTTGATCCGGAGATAGCCGAATGGGGAAACCTAATACGAGTCATGTCGTATTGCCGTTACCTGAACACATAGGGTAATGAGACGGGAACCAGCCGAACTGAATCATCTTAGTAGGTTGAGGAAAAGAAAATAACCAATGATTCCGAAAGTAGTGGCGAGCGAAATTGGAACAGTCCAAACCTTAAGATAACCTTACGGGTTTACGCCCAGAGTTATTAAGGGTGTTGCGTGTTTACACAATTTTTATGCTGAGCAGTTAATTCATTTGACCGTTCGGCATAAAAACCAACAGCGTAAACTGAGTGGATAAGTATCGTAGTTGTTAGCGGAAGCGTTTGAATGGCGCGCCAAAGATGGTGAAAGCCCAGTATGCGAAAACAACTATTGAACTTATATGTGTTTTCACAAGTAGGACGGGGCACGAGAAACCCTGTTTGAATCCGGCAGGACCACCTGCCAAGACTAAATATTGTAAATGATCGATAGCGAACTAGTACAGTGATGGAAAGGTGAAAAGAACCCCGGGAGGGGAGTGAAATAGATCCTGAAACTCAGTGCCTACAAGGTGTCGGAGCAGACTTCGGTCTGTGACGGCGTGCTTTTTGTAGAACGATCCAGCGAGTTAATTTTGTCGGCGAGGCTAAGTCAGATGATGGAGCCATAGTGAAAGCGAGGGTGAATAGCCCGTCTAGTCGGCAGGATTAGACCCGAAACCGGGTGACCTAACCATGAGCAGGTTGAAGCTGCCGTAACAGGTAGTGGAGGACCGAACCGGGGTACGCAGTAAAGTGCTCGGATGACTTGTGGTTAGCGGTGAAATGCCAATCGAACTCGGAGATAGCTGGTTCTCCTCGAAATAGCTTTAGGGCTAGCGTCATGTAGTAGCTTTTGGGGGTAGAGCTCTGAAAAGGCTTGGGGCGAGCAATCGTACCCACCCTTATCAAACTACGAATACCGAAAGTGTAATCATGGCAGTCAGAACGGCGGGGCTAAGCTCGTCGCTCAAAAGGAAAACAGTCCAGACCATCGTCTAAGGTCCCTAATTATAACTAAGTGGGAAACAAGGTGAGATTTCTTAAACAGCTAGGATGTTGGCTTAGAAGCAGCCATTCATTTAAAGAGTGCGTAACAGCTCACTAGTCAAGAGATTTTGCGTGGAAAATGTAACGGGGCTCAAGTTATAAACCGAAGACATGGATTGTTATTATGATTCGTCATAGTAGCAGTGGTAGAGGAGCGTTGATATCGCGGTGAAGTCAGATCGGAAGGTCTGATGGAGCGTTATCAAGTGAGAATGCTGGAATCAGTAACCTTAAGACATGTGAGAATCATGTCGGTCGTAAGAGCAAGGTTTCCAGGGCCACAGTAATTGTCCCTGGGTTAGTCGGTCCTAAGCCGAGGCGTATTAGCGTAGGCGATGGACAACAGGTTAATATTCCTGTACTTGTAGTATTTGTCAACAGTTCACGGAGAACATCTAGGAGCGGATTCATGGTATATATCCGTCCAAGTCTCAAAGGAATTTGAGATGAGTGAAAGTTATCCTTCGGGATGACGATTCCTGGGCAGGCTCTGGCTAGAAAAGCTGGCTGACTCATGGTGCTGCAAACCGTACCGCAAACCAACACCGGTGCTCGAGTCGAGTAGACTAAGACCTACGAGAGAACCTTCGCTAAGGAACTCGGCAAAAAAGCGTCCGTAACTTCGGAATAAGGACTGCCCGCCTATTAAGGCAACAATTGCTAAGTTATCTCAGCGAGAATTCGTTAAGATTACTTTGTGTATCTTATGTAAAATCGAATTTCTTTGTTGAGACAGAACACTAATCTGTTCTTTAACTTAGCGCCCAATTATTGTTTTAATAGGCGGGCCGCAGCTAAAGAGCCCACGGAACTGTTTACCAAAAACACAGGTCTCTGCTAACGCGAAAGCGGATGTATAGGGGCTGACTCCTGCCCAGTGTCGGAAGGTTAAGGGGAGAACTTCACGGTTCGAACTGAAGCCCCGATGAACGGCGGCGATAACTATGATCGTCCTAAGGTAGCGAAATTCCTTGTCTGGTAAGTTCAGACCCGCACGAATGGAGTAATCATGTGGGCACTGTCTCGGCGAAGGCCTCGGTGAACGTGCATTGGCGGTAAAGATGCCGTCTGATCATGCCAGGACGAGAAGACCCCATGGAGCTTTACTACAACTTTGCATTGATTATTGGGATATTTTGTGTAGAATAGGTGGCAGACTTTGAAACAGATACGCTAGTATTTGCGGAGTCGCAATGTGAAATACCACCCTGAGTATTTTAGTAATCTCTACAGTGACCATAATCTGGTTACTGGACCGTGCATGGCGGGTAGTTTAACTGGGGCGGTTGCCTCCTAAAGAGTACCGGAGGCGTTCAAAGGTTGGCTAGTCACGGATGGAAATCGTGACGATAGTGTATGCGCAAAAGCCAGCTTGACTGCGAGGGCTACAACCCAAGCAGACACGAAAGTGGGAGCAAATGACCCGCTGTATAGATCTTCGGATCAATTTACGTGGGAAAGACAGCGCACACGGATAAAAGTTACCCTGGGGATAACAGGCTGATCGCGCCCAATAGTTCACATAGACGGCGCGGTTTGGCACCTCGATGTCGGCTCATCACATCCTGGAGGGGGAGCACCTTCCAAGGGTCCGGCTGTTCGCCGGTTAAAGTGGTACGCGAGCTGGGTTCAGAACGTCGTGAGACAGTTCGGTTTATATCCGGCATGATCGTTAGGAATTTTGAGGAGATTTGCCCTTAGTACGAGAGGACCGGGGTGAACGAACCGCTAGTGTATCGGTTGTGGCCACCTGCTGCATTGCCGAGTAGCTATGTTCGGTATAGATAAGCGCTGAAAGCATATTAAGCGCGAAACTGACTCCAAGATTAGAATTCCCTATGACCTCCCAGAGAGATGATCTGGTTGATAGGCGCAAGGTGGAAGTATGGTAACATATGGAGCCGAAGCGTACTAATAGAGGCATTGCCTTTTTATGTTCTACTTATTGTCTTTATGCTTGCATGACGACGATAAGTAGAGTAGACTAAGCTAGTAACTGGTACTTAAAAAGTACTAGAGTCAATTAAAATTCCATTTCGATAACATCTTACATCGAGGCGAGATTCAAAAGAACACTTTACCCACACCGTTTTTGCGTGGGCAACTTTGAATCTTACCTCGGTGTCCATACCGCTAGGGAAATACCTGTTCTCATTCCGAACACAGAAGTCAAGCCTAGTAGGGGCGATTATACTGCTTTGCGGGAAACTAGCAAGATGCCGAATTATACGAAAGGCCACCTGAACGGGTGGCCTTTTGTCTGCCCAAATAAAATTTGGAGCAGACCAAAAGCCACGCGATTCAGGTGAGGAAGCGACAGCTTCCATAGTCGCGCAGCGACTGCCTTTCGTATAACAGCCAGGCTCCATGAGACCTGGCTGCATTATACGACCATACTAGCCATCCTATACTTGCTTGCTTATGCTAAAATATACTTATGTACTATAATCGTAAGATTTCAGATATTTTTGATGAACTAAAGACGAGTGATCGTGGTCTTACTGACGCCGAGGCCAAGAAGCGTCGTTTAAAATACGGCCCAAACATCTTACCGAAGAAGAAAAAGGACAGTATTGTTAAGATTTTCCTTCGCGAATTTAAAGATCCAATCGTTCTCCTGCTTGTAATTGCTATTGCAATCTCTATATCTGTTGGCGAAGTCGTTGACGCGATCGTGATTGCCGTAATCGTACTAGTAGATGCGATTATGGGTGCTTATCAGGAAAATCGTGCCAATAAAACCGCTGATGCGCTCGATAAACTTGTAGAAGTAGATGTTAATGTCATTCGCAATGGCGAGAAGATTTCTGTTCCGGCTGACCAGCTTACGATTGGCGACTATGTCTTACTTGAATCTGGCGATAAAATCTCGGCTGACATGCGCCTCGTAAAAGTCCATAATTTCATGGTTGACGAGTCGATTCTGACCGGCGAATCGGTTCAGATTGAGAAAACCGATGGCGAAATCGACACGAAGAACGCCGCTATTTCCGCACAAATTAATATGGCTTTTTCGGGCACTGCTGTTGTATCTGGTCGCGCTGAGGCGGTCGTGGTTGGCATTGGGCTCGATACTGAGCTCGGTAAAATTGCCGACAGTCTCGCTACTACTGAAGAAGAGAAATCGCCGCTTACTATTCGCATTGAAAAATTCTCGCGTCAAATCTCAATTATGGTTTTAATTGTGGCACTTGCCATTACAGTCTTGCTTGTTTTGCGTGGTAGTGAGCCAGATACGCTTTTACTTACGGTGATTGCCTTTGCGGTCTCGGCGCTTCCGGAAGGTTTACCGCTTGCGCTCACAATGGCACTCACGATTGCGTCAAACAAAATGGCTAAAAAGCACGTTATTGTGCGAAAGCTAAAGTCTGCTGAATCGCTCGGTAGCTGTACGGTAATCGCTTCGGATAAAACTGGCACGCTCACAGTCAATGAGCAGACGGCTAAAAAAATTATTCTACCCGATGGCGCCGATTACGATATTGATGGTACTGGCTACGAATTAAAAGGTAGCATAACTAGTTCAAATGGCGGCAATCTTGAGCGCGCCAAGGAAATCGCGCTTTATGGCGTACTTAACAACGAGGCGAGTATTAATAGAAACAAGATGACGGGCGACTCAATCGACCTCGCTTTCTTGGTACTCGGCGAAAAGCTTCATATCAAAACAAGTCATATTAAGATTCTTGAAACTATTCCTTATGAGTCCGAGAATAAGTATTCTGCCGTCTTTTACGAGCAAAATGATGAAGTCTACTGTACGATAAAGGGGTCTTTCGAAGTAGTATGTGCTGCTTGTACTAAAATTAATAAAAAACACCTAGGCGAGCAAAACGAATCGCTAGCTAAAAACGGTTATCGCGTAATTGCGCTCGCAAATGGCAAGCTTGACGACAAAAAACGCTCCGATTTTACGCCAAAAGATATCAAAAACCTTACTTTTGCTGGTCTTGTGGGCTTTATTGATCCAATCCGCAAAGAAGCCGTCTCGTCTATTCGCCAATGTCACGAGGCTGGAATTAGAGTCTTAATGGTGACTGGCGATCATCCACTCACGGCGCTCTCTATTGCTAAGGATCTTGGCCTCGCCAAAGACGCTAGCGCGATTGCGAGTGGCGATGATGTTGCCGAGGCTTCAAAACGCGGCAAAAAGCATTTTGATGCTTTTATCGCCGAAAAAACTGTTTTTGCGCGCGTTACGCCACTACAAAAACTCGAAATCATCGAGTCACTCAAGCGCCAAGGCGAGTTTGTCGCTGTAACCGGCGATGGAGTTAATGACGCGCCAGCCCTCAAAGCGGCCAATATTGGTGTCGCTATGGGTAGCGGTACAGACATCGCGCGCGAGACTGCCGATATGATTATCGCGGACGATAATTTTCGCTCCATCGTGCTCGGTATTAAAGAGGGGCGCGTTGCTTATGCGAATATTCGCAAAATCATTTTCTTCCTAATTTCTTGCGGCCTTGCCGAGGCGATTTTCTTCTTCCTTTCGATTGCTACAAATATGGATGCTCCACTCCTTGCCGTGCAGCTCCTGTGGCTTAATGTCGTCACAGACGGCATTCAAGATTTTGCATTGAGTTTTGAATCGGCCGAACGCGACATTCTCAAAGAGCCACCACGCAGTCCTGAAGAGTCGATTTTTGATAAAACTCTTATTCGTAAGATTATCTATTCTGGCGCTGTGATTGGTATCTTAGTTTATGCTGTTTGGCGCTATCTCATCAATGTCGCTGGCCTCGACACGCCGACTGCACAGGGTATCGTGCTATGTCTTATGACTTTCATGCAAAACGTCCATGCTTTCAGTTGCCGTAGCGAACATCAGTCTGTCTTTAAAATTCCGTTCAAGAATAACCCGATGATTGTAATTGGCGTTGTGGCTGTAATTTGTCTGCAGATTATCGTATCTGAGGTTAGCTTCCTCTCTGGCCTTCTAAAAACGACCTCTGTATCACCGCTCGAAATGCTTTTGCTCTTTGGTATTGCCTTAATTGCGCTCCTTGCAGTTGAAGTATATAAACTTATTGAACGTAGAATCACAAGAAAAAAGGGCCGCATATAGCGACCCCTTAGGGATAAAAGAGTGTGCTGGGATGTGATCGTGCTAAAAATGCGCACTCTCTTGGGCTAGCCTCGAAGATTGCGATCAGGATATGACCCTTCGATTTCGCGGATTTCCTCGTCGCTAGGAGGTCTAAGTTTTTTATCTTCTCTCTTGGATGGGATAGATAAACAGACGATTCCTGATAGGATATATGCGATGAGTCCAATCCAGAACACAGTCTTTCCGGCCCCGGAAATAAACTTAATGAGCCACGATTTTGGAAGTAGTAGTCCAAGCATCGCTCCACCTAACCAGCAGAACAATGCGATGAAAAACGCAATCATAATTTTCGTGCGCCACTCCTCGAGTACGGGTCTATTAAGCTCGCTTAGGAATTTTTTCATAAAATCCCTCCCTTTCTAAGAAAAATATCCTACATTGCTCATTATAGCACAAACAGCTTAAAATGTCAATAGCTCTAAGCTGTTATAATGAGATATATGGCAAAACATCACCGCAAACGCAATTATTCTAAGAAAGGTATCAAAAACCATCAAAAAGCCACCCTCGAGCCACCAAAAGCTCCAGAGCTTACTGAAGAAGAGCTTTATGAGAGCTATCGCAAAAACACTCGCAAAACCATTTGGGGAATTGCTGGCATTTTTCTGCTCGTCCTCGCACTATTTATTCTGATTGCGGTCGATGTTTCGGGCTGCCAATTCGTCGAAACCGAAGAAGAATTCGAGAACTGCCAATCTTATTCGTTGCTCGAGAAGATTCTCTACGGTGGCGCGACGCCAATCAAAGAAAGCCCCGAAGAAAACACCGAAGAATCGTCTGACGACCAAGCTGACAAAAAGCCGTCGGACAGCGAAGAAAACACCAATTAGGAGGAAAACTAATGGCCGAACTAAAATGCCCAAAATGTGGTACCACTTTTAAAGTTGATGATACTAGTTATGCCGACATCTTAAATCAAGTTCGGAATCACGAATTTGAAGCCGAACTCGAAAAACGCCTTGAGCAATCTTTGCACAGCGAAAAACAAAGCCATCAGGCTGAAATTGCTGAGCTCAAAGCTAAGTTTGAGCAGGCTAGCACCGAACTAAAAGCGAAACTCGCTCAAAACAAGACAGAGCTCGAGGCTAAGCTTGCGCAAAGCAAGACCGAGCAAGAGCTCGCCGTAGCGCGCGCCACTGCGCCGATTGAACGCGAGCGCGATTCGCTCAAAAACAGCCTAGTCGCCGCCCAAAACGAAGCTAAGCTTAATCTCGAAACTGCCAACTCTCGCGCCAAGCTCAGCGAAGCCGCCCTCATTACTAAATACGAAAGCGCCCTCAAGCTAAAAGAAGAAGAGAATGAACGCCTCAAAGATCTCAAATCAAAGCTGAGCACCAAAATGGTAGGCGAGACTCTCGAACAGCACTGCCAGACCGAATTTAATCGTATTCGCACTGCCGCTTTTCCGCACGCCTACTTCGAGAAGGATAATGACGCTAGGACTGGCAGCAAAGGTGATTATATTTTTCGCGAGCTAGACGAGGCTGGCAACGAGATTGTCTCGATTATGTTTGAGATGAAAAATGAGAACGAAACGACCGCCACGAAACACAAGAACGAAGATTTCTTTAAAGAGCTCGACAAAGATCGTCGCGAGAAAAACTGTGAATATGCTATTCTAGTTTCTCTCCTCGAGAGCGACAGTGAGCTCTATAATACTGGTATCGTTGATGTTTCGTACCGCTACGAAAAAATGTACGTCATTCGTCCGCAATTTTTCATCCCAATCATCACACTTTTGCGCAATGCTGCACTGAGCTCGCTTCAATACAAACAAGAGCTGGCCGTTGTGCGCAGTCAAAATATCGACATTACGCATTTTGAGGAGAACATGGAGAAGTTTAAGGTCGGTTTTGCGCGCAATTACGATCTCGCTAGTCGTAAGTTCAAAACTGCCATCGATGAGATCGATAAAACCATCAATAGTCTTCAGAAAACCAAGGATGCTCTCCTCTCGTCCGAGAATAACTTACGTCTCGCAAATAATAAAGCAGAAGAATTAACTATCAAACGTCTCACACGTGGCAATCCTACTATGGCGCAAAAATTTGCCGATTTACATGCTAGCGAATCGACTGAATAAAAAATACCCCCGACAAGGGGGTATTTTTAAGCGGCTATTTACTCGCCAAGATCAGTCTCGCCATCAGCGACATCGATAGCTTCATCTTCCTCAGCGTCATCAATCGCCGAAAGCAAAGAATCTTCGACATTCTTCTTTTTCTTCTTCTCAGGCGCAGCGGCGACTTCAACCTTGATTTCAAAGCCGGTTAGCTCCGAGGCTAGGCGAACATTTTGACCGATGCGACCAATTGCAATCGACTGTTGGTCTTTTGCGACATATACAGTTGCATTCTTGCCGTCGATTTCGACGCGTTGAATTTCGGCTGGACTCAAAGCTTCGCGAATAAACTCAGAAGTGTTATCACTCCAGTTGATAATATCAATCTTCTCGCGATCACCGATTTCGTTCATTACGGCCTGAACGCGCACGCCGCGACCACCAACAAAGGTGCCAACTGGGTCGATACCTGGTACGAGCGCTGTCACGGCAATCTTAGTGCGGCGACCAGCTTCGCGAGCAATCGCCTTAATCTCTACTGTGCCATTCTCAATTTCTGGTACTTCTTGACGGAAGAGATATTCAATAAAGGCGGCCGAGCCACGGCTCAAAATCAACTGCGCGCCACGCTCATTGCGTTCAACACGAACGATCAAAATCTTGATGCGGGAGCCGATTGCGTAGTACTCACCATCGATTTGCTCGGATTTTGGCATAATACCAGTGGTTTTACCAAGATCCACGCGTACACAGCGTTGATCGACGCGGGTTACAGTACCATTTACGACCGTGCCAATCTTGTCTTCATACATCGAGAGCACGACATCGCGCTCGGCGTCGCGTAGGCGCTGTACGGCGACCTGCTTGGCAGTAGTCGAAGCTACGCGCGAGAAGCTCCCAACAGGGAAGGCTTCTTCGTAAATTTCGCCAATTTCGTAGCCTTCAGCTTCGGAAGCTGGGATTTCGGTAGCAGGATTATATGCTACGCCATCTTCAATCACTTCGCGAGCTACATATGCTACGGCCTCGCCGGAATTCAAATCAAGTTCGCAACGGACATTCATGTCTTTTTCGCCGTTGTCTTTGCGCCAGGCGGCGGCAATCGCTTGTTGAATTACGTCAAGTACGGTATCTTTTGGCAGATCTTTTTCTTCGGAAATAATATCAACCATCGCGATCATCTGTTCTAGATCTAAGTTCATTTTATCCTTTCTTTAGACTTTAAAAATGCCGTCGCTTTTCGCGCCGGCCAAATTATGTATACTTCCAGTATAGCAAACTTTACCCAAAAAGTCAATACTAGGCCTGCTTTGACAAGTCTCGGGATTTTTGATATAATCTAAATAACTTTTTTACTTATTTGCGCAACAAATATTTACTTTTTAGACAGTTTTGCGCCTTAAGTGTGGGGATATATTAGCTTTTAACAAAAAGGAAATAAATGAACGAAAAAAGTCAGGCCGAGGCCGAACGCCGCGCTAGATTATTAAAAAGCCGTGCCGAGCGCCTTCCAGACATCAAAAAACAATTCGAAGAGAATCAAAAACGCAATTTTAACGCCAATTTTGCGCCAGGTGGCAAAGACGAAAAGCTCGTCCAGAGCAAAAAATCGACCAAGATTACCAAAAAGACTACCAAGACTGCCGTTAAATCTGCCAAAACCGTCAAAACTGCGGCCAAAACCAAGAAAGCCAAGTCTGAATCTACCGAAAAACGTCGCGACGTCAATTTGCTAGTTTCTACGCGCAAAGGCGAGATGGTGCATCATCAGCGCATGCTCAGTCAAGATGTTAATGCTCAGGCAACTCAACACATCATTGGCATTCCAGTTAATAAATCGCGCTATAACGGTTATCATGGCAACCAAGTGACTATGAGTCAGCTGCGCGCCGCTCGTCCGCACAAAAACGCTGTTCGCATTATTCCAATCGGCGGCCTTGGCGAAAATGGTATCGGTAAAAACATGACCGCCATCGAGTACCAGGGCGAAATCGTTCTTGTCGATATGGGTACGCTTTTTGCCGACAATGACTATCCGGGCGTCAATTATATGATCCCAGCTTCCAAATATCTCGAAGACAATCGCGAGAAAGTTAAAGCTATTCTCTTTACGCACGCTCATCTTGATCACATTGGCGCCTGTAAGCATCTTTTGCCTTTCTTTGGTCCGCTCGTTCCAATTTACGCTACGCCGTTTACTATTGGCATGATTAAGCGTCAGATGTCTGAGCTGAGTGATGTACCAGAAATGAATTACCAGATCGTCAATCCGCTTGATCACAAGAAAATCCAGCTTACTCAGCATTTATCTTGTGAATTTATTCATATGTTGCACTCGATTCCGGGTAACACTTCGATTTTATTCCGTACGCCAAACGGCAACATCGTGCTTTCTGGCGACTGGCGCTTTGAGACCAATCCGATGGACACGCCAGCCGATTACGATTATTTGGTCAATATTGCTAATACTGAAGGAATTACAGTTCTTTTGAACGAATCAACCAATATTGATACACCAGGCACACATCCGCACAGCGAATTTGACGTCGGTGAAAATATGGGTCGTGTTATGGATCACTACGCATCTGGTCGTGTAATTATTTCCTGCTTCTCGTCTCAGGTTAAGCGTATCGAGCTTGTTCTTCATGAGGCCGCTAAGCGTGGTCGTAAAGTCGCTTTTGCCGGTTATTCGATGATTAATAACGTCGAAGTTGCGCTTCGTGCACGTGCTATTAAGGTGCCAAAAGACGTCATCATGAAAATGGAAGATATTATTAAACTTCCAGATGAGAAAGTTACAATTGTTTGTACTGGTTCTCAGGGTGAGCTTAACGCCGTGCTCAATCGCATGGTCTCTGGCGCTCACCGCTATATCAAGATCAAAGCTAGCGACACTATCGTCTTTAGCTCTAACCCAATTCCGGGCAATGAGCCAAAAGTCACTACTACCGTCGGTGGCCTCCTTCGTGAAGGCGCACAGGTAATTCAAAATGGCAAGACTCATATTACGAATATTGGCCCACTTCATCTTTCTGGCCATGCCTATTACGAGGACCACGTCAAATATGTCACCGATTTGCATCCAAAGAATTACGTTCCATACCATGGCGAATTCTATATGCTTCAGCACAATGCTGAAATGGCCGAGAATGTTGTCGGCATTCCGCGCGACAATATTCTAGTCGCGGACGACGGTGATATTATCGAGCTCATGCCAGACCAGACCATTCATAAAAACGGTCGTATCTCGGTCGGCAATAAGCTTTACGATGACGCTGATCGCCAGGTCAACGAAGCTGTCGTCAAAGACCGTATCCACATTTCTCGCGAAGGTATCTTTGTTGTTATCTTGACGCTCAGTAAAAAGACTGGCCGCCTTATTAAGACGCCAGACATCGTCTCGCGCGCCTTTATCTATCTCGACAACTCTGAAGAGTTAATCGGCAAGATTCGCCACTACTTGCGCGCCAAAACCGATCGTAATATCGCCAATGAATCCGATATTAAGGCTCTCAAAGAAGAGATTAAAGAGGACGTTACGCATATTCTCTTTGATGCTACTGGCCACACGCCTATCGTAATTCCAGTCATCAATAAAGTTTAAAAATCAGCCACCTCAGTTGCGGGGTGGCTTTTTGTTGACTATCGTAATATGTGCTAAAATAAGCATAAGTACTAAAGGGTGAGAAAATGACAACCAAAAAAACTAAATCAGATAAAAAATGTGACAAAACTTGCGATGTTTGTGCGAAAAACTCTAGCACGCTCCCAGTTTGTCTATTTTTTAGTATGTTAACTGCGATTATTATTGCGCTGACGCTTGCAATTACTTTTGCCTCGCTTGCTGATCGCTATGAGCTTATCGACGCAAGCCGGTATAAAGATTCGCTATCTACTTCTATTCAAGATAATCACCGTGACAGTGACGGTATGGTTGTAATTAGCGGTGCTGCTATCATCGACTGGGTTTATAATACCGAAGCTAGTGGCTTCGTGTACATTACTAGTAAAGACTGTGGCTCGTACTGTGACAGTTATGGTAACAATCTCGCCAACTATCTCAAGAACGAATCCGACATTAATATCTATCGCTTTAATGCTACTAGCGTCAACGACAAGGACTATCCGACTGCCGTTGCTACTAAACTTACTCTTGGCTCTGACAATGCGCCAATGTTAATCTATCTCAAAGACGGCGTCATTTATGATCGCGTTGACAATGTTGATCAAGCATCTATGGAAAGCTTCCTTGCTAAGTATAAATAAAGAAAAGTCGCCCCAATTACAGGGGGCGACATTTGTTGGATGGCCTAACGTACGCTGACGGCGCGAGCCGTAATGCAGTTCGCCAAGCGGACCAGATTTTCATCAAACCCCTCCTCGAGAGAATACTCTACCGGAACTTTTGCGGCTGTTAGCTGGCTGCAGATATGTCTTTTATCGTCTTCGTCGATGGCGCTCAGTCCAATCGACATCAGTCGCGAAAACTCATTGCTAGCCAGCACCCCGCGCACGATTTGCTGATGAAAATCCTCCTTTTTCATCCTTTCTATAATTTGCATGCATTCGTTTACGTCAAACATAATATCACCCCCTGACGATATATTCTTGAGCAAAATTAATACATAAATTCCATTATAGCATATTTGCGTCAAAAAGTCAATACCGCTAGACTAGCAGCGGGCGAATTTTAAAAGAAGGAACGACGCTCGGCTTGGCGTTTCGCGCTTTCGTGCAAACGCGTAAAAGCGTTTCTACAATAAGCCTCGACTTGATGTCTATCATGGCGCATACGCTGCTTGACGGGTTCTGGATCAGACCTAAGTGATTTTTCGCTTGTCCAGAAATTGCGCATCGTAAATGGCCGGACGCCATACTTGCGCGCCAAGTCATTTAGACTATTTAGGTGCCTAATTAGATCATTGTGCGCTTTTGTACGTTTTCGGTCGTAAGATTCGAATTCCCATGCATCGCTACCGCGCATATCCATATATTTGTAGTTTAGGTGTTCTTGCACGCTACTCAAAAAGCTACCTAGCTTTGCTAAGTCTTCGTTGCGTTTCGGATCGTCAGATGCGCGAATCGCATCGTCCAGCGCCTTGCTACGTTCAAAGTAAAAATGTCCCGCTTGCGCTTCAATCGTGTCATTCAAAGCATCTCCGTCGCTTAGCATTAATGCCGACTCAATTTCAGCCTCAGCCTTAGATGTTACAATATCGCCGCGACGCATTTCTTCATGTGCGTGCTTCCAGTCTGATTCATAATCATCTTCCCAAATTTCGAACTCTTTGCGACTAATATGGTTTTCGCCACGTCCCCGCGCACGTTCAACTTGCTTTCTAAAAGCAGTCTCTGTATCGAGCATATTTGAAATGTATTCTTTTGCTCTTGTTGGCGCTTCCGCTTTCGCGCGCTCAAAATAATCCCGCGCTAAAATTGCAGTTTCTTCAGCCGATAAAACTTTTTCGGCGATTCTCGCCTTCTCGGCATCGGTGCGTTCGCGTTTTTTCTCGGGAGTTTCTTCTGTCCTGTCTTTGAATTCCGGTTCGCGAAGTATGTCCCACTTGTTATTCTCAAACTTCTTATTCCCGGGATCTCGTTCCATACTTTTAGTATAAAACATTTATAATAAACGCATGGAAGAAATTATTTTTGTTGATAAGCCGGCCGGAATTACTAGCTTTGGCGCTGTCGCGCGCGTGCGTCGTGTGCTTTCTGAGCGCGAAGGGCACAAAGTGAAAGTTGGGCATACTGGTACACTTGATCCTTTCGCTACGGGACTTCTTATTTTAATGGCGGGTAAGGCAACAAAAAGATGCCCCGAATTTATGAAACTCGACAAAGTTTACGAAGCTACGCTTTGTCTTGGTTCTACTTCGACTACTGGCGATCCTGAGGGCGAGATTACGCAAACTTCCGCAGAGCTAATTTCTCGTGAGCAATTTGAGCAAACTATCCAGAAATTTGTCGGCGAAATTGAACAAACTCCACCTGCCTACTCCGCCATCAAAATCAACGGTCAGCGTGCCTATAAACTAGCCCGCGCTGGCAAAGAAGTAGAAATTCCAGTTCGCAAAATCCAAATCTATTCTATCGATATTCTGGACTTCGACTACCCGAGCGCGAAAATCCGCTGTCATGTTAGTAGCGGCACCTATATCCGTACGCTCGCCGAAGATATCGGTAAAGACCTTGGCTGCGGCGCTTATCTAACCGCTCTTAGGCGCACGCAAATCGCCAGTTACGACATTAAAAATCTCCCCTTATTCAAACTTCCAGAATAAAAGTGTAGTACAATTAACTCATGTTCGACCTAAGTAAGCGTCTAGATATTTTGCAGGCCGATTTTCAGGCCAGCTGGGAAAAACTAAACCTTGACCAACGCCTGGCTACTCTTTCTGAACTTGAAAAAGAAGTTGCCGTACCAGAAATCTGGAACAATCCAGATAACGCACGCGAAAAAACTACCGCACTAGCCAATCTTCATGAAGAGCTAGATCCTTGGACTTTACTCAAAACTCAACTAAACGATATTTCTGAGCTTATGGCACTCGGCGACGAATCGCTCGTTGACGAGTTTGCTGATCAACTTACTGCTATGGAGCAATCTTTTGCGGACTTACGCCGTGCTTTGCGTTTTACTGGTAAGCACGACCATAATGATGCAATTTTGCGTATTACTTCTGGCGCTGGTGGTACCGAAGCAATGGACTGGGCGAGTATGCTTGAGCGAATGTACTTGCGCTGGACGGAGCGTCACGGCTATAAGGTACAAATTCTAGATCGTATCGATGGAGAAGAAGCTGGAATTAAAACTTCTGTCCTTGAAATTTCAGGCCATAATATTTACGGCCAACTCAAGTCTGAGCATGGTACGCATCGTCTCGTGCGTCAAAGCCCATTCAATGCTGATCATTTGCGCCAGACTTCATTCGCATTGGTCGAAGTCTTACCGGTTATTCGTGACGACTCCGAGGTTCAGATTAACCCAAAAGATCTTCGCATTGATGTCTATCACTCTGGAGGTCATGGCGGTCAGTCTGTAAATACGACTAATTCTGCTGTACGTATTACGCATATCCCAACAAATACCGTCGTCGCCATTCAAAACGAACGCTCTCAACTTCAAAATAAAGAGAAAGCGATGGAAATCTTGCGTGGTAAACTTCAACAAATGATGCAGGAGCAAAACGCCGAATCTATTGATTCACTGCGTGCAGGCGAGTCGGCCTCATGGGGTCAACAAATTCGCAACTACGTATTACATCCATACAAGCTCGTTAAAGATACGCGCACAAAATACGAAGAAAATGATGCCGATGCAGTATTAGACGGCAAAATAGACAACTTCATTACGAGCTACCTCGATGAAGCTGCTGGCCAAAATGTCTAGAATTTTTAGCCTACAAGAAGCTTAAAATAGATCAAAAATAAAATAAAGCATAAGTATAATCTTATCGTTGATTTGGACATCTGAAGGCGCTCATGTTAATATAAAGATATGATCCTA
Organism: Candidatus Nanosyncoccaceae bacterium; assembly: GCA_051891815.1. Taxonomy (GTDB): domain Bacteria; phylum Patescibacteriota; class Saccharimonadia; order Saccharimonadales; family Saccharimonadaceae; genus UBA2834. The sequence goes on from JBJFFO010000003.1 coordinate 597,258, forward strand.
CTTGACGATGTTGTTAAATACTATCCTGGCGACAAAAAACCTGCGCTAGATAATATTTCGCTTCATATTCAACCAAAGGAATTTGTCTTTTTGGTCGGTAAATCTGGCGCCGGCAAATCTACGCTAATCAAGATGCTTACCAAGGAAGAAACTCCGACCAGTGGCAAGGTGATGGTCGGTGGCATTGATTATGAATATATGAAAAAACGCCACATTCCGCATCTTCGCCGTCGCATTGGTGTAGTTTTTCAGGATTTTAAGCTCTTGCCTAATCGCACCGTCTACGAAAACGTTGCTTTTGCGCTCGAGATTGTCGGTGTTTCAAACGCCGAAATTCGTCGCACGGTACCAAAAGTGCTTGAGCTAGTGGGCCTTGCCGATCAAGGGCACAAATTTCCAGGCCAGCTCTCCGGTGGTCAGCGTCAACGCGTCGCAATCGCGCGCTCAATGGCACGTCAACCAAAAATCCTCATCGCTGATGAGCCGACTGGTAACCTCGACCCAGAGACTTCTTGGGGTATTGTTCATTTGCTCGAAGAAATTAATAACTTTGGTACTACTATTCTTGTCACCACTCATGATGAAAAAATTGTCAATCAGCTTCGCCGTCGCGTTATTACGCTAAGCCATGGCAAAATCATCGGTGATCAAAAAGAAGGCGGCCATTACAATCTTGATGCGGCTAGCATTCAACTTAATAAGCGTCCGCTTGCTAGCGTTCAATCCGAGCGCCCAAGCGTTGAACAAATTCGTCGTGCTACTACCGAAACATCAAAACCCCACATTATTAAAACTGTGACCAATATTCCGCAAGCCGAACGTATTGCTGAAGATATGAATAGGTTTCACGTCGACGTTCATGCTGCCGAACGCGCCAAGCGTTCCGTCGATGCCGACTCCGCTAGAAAACGCGCCGTTACTAAGGCAAGAAGAAAGTTAGTACAATAAAATGTCAGACAAAAAAGAAGTAAAAACCACCAAAAAAGCAAACAAAGCAGCCGCAAAAGCTAAAAAAGCCGAACAAAAGAAAACTGCTCAAGTTTCTCGTGATCGTCTAAATCGCATCACAAAGCAAAAACGTCATCGCGTTCGTAGTGCTAATCGCGTTATGAAGTATGGCGCCAAGAGTTTTGTGCGCAATACTTGGCTTTCTATTGCCGCAATTGCAATTATGACTATTACTTTGATTATTCTTGGTTTTACAGTAGTTGCAACTCAGGCGATGGATACTCTTGTTCATGATTTTGAATCCAAAGTTGACGTTTCTGTCTATATTAAACAGTCCGCTTCGCGCGATGAAGTAGAGGCTATTGCCGAGAAGATCAAGAATCTCGAAAGCGTCTCGAAGATTTCTGTCGTCAGCCCAGATGAAGCTACTAACGAAACTATCCAAGACATCATCAAAGACTCAGGCGTCGCCGATCCAAGCCTCATTAAAAACCTCGAAGACGCGCCAGTCATCTTGCCATGGACGCTTAATATTACCATGGACGAACTTGGTGACACTGAGGAATTAAAGAACTTCGTCGATAATGACGATTCTATGACAAACATGCTCGATGAAACCCAGAAGCCTACTTACGACTCAAAGGATCGTCAGACTATCGAGAGTATTTCTAATGCCACCCGCAATGTTCGCTATGCTGGCTTTGCGGCGGCCGGTGTCTTTGCGGTAATTGCAATTTTAGTTGTCTTTAATACTATCCGCATGGCTATCTTTAATCGTAAAGAAGAAATCTACATGATGCGTTTAGTTGGCGCTGGCACTAGCTTTATTATTGGACCTTTCCTTGTTGAGGCTAGCCTTTATGGTATCGTAGCAGCCATTATCGCTACGCTCGCAATTTATGGTGCCACTTACGCATTTACTTACGTCTCTGATTTCGCTAGCTTTATAAAACCTACTTTCGAAATCATGCTAAACTACTGGTATATTGCTTTTGCTTGTCTATTAGTACTCGGCATTCTCATCGGCATCATCTCTGCTGCACTTGCTGCTCGTAAATATCTCAAAGCAAAATAAAAAGAAAGGATTTGCAGTAAAAGTCAAACTGCATAATAATAAATAAGGATTATGAAACTGGAACGACGACTTGCATATCTAGGAATCGCTTTCATTGTCTTTTTGGCATCAAATATTCAGGCGCCAGCCGCCGCTCTCACCAAAGAAGAATGGATCAATCAAAATAACGAAGTCTCGCAAAAGTTAAGCTCTCTCAACGCTCAGCTCAAAGACATTGAAGCTCAAGCTAACGCTCTCTCAACTCAAGCCAACACCTTAGAGAGCCAAATTGCTTTGCTCCAGGCTGAACAAGCCAGTATTCAAGCTCAAATCGACCTCAAAGAGGCCGAACATGATGCTATTGTGCTTGAAATCGAAAATATCCAAAACCGCATCGATCAGAATTCTGATATCATTAGCGTTATTATTGCGCAGTACTACTATAATAGTGGCGTTTCAACTATTGAACGTATCGCTTCGTCCGAAAGTTTCGCTAGCTATCTCGATAATGAAATGCGTCTAAATGGCATGGCAGATACCGTCGTCTCTATTATTGAGGAGAATGAACGACTTAAACAACAAGCTATTGTCAAAAAGGCCGAAGCCGAGCAAATCTTGGCTGACCTCGATACGCAAAAAGCCGCTCTCGAGTCCAAGAAACAGCAGCAAGCCGTTCTTCTTGCCGAAACTCGTAGTAGTGAAGCGAAATATCAGGAAATGCGTGCTGCTACTAAATCTCAGCGCGACGCTTTGCAGGCTGAACAGGACCGCCTAAACGCTCAATATTCTGAACTTTTCGGCGCTAGTGGCATTAGACCGGGCAACCCAAACAAAGGCGGCTATCCGTATTCCGAACAGTGCCCATCTGCTAAGATTAATGGCCGTCAATACGCTGATCGCTGGGGTATGTACATCTGCGAGTGCGTTAGCTATGCAGCCTGGCGCGTCCATCATGCTTATGGTAATATGCCTTATTGGGGTGGTATAGGCAATGCGAATCAGTGGGTCAATAATGCTAGGCGCTTCGGCATTCCATATGGATCTACGCCAAAGCCTGGCTCTGTCGGTATTTCGCTTAGCGGTCCATGGGGGCACGCCGTCTGGGTAGAATATGTTCGCGGTAGTCGCGTTGGCATCTCGCAGTATAATTACCGCATTAATGGCGTTCCTGGCCAATACTCCGAGATGGAAGTCAACGCCGGTGCTTACACTTATATCTATTTTGGTGAGTGGAACAGATAAAATCAAGCTGAAAATAAACGAGTCGCGCTCCATGCGGCTCGTTTTTGCTTATGCTTATCTGTAATATGGCGCTTATGCGTGTTAAAATAAATACTATGACTACACAAGACAAAGGATCCACGCGTGATCTCTACTATTCGAGCCCAGCTCGCGGAGAAGAGCGCAAAGTAAATCTAAGCACGACCATCGTCTCTTGCGCTGTTACGCTTGCAATTGGCCTCATAATCGGCATAAACTTTGAGTCTCTATCCAATCAAGCGAATCGCGCCCTCACTGGTAAGGCGGATAGTAGCATTGATTTTAGCTCACTGAATGAAGTTTATGAAACTCTCGTCGATAATTATGACGGCAAAGTTGATAAAACAAAAGTTATCGAAGAGGCTAAGCGTGGTCTTGTGAATGCAGTTAATGACCCGTACACCTACTATATGACCGCAAGTGAATATCGCGACTTTACCTCTGATCTTAACGGTGACATTGGTGCCGGTATTGGTGTCGAAATTGGTCTGCGCGAAAACTTCGTCAAAGTTCTACGCACGACCAAAGATAATCCAGCTCGCAAAGCTGGTGTCCTGGCTGGAGATATTATCTATAAAGTCGACGGCGAAGATGTTACTTCTCTTGATACTGAAGGTGTAGCTAAGAAGCTTCGCGGTGCGGCTGGCTCAGAAGTGAAGCTCACGGTCGTTCGTAACAATGAGGAGAAGGAGTTTACGCTCGTTCGTGAAACCATTAATAATGAGAGCGTCTATGTCGAATATCGTGACAAGACTGCTATCATGACTATTTCGCGTTTTGATGAAAAAACTGGCGAACTCGCCGAAAATCTCGCTAGGGAAATTAAAGATAAAGGCTGCAATAAGCTAATTCTTGACTTGCGTGGCAATGGTGGCGGCTATGTCGACGCCGCAGTCTATACTGCTTCGCTTTGGCTCGATGGCACGACGGTTACAACGGCGAAATCTAGTAATAATTCCGCCTATAATCGCACCTATGCCGCTAAAACTGGCAAAGCTATCCTAAAAGGTATGAAAACTATCGTCTTGACTAATGGTTCTACTGCATCGGCGGCCGAGATTCTTACTGGCGCTCTAAAAGATAATAATCTCGCAACTGTGCTCGGCGAAAAGACCTACGGCAAAGGCTGTATGCAATCCCTTGAGACTCTAACTTCAGGCGACGTGCTTCGCGTCACGATTGCTAACTGGTATACGCCAGACGGTTCAAACATTAGTAACGACGGCATTAGCCCTGATAAAGTTATCGAACGTAGTTACGATCAAATCAATAAAGACATTGATCCGCAGCTTGACGCCGCACTCGAAGAATAAGTATACTCATAAGTGAATTAAGGAGGCAAATGGAAGAATCAGTACCAACCACATCCGAAGCTCCAGCTGGCCACTCGGATTTTGACGTATTTCAGTGGGCAAATGCCGTCGAAGAAATCAAAAACAATGTATCCGTAGAACTTTTTCTCTTCAACAAAAATTACACACCATATAAAGTGCGCTATTCTGAAGAGTTAGTTCGCGCGATTCGCGCCATGTTCATGCTTGAAGCAATCGAGTTTGTTAATAAAGAGGCCGACAAAGGTCTTGAATGTCGCGATTATGAGCTTAGCGATGGCGAGGACAAAGTAATTTACAAAATTCCACTTGAGCGCGTTGGTCGTGCTGAAACGCTTATTCATCTCATTGAGAACGAATACAAAGACATTGCTTATTTCACCGACAACGAGTATGAGTTTAAACGCATCAAGGGGATTGTTGCGCGCTTTACTTATCCTGGCGACGAAGGTCAGAAGACTTTTTATATCGCCAAAGGTCTCGCGGCGAGCTCCGCTCTCAAGGGTAAGCTTAGCTGGGAATTAAACGGCGAGAGTTTTGAGCCTCTTACTGCCGATATTGCCATCAAAGTCCCGGAGGGCAACGAGACGGCTATTATTGACAACACGATCGTTATCTTCAACCAGAGCAAATTCGAGAAGCTTTTCCAATACGACTACAAACAACAAGTTCTCTCAGAACAAAAAGCCAAAGAAATCCAAGACGCCTACAATCTTAGCCTTCCGGAAGGCCTTACTCTAAATGCGCTTCTTGAAGACAAAAAACCTCTCGTTAAAAAACTCCAAAGCGTCGAAATCGGTGAAATGAAACAAGACCAGCTCTTGCAATATGCCGACGAAATGATGCTTGAGCTCATGACTGATGAGCAAGATCGTATTATCATTATGGATGATAAAGATCTTGGCATGTTTGTAAACCTCCTCAATGAAGACTACTTCGTCTCTCCAGTTAATGGCAAACGCTACGAAATTAAGAGCAAAAAACTTCTAGACGAGCCAGAAGGCGAACCGCCACGCGGTTGATATGATACTTGTCGATACTCACTGCCATATCCATGATTTAGATTATGGCATTTCGCCAGATGAAACTTTGGCTCACGCCCACGCGAACCATGTTGACAAGATGATAACCATCGGCACAACGCTAGAGAACTCGCTTCTAGCGCAGGGTTTTTGCGCTAAGCATTCCGAGGTCTTCTTTACCTTGGGCTATCATCCGCACGAATATCCAGATCAGAATCACGCTACGCCAGCAGAAGTTCATCGTGCCGTAGAACAGTTTGAGTTGGCAAACTCTCAGTTTTTTGACGACTCAAAGCTTGTCGCTATTGGCGAAATCGGTCTCGATTATCACTATGCGCCATATAATCGCGAGATTCAGATTGCTTTGCTTGAGAGCATGCTTCAAGTCGCTCAAAATCGCAATTTGCCAGTTAGTTTTCATGTTCGTGACGCTTTTGATGATTTTTGGCCAATTTTTGACAACTTTCATCTTCCTATCTCTGTCCTGCATTCCTTCTCGGATAATGAGACTAGATTAGAACAGGGGCTGAATCGCGGCCTCTATATCGGCGTAAACGGACTTTCGACCTTTGCGAAGCTTCCGCACGCTCCGCTAAATCGCATTATTCTCGAAACCGATGCTCCCTACTTGACACCAAAGCCATTTCGTGGTACAATTAATAGACCAGGCTATATTTATAATATAGCTGAATGGGCCGCACAAAGTTATCAAGTTACTCTCGACGAAGTGGCCAAAATTACCACGCAAAACGCCGAGAAATTATTCAAAATCTAGCTAAAGTTATGTCAGATTTTGGAAGAAAGGGCAAAACATGGACGAAGATCAGAATACATTCTTTCGTCTTCCGGTAGATAAAGATTCCGTAGAATATACCGACAAGCAGATCGTAAAAGCTATCTCGACCGTCGAGCCGGGCGCTATTCGCTATGTCAAGTCCGGCGCCAACGATGAAACGCGTCTAATTTATGATGAACTTAGTGCGATTTCTGAGGAGGTTATGAAATGCCGCGACGCCGCCATTCTACGTTTAGTCTAAGTAATGTTCGTCAAGATATAGCAAGAGATCGTCGCAAAGAAGCCGAACGTCAGCTTATCAATGCCGAATCTGCGCTCGGGCGCACGGTTTTTGGTCACGTCATGGAAGGCTATCACCGTGAATTCTTCTGTCTCAAACGCAATGTTTGGATTTGGCACGAAAACGGCACCACGATGCGCTATGAAGTGCGTGAAAACGGCGTCTTTAAGAAAGTAAATAACGGCGAATTCCGTAAAATCTCTGGCGAAGAACTAACACACTTCCGTGCTGCCACCAAAGCCTATCTTGAGCTTCTAAAAGCTAATCTTTATAAATAGCCGACTATATCGCCTATGCTAAAATAAGTATATGCGAAGTAGTCTCAAAAACATGCGCCGCAGTGAGCGTATCTTGATTGCTGTTGATGTCTTATTGCAGAGCAAAAGCTCATTCATGAGCGTGTTTTTGATGGCTTTTATGATGAAAGCCTCACTTAGCGACTCGCCTCAGGATTTCGTCGTCTATTGTATTGTTCGCTACGCTATCATGGGCGTGCTCTCGGTCTTATTGATCCCGTTTTTCAAGAAGCATCCGCTTGTCGCTTGGCGTAGTAGCATGGTTTTCTCCATTCTCGAAATTCTGACGATCATCCTTTTCAACTCCTGGCAAGGTTTTATTTATGTTACGGCGATTTTCTCGGCGCTCGAATCTACGCTTTATTGGCGCCCGAAGATAATTTTTGACACTCAGGAAGTTAGTGACGAAAATCGCGTCAGTTTTAAGAGTACTGGGCAGATTTTGCTAGAAATTGCCAAAATTATCATGCCTATCATTCTTGGTTTTGCGATTGATGCTAGTGGTTATCAAAATGCGGCTATATTTATCCTTGTAATTTCGATTGCCCAGCTAATTTTGTCGCTTTTCTTTCATCCGCGTCGCCAAACCGCCAAAAAACACGACATTAAAAGCTCGCTTAAACAACTCTTTGCGCACGAATCGCTCCAGCGTCTTCTCTGGCTCCAACTTTTGCGCGGTCTCGTCACGGCGAGCGCGGCCTATATCGTTATTGCGACCATCTCTCTCAACCGTGCAGCCGTCGACAACACTCAGCGTGGCCTCATTACCTCACTCGCATCTATCGTTGCGATTATTGTATTGTTAATATATCGTAAGCTTGCCAAAAGCCCGCGCAAGCAAAAACTAGTGCTAGTCAGCTTTACGCCGGCCGTGATTTTGATGCCACTAATTACTTTTTGCTTCCCGAGTGATCCGATTATAAGTTTCGCTTATTATGTCTTTACGACTGCTATTGTTGCTAGCCTTCTCGATTCGACTGTCGGCGTTATTCGCATTCAGGACATTCTTAGTCGTCACATCAAGAACGACGATGATAGAGTAGCAATCGAGGCATTTGGCGAAATGGCGCTATCTATCGGTCGCGTAATTTCGCTCGGCATACTGTTGCTTGTAGTTTGTTTTGCCGATTTTCGCCAGGAACTTATCCTTGCTTTTATTACGGCCTTCTTAATTTTGCCACTTGTCTCCATTTCGATCTCCAAGAAAGCTCTTGAAGCCGATCGCTAGCATTTGTAAAACATCAAATTTTATAGCATAATATAGCTATGATTTATCTTGATCACGCTGCCGCAACGCCGCTGTCGCAAAAAGCTTTCAATGCTATGCAGTTGTATTTTTCGGAGCAATTTTTTAATCCATCGGCCGCCTATTTGCCCGCTGTCGAAGTTCGTCACGCTTACGAAAAAGCCAAAGATGACATCGCGCACGTGATTGGCGCAAAAGGCGTAGATCTTGTCATGACTTCGGGTGCAACCGAGTCAATTAACCTTGCCTTCTCGCTCGTTGGTCCCGATGCCGAAGTGATTACCTCCGCTGTCGAACACCCAGCCGTTCGCGAAAATGCTAAGCGTGTCAAGCTTGCCCATGAAGTAAAAGTAAATTCTGTCGGTCGCATCGATCTTGATGATTTTCGTGCCAAACTATCGCCGCGCACGCAATTTGTTTCAATTTGTCTGGTTTCTAGTGAACTTGGCACGATCCAGCCCATCTCGGATATCGCGCGCATTATTTCTGAAGAGCGTCAGCGCCGCGCAATGAATGGCGAGACGACGCCACTTTACTTCCATTGCGACGCGTCGCAGGGAATTGGTCAACTCGAAGTAAAAATTAATCGCCTTGGCGTCGATTTGTTGACCCTAAATGCTGCTAAAGTTTACGGCCCAAAGGGCATCGGTGCGCTTTATGTTGGACATAATGTGCGTCTCAAGCCACAAACTGTCGGTGGTGGTCAGGAAATGGGGCTTCGTTCCGGCACCGAAAACGTTCCTGCCGTAATCGCTTTTGCTACCGCAATTACCGAAGCGGAGAAACATCTTAACTCCGAGCGCAAGCGCCTGCAAAACCTCAAAAATCAACTCCGTAAAGATCTTGCCGACTTACCAAATATTGAATTCTTGGGCAATGACAAAGTTCAGTTGCCAAGTTTCTTGCCGATTTCTTTGCCGGGTCTCGATGCGGAGCGTCTTATTTTTGCGCTCGAAGATCGCGGCGTCTATCTTTCGACTGGCGCTGCTTGTGCAGCTAGCAAGGGCATCAAATCGCCAACACTGCGTGCTATTGGTCTTGATGACGAGCATATTGCGGGCTCTCTTCGCGTCTCTATGGGCAAACTAAATAATGAAGAGAATATCAAACTTGCCGCTCAGCAAATTCGCGAAGTTGTGCTCGCCGAAATGAAGCGACTCGGTAAACTATAAAAATCCCCCAGTATCGGGGGGATTTTTTACCAAGGCGTATCGGATTCGCTATCTTCTACGAGCTTTCCGCGCACACCTGGTGCTACGCCATTATATTCCGATTGTTTATTCTTTATATCTTTTATTGCTTCATCATCTATTGCCTGGCTCGCATCGCCACTTCCTGAGCCACTATTATTTGTAAATGCATTTTTCTTCGCGATTGCGCTTGAGCGTTTCTCGGAGACGCGCTTGCTAGTTTCTTCAGACTTCTCATGTTTTGGCTTATCATCATTCTTGCTTGCGCAGCCGCTCGAATACAGAATTGATTCCGATTGCGTATAGAGCTCGATTGCGGATTCGTAAGTATTGGTTTTTACAAGCTCGTCAGCGCTGAGTTCGATGCTAACTGCGAGATTATTATAAATATCGCAAAGCACAGTTTCTGGCGGGTCGTTTTCCAGGCTAGTTCTAAAACTTTGCTCGGCTTCACTATAATTTCCGTTCTTTAGTTTTACTATGCCTTCATTGTAATGTGCAATATAGGGTTCGGCGTAGTTTGCAAATAACTGCATCTGTGTTAAAACATTAGCGAAGCCCGGCTCGTTATTTTTGATCGTAAGGTTAAAAAACATATTATAGAAGCTTTGTCGAAGTGCCATTAGCGCAAGCAATACTATCAAGATACACGGCAAGATGGCCATTTTAAGTAATCGTTTGCGCTTTTGCTTGCGGATTGTCTCTTGGTCGACTAATTTCGGATCTAAATCTATCATTTCTTTACTACCTTTCGCTCGTCCAATACTTTATTCAAGCAATCACTGAGCTCCCACAATAACAGCGCGGCGAGTATTAAGGCTAGTAGCCAATAAGTATCGCGATAGCTTTCTATTGTGCTACTATCGCTCAGCTCTAACGTTGAACTTATAGCTTTCATCTTTTTCGCATCAAAATCCACGTCAGTCCAATTCTCATAACTGCCATTAAGTCTACTTGCAATGTCTTGCAGGTTTCCTTCGTCTATGCGCGAAATATGATTAAGGCTGTTTTTACTAACCTCGCCATTATATACGCGCTTTACATAGCCGCCCTCGTGAGTGCCATAACCGTACACTCTTGCCGCACTAAGTGCATTTAGCTGATTTCCAGTAATTACCGGCTTAGTATTTTCGGTACGTTCGCCGTCGCTCATTACAAACAGCACGTTTTTGCGTTCTGGAAAAAGTTCGCGATAGTTCTCGATATGTTCCATCGTGTAAACTATCAGCTTACTAAGATCTGAGCCATTACTTTTAGTCGTATCAATAACAGATAATTTTGGCGCATAGTTTAATAACGCATCAAGATCATCAGTTAAGGGCATTGCGACATATGCGTCATAATCCATCGCAATTATTGAGAAGCGTGCGCCAGTGAAGGACTTTGCGATTTCCTGCACATCATCGCGCATTTTTTCAAAACGACGCTGATTATTCTTACAATCCGCCACTGTCATGCTATTTGTAAGGTCGAGTGCAAAGAAAACGTTAGTCGAACTTTCTTGACGCACTGCCGTACCGCCACGCACCATTGGGCGTAACATTATTACGAACATGATTACTATCATTAAAATGCGACGAATCGGCAAATTGCGTTGATGCTTGCTTGTGAGCATAAAGACGATAAAAGCAATAAAGGCCAGCGCAACGAAAATTAGCATATAGATAGGCAAAAGTGGCTTAAAAATCATAGTTTTACTCTCCAAATCACAAAAATCAGCACGCTAAAAGCGACTAGCGCAATAATCGCTACGATTTGCGGCGCATCATTGCGTACTAATTTTGGCGCACCTTTTGTGCGTACTGCTTCCTGCTTCATGATATCGTCGACGATTTTACTAACCGTATCATCTTCGCGTGTACAAACTCCGCCATCATTATCTGCGCAAACAATATAATAATTACCGCTCGTAGCGTTGCCGACTTTGTACATTTCATACTCGGCGCGCGAAGAGCTATTGCCGGCGCTAAGTTTGTTAGTTAGTGTCTCGACATTTCCGTCATATGCGTTGATATTATAAAAAACAACATTGTATCGCATGCCATATTCGGCGGCTTGTGTTAGTGAAATTTTATCACCCGACAGATTATCGGTAATCAAAACCAAAGCTCGCGAACGACTTTCAGCTTCAAGCTTATCAAAGTTGTTAATACAGCCAATCGCGCTCGAGCCAATTTGTGATGAACTGCTACTCGCACGCCAAATCGCCGACTGGTAAGTGTCGAGTTTTTCGCTCATTGTCTTTAACGTCTCATCGATTGCGAGATAGTCGTTTGTAAGCGGTGAAAACATAATCGGTGCGCCATCAAAAAGTGTGATACCGATGCGCTGGCCTTTTAGACCTGCTACTACTTTGCGCATGTACGCAAAAACTTCCTCGTCGACGCCTTGCATTGATCCACTCACGTCGGCACAAATCATAATATCGCGCGTCTCGTAATCTTCGTCCTCCTCAGAGACACTTGTTGGGCGTGCCGCTAGCGCCGTTATGCTTCCAATCGTTACGACAAAAAGTATTAACGATAGTCTCAATAATCGATGATACTTTTTCTCCGCTCGCTTATATTCCGGCAAAGCTGCAATCGAATCAGTGTGCGCCAGCAATGATAGAGTTTTATCTTTGCGCGGTTTGTCGAGCTTAAAGCGCAGTAATGCCCAGCCCACAATCAATAAAATCGCCAAAAGTAAAACAAAGAAAAACCAAGCGTACTGCATTATTCGTCCCTCACTATATCACGTGCGTGCTCAATCGATTGCTGGACTACGCCATTTTCCAGCGTATCAAATTCGTCCGGATAGTATTGATCGATTAGCTTTGCAAGTTTTGTATAATTCGTACGTTTCAGATCATTCAAGGTCATTACCTCGGCATGAAAGCCCATCGCTTCGCAGAAGAATAGACGCACGAGCAAGCTTAGTTCTTGGTGCGCTTCGGAAGATTTGAGCTTGCCGGCATTATATTTCTTATCAACCTCATCAATCAAGCGTAAGTATTTTTCTCGCAGTGCATTCATGTCGACCGTGTGCGGCTCCAGTTTACGCAGATTACTTAGCGTTTTAATTTGCTTGCGGCGTGTCGTGTAAAAAATGTAACCTAAAATTCCCGCAAATGTCGCCATCAAAATTATTCCTGCAATCAACCACCAAATGCTGTAATAAAATGGTGCACTAATCATATTATCAATGTCTTGCATTTTTCTGTTCCTCCAACATCTGAATAATTCGCGGAATTGCGTGGTCGCTGCTATCGATAAAACTTGTCACGATGCCATAATGACGCAAAGTGCGTTTGATGACTTGGCGCTGCGCTTCGCGATAACTCGTCTCTGCTTTTGCTAGCGAGCGATCCGAGCGCAAGAAGCGTGGAATGCGCAGGTCTTTCTCGATGTCTCGCGCCTCTTTGGTACGCAAGAATGAGCTTGTGAGCGGCGCATCTTCTACGATGCAGAACATTTGTTCGTGACGCGCACCGAGCTTGCGAATAATGCTGCGATCAATCTTGAGCGCTGAGCCCGAATCTGTGATTACGATCAGGAACATGCGCTCGCGAAATGCTTTTGAAATGTAAGTTAATACAGCATTCATGTCGGCTGCCGGCGACTCGACTTTAATCGACTTATAGTATTTATCAAGAAAATTCTCGATGTAGGCCGTGTCTTCCTTCAAAGGGAAGCGCATCGTGTCTTCATGGTTTCCGGCCACCAGTCCGACAAGGTCGCCATGTTTTTGGGCGATATAAGCTAGCGTCCCAGCGCAAAAAGCCGCTACGTCAGCTTTTGTCTCGCCACTCGGCGCCAGCGCCGCCATTGCATTGCTATTATCCGCTACAACTAGAATATTATGTTTACGAATTGCAATATAGCGTCGCACCATAATATTTCGTGATCTAGCGGTCGCGTTCCAGTCAATATCTTTTACATCGTCACCGTAGTTATACTCGCGCAAATCGTCAAAGTCCATGCTGCGCCCCTTAAAGACGGAGCCATAGTTGCCCGCAAAAACTCCACGCACGCGACGTTGTGCGTAAATCGACATTTTTTTGCGAACTTTAACTAGATAACTTGACATCCTATTGACTTTTTATTCCGTTTGTGCTATAATAGAAGATTATGGTGTGCGAATTTTGCTAAATATCGCATCAATAATCGCTTCGCTATGTACGTCATCTGCCGCTGCTTCGAAGTTCAAGATAATACGATGGCGCAAAGCTGCGTGACGCATACGCTTGACATCATCTGGTGTTACATATGCACGCCCGTTAATCAGAGCCAAAGCCTGCGCAACCTGCATCAGAGCAATCGCGCCGCGTGGGCTCACGCCATACTCGACGTATTTGGCGAGATTCGCATCAATCACCGAGCGCGGACTGCGAGTCGCATAAACAATGTCGAGAATATAACTTTTGACTGAATCATCCACGCGCACGCGCTTCACGTATTTCTGTAAACGTTTCACGTCTTCAATCGAAGATTTTTGCGTTGCATCAATCGCTGTTGTCGTCTGGCCATTCAAAGTATAATTTAGTACCTGCAACTCTTCGTCGCGCTTTGGATAGTTTACGATTTCTTTAATCAAGAAGCGATCGAGTTGTGCTTCTGGTAGCTCATAAGTACCTTCTTGCTCGATGGGGTTTTGCGTCGCGATTACGAGGAACGGATCTGGCATTTCGTAGCGCACGCCGCCAATACTCACTTGGCGCTCCTGCATCGCTTCTAGCATTGCTGATTGTGTTTTGGCGCTACTGCGGTTAATCTCATCAAGTAGCACAAAGTTCGAATGTACTGGTCCTACCTTAGTCTCGAATTTACCACTGTTGTAGTTGTAAATTTGTGTACCAATAATATCGCTTGGAAGTAAATCTGGCGTGCATTGAATGCGCGAAAAGCTTCCGTCTACCGCTTCGGCAATTGTTTTAGCGGCCAAAGTTTTTGCGAGGCCCGGCACCGACTCAAGCAAAATATGCCCGCCCGCAATTAGAGAAACTAACATCGAGAGACGTAACTCGTCTTGTCCGACCACTTTCTTGCGATAAGCCTCAGAAATCTTCGTCAAAACTTGCTTGGCGTCGCTTAGTTCCGATTCGTTTAATGTATTGTTATTATTTGGATTCATTTTTCCTCCTTTAGCTCCAATAAAGACTTATGTTGTTTGCCATACTTATTTTTTCGTCCTCCGTGTATGGATCTTGCTGATCGAAATAGTGATCATCGTCAAAGAAAGTGTTTGGCAGGATATCCATATAAGTTAAACCGCTCGTTTCCATCTGAAATTTATCTGACACCGGCGAAGTAATATTGCCACACACGCCCACGACCATAGTTGGCGCATAGGCCTTTAGGATATTTGATGCCACTTGAATCTGAAAAGAAGTCTTCAGTACGTCCGCATGTAAAAGGATATTTCGGCCATTAAAAGCCGCCGGATCAAAGTTCGGATTTGGGTCACGCTCGCCGTTAATCTCCGAAAAAGCCACACGTTTGCGCTCTTCAATCACACTGCGAAAATCCATATTAATGTAGTCGTACTCACTCTGAGAAATATCTGGATTTAGCACAAACTCACCTTTGTTCGTAATCGCGCCAAGACTCCTCGTAATATCAAACGGATCTTGAATTTCGGAGTATTGCAGAATGTAAATATAGGCATGTAAATCAGCTGCTAGCTCGATGCACGAAAGCAGGGAACTCTTTTTGAGACAAAAAATAATCGAATCGGTATCTTTAAATTGAATTGCCTTTTCCGCCAACTGGTCGCCCAGCACCTGTCGGTTTGGGTAAAACATTCCACCTCCACGTGTTATTGTCTATCTAAATTTTAGCATAAGAAAAATCCAAAGTTGCTCGTGATTTTTTACAAAAATATTGTATAATATAAATATGAAAGTATTTCTTGGTATGTCCGGTGGTGTAGATTCGGCTGTCTCGGCCTATCTTTTGCAAAGCCAAGGTCATGAAGTAATTGGCGTTTATATGAAAAACTGGAGCAAGAATCTTCCCGGCATGAAATGCCCTTGGGCAGAAGATCTTGCTGACGCCAAGCGTGTTGCAGTAAAACTTGGTATTGATTTTCGCGTCTTTGATTTTGAAGCCGAGTACAAACAAAAAGTTGTCGACTATATGTTGGCCGAGTATCAAAAAGGCAACACGCCAAACCCTGACATTATGTGCAATCAAGAAATCAAGTTTAAACTTTTTGCCGAAACTGCTTTCGAACAGGGCGCTGAAGCGATTGCAACTGGTCATTATGCTAAAACTCGTGGTCGCGATCTCGTAATGGCAGCCGATGCTAACAAGGATCAGACCTACTTCCTTTATCGTATTGCGCCAGAAGTAATTAAACGCACAATTTTCCCGGTTGGCGATATGCAAAAACCCGAGGTCAAAGCGCTCGCTGAGCAGATTGGTCTTGCTGTGGCGCATAAACCTGAGAGTATGGGCGTCTGTTTTGTCGGCGAGGCGAATATGCGTGACTTTCTTGCCGAATTTATCGAAACAAAACCAGGCGAGATTCGAGAGCTCGAAACCGATGAGCTTCTTGGTCATCATGATGGCGCGATTTTCTATACTATTGGCCAGCGTCATGGCCTTAGGTTGACGACTGGCTTACCGTTTTACGTGGTGCGCAAAGATATGGACAAAAATACCGTTTATGTTTCGCGCAATCTTAATTCGCTTTCGCTCTGGACCAACGAAGTTAAGCTTCGCGACGTGATCTTGCGACGCGACATTGACGGCTCAAAGCCACTCAGAGCTCGCGTTCGCCATCGCGCACCACTAGTTGACGCCAAATTTGACTCAGCAACTGGCATTCTTACCTTCGCCGACGAGCAGAAATCGCTTACTCCTGGTCAATCCGTTGTCTTCTATCAAGACAACATCTGTCTAGGTGGCGGAATTATTGCTTAATATGGTAAAATATCACCTATGAACGCAAATGAAGTTAGGCAAAAATATCTAGATTTTATGAAACAACACGGGCATGTCGAAATTCAGCCCGCCCCGTCCGTTCTCGAGAATGATCCGACTACGCTATTTACGGGTTCTGGTATGCAACCTTTGCTTCCGTATCTCCTCGGTCAACCACACAAAGATGGTGTTCGTCTAACCGACTCGCAGCCTTGCGTTCGTTTGCAAGATATTGATGATGTCGGCGACCCACGCCACACTACTGTTTTTGAGATGCTCGGCAACTGGTCACTCGGTGACTACTTCAAAGAAGAACAAATCCGCAACTTCTTCACTTTTCTAACTCAGGAAGTTGGCCTCGATCCAAGCAAACTTTATGTTACCTGTTTTATTGGTAACGAAGAATACGGCATCCCTCGCGACGACGAGGCGGCCAAGATTTGGCAAACCGTCTTCGCCGAGGCTGGCATTAAAGCAGATATCGCCGAAATTGGCAGTGCTAAAGTTGGTGACGAGCGCGGCATCAAAGGCGACGAACGCATTTTCTTCTATGATGACAAAGAAAACTGGTGGTCTCGCGCCGGTGGCATCAAAGAAACTCCAATCGGCGACCCGTGTGGTCCAGATTCCGAGGTCTTCTACGACTTTGGCGAGGATAAACAAGACGTCGAGAAGTACGGTAAATCTCATCCAGCCTCTGATGGTGCTCGCTTCATGGAAATTGGCAACCAAGTCTTCATGCAATATCGCCGCAATGATGATGGCAGTTTCTCTGAGCTCGACAAGAAGAATGTTGACTTCGGCGCTGGCCTCGAGCGTATTACGGCCGCTAGCCTCGATTCTTATGACGTTTTTCAGATTTCGTCCTTGAAGCCTATTCTCGATCGTCTCGAGGAGCTTTCCGGTAAAAGCTACGAGTCTAACACTGCCGACATGCGCGTCATCGCCGATCATTTACGCGGTGCCTATATCTTAGCCGCTCAAGGACTCAAGCCTTCCAACAAACAGCAAGGATATGCTCTTCGCCGTCTCATCCGCCGCGCCATTTTGAAGGCACTCAATCTCGGCATCGAGCAAGATTTCCTAGCTGGTATCTTGCCTATTATTGCCGAAAATTACAAAGATCTATCAAGCAGTATTTTGACTCATCGTGAAGAAGTTCTCGATACGCTTCAAAAAGAAGAGCAGGCCTTCCGCCGCACAATTCGCCGTGGCCTCAAAGAACTTGGTAAGCTCAAAGCGCAAGGCCTTACTGGCAAAGAGCTCTTTATGCTTCAAGACACTTATGGTTTTCCACTTGAGCTTTCTGTCGAAGAGGCTTATCGCGAAGATATTCAGCTTTCCGAAAATTGGCGCGATGAATTTGATGCCGCCCTCGCCGAGCAGCGTAACCGCAGCAAAACCGCCAGCAAAGGGATGTTTAAGGGCGGTCTCGAAGACCATGGCGAGCAAACAACCAAGTATCATACCGCAACCCACTTACTTCTTGCGGCTCTGCAAAAACACATCGATGCAAGTATCGGCCAGCAGGGGTCCAATATTACTGCCGAGCGCGTTCGCTTTGATTTCAATCTTGATCACAAAATGACGCCAGAAGAAATCGCTAAAGTGGAAGCGCAAGTCAATGAGTGGATCGCCGCCGACCTTCCAGTCGTTCATGACGAATATGACAAAGCTTACGCTCGTGATACCTTGAAGGCTCATGGTCAATTCTGGGATAAGTATCCAGAGGAACTCACCGTCTATACAATTGGTGACCCAGATGCTCCTGTCTCGCGCGAAGTTTGCGGTGGCCCACACGTCGAGCACACTGGCGTTCTCGGCCACTTTAAGATCAAAAAGGAAGAATCGAGTAGCGCCGGCGTCCGCAGGATTAAGGCAATCTTGGAGTAAAAATGAAGGAATTAGAGCAACGTATCGCAAAAATCGAGAAGCGCAATAAGCGCGTCGAGACTGATAAAGCCTGGGAGACGAGCTGGACGCGCCGCATTTGCATTATGGTCCTAACCTATCTCGTAGTCGTCGCCTACTCCTATATCATTCGCGAGTGCGATAATATTTTGCTCAGCTCTCTTGTACCTGTACTTGGCTTTTTACTCTCAACTTTGTCCGTCAAAGCGGTTCGAAGACTTTGGGAAAAGAAAAATAAGTAGCTAGGTGTTATAATATACCTAACCATGAGTATTTTTGGACGCAAAAAAACAGAATCTGAAAGCCCAAGCAATGAGCGCGCCGTTGTTGAAAAAGACAGCGACGATTATCTTCTCGCTCTTGACATTGGTACAGAATATGTTAAAGCTTTAATCGCCAAAAAATCTCGTACCGATATTAAAATTGTCGGCGTCGGCAAAGCTCACGAAGCGGCCGGCAATATGGTTAATGGTGCCATCGCCGATATTGCTGGCGTCGCCAAAGTTTGCGAGGAGGCGCTCGTCAAAGCCGAAGATATGGCTAATGTCCGTGCGCGCGAAGTTGTCATTGGTATTGCTGGTGAGCTAATCAAAGGCAATACTAGCTCTATTCGTTATCGTCGTAACAATGCGGACACTCCTATTACCAACGAAGAGATGTCTAAAATCATCAAAAAAGTCCAAGCTCGTGCTGGCGAACGCGCCCGCAAGGAAGTTGCCCTTGAGACGAACAATAAAGATGTCGAAGTTCGTCTCATTAACTCTGCACTAGTTTCGCTTCGTATCGATGGCTATAAAGTTACCAATCCTATCGGCTTTAAGGGCAAAGAAGTTGTTGTTCAAATCTATACGGCTTTTGCGCCGCTTGTACATATTTCTGCCATTGAGCGCGTTTGTGATGAATTGCAACTTGACCTTGTTGCGATAGCGGTCGAGCCTTTCGCGGTTTGTCGTGCCTGTCTGGGTGATAATATCGACTCGTCGCTCTCAGCTATCGTAATGGACATTGGTGGTGGTACCACCGATATTGCTGTAGTCGAAGATGGCGGCGTCGAGGGAACTAAAATGTTCTCCATTGGTGGTCGCAGTTTTACTCATCAGATCGCCGAGCGTCTCGGCCTTGATTTTGAAGCTGCTGAAAAACTCAAGCTACTTGCTGACAGTCCAAACATGAAACCCGAGCTTCGACGCAAATTCGATAAAGCCGTTGAACGCAACATTGACGTTTGGCAATCTGGCGTCGAACTTGCAATCGAAGATTTTGAGTCTGAAAACCTCCCAGGTCAAATCATGCTTTGCGGCGGTGGTGCTAGTCTATCGGCCATTCCAGAAACTCTCGCTACTGGTGATTGGTATAAGGGGCTGCCTTTTGCGCGTCGTCCTATCGTATCGCTCATCGATCCAGAAGATATTCCGAATATTATTAACAACACTGACCGCGAGCTCGATCATACTTTTATCACAGCTATGGGGCTACTTCGCGTCGGCATCGATACCTTACTTGGTACTGGCGACGACAAAAGTATTAAGGCTAAGCTTGCGCGCCTTCTTAAAAATTAATAAGCTTATACTCGCCAGCTGCTAGCTCTCCCAGCTGGTATGGTCCAAATTCAATCCGGTGAAGTTTTGTCACCTTGTACCCCAATGCATCAAAAGTGCGGCGAATCTGCCTATTGCGCCCCTCGCTCATATTGACTTGCCATTTTTTACGCCCGTCATCAAGGCGCGTCAATCCCAGCTGACTGCGTCCATCGGCAAGCTCCACGCCAAAATCCGCAATCATTTGTTGATGAAGCGGCATTAGTTCGCGGTCTAGCTCCACGAGATAGGTCTTGTTTTTGACGAAGCTTGGATGCGTCATTTGAAAAGCGAAGTCGCCATCGTTCGTCAGCAAGATTAGTCCAGATGAGTTTTTATCTAGACGTCCGACAGTTTTTAGCGCCTTGTATTCGTCTGGCAGTAACTCGTATAGAGTTGGCGTCTCGCCTTGGCGCTTGCGACTGCAAACATAGCCTACCGGCTTATGAAAGAGCAGGTAGATAAGTTTTTGACGGCTAATAGTCCTGCCATCACATTCTACCTGGTCTGTCTCTGTTACGCGTGCGCCAATCTCGGCGATTTTACCATTAATCTTCACTTTTTCGCGCTCTATCAAAATATCTGCCTCGCGACGCGAAATCCCGAGGTTGGTCGCCAGATATTTATTTAAACGCAAAGAAGTAGAGTCCATATGTCTATTATAGCACACTTTGGTTAAAAAGTCAAGTGAGCGCTAAAACTTAGACCTAATTACTGACATTTGGACTAGAAATATTCGGACTTGAGAACTCGGCTTTTGCCACAGATTCTGGCATTTCGACCTGCGATTCGTCGATTTCGTCATCTTCTGGTTTTGGCATTTTACTTGCTAGCTCGAGTGCGGTTTTTGTTGTTTCATCATCGGCAAGCTCTTCCATCATGCGAGCGCTCATTGAATCTTGATCGCTATTTTCGGACAAGTCCTTTGCTAGCTGTTCCTCGAGCTCGTTTACGAAAGCAGGGCGAATCGGTTCAATAATTCCTTCGTCTGGAGCTGGAATAGAAGCCATATCGGATATTTTTGCGTTCGGATCAATTTGGATCTTCGCCTGCATCTGCGCCTGTCCTTGCGCCGCTAGCTCTTGCGCTGTTTGAATCGGAGTCGTAGTCTGTGCGGGTGTTGTTGGCTGATTTGCCGGCTGCGTCCGCACGGAAGGCTGTGTTGGTGCTGGATTAGCTTGGGTCGTAACCTGAGTCGCCGATGGTTGAGCTTGAGATGCCGCTTGAGTTTGCGTAGGCTGAGCTACTAATGGTTGGGCTGGCACAGCTTGAGCATTTTGTGGTGCCGACGGAATAAGTTCATTAATTTGCGCAGTTGTCGGCACGTTTATTGTAGCGTCGTGCTTAGTTGCTGCATCTGATGCGCTCTTGGTTGTAACGGTGCCGGGTTTGGCGGGGTCTTCTTCGCCGAGTAAATCCGCGAAACGTTTCGCCATTGCTGCGCGCATTTGGTCTTGTGTTGGATCGTGAATCGGTTGTAAGACTCTTTCGCCTCCAGTCGTGTGTGGCTGAGCTGGACGTGGCGCTTGCGTAGCCTGTGACATCTGTGCAGTTTGAGCTGCTTGCATCTGAGCTTGCATTTGTGCTTGTTGCTGAGCGCGGAGCAATACAAGTTGTTGCGGAGTCATCGCTGGTATTGCTGTCTGTGGCGCTACACCTTGAGGCATTACAGCCTGAGGAGTTGTTACTCGTGGAACTGCTCCTGGCATCGGCAGAGTTCCGCCAGCTTTTGGTACTTGCGGGATTGTCTGTGGTGCGGATGCTACGGGAATGGCCGGCGTCCCGGACGCTGCTGGCGCTTGCGGAATTACGACTACTGGGCGCGCTTGCGGCATACTACCCATGCCGTTTCCCATCATCGTCAAAACCTGTTGCGGCGTGAGTGCGGCACCTTGAGCCGGTATATTAGCTCCCGCCACAGGCTGAACTGGTGCGGATTGCGTAGCAGATACAGCCACCGGCTTTGCGACGGAAGCTTGATTAAAATTTACAGGATTTTCTCCAGCTGGATTTTGAACTGGAGCTGTAGGCGCAGCTGGCGCTTCAGGGGCAACTGGCGCTGGTTGAGCAGGTGCTGTAGGGGCGCTCGGGGTAGCCGGTTGCGCTGGCGTTGCTGGAGCTACGGGTGCAGTTGGCGCTTCAGGGGCGACCGGTTGTGCTGGCGCTTCAGGCGCAACTGGCTGCGCCGGTGTGCTTGGCGCAACTGGTGCGGCGCTAATTGGCGTAGGTTCCATTACTGGCGCTGGCGCTTCGCTTGGTGCACTTGCGATCGAAGGCTGCATCTCTTGATTGC
Organism: Candidatus Nanosyncoccaceae bacterium; assembly: GCA_051891815.1. Taxonomy (GTDB): domain Bacteria; phylum Patescibacteriota; class Saccharimonadia; order Saccharimonadales; family Saccharimonadaceae; genus UBA2834. The sequence goes on from JBJFFO010000003.1 coordinate 619,367, forward strand.
TAGTCATCACACGAGTACTGTCCGGCGCTGGGATTGATGAATCTTGTGGTGCTACTACGGTAGTTGCTTCTGTTTTAATATTTGTCATGTCTGGTATTGGTTGATTTAATGGTGTAATTTCTGCAGCAGCTTTGCCTGCGGTGGTTGCAGTTGCATTGAGTGTGGCGATGTTTGCTTGTGCAGCCGTGTTTGGCGCATCGCCTAGGACTTCGTGAACCGCATTGATTACATCTTCGATTCCACACTGTGATTTAACAAGATGCTTTGCGGCGCCAAGTGCTTCACTACGTTGGCGTTGCTCATCACTTGAGAGTGCCGTCATCATAATTACTTTGATATCTTTCGTCTCTGGCGTTGAGCGTAGGATGTCTAGCATATCAAAGCCGGAAATCTTCGGCATCATTACGTCTGATATAATCAGGTCTGGTTTTTCTTGTACGGCAAGGCCGAGAGCTTCCTCTCCATCGCCGGCGGAAACAATATTATAGCCTTCGGCGACCAAGCGAATGCTATAAATTTCACGCAAGGACTTGTCGTCCTCTACCAACATAATTTTAGCCATATTAACTATAATTATATAACAGTTATGCTTAAAAAGTGGCTATTTTCCGACCTTTTTAGCGGACTGATTATCGAATAAAAACTTCTGTTGACGATAGGCGTCTGAGCTCAGTCTCGGCAACATGAAGATAAAGCGCGAGCCGTGTCCTTTCTCGCTCTCGACCCAGATGCGTCCATTAAGCGCTTCAACGCGTTGCTTTACGAGATAAAGTCCAAGGCCTGTACCACCAATTTCGCGCGTGTCGCTATTATCGACGCGGTAAAACTTCTGAAAAACATGCGACAGCTCTTCGCGAGCGATGCCAATGCCTGTATCTTCTACGATAATCTGCACATTATGTTCATCGGCTCGCACATTCACAATCACCCAACCTGACTGTGTGTATTTGACGGCGTTTTCGATTAAATTATCTAGAACCTCCTTAAAGAAGCTTGGGTCGACGCTCGCATAAATTACCTGATCAATGCGTTTACCACCCGAAAGTTGTTGATCGACCGAACCGGAGCCAAATTGATAGCCTAGCCCCTTGGCTGTAATGCGCGGAATCTGTTCGTCGGCAATTTTTTTGGTAAGTTGCACAATTTCGACTGGCTCAAAGTGCGGAACAATGCGTCCGTCGTCGAGTTTGGTCGTGTCGAGCAAATCTTGGAATAACTTGCCGAGGTGTTTTGAGGCTTCGTGCGCCTTTGTAAGATAAGTCATGCCGCGTTCATCGACGGTTGCAGTGCTTGGATTCATCGCGAGCCCAAGGTAGCCTTCAATGCTCGCTACTGGCGTACGCATTTCATGACTAGCTGTTGAAATAAACTCGCTACGTTCGCGCTCTTCTTCAAGTTCGCGTGCTATATTACGTAGCGTCACAACATAGGCCGGGTGCTCGCCCTGAGTTGGCGTCACAATCACTGAAACTGGCGTCGCGCGTCCCTCGGAGGATTGTAAATCGAGATCGCGCACTTCATTATAAGAACCGTCTGTGAAGGCCTTCGCAATCGGATTACGCATTTCGCTGATGCGATTGCCTGTTTTGTCTAGAAAATTCAAAATCGAGTCATAATTAATGCCACTCATCTCGTCGAAAGTACGACCAGTTAGTTCTTCGGCTGCTGGGTTTGCGAGTACGATATCTTTATTCTCATCAACAATCAAAACGCCTTCACGAATCGCGCGAATAACCAGTTCACTTAAGCTTTCTGGCACTACGCTTTGCGGATCGACGTCTAATTTCTGTTCCTCGACGGGTGTCTCGGCAGCTTCTTCCTCTTTTTTCTTTTTCCAAAAGGCCATAGCTAATAATATTTTAGCACAAGAACTTTAATTTTGCGTTTTGCAAATCCAACGTTACTTATTATATAATATAGCTTATGAATAAAGACGTCATTTATATTGAGCCAGAGGATGATATCACTGATATTATCGCCAAGGTCAAAAATGCAAAAACCAAAATCGTCGCTCTTGTTCCACCAAAAAAAGCCGGCGTACTCCGTAGTGTTGTAAACTTCAAATTGATTGCTAAAACTGCACTTCAGCACAATAAAACTGTTGTTTTGATCTCTACCGACGAAAATCTCGTTAAGTTCGCTCAATCCGTCAAGATGCCAGTTGCAAAGTCTCTTAGCAGCAAGCCACAACTCGCCACTGACGACGAGGCTGAATTTGGCGATGCCGACGAAGAAAGTGACATTATTGAAGAAGAACCAGAACCAGAAACAGAGACTTCGACTTCTAAGTCGGAGAAAAAAGACGTCAAGTCTGATCGCGAAAAGTCCCACAAAGACGATAAAAAAGTCGAAGCGGCCAAAGCTAAAAAATCCGAAGAAGTTGTGACTGAGGATGAAATTGACGAAGAGGCCGATACTGACAAAAAGGTCGCTAAGAAAAAATCCAATCAAAAAGTTCCAAATATCAAAAAATATCGCACGCAGATTATTATAGGTTCCGTTTTTGCCGTCATTATGGTTGTTGTCTTGGTTTGGGCTTTTGCTTTTGCGCCTGCTGCTAAAGTCGTCGTGCATGTTCGTACCTCCGACCAAGGTTTTTCTGAAAAAATCAAGCTTACTACTGACCAAGATAAAGAAGACATCGATGCTGGCATTTTCTATATGGAAGAAAAAGCCATCGAAAAAACCGCCAGTGCAGACTTTGAAGCTACCGGTGAAGTCGATAAAGGCACTAAAGCTAGCGGTACTTTGACCGTTAAGCGCACTAGTCCAGTTTCGATCATTGGTAATGGCCGCGATGCAATCACGATTCCAGTTGGCACTAAGTTTACCTATAATGGTCTAACCTATGTCTCGACTGCCGCCAGCACGCTCCGTGCCGTTGATGGCAAAGATTTTGGTACTTGCGAACCCTCTGCAAGTCTAGTCGCTACCTGTAACCTCTCAAAAGATGTCACGACTACAGTAAAAATCGAGGCTATCGAAAATGGTGACAAATATAATATGGGCGCTGTCAATAGTGGCTGGACTGCCTCGATTTCTGGCGCCACGCCAACCTCAAGTGCTGCTATTTCTGGCGGTACTAGTAAAATCGTTAAAATCGTCTCCGAAGACGACCTTGCGGCCGCCGAAGAAAATCTCGACATTACTGGCGAATCGGATGCCAAAAAAGAACTCATCGACGAAAATAGCGACGACGCTATCATTATTAAGAGTAGCTTCAATATCGAGAACGGCCAACTTAGTTCATCGCCGGCTCTTGGCGAGGAAGTTAATGGCGATACGAAGCCAAAAGTTACCAAGAAAACTACCTACAAAGTTTACACAGTTTCTCGCGATGCCGTCAGTCAGTATATCGAAAAAACCGTCAAAGAAGGTTTAGGTGATGATACGCGCACAGTTTACGCAACTGGTGCTGGCAAGGATGAAGAAAAAGTTATCGCTTTCTTTGAATCTTATAAGAATAACAATGGCGAATACACTGCTAAGCTTAAGAGCACAGCAAAAATCGGTCCACGCGTCACGCCAGAAATGGTCTCCGAGAAAATCCTCGGCCAAAAAGTCGGCCAAGTCCGCACCATGCTCACTTCTATCAATGGCGTAACTGATGTCGAGATTAATCGTTCTTACTTCTGGGTCACCAAGATTCCATCCGATATTAATAAAGTTGAAATTGAAATCACGGTCGACTAATGCGAATTATCGCACTTGATGTCGGCGAAAAGCGCATTGGCGCAGCGGTTGCGGATAGTGATATCCGCATCGCCTTGCCTCGACAAATGATTCCAGTTGACGGTAACGAGTTTTCTGAAATCGCCAAACTTTTTATGCGCGAGAATGCCAAAGCGATTATTTCGGGTTTGCCGCGCAATAATAGCGGTGAAACTACGCGCCAAACTGAATCGGTCCAGGATTTCATTTCGGCACTCAAGGACTACTTTGAAACTCAAAACATTGCTGCGGCCTTTGCCTTTCAGGACGAATCTTGGACCTCAGAGCAAGCAAAAGACCATATAGCTGTTAAAAAACACGCAATCACGAGACAGGATCGCGACTCTGGTGCCATCGATTCTGAAGCGGCTACAATTATTCTGCAAGACTTCCTCGAGAGCCCACGCCTTCATGAACTCAAAGAAAAGCTAAAATAAAAGAGAAGATATGGATAGCGACATCAAAAAACCAACCAAACAAGAAGTCGATACTTCTGGACTCGATGCAGCTCGCGACGAGCTGTTGTCGGCCGTCGAAGCGGGTACTATTCGAGAGGGCAAAGCCGAGGACGGACTGGAACGTACTAGCGGTTTTAGTAATGATCTAGCTCTAGGAGATAATGAAGGTCTGTCGGCGCTCAGCTCAACTGCAAATATTGAAACTTCAAGCGATAAATCATCACTGGCCGACGAAGAAGTGCAGTCTACTCGTAAGCCACTTATTGATATTTCAAATCTTCCAACCGAGCATTCGCGCAATCAAAACATCAAAGACGACTCTCCGTCGAGCAATGTGCGTATCGAAAAGTCGCAGAGCTCTAAAATTAGAAACACTAAACTCGAAAAAGAAGGCATGTCTCGCAAAAAACACAAATCTCCACTCCATTTCGTTATCGCAATCATCGGGATTTTACTCGTTGTTCTCGCACTTATTTTTGCTGGTGCTTTTGCTTGGTATAAGTCTCAACTTTTCCCAACTTGCCCAGATTGTAAACAAGAAATTGTCGGTATTACAATCAACTCTGGTAGTGGATCTGCGGAAATTGCTGATTTGCTCGAAAAAGAAGGCCTTATTAAATCTGCGTTTGCGTTCAGAGTTTACATAAAGCTAAATAACATCGGTGATAAACTCCAAGCTGGCGCGTATGAAATCGAAAAGTCTGCCGACGTTCCGGCTATTGCAAAGCAACTCTGCGATGGCGTTAAGGTAAAAACTAAATCTATCACCTTCTTGCCAGGTGGGACGATTATGGATGCGAAAAATAGGCTTCTCGCACTTGGTTTTGGCGAAGCTGAGATTGACGCTGCGTTTAATAAACAATATGATAGTCCGCTTTTTAATGGCCGCCCTACGGGTACGAATATCGAAGGCTATATCTATGGTGATACCTACGAGGTCTACGCTAATGCGAGCGTCGAAGATATCTTGACTCAGGCTGTTTTTCCTGAGATGCTTCGCGTTGTCGAACAAAACAATCTAGAAGCAAAATTTAAAGCTCAAGGCTTAACACTCTATGAAGGAATTAAGCTTTCTTCTATCGTGCAAAAAGAAGCTGGCCATCTTGTCGACGACATGCCGGCCATTGCGGGCGTATTTTATAATCGCCTCAAAAATAACCAAGTCTTAGGCTCTGATGCAATAATTGGCTACCGTGCTGACCAATTAAATCCAAACCGTGATCGCTCCGACCTAAGTTATCTAACTACTATTACTTGCCCTTGGAATTCGCGCCGCTGCCAAGGCTTACCTCCAACTCCTATTTCGACGCCGGGTAAAAATGCGCTAGTTGCTACCGCCGAGCCCGCCTCGCACAATTACTTCTATTTCTTGACCGGAGACGACGATAAAACTTACTATGCAATCTCGCAGGCCGAGCATGATGCCAATGCTAAAGAGCACTGCAAAGTTCGTTGCGGTTACATGTGATTTTCTATTTCCGGTCGATTATGTTATAATACATCTAGACTCTCGAGAAAAGCATCAGCGCTTTAATCCGAAGGTCTCGTTGCTTTGTGGGCAGTGACGCTATTTAAATATGAAACGATTCCAACTTATATTTACCAAATTAGTCCCCTATGTCGCAGTCTTTGCGCTAGTTTTTGGTATCATGTATTTTGGTTCTCGCCCGCACGGCAAGCAAAGCACGACACCACTTCTTGCTAGCCTCAATGATAATAATGCTTTCACCGTCACTTCTGATCAAGTTTCCGAATCTTACACCATTGCTAATATCGCTACCTCCGTATCTTTACCTAGTGCCTCGACTATTAGTGAAAACTATATTACCGTTAACACTCTCTACGAAGTTACTGGTACGACTAGTACTAGTGAAAACACTATCATCGAGAAGCCTACCATTATCGATACTTCGTCACTCTCGCGTGGTGTAATTTCTTATACTGTCAAAGATGGCGATACGCTCGATTCGATTATTACTAAGAATAAGCTTAAAGCCACTAAAGATCAGCTTCGTTGGAGTAATGGTCTTAAAAATGAAAGTATCTCAGTTGACTCTACTCTTTACCTGCCGACTGTAGCTGGAATTGTCTATACTGTCAAAAATGGCGATACTGTAGCTTCTTTAGCTGAAAAATATCAGTCAAACACCGCGGGCATTATTGCGTATAATGACCTTGAGGACAAAGAACTCACTTCTGGTATGCGCATTATCTTACCTGGTGGTATTTTGCCAGAGAAAGAACGCCCAGAATATGTCCCGCCAAAACCAAAACCAACTTATACCTACACCTATACTTACGTTCGTGACTCTGGTCGTCGTCACAATATGTTCGAAGTCGGCAGCTATGGCTATTGGTCTAATATGTATTACAGTACAAAATGGCAGAATAACCCTGGCGCCTTCGGTAACTGTACTTGGTTTGCTTGGTATTGGCGTCGTAATAATATGCCATCTAATTACTGGCTCCCAGGCGGTCGCCTTGGCAATGCAAAATCCTGGCTCTACTCATTGAGTGGTAGCTATTACACTGGTCGCACGCCGCAGTATGGTGCCGTCATGCAATCTACTGCTGGCGCCTACGGACACGTCGGCGTAGTAGTTGGCGTCAATCCTGGCGTCTCGATTACGATTCAAGAGATGAACTATGCTGGCCCAAACGGCAAGTTTAATCATGTCTATCAGTCTACGATGAACTGGAATGACGCACTTGGCTATAACTACATCTACGGCCACAAGTAAAATTCGACCGGCAGATTTTTACAAATCGCCAAAAATATGTTAAAATATCTGTATGTTTGTTGATACAGCGAAAGTTTATATTAAAGCCGGCAAGGGCGGGAACGGCGCAATTTCTTTCCGTCACGAAATCTACATCCCAAAGGGTGGCCCGGATGGCGGCGATGGCGGTAAAGGTGGTGACGTGGTTTTTGTCGCCAGTAAAGACGTTGATACTTTAATCGACTTTCGCTTTCAGCCAAAACTTATCGCCGAAGATGGCAAAGCTGGCTCTGGCCAAAAAAGTTCCGGCAAGGCTGGCAAGGATTTAATCGTCGAAGTACCAATCGGCACTGTCGTCAAACGAGGCGACGAGATTGTTGCAGATCTAACTCATGATAATGAACGTGCTATTGTGGCGCATGGTGGCGAAGGTGGCTATGGCAACTGGCATTTTCGCTCATCTACCCGCCAAACTCCGCGCCTTGCTGAACTCGGCAACCCAGGCGAATGCTATGATGGCGAGCTTGAGCTTAAACTCTTGGCCGATGTTGGTCTCATTGGCTTTCCGAATGCCGGCAAGTCTACTTTTCTATCTGTCGTTAGTAATGCACGTCCAGAAATCGCCGATTATCCATTCACGACTCTTACGCCAAATCTCGGCGTTGCTAAAGTTGACGATTCTAGCCTTTTAATTGCAGATATTCCGGGTCTTATTGAAGGTGCCTCCGAAGGCAAAGGTCTTGGCGATCGTTTCTTGCGCCACGTTGAGCGCACCAAGGTCCTTATGCATCTCGTTGATGTTTATACTGATGATGCGGGCAAGGCTTACCAAGATATCCGTAGCGAGCTTAGGAAGTACTCCGCCGAGCTAGCCTCGCGCCCAGAGCTTGTGGTACTAACCAAGACCGAGGGAGTTGACGCAGATATTATCAAAATGCAGTCTGATGCCATCCACGCCGTCAATCCTGAAGCAGAAATTATGGCAATTTCCTCAGCCGCTCATCAAGGCTTGACTGAAGTCCTACGTGCGCTTGTGCGACGCATTGATGCGATCAAAGCCGCAGAAGCCGAGCCAGAGGCGGAGCAATCTAAAGAAATTCCGACTATCACGCTCTCGCAAAACGAATCTAAGCGCCGTACGCCGCATCAAAAGTATCAGCTCGGTGAGCGTAATACAATTCTTGCTCTCGGCAAAGATGCCTTTGCCGAAGATGACGACGAGGACCACGCTCTGCTTGATGCTGATTTTGGTCAATAAGCGGTAAATTTTACAACAGATTTTAAGCGCAAGCGCCTTGACGCCTGCGCTTATTTTTGATTTAATAAAACCAAGCTGATACGCTTCACGGGGTTCCACTGAAAATGTGGAAAGTGTGGAGACTGAAAACAAAAATAAACAGCGGATTAAAACAAACCAATGTGCCCCAGGGTGGGCGCGTACCAGCAAAAAAGCTCCGAATTAAATCTCGGAGCTTTTTAATATCTTACAACTAGCAGTCCCCCTTGGCGCACTACGACCGGCTCTTTATCGCAAAGACTAATAATTGTCGACGGTAAGTTTCCACCCGATACACCTTTTACTACTGCATCTACATCTGGTAGGCGTTTTATCAGTTCTTCGCTATTGCGACATGGCGCTTCGCCACGTGGATTAGCTGAAGTTACAAGCAGCGGTCCAGTCTTCTTGAGCAAATCCAGCATATACTGATGCTCTGGAATACGAATACCAATAGTCTCGAAATTATTAAAATATGGATGCTTAAAACCACGATGCTTTGGCAAAATTACAGTTAGCTCGCCAGGGAAATAGTGGCGGGCAAAATTCTGTGTTTTACGGGTCATGTAGGCGTAATCCTGCATTTGATCAACGTCGGCCACCATCATCGTAAGTACCTTGCCACTGCCAACTTCGCGGTTTTTAAGCGCTAGTAGTTTACGAATTGCCGGAGTATTATCTGCCTCTACGGCGAGACCATAGACAGTTTCGGTTGGAACACCAAGAATTCCGCCCCTGTTTAGGGCGTCCATTGCGGCCTTAAAATTCTTTTGTTCCACAACCTTCATATTCTTCCATTATAGCACAAAACATCAAAAAAGTCAAGACGCTAGGTGATTTTACTCTTATGCTATACTAAAAACATGAGCAATTTGCATTATAATGGCCCAGTCGTCCTTGTGATTATGGATGGCGTTGGACTTTCTGATCGAACCGAGGGAAACGCCGTTAAGCAGGCGAAACTCGAAACTTTAAATGATATTATCTCTCGCTATAAATACACAACACTAGGCGCCGCTGGCGAATATGTCGGCGTCCCGGCTGGCGATATGGGTAATAGTGAGGTAGGGCATAATGCTATTGGTACTGGCGAAATTGTTCTACAGCGTAGTGCAGCTGTCGAGCATGACGTAAATACTGGTGCGATTTTTGAGACTCAGACCTGGAAAGACATTATCTCGCGCGTCACTAGTAATAATTCTACTTTGCATTTTATGGGCATTTTTAGTGACGGTAATGTACATGCTGATATTTCTCACCTCGAGAAAATGACTGCACGCGCTAAACAGGACGGCATTCAGCATATTCGCGTACATATGCTAGCTGATGGTCGTGATGTGCCACCGCAAAGTGAGCCAAAATTCATTCAGCGCTACGAAAAATTCGTCCAAGATCTTGGTGATAATATGGATTATCGCATTGCTTCTGGTGGTGGACGCATGGTGATTACTGCTGATCGCTATGAGAGTGATTGGGGCATGGTAGAGAAGGGCTGGAATACTTCCGTCCACGGTGAAGGGCGCCAATTTGCTTCTGCAGCCGAGGCGGTTGAGACTTATCGCGCCGAAGAACCTGGCCTTCAAGATCAATATTTGCCTCCTTTCGTAATCGCCGAGAATGGTGAGCCTATTGGCAAAATTCAAGATGGCGATGCTTTAATCTATCTCGATTTTCGTGCCGATCGCGCTCTCGAGATGGCGATGGCTTTTACCTATAATGATTTTCCTCATTTTGACCGCGGCCAGCGCCCAGATGTTTATTTTGCTGGCATGACCGAGTATAACGAGGATTTGCATGTCCCAGAACATACGCTTGTCGGCACGCCGCATTTCAAGCGTCCGCTCGCGAGCCACTTAGCTGACCACGGTATTTCTCAGTATGCTATTAGCGAGACTGTCAAATTTGGCCACGTTACTTACTATTTTAACGGCAATAGCTATGATGTCCCAACAGGTGAAACTGAAGTTGAGATTCCGTCCGATACTGTGCCATTTGATATTCGCCCATGGATGAAGCACGCCGAAATTGCCGATCAACTAATTGAGGCTATTGAGAGTGGCAAGTATAAATTCCTTCGCGTCAACTTCCCAGGTGGCGACATGGTTGGTCATTTTGCCGAGCTCGAGCCAACCGTGATTGCAGTCGAGTCTGTCGATATCTGCCTGAAGCGCGTAATTGAGGCCGTTAATAAACTTGGTGGCGTTACTATCGTGACCGCCGACCATGGCAACGCAGAGGAACTTATCGACGAGAAAGGCGCACCAAAAACTTCTCACACTACTAATCGCGTGCCTTGCGTCATCGTCGATGACACCGAAAATGCTGACAAATACGAACTTGTTCCAGGTGACCACGGCCTCGCAAATCTCGCCAGTACTATCTCGACTTTGCTTGATATTGAGCCGTCAAACGACTGGCTCCCAGCTATTATTCGCGAGAAATAAATTAAAAACAAGCACAAGTATTAAGATAGCGCTCGGGGCTCCTGGGCGCTATTGAGAAAAGCGCCAAAAACAGTTAAAATATAGGAAATATACGGAGATTTTTCCTCATGCAAATCAAAAAAGCTATTATTCCTGTTGCCGGTTGGGGTACCCGTCGACTTCCAATTACGAAGACTATCGAGAAAGCTATGCTCCCGATTGGCAATCGCCCACTCGTAGATTACGTAGTTGAAGACTGTGTTAAAGCGGGCATTTCTGAGATTTATATTGTTATTGACGAAAAGCCATTCTCGCAGATTAAGAACTATTATGAGGAAAACGCTCAGCTCAATAATTATTTGATTGCTCGCGGCAAAGGCGATCGCGTTGCGCTCGCTAAGACCGACCGCGAAGGCGTAACTTTGCATTTCTATTGCCAGAAAAACGTGGATTCGCGTTACGGTAGCGCCGAGCCGGTTGCGCAAGTTGTGGAAGAGTTTGGTATTAATGAACCAGTCGCAGTTCTGATGGGCGATGATTTTAGCTACAATGCTGATGGTTCTTCTGATATTGCTCGTCTCGCCGAGCTAATTAATGATGAAAACGATTCTGCTATGCTTGCGACCGAGGTTCCAATGGAGGCAGTCGAGAAATACGGCATTCTAAAAGTTGACGATGGTATTCTTTCTGGCATTTATGAAAAACCAAAGCGTGAAGATGCTCCAAGCAATCTTATTAATATTAGCAAATACATCATGTCACCATCACTCTTGAAGCGTGTCGTTAATTATTGCCGTTCGCATGATTTTGGGCCAAAAGACCAAGAATACCTTATTACCGACCCTATCATTGACCACACTAAAGCGGGCGAGAAAATCCATGTCATGCCTATTCGTGGCGAATATCTCGACGGTGGTTCGCTCGAGGGTTGGTTACATGCCAACAATGTCATTTTTGGAACCAAATGACGCAAATTCAAGTCAAAGTTAAACCTGGTAGCAAACAGCTATCTCGCCTCGAAAAACAGGCGGATGGCAGCTACGTTGCCTTTTTGACTGCCCGCGCTCATGACGGCGAAGCAAACAAGGCGCTGGTTGAATTGGTCGCCAAGACTTTTCGGATCCCAAAAACTAGCATCGCCATTACGAGCGGTGCTAAATCTCGCCAGAAAACCCTGGAATTTTAATTGAAGAAGTTTACGTTGGCGATGTCGTCGGGGAGAAATCCCTTTTCGGCCTTAAAGCCAGCTTCCCACTTGTAATCCTTGCCATAGCCGAGGTCGGCCATCAATTTTGTCGACGCATTGCGTAGATGCAGTGGTACGGGTAGGCTCATTGTTTTGTCGGCCATTTCCTTAGCTTTTGCCCAAGCGTTGTAGGATTCACGCGATTTTTTTGCACGCGCCAAAGCTGTAGCAACATGCGACAAAATTATTCCACCTTCTGGCATGCCAACTCGCTCGATCGCCATAAAAGCATCTAGCGCCAACCCTAAAGCGCCGTTTCCAGCCAGTCCAATATCTTCGCTCGCGAAAATTACCATGCGACGCGCAATGAATTTCGGATCTTCGCCGGCATTCAGCATGCGTGCCATGTAGTAGAGTGTCGCCGAATCATCACCGCCACGCATGCTTTTAATAAAAGCCGAGATATTATTATAGTGCTCGTCACCTTTCTTGTCATATCCTGGCACTTTGCGTCCGGCCGCCTCTTTGACGGTCTCTATCGTGACTTTCTCTGGGCTAATATTAAGTGCCAGTTCAAGATCGCCGAGCGCCGACCTCGCATCTCCGCCAGAAAGTTCGGCTAGATATGCTACTGCCTCAATATCGACTCGTTTTTGCGCACCTTCCGCTTTGATGGCGCGCAAAAGTACTTCCATGATATTATCTTTACTCAGCGGCTGAATTACAACCACGCGACTACGCGAGAGTAGTGGAGAAATCACTTCAAAGCTTGGATTCTCGGTTGTAGCGCCAATCAGCGTTATTAGCCCACTCTCAACGTGTGGCAAAAACGCATCTTGCTGTGCTTTATTAAAACGATGAATCTCGTCTACAAAAAGCACGGTGCGAATTTTGAGATTCCAGTTTTGCTTGGCGATTTCGACCACATGCGCAACATCTTTTTTGCCGCTCGTAACGGCTGAGATTTCGATAAAGTCTGCTTCAAATTCGCGTGCAATAATACGCGCGAGGGTAGTTTTTCCCGTGCCAGGAGGTCCCCAGAAGATAATATTCACTGGCTCCTTGCGACGCACGATTTCTGTCAAAATCTTCCCATCGCCAATCACGCCATCTTGACCAACTACCTCATCGAGCGTCTGTGGTCGCATGCGCTCGGCTAGCGGAATGCGATTAGGAGGTCCCGCCTCGTCGCTAGTAGCTTGTTTGGGCATCCATGCTCCTAATAATTGGGCGTGCAGCCTTTAACATCGAAAGCTCGCGCTCGGTAAAGAACTTCGCCTGATATATCATGTTAGTCGTATCGAGCGCTTCGAGTGTGGCGATTGCGTCATCAATATTGTCAAACCATTCTAACTCAAAGCCGTCTTCGATCTCGTCTTCCATCAGCGAATTGCCGATAAAATCTTTGGTGCGACAAAGATAAAGGTAGCTGACGTTGTTTTGCTTGAATTTGCCACGATGTTCAACGGTTTTACCGAGGCTTTTTAGCACGTCGACAGCATAGCCCGCCTCTTCGGCGACTTCGCGCTCCAATGCCTCGCGAATTAATTCGCCCGGATCAACGCCTCCACCAGGCAATTTATAACATCCGCGGTTAGTCGAGTTGATTAATGCTACACGATTGTCATCGTCTACCAAAACCGCGCGCGCCGCCAAGCGCTCATCAAAATCGGAATAATCGCCCACCTCTGGGAGACCGAAATGCTCGTCGGCTAGCTCGTCAATCACAAAATCATTTACGGCTTCTACCCAGTGGCTATCGATTTTATTCTTGCCATCAAAATGGAAGTATCCTTGAACAAATTCGCCAATCAGAACATAAGGCGTCCAATATTGATCGTCCTCCCAAAGCTTGTCGTATGGAATCTCGCGCACATCATACCAGATCGGATCAATCTCGTCCGATGAGCTTGGCTCGCCTTCCCATTCTGTGCCGACAAAGATATGCATTTTGTGGCATTCGAGCTTGTCTCTATAAAGAAGATTATCAAAAATCAACTCGCCCATCTTTTGCATTTTGGTGACTTTAACGCCAATTTCTTCTTCTGTTTCGCGAATGGCGGCTTCCTCGACAGTTTCATTAGCGTCAACTTTTCCGCCCACGCCCACTAATTTGCCTTTGCCAAAGCCGCGTTTTTTGAGGCCAAAAAGAATGCGATCGCCATCGCGCAAAATCATCAAAGTAGTATTTCGATCAATCTTCATATCGATAGTTCTCCAATCGTGCTTTATCTAGCTTACGTGCTCTTAGTATATATAATACACCCCTGTCGTAAGCCCAATCTAAACTTATCGGATATCCGAGGCGTTTTTCCATTCGGCGCACCAAGGTGTAAAGCTCGTGAATTTGCTCTGGCTCTAGGCAAATTTCGACCTCTTCTTCACTTTCGAGCGAGGTTGCGCCTGTATTTTTATCGATTAAAATCATGTCTGGCTCACTTTCGCCGCCCAGCACCGTGTCATTCATCCAAAGGTTTGCTTCAACTAAAACCTCGTTTGCATCCTTGGTTGCGGGATTTATTGAATGAACTGTCCCCGAAGTCTCAGCGAAGAGATCATTTTGAATCACAATTGCCAACCTGCGCCCCCGACGCATCGAATTCTTCTGCAAATATTTGACCGCATCAATTAGTTCGCGTCTAGCAACGTCGCGCAAAACTTCGCTGTCATGATTTTCATCCATATAAGAGGGGCGGAGAATTACTGTTGTCTCTTCCTTAATACTTCTGCCTCGATTCCGACTCGCATTTATACGGTCAAAACCCCGAATAATCTCATTCGTCATGCCATCAATCAGCTCAAAGCCTATCGGCAAGATAAAACCATCGGCCACATTTAGGCCTTCGCGTTTGAGCTTTGACAGATGTGCGCCCAGCTGCCCCACAAGCCCAGCGTCAGTACTGTCGTCTAGGAGTAAGATTCGCCCCATGATGCTTATATTTTAGCATGATATTGACATTTTGGGCAATGTGTGCTATAATAAAGATATCCGTTGCCTCAAGAAGGCGCAAAACGGAAAATTTTTGCCGTTCACCGGCAAGTACTTTAAAAGGAGGACAAAATAAATGTTAATTAACGCGTATGGTTTACTGACGGGTGTCAACACAATCGATATTCGCAAAGTTTCTGTGGTGTATGGCTCGGAAGTCATACCGGGGCTCAGGATCTTTCCTGACAACCTTAGCATGACTCAGGGTATCCATCTGGACGTCGGTAACGACGAGGACCGCATTCTTGTTACGATCGCTGGCGACCGCATTATGATCGCACACGCCTGTATGGCTTTCTGTCTTGGACTAATTCAGGAGTTCAAGGGCAACATAATTTCGGTCGGCGAAAGCGACGGTGAGGGCTACACGCTTTGGATTGCACCCTACGATAAGGAGCTCTTCGAGCAAGTGGCGGATTATATGATAAAACATCCGCACGAGTTTGCTGAGGATGAAGAACCCGAAGAAAAGGCGAACCCGTCCAAGGCTGCCGCACATCACGACGATGAGCCGCTGGCGATCGAGGCTAACTACGATGAGTTTGAAGATGACGAGGATTACGATGACAATCCGAGTCTCTGGCGACGCTTTAAGTGGTGGGTCTGCGACTGCAAGGATAGGCTCCTCAGCTGGCTGATAGACGACGATGGTGATTACGACGATTATAACGAAGACGACGAGGAGGATGATAAAAAAGGCTTCTCGTACGTTGACGAGGATTACTGATTTTTTTGATTCTCCTAACCGCCCCCCCAATGGGGCGGTTTTTCTTGTATAATAAAAACAACACTAAAAGGAGCAATTATGCCAATAATAATCATTTTAATATTTATCTTCCTACTCGTGATTGTGCCGGGTTTTCGCGTAATCCGTCAGTACGAGCGTGGAGTTGTCTTTACGCTTGGAAAGTACTCGGGTACCCGTAATCCTGGCCTCTGTGTCGTGATTCCGTATCTTCAAACTATCACCCGCGTCGATGTGCGTACGACCCCTATCGATGTCGCGAAGCAAGAAGTTATCACTAAGGATAACGTCACGGTTGGCGTCGATGCGATTGTCTATTTCCGCGTACTCGATCCATCCAAAGCTTTGCTTGAGACTACTAACTATGTTTATGCGACTACTAACTTTGCTCAGGCGGCGCTTCGTGATGTTACGGGCAATTTCGAACTTGACGAACTTCTTAGCAAACGTGAAGAAATCTCGGTTCGTCTCAAAGAAATTGTCGACGCGGAAACTGATAAATGGGGCATTGACATTGAGTCTGTTAAGCTTCAGAATATTGAGCTTCCAAGCGACATGAAGCGCGCCATGGCAAAGCAAGCCGAAGCTGAGCGCGAACGTCGCGCCGCTATCATTACCGCCGAGGGTGAAAAAGCCTCCGCTCAAGCTATTGCCGATGCTGCGCAACTTATCACAAAAACTCCGGGTGCTATGCAGATCCGCACTCTTCAAACGCTCGAGAAAATCTCGCAAGAGCCTAGCCAGAATACCGTGATGGTCATTCCGTCTGACTTCAAGGGTGGCGTATCTATCGCAGCTGGAAAATAAAGAGCAACAAAAAGCATCGATTATGCGTCGGTGCTTTTTTGATAAGGCTTATTTTAGGCCGGCATTTAGCATCGTCTTCGCGTTTTGCCAATCCGCATCAGTATCCCAGTTGCCTGCAAAACCCGCAGCTGGTTGCGCGCCTCCAAACTGGAAGTAAGGTACGCCACCGCCCGTAATGGATCCGGCTTTGTTGGTATTATTATTGATAGTCTTTTCCATTTCGTCACTATCCATGCAAGCCGTAAACTCATCCATATTTAGTTCGCCTTTCTCGGCAGCGTCATTAAAATAGCTCATTTCGAGCTCAGGAATGTGTTCCTTGGCTTCTTTTGAAACACCGATACCCTTCGAGAAGTAGTCGGCCCAGAGTTTGTCGAGCATAGTATAGTAAAAGTCCCAGAATTTATTCTGCTTGGCAGCGCAATATGAGCCTTCGGCAGCGTTCTTGCTGTTTTCAGACTTATGCGATACGTAATTCATTCGTGTCATGCGAATCTCGAAGTAGATACCTTTATCTTCAAGATATTCCTTTTGAAATTCATCTTTGTGAGCCTTCACGGCCAGTGAAAACTTGTCGCAGTATGGACAAAACAAATCTGTATACATAACATAGTGATGCTTTGCAGTCTCTTTGTCGCCCAAAGTCATATTCTCGTTCCAGGCTACAAAGTTCGGTTTGCCAGGGTTGGCGGCGTTATAAGCAATCAATGCAAATAAGATAACGACGGCGAGTCCTACTGCGATTACTCTTGGTGCTTTATTCATGTTTCTCCTCGTATTTTTTAGCGCTCATAATAACGAAATCTACATAGCCGAGCTGAATAACTGTGTAAATTAGCAAAACAAATGCCAAAATAGTAAAAATCTGACTTACGCTCTCGGTCAGCGCCATCGCTCCCGTGCCGGCGATTGCGGTTAAAATTGGTGTAATAAAAGTCACGCCGCAACTTGGGCAGCCTAGAGCAATAAAGCCCAGCAGCGCACCAATTCCGCCTGTGCTAGCGCCATCGATTGCCGAGTCGCGTTCGCGATTCTTCCAAGCATAAACCATCAGAGCAATACAAAGCCCCTGCAAAAGCGACATGGCGAAAATCGAAATGCCATAAAGACTAGCTAGCCCAGTAAAAATTTCCGGTACAACTTGTCCGAGAATCTTTAGTTTTTCGCCAAAATCTAACCCGCTAAAAACTAGCGACCAATTCATCGTGCCGTCTTTGAAGAAAGTAAAGACATAGGCAAAAACAAAGCTCGCAATTAGGAAAGTTGCAAGATAAGCCGGTTTTTTAAGCAGTCCTTTTGTCCCCTCAAGGGCAAGCAATGCCTTGTCGCCAAAAACGCCTAGCCAATGTTTGAAGCTTTTTGGGGCAGCCTTCTCGACTTTTGGCATTGCGGACACTTGAGCGGCCTTTTTGCTGCCAGACTTTTTGTCAGACTTTTTTACTTTTCGCTTGACCATAATCCGTGAATATTACAAAACGCATATGCGCGCAATTTACCACTATTATTCATCAGTGAGAACTGTGCGATCGGTTCAGTAGTAAGACCGAGTTTTTGAATCTCGACGCGCTGACCGTCAGTAAGCGCCATCCATTCGATACGGTGCTCTGGCGTCATTGGGTGCAGCTGCATTCCAATGCGCACTACGGTGTGAGTGTTACCAATTTCAATAATAGGAATGTGTTTTTCGCTACCTTCGGCGGTATTTTCGCATTCAAGTATCGTCATTTCGTGACCACAGCAAGTCGGCACGACATTTGGATCAATCATCGTCAAAAATAAATTACCACATGTATTGCAGCGATAGAACTTCAGTCCTTCCTGTTCCATATACCTCCTTAAAAATATCTATTCAAATTATAAATGATGATAAGTTTTTTGTCGATAAGCATAAAAACATTTCACAATGAAAAATCCAAAAGTCAATAGAATTTGCGCTTCTACCTCTGTAAAACTTCAAAAAATAAAAACATAAAAAATCTAAAAATCAAGGTTGACGAATAATTTGCTTTTGGTAAAATAAAAGTGTAAGCAGTTCGGACGGCAAGTTGAGAGGTCGCCGGAGCTACTTCAAAAAGCTTTGTCATTTTATAAAATGAGACAAAAATACTCCCCGGCTCCTTGGGGATATTTTTTATTTACGAAAAATACTAAAGTCGCGATCCGCCGTCTTTTATGCGACCTCGCCAAAATCCATGCTATAATAATCCCATGGCGCGTTGGCGGAGCAGTTACGCAGAGGTCTGCAAAACCTCGTAGACCAGTGCAACTCTGGTACGCGCCTCCACATCAAGATTCGCGGGCGAGTGGCGGAATTGGTATACGCGGCAGACTTAAAATCTGCTTCCTTTACCGGATTATGGGTTCGAGTCCCATTTCGCCCACCAATAAACTATGTTTGCCTTCGGGCATTTTTTGTTTATATATAATGCTTATGTTAAAATAGGTTTAAAGGAGGGCAATAAAATGTCTTTTAAACTCGGCGACGATTACGCCAAAGAATATGTCAAAGCATGGAACAGTCACATCCGTGGCTTGCGTTGGATTGGCTTTGCGCTCGGAACAATTCTAATTATTCTCGGTGCACTTTGTTTTGTCGCACCAGAGAAATTCGCTGCAACGATCTCGCTCGTAATTGCGATGATGATTGTGGCTTTTGGTGTTTATCGCTTGGTCGAATACTTTACAACGCCGGCATTGTTCCGCTTTACGGGCAAGCTCATTTCCGGTATCTTCAATCTCGTTGTTGGCTACCTCTTGATGACTATGTCTAGCGAAGCTACCGTTAAAATGTTTACGATTATTATTGCGATCGACCTAGTGTTACTCGGTATCGAGAAACTCGCACTCGCAATGAAGCTTCGCTTTTTCAATGCAACGAACTTCGGCTGGTTAATTGCTGATGCGACTATTACGCTGATTTGTGCTGCTTTCTTTATCTTCTTGCCGGCTGTTTCTTTTACAGTGCTTGGCGTCTTTATTGGCATCTATATGGTCACGGGCGGCGCCTCAGTTCTGCTTGAATGCATAAACGCGAAGGAATTTATCATACGAGGTACGAGAAAAACTAAAGCCGCGGCTAAAAAACTTTCCGCCAAAGAAGCCGAAGTTGTCGACAAGAAATAACTAAAACTCCCCATCTAGGGGAGTTTTTAATGTATGAAACGGCAAAGGCATAAACATTATGCTATACTTAAATTATATTAAACTTTCTGCTTTTTAGCGAAGGGGCATGAATGAGAAAAAACAAACAAGGATTCACGATTATCGAGGTAGTGCTCGTGCTTGCAATCGGTGGTCTTATCTTTTTGATGGTATTTATTGCATTGCCATCACTAAATGCAAGTCAGCGCGACACTCAGCGCAGACAAGATTCCGCCATCATTGCAGCTGCGGTTCGTGATTTTATGAAACACAATCATAATAACGTTCCGCCATCTTCTACTTATAAAATTGAATCAGTAGATAATGGCGATAACACTACAACTAGCTCATTTGGTGGTAATGCGGCCTCAAAGGCCTTCATGAAGTACTTAGTTGATCTTGATCCGGGTGGGGTCACGAACAAAATCGTTGTTGCCGAGATGCCAGATAAAACTACTATTGGTATGTGGGTTGTTCCAGAGAATATCGAGATTGATACGGTCTACATTGCCCCGGGAGTAAAATGCATTAGTGAGGAATCTCAAAACAATACGCAGAAGTGGGAAGTTGAGATTACTCGCAAGCGCAGCAATGTTGCTATTATGCGCCATCTCGAAAAAGGCTATTGGCACTGTCTAGACACCTAAAAAATACCCCGGTCTTCCGGGGCTATTTTTATATCTACATGACCTAATAAAAAACACTCCTTATTGGAGTGGGTTAAAACTAGTAAGTGGTGCAGCCGAAGGTTTATACTTTAAACCAAATTGAGTCCTTATCGGGCGAAAATGATGGTGCAATCTTGGAAAAAATTAATGCCGAGTACGATAGATGGTTAGATATTCTATCCGATAGGTATAATAAGTGGCTCGCGATTAATAAATAGAGGACTTTAAATATATAGAGGGGGCTAGTAGATTGAAAGAAGATAGAACCAGAATATGAATCAAAACAATCTAATTCCATTCAAAAAAGGCTTTGACGAAAGAAGACGAAACGGAAGAAAAGCTGACTCAAAAAATATATCAACAATTATTGAGGGAGAGCTAAAAGCTGCTCAATGGCTTGTTGAAATGTCGCCAGAAGAAAAAGAGGTCAAAAAAGCTATTTTAATCAGCCGATTGAAATCCATATCGTCAATCCAGACCAAAAAGACAAAGTTATGCTGTGAGATATCTGTGTTTTACGAGATTGCAATAAAAAACCGCTCTTCGTATAAAGAGCGGCCATTTTCTTATCCTATTCGTCTTCTTCTTTGGAATGTTTACTACTTAATACAATCTTAGCCTTCAGTGACACAATAGAGAAAATAAAAAGAATAGCGACAGAAACAAATGTCAGATAATAACCGACACTGAATTTTTGGTCGATTCCCCAGCTTGAAGATGCTGAACCAAGGACTGACTGTCCGCAGAGGATTAGAACCATGTCGACAATTGCTACTAATCCAGCTAGTACACCAAGTACTCCTGATAGCTTCATTAAGGGCGCTTTGGAAGTTGCGAGTCCTAGGATTGAGACTAATGAAATCAATATGATTATCCCGAGCAAAATCCATTGCGATGGATTAAAGTATTTATCAAAGCCATTGATTGTCTCCTCTCTCCCAAAACCAGATGCAGTCAACCAAGGGAGAAATAAACCAATTAACATTCCACCTACGCTGACGAGACATACTATTCTTGGCCAAGCCTTAAATTTTTCCATATTCTTGCTCCTTTCTTGTTAATTCGTTATTTCCGCCATTTTTTGAGTACAGCGAGAAGTAACTTCGAGATAATACTTAAGGTCATCGCTCGACAAGTTGTCGTCTAGTTTATCGACTTTATCGCTCCATTCGACTAGTTCTTGTGTCATTTTGGAATAATCCCCCATCATCGAAGCCATATCTGACGAATTTGCATTTTTGTATTTTTTCATAAATGCAACGTAGCTATCTACCCATTTCTCATAAGTGTCCAATGTTTCTTTCCATCCTGTATTTGTAGTTTGAGATGAGTCCGCACTATTCGTAGATGGCGTATTTGATGAATTATCAGTATTACTAGAGCTATTATTGTCGCTCGTTGAACTGGATTCCTGTTCGGCCAGCCAGGTTTTTTGACGGTTAGCAATAAGACGTTTATCGGTGTCAGATAAATTAAATCTAATTGTTATATTTTTCGACAAATACGTCTCACCTTTATGAAGGATAAGGTCATCGGTTTTTTCGATAATCGACACTTTCATTGTTGTCTCGAATGAATCTGGCAATAATGTTGCGTCGAATTCTTTCGTCTTGTAATAATCCGACAATGTGAGATGTCCGTACATCTCACATTCAAATTTGTCGCTATTTATTGAGCACTCGTGGATATCGTCATGTGCGACAATTATGTCGTCATATTTTGAAAAATCTCCAGAAATAATGCGAGGAGTACACTCGGAACCGTCAGAAGAATTGCAGTCGAACACGAACTCGTCTTGGCTAAATGATAATTCATAGTTTCTGTGAGATTTTAACCCTTTAATTACCGAAGAGAAAGCAAAACAGATAGCACCTACTAATAGTACGCCAAGTATTATCGTCAAAAACATATGCTTATACATAAAGCTAAATATCTTGTTTTTCTTGCTCATCTGAGACCTCCTTTTATTTATTAGCTGCGGTGCACGTATGAAAAATGCGACCACGTACGTGTCGCTAAACATTCACAAATCAAGTTTCAAAGCTCAATCCGCAACGCACATGGCCGCATTTTATGCTTCGAAACGAGATTCGGTATTATTCCGAAACTTATTAATCTATGAATGTTTAGCACTTTAATTATATCATCTTTAAGACTATGTTGAATACTTCAAAAAGATATACCAGACGTTCCAGAATCATCTCTCGTAAACACAAGTATATGCTCTCCGTAATCACATATAATAAAAGCAATGAAACCAATCCGGATTACCGAGGAGCGCGAGAGACGCCTAGTCGAAGACGATGGGCTGCGGAGGCTATTGAGTTTAGCGTTTACGCCACTAAAATTAGCCCATTTTATAGGTTACGAGAAATAAAAAAATCGTCCGAAGACGACAATTTGAACCTTATGGTGCGGGTTAAGAGACTCTAACTCTCGACCTCTTCCTTGGCAAGGAAGCGCTCTAACAACTGAGCTAAACCCGCAAGTTGTATATCTCTATTATAGCACAGATACGTCTGCTTGCAAGTAAAATCGGCGAGAATTTATCACCCGAACATGTATTTCGCTCGTGTTTGGCAAAAGTTATAAAAATATGTTATACTATAAGATGAACAGAGAAGACGCATGACGTCTTTTTTATTCGCGCAAAAATAGTCGAAAAGACTAAGAACCTTAAAAAGGGGTTCTTCCACATTTCAAGGAGGTATAAAATATGGAAGAAATCATTAAAATGGATGACATGCAAAAACTAGCTTCGAGCTTGGTGGATTACATGCGTGGCGACGGCGGAGTCGCCGTTGCGTATGTTGATGGTAGCTTCGAAAGTGAAACTGCATCCGAGCGCAAGCGTCCGCTTGCAATTTTGCATACGCGCAATGTTGTCAACCGCCTCAAGCAGGAGCTTGAGGATGTGTTCCATCGCGCATTGGATGTGTCGGCTTACGTCGGCTCAGAGGAGACTAAGTTCGAATTGAGCTACATCCCGACATTTGCTGTGCGTATCTGCGACTGCTCTGGCTACCGCGGCACGCTTGTCGTGGCGCTTTACGTCGAGTCTGTCGTAGACTATTCCAGATGTTTGGCAAAGATTTGTGATATTATTACCGAATCCTGCACGGCAGAGAATCGCAAGAATCCTGGCCTCGCGCTGGGCTACTACGAGATCTTCGGTGGCTTTAAAGTCGACGGCGTAGAAACAATCTACTTCGACAACTACGACGCTGCAGAAGTGTCTTATCGCATTGGCAAATAATCTTTTCGCAATCTGTCCCCCTTACCGTCGCCCTCTTCGAGGGCGACATTTTTATGCTTATGTTTTTATTTTAATTTTGCTTGCGCTAGACTAAAAGCATGCAAAAATATCTGCCCAAAATGAGTATGAAGCACCAAAATGCCTTGGCCGATTTTTGGCGACAATTTCGCAATTGAATCTTTTTACGTCGCATCAAGCGGCGCGGCATGAACGCGGCGGGTTGCGACCTGGACCGGCAACAAATAGAAGCGGTAGTTGCTTGCGAGGATGCACAACTAGTTCTAGCCTCAGCCGGCAGCGGCAAAACCCTGAGTCTGCTCGCCAAGATCGAATATCTAGTTAGCAGTCTCGGCATTCAGCCCGACGAAATTCTAGCGATTTCATTTACAAAAAAGACAGTTGAAGAGCTATGCGAGCGCTGTAGTGTTAAAGGTGTTGAATTTCGGACCTTCCATTCGCTCGGAAAAAATATTTTAAATTTCAATGAAATCAGGCCGCAAAATCTCATCTCTGAGCAGAAAACTGAAGAATTCTTGCAAAAATGGATTAAAAAGCAATGCAGAAATCCAACTCTACTAAACAGAATATTCGACTTTATATTTTTACAACTCAGCGCGCCGCTTAGCCCAGGGAATTTTGATAGCCATCCAAGTCGCATTAAAATTAATCGTTTATTCTTGCGCAAAACTCTAAAAAATACCTTATTGTCTGAGCAAAAAGTCTCGGAAAGTACTTTTTGTTGCGATAAAGTTCATAGTAAAGAAGAGCAATTGGTTGCAGATTGGCTTTTCTTGCATCGAGTTCCATATAAGTATGCCGTTGATTATAAAGGATACAAGCCAACTTTTACGCTTGACGGAGTTTTTCTAGATCTAGTTACGATGAATGCGAACGAAACTAGCATTTATGGCGCCTCGTATGTCAAAAATATAAAATGGCGTCGCCGACTGCATGTCAAAGAAAGAACTGTCCGCATTGAAATGCGTTCTTGCGAGTGAAACTCTGGCGATTATTTCTCGCTGCTCGAGCGCAGGCTTCGTCTGGCGGGTGTAAAAATAAGAGAATTATCACGCGAGAAAAAAGCGGAGCTTCTATTATCTGCTCTCGCGAAACCACTGCTAGATGAATTAGAAAGCTTAATAATTTGCTTTTTGTCACACTATAAAAATGGTTTATTTACGCCACAAGAAGTAAAGCAGCGTATTGTTAAGCTAAAAACAGAGTACGAGCAGCGATATGCTCGGGATTTTTGGCAGATTTTCCTTGAGTTTCTAAAAGCCTATCAAAATCATCTCAACGATAAGCAATGTATGGATTTTGCTGATATGATCAATAATGCTACACAAACAGTTTGTGAAATTCCGGAATGTGCGCTTGGTTATAAGTATATCCTGCTTGATGAAGTGCAAGACTTATCGAAAAACCGCTATCAGCTAGTTAAGGCAATTCTCGACAAGAATCCAAGTTGTCGCTTATTCGCAGTCGGTGATGACTGGCAATCAATCTATCGTTTTACGGGCAGCGATCTGAATTTGGTTTACAATTTTGCTAATAATTTTCAGCGTTATACGCGCAAAAGCCTCATTGAGACTACGCACCGATTCGGAAAGCCAACTACGTATATTAGTAGTAACTTTGTTCAGGCAAATCCTGCACAATCGCATAAGAAAGTTTTTTGTAGCAATAAAGATAAAAAGACGCCAATTAACATTGTAATGAATGATGAAGGCATAAGAGCTAACGATAGCAGTGGTTTTACGCACGCAATCATACAATTGATTTCTGAAATTGGTTTTGAAAAACTAGCACAAAAGGAACTGCAAATTATCTCACGCTATAATCATGATATTGCGAGACTAAAAGCTGAAAATATTACGATAAATGGCGATAAAGTTACTTGGATTAACGGCAAGAACAATTCTCAGGTTTTAAATTTTGAATTTTGCTCCATGCATAAATCCAAAGGTATTACGCGTGATATAGTTTTTGTTTTAAATATGAATGCAGATTTAACCGGTATGCCGGCAACTCGCGAGAGTAATCCACTCATTGAAATGCTACTTAGCAAAGAAGACGCTTATCCTTTCGCGGAAGAACGCCGTTTATTCTATGTTGCGATTACACGCGCCCGCGAGCGGACTATTATTATTGCAAACCCCAAAAATCCATCGCCATTTCTATATGAGAATTCTGAAGAATTAGCGGAGTCTAGACAAAGACTCTGCCCGAAATGTCAAAGTGGCGAGCTAATCAAGAAAAACTTAAAGAAAGGCGAAGTATATTATTGTTCGAATTATAAATACGGTTGCGACTACCTGAAGCGTATCGACTCGAGGTAGATATGTTATAATTACAACATGGCAACATCTATCAAAAAGCAGATTGCTAAGAATAAGCGCAATACTGTTTTTATTATGATTATCTTTATTGCTATCGTATCAGCCATTGGTGCATTATTTGTTTGGCTTACCGGCGATGAGAGATTGCTTGGAATTTTCATGATCATTGCGACAGTTTATGCTGGCGTTCAGTATTTTCTTTCCGACAAACTTGCTATCCTTTCGTCCGGCGCAAAGCCAATCGAGAAAAATGATAATCCGCGCTATTATGAAATAGTCGAGAAACTTGCTAGTGCCGCCAAAGTCCCAACTCCAAAAATATATATAATTAACGACACAGCACCAAACGCCTTTGCAACTGGTCGCGATCCCGAGCATGCTTGCATCGCGGCAACTACTGGTCTACTTGAAATCATGGATGACGATGAACTTACGGCAGTAATTGGTCACGAGATGTCGCATATCCGCAATTATGACATTCGTTTGAGTTTAATCACTTTCGGACTTACGGCGCTAGTTGGTTTTATTTCCGACCTCGGCCTTCGCATGCTGATGTACGGCGACCGTAGCGACGATGAAGATCAGTCTCCGGTTGGTGTATTAATTGCTATCTTTGTAATTCTTTTGTCGCCTCTTGTGGCTACTCTTGTGCAACTTGCCGTCTCGCGCCAGCGTGAGTATCTCGCCGATGCCTCCTCGGCGAATCTCACCGGAAATTCCGAAGGAATGATTAATGCTTTACGCAAACTCGAGGCTCAATCGCGTCCTATGCATCAACAGAACGTTGCTTCCGAGTCAATGTATATCGCAAATCCGCTCAAAAAATCCTTCCTCGGTAATATTTCTTCAACTCATCCAAGTATTGCATCGCGTATTGAGCGTCTAAAAAATAAATAAGCGTTATAATTGATAAAAAAGATAGAAGAATTATGAAGAAAACCGCCAAGAATAGAGCAGATCAAAGCAAAAAAACTAAAAAGCGCGCCTATAAAACTTTTAAGCAATCTTTTTCTGATTCGCGCGAGAAAGTTTGGGATAAAAAGCGTGCGCGCTTAAAATTACACCATTCTTTCCGTCGTTCTTATCGCGAAGACTATAGGCGCGGCTTCCAAGTGCCGGGCCTGCTTAATCACGCAATGACGACTTTAAAAATTGTTTCCAAAAACTGGCGTCTATTTTTACCGCTAATTGCAAGCATTGTTGCAGCAAATATCATCTTCGTCGGTCTTATGAGCGAAAGCACTTACGAAACCGTACAAGATTCGCTTGACCAAAGCTATGAAGCTCTGCAGGATGGTGAGCTTGGCCGTTTCGCAAAAGCAGGATTGCTTGTGGTATCTACCGTGACGTCTGGCGGTCTCAGCAATAGCATGACCGAAGTTCAGCAGCTTTTTATTATCATCTTTGCAATCAGCGCATGGTTAATTACGATTTATTATTTACGCAATCTCTTAGCGGGCAACAAGCCAAAGTTTCGTGATGGTGTATATAATGCCATGACGCCAGTTTTTTCAACACTCTGCGTTATCGCGTTAGTCTTCATTCACCTCATTCCGGCCTTCATCTTTGTAATTGCCTTCTCGGCAGCCGTGCAAACCGACTTTTTGTCGCAGCCACTGTATTGTTTTATTTTCTGGTTATTTGGCCTGTTGCTACTTTTACTATCAAGCTATCTTTTGCCGGGTTCGATTCTCGCCATGGTCGCAACTTCCGTGCCGGGTATTTATCCAATGACAGCTATTAACGCCACGACGGATCTAATTCAAGGGCGTCGCACTCGATTTATTATTCGTCTCGTTTTTCTAGTGTTGTTTATTGCTGTTATTTGGATTATCGTAATGTTGCCATTAACTTATCTTGATCTAATTTTGAAAGATAATATTTTGGCCGGTTCAGATCTTCCAATTATTCCATTTGCGCTGCAAGTTATGACTATCTTCTCGGTCGTCTATGCAACTGCGTATATCTATCTGCTTTACCGAAGGATGCTTGATGACCCAACCAACTAAAGATGTCGTCGAGCGTGTTGCTAAACTTCGCGACCTTATAAACAATTATCGTTATCATTATCATGTCCTCGACGAATCTATTATGTCTGAGGCAGCTGCTGATAGCCTAAAACACGAGCTTGCGCTCATTGAAGAGCAATATCCTGAGCTTGTTACGCCCGACTCTCCAACCCAACGCGTGGCTGGTCGCGCACTAGATAAGTTTAAGAAAATCACTCACGCCGAGCGTATGATTTCACTCGCTGACGTCTTCTCGAAAGAGGAAGTTGCTGAGTGGCTTGATCGTATTGCCAAACTTGGCGCTATTGATCCTGAGCTTTTTGTGGACATTAAAATGGATGGCCTCGCCTGTGCGTTAATTTATGAAGATGGTCTGCTAGTTCAAGCCGTCACGCGCGGCGACGGTAAAGTTGGCGAGGACGTCACAATGAATGTGCGCACGATTGAAAATGTCCCGCTTAGTATTCCGCAAAAAGAACACACTGAAGTGCGCGGCGAGATAGTAATTTTTAAGGCTGATTTTGAACGCATGAACGCCGAACAGCGTGCGGCTGGAAAGCCGGAATTTGCCAATCCTCGCAATCTTGCTGCTGGAAGCATCCGTCAGCTAGATCCGAAAATCGCCGCATCGCGCCCGCTCAAATTTATGGGCTACGATATGGTCTCGCCTAACCTCGCTAAAAACTCTGAAGTTTATGAGACGCTAGACAAACTTGGTTTTCGTACCTCGCATCAGCAAAAGGTTTTTCACGGCCTAGATGCTGCGATGGACTTCATTAATCACCTCAATGAAGTGCGTGGAAATCTGCCTTTTGGCACGGATGGTGCCGTTATAAAAGTTAATGATCGCAAAGTCTATCAGTCGCTCGGTATTGTTGGCAAGACGCCACGTGCCGCCATTGCTTTTAAATATCCAGCCGAAGAAGCTACGACGGTTGTAAAAGATATTGTGATTTCCATCGGGCGTACTGGCGCAGCAACGCCGGTTGCTGTTTTTGATCCAGTACATGTAGCTGGCACTACGGTGCGTCATGCTTCTTTGCATAACGCCGACGAAATCGCGCGTCTTGATGTCCGCATTGGTGATACGGTCGTGATTTATAAAGCGGGCGATATTATTCCACAGATTAGTCGCGTGCTAAAAGAACTTCGTCCAGATCATCCAGCGCCAGCTTTTGATTATGAGCAGGCTCTTGTCGAGCAATATCCGGAGCTTGAGTTTGAACGTCCAGTTGGTGAAGTTGTATATCGCGTCAAGAATACCTCGGCCGATCAAATTTTGAAACGTAGTATTGAGTATTATGCTAGCAAACCTGCGCTAAACATTGAAGGACTCGGCGAGAAAAATGTTGAGGCCTTAGTTGATAATGGTCTGATTTCTAGCTTGCCGGATATTTATACGATTACAACAGAGCAACTTAGTCAGCTTGACCGTTTCGCGGAAATCTCCGCTAATAAATTAGTCGATAATATTCAGGCTAGTAAAAATCCACCACTTGCGAAATTTATTACTGCTATTGGCATCCGCCATATTGGCGCTCAGACCGCTATTGACCTCGCAAGTCATTTTAAAGATTTTTCCGCACTTCGTAATGCTACTGAAGCTGAGCTTTTGGAGCTTCCAGGTATTGGTAAAACCGTCGCAGAGTCAATCCTGGCTTTCTTCTCGGACGAAGATAACCTCGCCATGCTTGACGCGCTTGAAAAAAATGGCGTAAAGCCGCAATTTATCGACACGAGCAACGGTAAGCTACATAGCCTTTCTTTCGTGGTTACTGGCACGCTCGACTCTATGGGGCGCGACATTGCGGCCGAGAAAATCCGCGCCGAGGGCGGAGAATTCCACAGCAGTGTTGTAAAAACAACCACATATCTCGTGGCGGGGCGCAATACTGGCAAGTCAAAACTTGAAAAAGCTGCCAAATACGACACAAAAGTCATCGATGAAGCAGAATTTTTGAATCTTCTCGGCGAAAGCTGAAAATAAGCCAAAATAGTTATGAAAATAAATTAGCACTCTTGACTCGCGAGTGCTAATTATATATAATAAGAATATACTAATTAACGGAGGCAATATTACTAATTATGGCGGACGAATTTAGCGAAATTATGGGTCACCTCAGTGAGAATGCCCGCTTTGCGCTCCAAAAAGCCGATTTCTATAGCAAACGTTACAATCAGGGCTATATGGGGACCGAGCATCTCTTGATGGGGATTTTGGCGCAGGATACTTCAACTGGCGCTCGCATTTTGCGCGACGAAGGTATTGACCTTGATAGTGTCGAGCGTGCGCAGGGTAAGGTAGCTGTTGATGTCCCAGCTGCGCCAATGGCAATGATGTCTCTTTCAGAGGCGACCGTGCTTACGCTTCGCATGTCAATGAACTTTGCGCGCGAAAATGGCCTCGAAATGGTCGGTACTGAGCATATGGTTTACGCAATGGTGCGTCAGCCAAACTCTCGCGCAGGTCTTTTACTTGAAAAATTGAATATCGACCTTGATGAAATTGCTGAGAACATTGAAAAACTAGTTGAAAAACAAGCGGACGAAAGCAAGCTTGAGCAGCAAAAACGCAAGGCCGGCAAACGTGCTGGTTATCGCTGGTTGTCGAAGTTTGGTACTGATCTTACTGAACAAGCCAAGCTTGGTAAGCTCGATACGGTTATTGGTCGCGAGAAGGAAATAGAACGTGCTATTACGGTGCTTTGTCGCCGTACTAAGTCCAACCCTGTTCTCATTGGCGAGGCCGGCGTTGGTAAGACTGCTATTGTAGAAGGTCTTGCAATGCGCATCGCTAAAAACGATGTGCCAGGCAAACTAATTGGTAAGCGTGTATTTCAAGTTGACCTAAGTTCCGTTGTGGCTGGCACGAAGTTCCGCGGCGAATTTGAGGAGCGTATAAAGGGAATCATTGACGAAGCTGTTGGTGACGACTCAGTAATTTTGTTTATCGATGAATTGCATCTACTTTCTGGTGCTGGCTCAGCCGAGGGCAGTATGGATGCCGCAAATATCCTAAAACCAGCTTTAGCTCGCAATAATCTTAAACTAATCGGCGCTACTACGCTCGACGAGTATCGCAAGAGCATCGAAAAAGACAAAGCCTTGGCTCGTCGTTTTCAGACTGTGCTCGTAAATGAGCCATCGGCCGCTGTAACTTTACGTATTCTTAAAGGTATTAAAAAGCATTACGAGAGTCACCATCAGGTTGTGATTAGTGACGCTATTCTCGAAGAAGCGATAAACCTTTCTGAGCGCTACATTTCTGATCGTTATATGCCAGATAAAGTTATCGATGTGATTGATGAAGCGTCTGCGATTGCGCGCGTCGCTGTCGATAAACAGGGCGGTAGTGAATATAAGAAACTTAAAATCGAGCTTTCTGATCTTGAAGAAAAAGTCACTAGTGCAGCCGAAAAAGAAGATTACGAGAAAGCTGCCACTTATAAAACTCGTGTCGAACAAATTAACAAAGAACTTGCCAAGCTCGAAAAAGCTAACGCAAATATCAATAAGGCCCCAGAGGTTACTAGTGAAAACCTCGCCACGGCCATTAGTCTAAAAACTGGCATTCCAGTTAACCGCGTGCGTGGCTCCGAGCAGGAACTTCTCACTCATCTTGAATCGCATCTGCAAAAAGTCATTATCGGCCAAGATGACGCTATTAAGTCTGTTAGTAAAGCAATTCGCCGTGGTCGTTCGGGGATTTCCGATACGCATCGTCCGATTGGTTCCTTCGTCTTCTTAGGTCCAACCGGTGTCGGTAAAACCGAGCTAGCAAAAGTTATTGCGCGCGAAGTTTTTGGTGGCGATGATGCGCTAATTAAGATTGATATGTCTGAATTTGGTGAGAAGCACAACGTTGCACGTCTCGTTGGTGCGCCGGCCGGTTATGTTGGTTACGAAGACGGCGGCAAACTTACCGAGCAAATTCGTCGTCACCCATACTCAGTAGTACTCTTTGATGAGATCGAAAAAGCTCATCCCGAGGTCTTTAATATTCTTTTGCAGATTCTTGAAGACGGCGAGCTTACTGATGGTCAAGGCACCAAAGTTAAGTTTAATAACGCGATCATTATTCTAACTAGCAACCTTGGCGCCGAGGAAATGTATCGCGAGTCTGAACTTGGCTTTACGGCAAAGACCAAAAAAGACGCTAAGGCACTTGAGGCTGAGCACGCTGCCAACGAAGCGGCCAGCATGAAGGCGCTTCGTAAATTAATGCGCCCAGAGCTCATTAACCGTTTCGACTCTATTATTACCTTCCAAGCACTTAGCGAAAAAGACGTCTCGCGTATCTTTAATAATATGATTGAAGATCTCAAGAAGCGTCTTGCGCAAAAGTCTATTGGTTTACAGCTTACCGAAGCTACCGAAAAACACCTTATCGAGAAGGGTTATGACGTCAAAAATGGTGCCCGTCCACTGCGTCGCACTATCGAGGATGAACTCGAGTCACTACTTGCTGATCATATTTTGGACGGTAGCCTAAACAAGGGCGATATTGCTAAAATAGACTACAAGAACGACGAGCTAACGCTTAAAATTGTAAAGGAATAGAGTGGCGACTCAATATAATCACGGACTATATCAAGTAAAACCAGTCAAAACTGGGCATAAATTGTTCGGTCAAATCGTTGGCTTTATAATCGGCTCGTTTACAGTTGCGCTGTTTTGCGGCCTACTTTACCATCCAATTAACGATACTTTGCGTGGCATGCGTTACGAGCCAAGCAATGAAATGGCGGAGATTATGGATCGCCTCGAGCTGACCGATCGTGGACTATTGGTTTTTAAATCCACGCAGCCGGTTTTGCAAAACCGAGACGAGTTTATAGAGAGTGGCTGCAATGACGTCCATGATACAACTTCGACGCTTGGCTGTTACGATTCGACAAATATTTACATCTATAACAGCGAGAATTCAGAGCTAGCCGGACTTGAAGAGTCGACTGCTGCGCATGAGCTTTTGCATGCGATTTGGTCACGTCTGGCGTTTTATGACACTGCACGTCTCGAACCTTTGCTTGATGAAGTCTATGATCAAAATAAAGATAAGTTTGCCGATTATATGGCAGATTATCCTGACGATCAGCATTATACTGAGCTTCATTCGGTTATTGGTACTGAGATTCCAGCCAGTCAATTACCAGACGAATTGCGCGCGCATTATGAAACCTTCTTTGCAAATTTTAACCATATTTATAGCTATTACGAGCAATACGATGGCGTTCTTGCGAAGATTAACGCCGAGATTGACGTATTAGAACAAGAAATCGAGCAGCAACGTGCCGAAATTGCCAAGCGTGAAGAGTATTACGAGGCTGAGGCGAATCGACTCAATGAGGATATTCGCAGATTTAATCAAAACGCAAACACTGATGGTTATTTTACTAGCCAGCAAGAGTTTGATCGTCAGCGCAATTTATTGATTGGCCGGCAACAAACTCTCAGCAACTACTATAGTGAAACTTCGGCGCTCGTTGATGATATAAACCAAAAAATCGAAGAATATAATGCTAAAGCTATTCATCATAATGATCTGATTCAGAGTATTAATAGTAAACCTCAGAACTCTAGCAAAGTAGAAGATTAGAAAGGAAAACATGAAAAACTATCTAGTTCCAACCGTAGTTGAAGAAACGAATCGTGGCGAGCGTGCCTATGATATTTACTCGCGTCTTTTAAAAGAGCGCGTCATCTTCTTGGGCGACGAAGTAAATTCTGCTACCGCTAATATTGTTGTAGCGCAATTGCTTCATCTCGCTTTCGAAGACCCCAAAAAGGATATCAAACTCTATATCAATTCTCCTGGCGGCTCAGTTTATGACGGCCTCGCGATTATTGATACGATGAACTATATTGAGCCAGACGTGCAAACTATCGGAATTGGCCTTCAGGCTTCGATGGGCGCAATGCTGCTTTCGGCCGGCGCTAAAGGAAAACGTTATGTCTTGCCAAACTCGCGCATTATGATTCATCAACCAAGCTCTGGCACGCAGGGCAAAATCACCGATCAAGAAATTGCACTCAAAGAAGGTATTTACCTCAAACAAAAACTCGCCGAGATGCTTGCCAAAAATACTGGCAAAGATGTCAAGCAAGTTATCAAAGATATGGACCGCGATAATTGGATGTCGGCTGAAGAAGCCAAGACCTACGGTCTTGTTGACGAAGTGCTCGCAAACTAAAACGCTGATGCTTTTACGCCGATTTTGGCGTGCTAAACTAGAGATATGGTAAAAGCAAAATCGAGGTATGTTTGTCAAAATTGCGGTGCCAGCTTCGTCAAATGGGCTGGTCGCTGTGAAAATTGTGGCGAATGGAATACTCTTGTTGAGCAAGCTGGCGTAGTTGAAACTGAAGCCAAAACTGCGCTTGCGCGTGGTAAAGTGTCTGGCAAAGCACTTGAGGCTGTCTCGATTAATACCATTGAGCCTTCTGATGCTGGTAGCCGTCTTACAACTAGCTTTCCCGATCTTGACGCGGTGCTGGGCGGTGGAATTTTGCTTGGCTCAGTCAACTTACTGGCTGGACAGCCAGGCATTGGCAAATCTACGCTTTTGATGCAAATTTGCGCGGCCGTAGCGAGCAATCATTCTGTGCTTTATGTTTCGGGCGAGGAGTCAGCGGGGCAAGTTAAACTTCGCGCCGTGCGCCTTGGCGCTTCGTCGGATACTTTGCACTTTGCGAGTTCTACCTCCGGTAATGACATTGCTAAAACTATCGAAACGGGCAAATATGAACTCGTAATTGTTGATTCGATTCAGACTCTATCCATGGCTGAGATTTCATCGGCACCTGGTACTGTTAGTCAGGTTAGCAATTGTGGCAATCTCATCATTCAGGCGGCAAAAGGCAGTAATACCGCAGTAGTGATTGTGGGCCATGTTACGAAAGATGGCACCTTGGCCGGCCCGAAAATTCTTGAGCATCTTGTCGATGTAGTACTAAATTTTGAAGGCGACCGTTATGGTGGTTTCAAAACTGTGCGTGCTGTCAAAAACCGTTTCGGC
Source organism: Candidatus Nanosyncoccaceae bacterium (assembly GCA_051891815.1). Lineage (GTDB taxonomy): Bacteria > Patescibacteriota > Saccharimonadia > Saccharimonadales > Saccharimonadaceae > UBA2834. Next base: position 654,111 of record JBJFFO010000003.1, read on the forward strand.
TCGACTAATGAAGTTGCGATTTTTGAGATGGCCGAGAAAGGTCTTGTTGAGGTTAAGAATCCGTCCGAGGCTTTGCTTTCTGAGCGTCAGAATACTGATGGTAGTATTATCATGGCAACCATTGAAGGCACGCGCCCGCTTCTAGTCGAGATTCAGGCACTAGTGAATCCGACTAACTTTGGTTACCCAAAACGCACAGCATCGGGCTTCGACCTTAATCGTCTCAATCTTTTGGTCGCCGTACTCGAGAAGCGTACTAAGCTCAAGCTTCAAGATAAAGATATTTTCATCAATGTTGTTGGCGGTATGCGCCTGAATGATAGCGCGGCCGACCTTGCGGTTTGTATGGCAATCGCTAGTGCTGCGGCTGGCCGTAAGCTAGATGATGACATGGTAGTTTTTGGCGAAGTGGGGCTCGGCGGGGAAATCCGTAGCGTTACAGCGCCGGATCGCCGCATTGCCGAGGCTAGAAAACTTGGCTTTACGGGCGCTATTGCGCCAGCGACCATCAAAGATAAGTTCGTGTTTCCAGTCAGAGATCTGCGCTCGGCGCTGGTTAAATATATGAATAATAAGTAGCGCCATCACTTTACCACTTGCGAATAATCTATAAATATGCTAAAATCGATTCAATATGATTACTAAAGATAACAAAGCCCAGGCGATTGAGAAACTTGCACGCAGCAAGAATGATGTTGGCTCTCCAGAGGTTCAGGTTTCTATCCTTACCGAGCGTATCAAGGAAGTTACTGAGCACGTCAAGGCTAACAAGCACGACTTTATGGCAAAGCGTGGCCTCATTCAAATGGTTGGTCAGCGCAAGAAGCTTCTTAAGTATCTTGAGCGTACCGACTTCGAGACTTACAAAGCCACTGTCGCAAAACTCGGTCTTCGCAAATAATCAAAAAACCGCCACTATTCAAGGGGCGGCTTTTTGTTGCTTAATAAAAACAGTAGTGAAAGAGTATTAAAAAGGACCGACATCAGCCGGCCCTTCCTGGAGATTAGAGTGTTTCGATAAAGCACGCAATTGCATGCGTAAGTGTATCCAAGGATTTCGCATACTCGAGCTCGTCAGCTGCGTGGCTGTCCACGATATCGAGCAAGCGCTCACTCACTTCGTCTTTGCAACGCGAAAGATCACCATCGGGATCTTCGGCACGTGAGTCAGCATAGAACGAGAACTTCGTCTTTGCGGAACCAAGCTCCTCATGTCTGGACCCATATATGCAGATTGCGACGGTCTTCTTAACCGCGCGTTTTGACGGCATAATGACCGTTTCTGTAAGCTCATCCAAGCTCATTGAATTGCCATCCTCGCTCGGAATCGTTCCGTAGAACACAATCTCATGCTCGTGCATGGTCTGGTTCTTTTGCGCACCTACATGCTGCATCGCGACTTCGCGATGAATGCGCTCGAAAGGCTTCACGAAAACAATCGTGCAGTTGTCTTCCTCTAAATAACGACTAGAGATGAAAAGCTTTTTGCTCTCAGCCCAGCCACCAAATGTCTTTACTACGGGAGCGATATCGAATGCTCCTTCGACGAAAATTCTACTTCTCGTCTCCATGATAAGGTTCTTACCCATGTATATTCCTCCATTTCTTTCGCCCGCCCCACGGGGACGAATACGGGTACTTCCTGGCGACAAAAACGCCATACTCTCTAATTATAGCACACTTTGTAAAATATGTCAACAATAAGCGCAAGCCTTTATCTTGAAAAGTGTGATATAATAGGGATATTAGTAACTATCGAGAAAATGATAGATATCCCGAGCTAAGCCATTAGCCCAAGATACTTATTATTTTCTCGAAGAAAGGTTTTGATGGAAATAATTAATCCAAGCGGAAAACACACTCTTAAGCTTGAGACTGATTTTTGCGGTCGCAAGCTAGGTCTTGAGGTCAATCGTGTCGGTTTTCGCGCCACTTCATCCGTCCTTGTCACCTATGGCGACACTGTAGTTCTAGGCTCGGTTGTAGTTGGTACCAAGCCAGTCGTACAAGATTTCTTCCCACTCTCTATCGATTATGAAGAAAAATATTACGCAGCTGGCAAGATTAGTAGCAGTAAATTTATTAAACGCGAAGGCAAGCCTTCTGACAACGCCGTTTTGGTTGGTCGCTTAATCGACCGCCCGATTCGCCCACTTTTCCCGAAGGGCTATCGTCAAGAAATTCAGGTCGTCACGACTGTATTATCGATGGATCCAAGCTTTCGTCCAGATGTCATTGCGATGATCGCCGCCTCGAGCGCCCTTATGCTTGCGGGCGTGCCGTTCGACGGTCCAATCGCCGGTCTTCGCATTGGCCGTGTTAATGGTGAATATAAGGCCTTCCTTTCCGAGGAAGAGCGTGCCACGTCGGATCTCGACCTCGTAGTTGCCGGTAAAGATTCTGGTATCACGATGGTTGAAGCTGGCGCTAATGAAGTTCCAGAGGATGTCATTGTTGGTGGTCTCGAATGGGGACTCAAGATGATTCAGCCGGCTATCGAGCTTCAAAACAAGCTCCGTGCTGAGGTCGGCGTCGAAGAAAAGGAATATACGCTTATTCTTCCTAGTGAAGAAGTCCAAGCTCGCGTTGATGCGTGGATGAACGGCAAAATCGGCGCTGAGTTCCGCACTCAAAACACTATGGAGCGCAATCAACTTATCGATGAGCTCCGCTGGGCGATGCATGACGAGTTCTCGCAAACTATTTCCGACGAAGAAGCCGGCATTACTGACAAAATGAGCGATGAAGAAAAAATGACTACTCGCACCGAGTATTACGCCGAGCACTATCGTGCCGACTATAATGATGCTTTCGAGCTTGCCGTCAAGCGCGATGTCCGCAAAAACATCATCGAAAATGGCGTTCGTCCAGATGGCCGTAAGCTCGACGAAGTGCGTCCACTCAGCTCTCAAGTTGGTATTTTGCCACGCACTCATGGTTCATCTCTCTTTACGCGCGGCGTTACTCAGGCCCTAAACATCGTAACTCTCGCACCGCTTAGCTATGCTCAGCTTGTCGATACTATGGAAGTTACCGATGGCAAGCGTCGTTATATGCATCACTATAATGCGCCAGGCTACACTGTAGGCGAGGTTTCTCGCATGGGTAGCCCAGGGCGTCGCGAAATTGGCCATGGTTATCTCGCTGAGCGCGCTCTCATGCCAGTGCTCCCAAGCGAAGAAGAATTTCCATATACAATCCGCAGCGTTACCGAGATAATGTCACAGAACGGCTCTACCTCAATGGCTGCAACTTGTAGCTCGTGTCTTGCCTTGATGGATGCGGGTGTTCCGCTCAAGCGCCCAGTTGCTGGTATCGCTATGGGGCTTATGATGGATGGCGACAAGCCTTATGTTTTGACCGATCTTATGGATGCCGAAGATTTTGCTGGCGATATGGATTTCAAGGTCACTGGTACTACTGAAGGTATTACGGCACTCCAGATGGATATGAAGGTTCACGGTCTTCCAGTCTCCGTGCTCGCTGAAGCTATCGCCAAAGCACACGCTGGTCGCATGTTCATCATGAACCATATGCTTTCCGTCTTGGCGGGTCCACGTGATCATCTCAGTCCATATGCGCCACGCATCGAAAAGATCATTGTTAAGCCTGAAAAAGTTGGCGCAATTATTGGTAAAGGTGGTGAAATGATCAATAAGATTACTTCCGAAACTGGCGCCGAGGTTGATGTCGATGGCGATACTGGTCTCGTAACGGTCTCTGCTAATGACGCTGCTACTATCGAAAAAGCCGTCAGCTGGATTAAATCTCTCGTCGAAGAGCCAGAAGTTGGCAAAATCTATCACGGTAAAGTTGTTTCTATCAAAGATTTCGGTGCTTTCGTGAATATCTTGCCAGGTATTGATGGTATGCTTCATATTTCGCAGATTTCCGAGAAACATCTAAATAAAGTCACAGATGCGCTCTCGATGGGGCAAGAAGTAAACGTGCGCCTCGATGCGATCGACGAAAAAGGTCGCCTCAGCCTTTCGATGCGTCGCGTCGATCAATAAACACAAACATAAAATAGCCAGTATATTCTGGCTATTTTTTAGTATAATAAATATAAAATAATATGGAGAAAAGCATGACAACTACGTCATCATCTGCATCTAGTGCTCCTCGCCCAGTAGTCGGCGCCGCGCCAAAGATGCCAAAAGTAAAATATTCAAGCAAAGTCATGGCGCACATTAACGCCTTCTCGATTGCTTTTGCGATTTTCTTCGGCCTCGCTGCAATTTTTGCTGCAATTGCCGGATTTACGAAAAATGCAGAAATGCCATGGAGCTTCGGCGTACCATTTATCGGCACTTTTCTAGGCAATAATTTATATGGAGGCTCTGCTCTATTTGTAGACGCGGTCTTCGTGCTTGTCTTCGGCGTGCTTAGTCTTATGACTCTTCGCAAAGTCACTAGCATCGATGATATGAAATCAGCATGGCGCAAAATTGTGGTAATTTTTGGTGTTATCACTGCTATTTTTGCCGTAGAGTTAGTTGCAACCGCGATTTACTCACTACTTGGCGCTGGCGAAAAGTCTGGCGTCGCGCAAGGTCAACTCTGGCTCTCAAGCTTCTTGCCTATCTTTATCTTGGGGCTTATCTCGGCGGGCGTAATGTATTTAGCCACTCAGATCGCTAATGGCAAAACGCAAGTTCTTCGCACCGCAAGCTATGTCGCAATTGCAGTTGCAGCTATTGCCTTTGTGCTCGTTCTAATTTCGACTCTTGTTGGCTTTTATAGTAAGAAGAGTTATTCAAACTACTACGATGACGACTATGGCTCCGCGGTAGAAGAATTAAGAAATCTTTTTAAGTAAACAATAGAATTGAGTCAGTCTTTAAGGGGCTGACTCATTTTTTCGTCTCTATAAAAATTATGGTATAATTTACTTATGGCTAAAAAGAGACGAGGTAGAAAGAAAAAAGCACCAGAAGTAGTAAATAAGCACGAGCTACCGGGCGGTTTTTGGCGCCAAGTAGTGGCTTTTCTAATGATTGTGTTTGCTGTTTTACTAGTCGTTTCTTGGTTTGGCGATTCTGGTGGTAGACTACTGTCTACTGTTCGTGACTTCATGTTAAATTTGATTGGTTGGACCTATTATCTCTTGCCAGCTATGTTAGTTTATCTTTCCGTTCTTGTCTTTCGCGCACCGGATAATCGCATCGATCCACCAGTTACAGTTTCGTCTATTTTGATGCTGTTTTGGTTTAGCTGTATTTTTGGCGCGCCAGGACACGTTCAAGGCGTTGCGCATGGTGGCATACTCGGGGCTGGCGTAAATGATTTTGTGCTTGATCTTGTTGATTTACCGGTAGCTGTTCTTATTTACGTAGTTTTAGCGCTAATTACGGCAATGTTTATGTTTGCTAGCACGCCAGCCGAGTTATTTCGCAAGATTGGCGCCGCATTTAGTACAAAAGAGACCAAAGAAGATGCGAAAAACGCTCGCGTCATCCGCCGTACGCGCGGTGCCGCTATCGAAGATGAAGAGTCGCGTCCTTTGCCAAAGCTAAAAATTCGTAATACTACCGTTGATGAGCCAGAGAAAAAAGAACATCGCGGCATCCTAGCTAAGAAATCAGCCGCCGTCGCCGAAAAGCCAGTCGCTAAAGAGCCAGAAACCGCACTCGTGGCAATTTCCGATCCAGATTGGAAAATGCCACCATTTGATTTGCTTGAGCGCAAGAAATCTCCAGCTGATTCTGGCAATATTGAGGCAAACGCAGCAATTATCCGCGAAACTCTCGCACAGTTCGGCATCGACATCGAAGTCGAAAACGCTAATGTTGGCCCACGCATCACTCAATATACTTTTCGTCCGCCACAAGGCATTAAAATTGCGAAAATCGCTACTTATGACCGCGAGCTTTCATTGAACCTCGCCAAAGATAAGATTCGTATCGAAGCGCCAATTCCTGGCACGCGTTCGGTTGGCATTGAGATTCCAAACGACAAAGCAGCTTCAGTCGGTCTACACGAACTTTTACGTAGCGCCGAATGGCGCCATGAATCAGCCGAAAAACCACTCGCCTTTGCACTCGGTAAAGATATTTCAGGTAAAGTCATCATTGGCAATCTTGCCAAGATGCCTCACCTTCTGATTGCAGGTACTACTGGTTCCGGTAAGTCTGTCATGACAAATACTCTTATCATGTCCATGCTTTACCATAACTCTCCAGCCGACCTTCGTTTTATCGTAATCGATCCAAAGCAGGTTGAAATGGCTGCCTATAATGATATTCCGCATCTTTTGACTCCTGTTATTACGCAGGTTGATAAGTCGCTAAGTGCTCTCAAATGGGCAGTTGGCGAGATGGAGCGCCGCTACGCCTTAATGGCAGAGAAGCGCGTTAAAAATATCATCGATTACAATAAACTGATGGCAAAATCCGGCGAAACTACGCCAGTTGAAGACGAAGATGGCAACGTTCAGCAGCATGATGGCGGCAAAATGCCGTATATCGTCGTAGTCGTTGATGAGATGGCTGACCTCATGATGATGGCCGGCAAAGAGCTAGAAGTCTTAATTGTTCGCATTGCTCAGAAAGGGCGCGCTGCTGGTATGCATCTTGTGCTCGCAACGCAGCGCCCAGAAGTAAAAGTTGTTACTGGCCTCATCAAGGCTAATATTCCAGGCCGCATTGCCTTTGCTGTAAATAATGGTGTTGATTCGCGCGTAATGCTTGATAAGATGGGTGCTGAAAAACTTCTCGGTCAGGGCGATATGCTTTATCTCACTACTGAAATGATGGGTAAGCCACTACGTGTACAGGGCGCCTTCGTTTCTGATGCTGAAATCGGGCGTGTTACCGACTTTCTCCGCGCTGAGCGTGAACCTCAATATAATGATGAAGTAATCTCGCAATCTGTTCAAATTAAAGGTATGCCGGGCATAGATGGTGGCGGTGGCGATATGGGTTCCAGCGATGACCTGATTTATAATGCAGCAAAAATAGCCGTTGAAAGTGGCAAGGTCTCTACTTCACTCCTGCAACGTCGTCTTGGTATTGGCTATGGTAAAGCTGCGCGCGTAATCGATGATCTTGAGACTATGGGTGTCGTTGGTCCGGCGCCAGGTGGTAATAGACCGCGCGAAATTCTAATCGGCTCTATGGATGAATTTCCGGGTAATCCTGCCTAATGGCTAGATTTTGACAAAGCTAGTATTTATGATAATATATATAGTATGACTAATTACAACAGCAAAAAATGCTATCAGATTTTCTTGCTTCCTCCGGTTGCTATTGATTTTGCTGTCTTTATGCCTGTTCCCGCTGGGTATTAATAACTTTTGGGCGAGCAATTGGGCTCCCGAGACTCATACTTGTAAAAAAATAATCGCAGTTAATGCGGGCAGTTCTTAAGGAGAAAAACATGAAAACTAGTCAATTATTTACTAAAACATCTAAGACCGCACCAGCCGATGAAACTAGCCGTAGTGCAGAGTTGTTTTTGCGTGCTGGTTATATTTATAAAGAAATGGCGGGCGTTTATGACTTTTTGCCACTCGGAATGCGTACTTTGCAAAATATCATCCAGATCATTCGCGAAGAGATGAATGCGCTCGGCGCTCAAGAGCTCACAATGTCTACTTTGCAGTCCAAAGCCGTCTGGGAAGCTAGCAATCGCTGGGATGACGAAGTGATGGACGTTTGGTTTAAAACTAAACTCAATGCTGGCGGCGAAGTTGGCCTTGCGCCAACTCATGAAGAGCCATTTACGCGCCTCATGAAAAGCTATATTTCTAGCTATAAAGACTTGCCGATTTATGTCTATCAGTTCCAGAACAAGTTTCGCAACGAGCTTCGTGCCAAATCTGGCATTATGCGTACGCGCGAATTTATCATGAAGGACCTTTATAGCTTCTGTCTTGATCGTAAGCAGCATGAGAAGTTCTACGAAGAAGTTGCCAAATCTTATGCTCGCATTTTTGACCGTCTTGGCATCGGCGACAAAACTTATCGCACTTTCGCAAGTGGCGGTTCTTTCTGTAAGTTTAGCGACGAGTTCCAAACTCTTTGCGAAGCCGGTGAAGATATTATTTATATCGACAAAGAATCTGGCATTGCATTAAACGAAGAAGTCTTGACCGATGAGAACTTGGAGAACCTCGGCATTAAGCGCGAAAACCTCACCGAGCACAAAGCCGCTGAAGTCGGTAATATCTTCACGCTTGGCTATAAATATGCCGATGCGCTAGACCTCAACTTTAACGATGAGAATGGCAAGCGTCAAAAAGTCTTTATGGGCAGCTACGGCATCGGTCCAAGCCGCGTAATGGGCGTAATCGCCGAGATGCTTTCAGACGACAAAGGTCTCGTCTGGCCAGAAGAAATCGCACCATATAAGTACTATCTCGTTGGACTTGGCGAGGAGGGTAATAAAAAAGCCGCTGAGCTTCACGATAAAGCACCAGAACTCGTCTTCTTTGACGATCGCGACGCACGCGCAGGTGAAAAATTTGCCGACGCCGAGCTTATGGGTATGCCATATCGTGTCGTTATTAGCGATAAAACGCTTGCGAATAATCAAGTTGAAGTCATGAATCGCAAGACTGGTGAAACTAAGCTCTTGACATTAGACGAATTCGAACATAAACTAGTTTAGATATTAAAATTAGTTTATCGAATCACATTCCGTAGTCCCTAGGTGGTAGGGAAGGAGGACTATATGACCAAGACTATCAGTATTACCGAAGCTGGACGTAAAGATCTAGAAAAAGAACGCAAAGAGCTAATTGCTCGTCGTCCAGAAATTGCCGAAAAGATTGCACTTGCGCGATCCTACGGTGATTTAAGTGAAAATGAGGATTATAGTGCCGCTCGTAGCGAACAGAAAGTCGTCGAGGGCCGCATTCTCGAAATTGAGGATATTTTACTACACGCAAAAATCATCAAAAGTGGAAAGAAAGATAAAGTTGACATGGGTAGCACCGTTTCGCTCGAGTCGGACGGCAAAACCAATACTTACGTTCTAGTTGGTGCCGTTGAGGCGAATCCACTAGAAGGTAAGGTCAGCAATGAATCGCCAATCGGCAAAGCCATTTTTGGCAAGAAAGTTGGCGACGAAGTTAAACTTCCAAACGGAAAAGTTTTCAAAATTGCAACTATCGAATAATAACTTTTCCAAGATAAACAAGCGCGTTAGTGGAATATCTAACGCGCTTTTGTTTTAATATAAAAAGGAGAGTTATGAAAAAGGAAGAGAAACCCCACAAGCGAGCCGTAGCGATGCGCACGCTGCATTACTATCTGCAAGCGGTCAAAAAATACAAATGGATGACCCTTGGCGCTATCATTGCAACGCCAATCGTAATTTTAATTCGCACGACTTTTTCGTCATTGATTTTTGCGAACATGATCGATACTGTTTCAGCTGGCATTCCAAATGAAGAAATCGTCCCAACTTTGCTACCGCAGGCGATTTTATTAGTATTGTCTTACGTGATAGGTTCGGCAATTTTGGGCTGGTTACGTGTTTATTGGATTTGGAAAGTTGAGATTAAAACCAACTACGACCTAGCTGTAACTTGTTTTAATTCGGTCTGTCAGCAATCTATGCAGTTCCATAGCGATCGTTTCTCTGGATCTCTAGTGTCGCAGACTAGCAGATTCGTAAATGCCGCTGAACGTTTCTTCGATATGATTGTCTTTTCGATTTTACCTTTCATTTCGATGCTAACCGGCATTCTTGTAGTATTGTTCATTCGCATCCCGATTTTTGCGGTTGCGCTCATTATCTTTGTAATTGCCTATACGGCGATCTCGTATTTTGCATATCGCAAGATTTCAGATCTTACGAAACAGGAGGCGGCTGCCAACAATCGCCAAACGGGACAGCTTTCTGACTCGCTTTCAAATATTCTTTCGGTCAAAAGTTACGGCCGGGAATCACATGAGCGTCATCGCTACGCTAACTTCAGCCGTGGTACTTATAACGCCAGCATGAATTATATGAACTCAACCATGAAGCGGGATGCTGCTTTTAACGTAATTAATATTTCTATTATTGCTATCATCGCCGCCTTCTTGATTGCGGGCGTACCAGTATTTGGTCTATCAGTATCGACTCTGATCTTGATTGTTAATTACTCGATTTCGGTTATGAATGAACTTTGGGATGTTAACCGTATTTTTCGTGATATTAATCGCGTATTCGGCGACGCTTATGAGATGACGCAAATTCTCGATGCGCCGAACCTTGTTGAAGATATTGAGGGCGCAAAGGATCTCGTCGTTAAGCGTGGTGATATTGAATTTAAGGACGTCAAATTCCGCCATGCCGACGCCAAAGAAGCAATTTTTGAGCATTTCAATCTCGGAGTCAAGCCCGGCGAGCGTATCGGCCTAGTGGGTATGTCTGGTTCTGGTAAAACTACGCTCACGAAGTTGCTTTTACGTTTTGCAGATGTGCAAGATGGCGAGGTTTTGATTGATGGTCAAAATGTGAGCGATGTGCGTCAAGTTTCTCTGCGTGAACAAATTGCCTACGTTCCACAAGAAACCGCGCTCTTCCACCGTTCCATTGCCGAGAATATTGCATATGGTAAGCCCGATGCGACTATGAAAGAAATCGTCCGCGCCGCCAAACTTGCAAATGCTGACGAGTTCATTTCGAAAATGCCAGACGGTTACGATACGCTCGTCGGCGAACGCGGTCTCAAGCTTTCGGGTGGTCAGCGTCAACGCATTGCAATTGCGCGTGCTATCCTTAAAGATGCGCCGATTCTTGTGCTTGACGAGGCGACTTCAGCTCTCGACTCTGAGTCTGAAGCGCTCATTCAAGACGCACTCGAAAAGCTCATGAAGGGTCGTACAAGTATTGTAGTAGCGCATCGCCTAAGTACGATTGCTAGCCTCGATCGCATCGTTGTACTCGAAGATGGTAAAATCATCGAGCAGGGCAGCCATGCCGAACTTCTCGAAAAACACGGTGCTTACGATCATCTTTGGTCGCGCCAATCCGGTGCTTTTCTTGAGAACGCCGACTAAACTAAAGCCTCGCAAAAATGCGAGGCTTATCTTGTGAAATACCGTGATTATGTTATTATATAAATTATGGCAACTCTAAAAGATTTTCGCGATGAAAGAATTCGCAAACTAAACGAACTTCGCGCAGAAGGTATCGATCCTTATCCTGCGCATACAAATCGTAATGTAAAAATTGAAGATATCTTGAAGAGTTTTGATAAGTATGAAAACCAAGAAGTCTGCGCTGCTGGTCGTATTACTGGCATCCGTAGTTTCGGCAAACTAGCTTTCGTGGTTATTGAGGACGACTCCGCAAGTATTCAGATTTTCCTTAAGGACGCTGCAGCTAAGTTTACTAAGAAGCTTGATACTGGCGATTTTCTTGAAGCTTCCGGCACTGTCGGCAAGACTAAGACTGGCGAGATTTCGATTTTCTGTGAGCAACCTCGTATTTTAACTAAAGCTTTGCGTCCGCTCCCTGGTCGCGATGGCTTTACGAATAAAGAAGAGCGCCTCCGCCGTCGTTATGTCGATATGGCGGTCAATAAAGATGTGCGCGAACGTTTTATCCGTCGCGCTAAGTTCTGGACTGCTACGCGTCAATTCCTTAACGATCATGGCTTTATTGAGATTAATATTCCAGTACTAGAACACACTACTGGTGGCGCTGATGCAAATCCATTCGTTACGCATATGGATGCGCTAGACCAGGACTTTTACCTTCGCATTTCGCACGAGCTTCCACTCAAACGCTTAATTGGCGGCGGTTATGAGCGCGTCTATGATATTGGTCCACGTTTTCGTAATGAGGGCATGGATGAGGAACATTTACCGGAGCATATCGCGATGGAATCCTATGCTGCCTATCAGGATTATCAAGAAGGCATGGATCTTTATGAAGAGATGATTAAATATGTCTGCAAAGAAACATGGGGTACTTTGCAGTTTGAACACGAAGGCATGAAGGTTGATCTCGATTGTAAATGGCCACGCATTACCTACGCAGATATTTTGAAAGAAAAACTTAATATCGACGTTTTCAATCCAGATATTGATCAAATTAAGCGAATTTTGCGTGAGCATAAGATGACTTTTGATGAGAATGCTACTGCTCCACGTTTGCTTGATTATGCCTGGAAAATCATTCGCAAAGAGTCGGCTGGTCCATACTGGCTAATTCATGAGCCAGTTGAACTCTCTCCGCTTGCCAAGCTTCATGCCGAAGATCCACGCGTAACTGAGCGTTTTCATCCAGTCATCTTTGGTACTGAGATGGGGAATGGTTATTCTGAGCTCAATGATCCACTTGACCAGCTCCAACGCTTTGAAACTCAGCAGGCTATGCGCGATGCTGGCGACGATGAAGCTCAGATGCTTGATATGGACTTTGTTGAGATGCTTGAATATGGCATGCCGCCAACTTGTGGCTGGGGTAACTCCGAGCGTAATTTCTGGCTCTTTGAGGGCGTCTCAGCACGTGAGGGTGTTCCATTCCCGCCAATGCGCCGCGACTAGTTATTAAAACTCCAAAAATATTGTACTTATGCTTTTAAGTACGATATTTTTATGTCAAAATGCCAGCATGGCAGAGAAAGAATACGAAGAAATAGATTTAAAACATAATTTTCTAAGACCACTCAGACTCATTCCGGATAGTCCAAAGTCACTCTGACTTCGTGGCAAATTGCCGGATGTTATACCTCGTCCAAAGGTCGTTAGCATCGTAGGCTCTCGTCGCTGCACGCGTTATGGCGAGGCTATCGCTTATAAGACTGCGTATGAGCTTGCTGAAAAAGGCATTATGATTGCGAGCGGTATGGCTTATGGTATAGACGCTTTTGCGCATCGCGGTTGTCTTGACGCTGGTGGTACGACCATCGCCGTGCTCGGCACGCCTATAGACTATATTTACCCAGCCTCAAACCGTTCGCTAGCTGAGCGCATTTTGCAAAAAGGTGGAATTCTATCAGAATACGCACCCGGTACGCAGACTAGGAATTGGCATTTTCTTGAGCGCAATCGTATTGTTTCGGGCTTAGCGGATGCGCTATTGATTGTTGAGGCGTCCGATCATTCTGGCACGCTCACGACTGCTTCTCTCGCGCTCGATCAGGGAAAAGATGTCTTCGTGGTGCCAGGCGATATTACGCGTCCAATGTCTGTTGGCTGTAACCGTCTCATCTCGCAGGGTGCGCAGGTCTTTACCGAGTTGAATGATATTTTGAGTATAGTCGCCCCCGAGAAACTAAAACATTCATCGCCGCAACTCGAGGCATTAAGCGAAATCGAGCGCTCAATTTGGCAACAAATCAAAGACGGCATCGTTGACGGCGATGAAATTATGGAAAATTTAAAACTAGATGTTTCAGACTTTAATCAGGCAATTATGTCGCTCGAATTAAAGCGTTATATTAAGACGATTGGGTTTAACCGTTGGATGCTCTGCTAAAAATCTTTATTAGCCTTGTTGCTTATGCTAAAATAATAGAAGAAATATTCTAATATATAGAGGGCAAAATAAATGGCAAATAAAGTTATGATTGTTGGTACCGGAAACGTCGGTATGAGCTACGGCTACGCCTTGGTTCACCAGCGTACTAGTGTCAACGAACTAGTACTTGTCGATATCAATGTCGACGACGCCGAGGGTGAGGCAATTGACCTTCGTGACGCATTGGCTGTATCGCCAAGCTACTTAAAAATTCGCAGCGGTTCCTATGCAGATGCTGGCGACTGTGATCTTATCGTAATTACGGCTGGTGTTCCACAAAAACCTGGCGAGTCTCGCATGGACTTACTCAAGAAGAACGCCGCTATCTTTAAAGACATGATCGGTCAAATTATGGCCACTGGTTTTAATGGCATTTTCCTGGTCGCAAGCAATCCAATGGACGTTATGACTTACCTAACTTGGCGCTATTCTGGTTTACCAGCTGCGCATGTAATTGGCTCAGGCACTGTCCTTGATTCATCGCGCCTACGTTATCGCTTGTCGCAGCGCTTGCATGTTCATCCAAAGAACGTCCACGCCTACCAGGTTGGCGAGCATGGCGATACTGAATTTGCACTCTGGAGTTGCGCGAATGTCGGCTGTCAGCCAATTCGTACACTCTTGGGCGAGCAAGATCTTACCGAGATCGAAGATTATGCTCGTAATGAAGCCTACGACATCATCAAAAAGAAGGGCGCCACCTACTATGGTATCGGTAGCTGTCTCGCAATGATTACAAATTGCATTCTGAATGACGAGTGTCGTATCCTTTCCGTCAGTAACTACGATGAAATGAGTGGCACTTATAATGGTTTTCCAGCTATTGTTGGGGCAGATGGTATTGTTCGCCGTCTCGGTATTAAAATCGATGCTAAAGAGCAAGAAAAGCTCGACCGCAGCATTAAGACGCTCCGCGAAGCAATCGCTGAAGTTGGCGAAAATTAATTAAAAAACATCAATGCGCCACCTCAAAAATGGCGCATTTTTGTCTCCAAACCGCTTATACTATTGCAAAAATCACTAAAATATGCTATAATAGAGATATGGACTTATTTTTTACACTTATTTTAACGGCTATTTTTGCCGAGACTTCTTTTTTAAGTCTCAAACAAATTAGCAAAAATAGCCTCCGTGGTGGTCGCATTGCGCGCCGTCGCGTTTTTGTCGACACTTCTACCTTGATGGATGGTCGCATTTTGGCGGTCGCAAAAGCTGGTTTTTTGGGCGACGAGCTTCTAATCCCGCGCTCCGTTATTCGCGAACTTCAGCTTCTCGCCGATGGAGCTGATGCGGAGAAACGCGCTCGTGCTCGTCTTGGTCTTGACGTTGTAAATGATCTTGAGCGTCTTGAAAATGCAGAGGTGCGCGTCTTTGCAGATGCTGCTGGCAGTCGCATCAAAGTAGACGAGCGTCTGCTAGAGCTTGCTAAAGAAAATCATGGTATTATTTTGACTAATGATTTTAACCTTGCCAAAGTTGCTGCTACGGAACATATTTATGCAATCAATATTAATGAACTCGCCCAGGGACTTCGTAGTGAATATTTACCTGGCGACCATCTGAGCGTTCGCGTTATTGGCGCTGGTAGTAATCCAAAGCAAGGTATCGCCTATCTTGCTGATGGTACGATGGTTGTCGTCGATGACGGCGAAAAATACGCCGGCAAGAGTTTTCCGATTGAGATTGAATTTGTCCGTTATTTGCAGACTAATGCCGGTAAGATGATGTTTGCGAAGGTCGTCGAAGTAAAAACTCAGCCAATCAAGCATAAGCAGATTCTTCCGCGTCCGAAACTGAAGAATGCTAAAACTACTCCCGTAGGCACTAAGCGCATTGCTAAAAAAGTTGAAGCTAAGAAGCCCGAACAACAGGGAAAGACTTCAGTAAAGAAACGCTCTCGCAAAAATCGCGAATCGCGTGCCGAAGACTCGCTTATCAATCTTGCCAATAAATAAAAATATCCCCCACTCGAAGGGGGATATTTTTATTAGCATTACTTCTTTGCTGAGCTCTTATAACCAGCCACATCTTCTACCGTAAAGACAACACTACTTGGCTTGACGTTGGTTTCGTAAGTAATTTCATCGCTTACTCCGTCCAACTCGCCGCTTTTTACGACTGTGCCGTTGACCGTTAACGTATAAGATTTGAGACTATATGTGCCAAAGCGTGCCGTGCCAGAAACTGTATACATCGTAGTGCCCGAGCTATCATCGTCACTAATGCTTACCGATGCGGTCGGTTTTTTGTCTGAACATTGATGTACATCATCCTTGGATTGCGCATCGTAGCCATCGGCGTAGTATTCAACCTTATTAAGCACTGGATCAACAATCTTGCTAACGCTTACTTCAATGCGGGTTTCATCTGGCGTACAATCGGTTGCGAGCTTCTTTGAGATTGAGTCGAAAATTTTCTTTTCAGTGGCATTATCATTCTTGTTCTTGCCGTACCAGCTTGGCCAAATATCGGTGCGACCATTCACGGACATTGTCTTGATGCCGGACGGCTTCTCAATCTTCATGCCAGAGTGCCAGCGACCATCTTCGCCGTAGACTTGCTCATGCACAGCATCCATGTAGGCGGCACTAATCTTAAATGCTACCGTATGCGAGTCACTCGTAAGAACGGCGCCGTTGTGGTTGCCGGTCCAAATCGCAGTTGCGAGTACCGGTGAGTAGGTCATAATCCAAGAGTCTTTCGCGCGACCATTACCGTTTTCGGTCGTACCGGTTTTAGCTGCAAACCAGGTCTTGTTGCTGTAGAAACCAGGAGTCGTCGCGAGACCGCCGAAAATCCAGCGCCTAGCATTTGCGTCGGACAGAATATCCGTCACCATATATGCTACTTGCTCATCGACTACGCGCGTGCCTTCTTTATCGGACCAAGAGTCGATTACTTCGCCGTTCGAGTTCTTTACTTCTAGCCAATAGACGAGATCTTTATAGGTACCGCCACGCGCAAGCGAAGCGTAAGCGTTAGCGTGTTCGACTGGACGCACACCACAACCACCACCAATCGCCATTGAGAGACCAGCCTGTTGGTTGTCAGCACAATAGGATTTGTCGCCCAAATCATGTGCTACTTCAAGGCTCTTATCTATACCGTTGACGTAAAGTGCTTTTACGGCTCCAATATTTAGTGATCCAGCTAGTGATTGACGAATTGTAATATTGCCATAGAATTTACGCGAAGCATTGCGCAGGCTACATTTGCCATAAGTGCCCCTACAATAGATAGAATCAATATTTACATCTGGCCAAATTGTACCAGGACCATAGTTCGTGCCACTACGCTCCATGAAAAGCGGCGCATAGTCAAGAATTGGCTTAATTGTCGAAGCAGGTTCAAGCAGAGAAGTTGATGCATTTACTTGTCCATAGTTTGGCGTGTTCCAGTCTACACTACCAACCATCGCCATTATTTGCGAAGTCTCTACGTCTACTGAAACGAGCATTGCATTATCTGCGCCATTTGTATAGAAGTATTTTTGGCCTTCCTTAACGGCGTTTTCGGCAAGTTGTTGGGCGCGCAAATCGACAGTAGTTTTAATCGTAAAACCGCCTGCGCGCATGGTTTTAATACCATATTTTGCCTCGAGCTGAGATTTCACTTCTAGCACGAACCAAGGCGCTTTAATATTATTGAACTGTTCGGACTCTGGATGAATCTGCGCTAAAATATCTACTTCCTTAGCTTTATCGCAATCTTCCTGAGAGATATATCCCATCTCTACCATTGAATCAAGCACTTTGTGCTGACGTGAGATTAGGGCCTTATTTCCAGAAGTATTATAAGGGTTAAGTACACCAGGGTTGTTTGGTATGGCTGCAAGAAGTGCCGACTCGGCAAGATTTAAGTCTTTTGCACTCTTATTAAAATAGGTTTGCGCAGCGCTTTCCACGCCATTACGGCGACCACCATAAGGAGACTCATTAAGATACAGCGTAATAATATCTTCCTTGCTATACATCTTCTCAATTTCGATCGCAAGAATCATTTCCTTAATCTTGCGTGGAATGCCGCTCAAAGTGCGATCAGCAGCTTCTTCAGAGAAGTAAACCTGCTTGATGAGCTGCTGTGTTAAGGTTGAACCACCTTGCACGGCGCCACCGGTCAAAGTTACATATGCAGCACGCAAAATACCCTTCGGGTCGATGCCGATATGGTTATAGAAGTTTTTGTCCTCAATCGCGACGGTCGCTTGGCGCATATAAGAAGAAATCTCACTTCCATCAACTACCAAACGATAATCACCGCTTCCTTTATCTTCCCAAAGCACTTCGCCATTGCGATCAAGATAAGTGTTTACGGTCTTCGTAACGCGCTTCGCGAGCTCTTCTGGATTAATTGCGGTCAAATCTTTTTTGTAATAAAGGAATAATCCGCCTACGCCTATAATACAAATCAAAAATACAGCTGCGCAGAATTTTAAGAAGCAGAATAATCCCTCACGTGAGAAGATGGCTTTAAAAAGTCGATCTGGACGCAAGCGAGCGAAAAAGCGTGCGACTGGATTTTTGGGTAACTTTGCTAATTCCTCGGCCTTTTTGCGTGCACGTTCATCTTCTTTGACGCGACGCTTGTAGGCGAGGTTTGAATATAAACTCATATTGCCGGCATTTTTCTGGACAGTCTTTTTGGTCGTTTTCGACTTTTTGGCGCCAGAAACTTTTTTGGCAACTTTATTTGTTCTCGCAGTTTTAGATTTTGCCATATATCTATTATACACTACCAATTTTTAAAATGCATAATAAGCGTGAGTGTTTTACGCTATCTGTCGAATGTATTATAATATAGAAATTATGAGCCATTATGATCCATTAAAAATCGAAGAAAAGTGGCAAAAGCGCTGGGAAGATGAACAGGCTTTTGTTGCAAAGGATGACGATCCTCGACCAAAAAAATATTTAGCAGAAATGTTCCCATATCCTTCTGGTGCTGGCCTCCACGTTGGACATGTGCGCAACTTTTCTATCGTAGACTGCCTTGCGCGTTTTTATGCTCAAAACGACATGAATGTTTTGCGTCCGTTTGGCTACGATACTTTTGGTCTACCGGCCGAAAACTATGCCATCAAAACCGGCATTTCGCCACAAGAAGTCACAAAGACTAATATTGATAATTTCCGCAAACAGGCTAAGCGTCTCGGCTATGCTGTCGACTGGTCGCGCGAAATCAATACTTCCGACCCCGAATATTATAAATGGACTCAATGGTGTTTTCTTCAGCTCTATAAAAAAGGCCTCGCTTATCAGGCCGAAAGCTATCAGTGGTGGTGTCCAGTCGATCAGACCGTACTTGCAAACGAGCAGGTAGAAAATGGTCATTGCTGGCGCTGTGGTCATGAAGTTGAGAAGAAGAAGATGAAGCAATGGTTCTTCAAAATTACCGCTTATGCCGATGAACTTCTCGAAGAAATCGACTCACTTGACTGGCCAGAAAAAATCAAAACCATGCAGAAAAACTGGATCGGCCGCAGTGAAGGTGCTGAGCTCGACTTTTGCATTAAAAACAGTGATGCTAAGATTCGCGTCTTTACAACTCGTCCAGATACGCTTTTTGGCGCCACTTTCTTGGTGCTTGCTCCAGAGCATCCACTCATTAAGGATCTTGCGACTGTCGACACGAAAGATGCGCTCGAGAAATATTGCGCGGACGCCATTAAGAAAAGCGAGATCGAACGTCAAGAAAATAAAGAAAAGACTGGTATCTTTACTGGTAGCTATGCGATTAATCCAGCCTCTGGCGCCGAGATTCCGATTTGGGTCGCCGACTATGTTCTAAGTGGATATGGCACGGGCGCTATTATGGCCGTCCCGGCTCACGACGAACGTGATAATGAATTTGCTGAGAAATTTGACCTACCAGTTATTAAGGTTGTCGAAAAACCTCTCGAATCTAAAGACGACGATAAATGCTATCACGGCGAAGGTGAGCTTGTAAATTCTGGCGCATTTAATGGCCAGCAAAGCTTGGACGCGCGTGAACAAATTATTGCTTGGCTCGAGCAACAAGGCATTGGCGAAAAGAAAGTTACTTATCGCATGCGTGATTGGCTTATTTCGCGTCAGCGCTACTGGGGTGCACCAATTCCAATTGCGTACGATAAAGCCGGCAATGCGCATCCAATTCCGGAAGACCAACTTCCAGTGATGTTGCCGAAGATTGACGATTACAAGCCGGATAGCTCTGGTCGCAGTGCTCTCGCCAAATCCGAAGAATTTATGAAAGTTACGATTAATGGCGAAGAAATGACACGCGAGACTGATACACTTGATGGCTATGCGTGTAGTTCGTGGTATCTCTGGCGTTATACCGATCCGCACAATAAAAAACAGGCCTGGGATCCGGCCAAAGTTAATTACTGGGCGCCAGTTGATATTTACTGTGGCGGCGATCACGCTGTAGCGCATTTGCTTTACGTTCGCTTCTGGTGCAAGTTCTTTGCCGATGAAGGCTATCTCAATTTCCGCGAGCCGGTCAAGAAACTGCTTTATAATGGCTACATCAACGCTCCCGACGGCAAGAAAATGAGCAAGAGCAAGGGTAACGTTATTGATCCGCTTGATGTTATCAATCAAGGTTATGGCGCCGATACACTTCGCACCTACGAACTCTTTATTGGCCCATACGATCTTGATGCGGCTTGGAGCACTGAGGCGATTGGTGGCGTTTATCGCTTCCTAAATCGTTGCTGGACGCTTGTTTTTGCAAAAGAGTTAAACAAAGACGACAAGAATCTCGTCGAGCGCAATAAGGTTATCAAGAAAGTTACCGAGGATCTTCATCGCAGCAACTTTAACACTGCCGTGGCTGCCATGATGGAATTCGTGAACGCGCTTTATAAGCAGGGTGCTAACCACGAAGACTTGACTGTTCTTGCGAAGATGCTAAAGCCATTCGCACCACATCTTGCCTGCGAAATGCTCGAAGAATTGAAAGAAGACGATCTCTGGCCAGAATATGACGCAGACGCGCTAGTTGCTGACGAAATTGAGCTCGTAGTTCAAGTCAACGGCAAGCTTCGTGCACGCATCATGGTTCCAGCCGACGACGCCGAAGACAAGGAAAAGCTCGAGACGCTCGCGAAATCCGACGAAAAAGTTAAAAGCTTCACTGATGGCAAAGAAATCGTTAAGACTATCGTGATTCCAAAGAATCATCTCGTTAATATTGTCGTGAAGTAAAGACAAAAAACACCTCCAAAACTGAGGTGTTTTTTATAAAACGAATATTAGCGTTCGAGCCATTTAATTAGGCGCGCATGCATTACGACGCGCTCGGAATTAGCTACTCCATAGCAAGTCGATAGAGTAATAATTTTGTCACTCGCCTGCATATTTGCGTTGAATTTATAGGAACTTCGCGCTTTTAGCATATTCAGCCATTCAAGATACTCGGCATCGCTATGAAAATCCGTTTGAATATAATCGCTAGTTGTTGGTATATGATAGACGCTAAATACTTGCCAAAGCCCACTCACGCTATCGTTTACAGTACGCACGGTAAAATTATTATCATCACTCACCCAGCTGCCAGAAAGGATATTTTTGAGCGATCCAAACATCGAGCCATCTGAGCGCGCGTGTGCGTAGAAAATTGTATTACGGTCTGTCCCATCTAATTTGTTGCGAAAATCTGCGAATACCCAGCCCGCACTATTGTAGGATTTATCAAAAGAATGTTTGAGGTAATATTCATTATTTGTTGTTTGAACTACCGGATAATTAATATTCGTGCCCGTCACTTGAAGCCAAGCTTTCGTATCTGAATTTTGCTGACGTAGAGTATTTAGATCAACGTCAATTAATTTTTGTTTAAGATATCGCCAATATGGGCTGTCTTCCTGCTCGTCCGATTCGGCTGTCTCAGCATCAGAGTCGTCGAGTTCAGCAACATTTGTGCTTTCACTTATCTCGCCCGTCTGTTCCTGAGTATTTTTTGCATCAAAAAGCCAAGTGATAATTTGATATCCAGAAATCACGATTCCAACTGCGCAAATAAGCGCTGCAATCTTTGCTATTGTGAGCTTGACGCGCGATTTTGTTTTATGGATATGCATTTTTTCTTTTGCCATGACTCAATTTTAGCACACTCATTTAGCGCACATTTGCGCTAACACCTTGCAAAACCTAAAAAGATATAGTAAAATATGAGACAAAGTAAATATCAAAGAAGGAGCATTTTTACATGCCTGAACCGAAAAAACAGAGCAGCCCTCGTAAGACCGGCCTACGCCGTAGCCACTTGCGCTTGAAGCTCGCTCGCAGCGTGAATCGTCATTCACCTGTCAAAGCTTTCGAAACCGCAAAAACTACCCCAAATCTCAAGGTAAAAAGCTGCAAAGTCTGCGGAAGCAAACCTTGCAAATGCGATAAGAAAGAGGACTAATCGTGGCAAGCAATCGACATCTCGGTAGAATCATATCACTTCAGAGTTTGTATGAGTACGAATTCCGAAGTAAGGCGGGCGACAAAACGGCCGATATCGATAGTATTGTCTCAAAAAACATTGAACCCTACGAAAAAGCACTAGGTGATGTGGATTTTGTGCATGACCTAACTCGTGGGGTTTTTGACGAAAGAGAAGCACTCGATAAAGAGTTGCAACCGATGGCTCCTGAATGGCCAATTTCAAGCATTTCGTCAATCGATCGCAACGTTCTAAGGATTGGTCTTTTTGAGCTTTCGCGCCGCAAAGACTCCGTTCCGCCGAAAGTTGCTATCAATGAAGCAGTAGAACTCGCCAAAGCCTTTGGCTCAGATAATTCCTCTAAATTCATCAATGGCGTGCTTGGTACTGCTTACCGAAATATTCAGGGAGAGGAACAAACACAGCATGCAGAACCAAAAGAATCCGACCCTGCGACGCAATCAACAACAGAAGCGTCAAGCGGCTCGGACGAGTAAGGTAGCAGCGCAGTCGAAGCCGACCCCAAAGTCGAAATCGGCCAAGAAGCCGACTACCCGTAGTACGCGTAGCTCCAAAGGTATAAAAACGCCAAAGAGTCGTCGCGGTGGCTACAAAATTCCGGAGGCTCTGCCGACGGAAACCTACAAAGAACCAAAATTCGATAAACTTCGCCAAGTAGTCTTTCGCAAAAAACCTGAAATCAAGGAAATTGTGCGTGAGCCTACTGCTGGCGGTATCGTATTTCGCATGACGCCAGACCAGCGCGACATTGAAATCTTGCTAATTCAAGACAGTAAAGACCGTTGGACGATTCCGAAAGGTCACATCGAACCCGGTGAGACTGCCAAGCAGGCTGCCGTCCGCGAAATTGGCGAAGAATCTGGCATCAAAAACGTTGACGTTCTAGCTTGGCTAGGAAAGATACACTTTAAATATCGCCGCCTTGAAAAACTAGTCCTAATGACAACTCAAGTTTACCTTGTGCAATCGCTCGATAATTCCGAGCATCCAACCAAAGAGAAGTGGATGAATGGAATTCGTTGGTTTAGCTTTGCCGATGCACTCGACGCTATCGAGTATGCCGACATCGAAAAACTCATGCTAATTGCCAAGAAAAAGATTCGTGACGGTGAATTCTAAAAGCCTAGCTTACTCAAAGCTAGGCTTTTGGTTTAATTATTATGGTAAAATTATAGAGAAATGAATAAAGAACAACTTGACGAATATCGAGATTTCGCCAAAGAAAAACTCGGTATCGATTTTAATAATATTCAGCTATTTATCGACGCATTAACGCACCGATCTTACGTTAATGAACATCGCAAAATCGCTCCAGAGCACAACGAGCGCCTCGAGTTTTTGGGCGATGCTGTGCTAGAGCTGGTGACTTCTGACTTTTTGTATCGCAACTACGACGAGCCAGAGGGCATCATGACTTCTTGGCGCGCCGCGCTTGTAAATACCGAGGCAAATGCTGTTGTTAGCGAGCATCTCGGTTTTGAGCCACTTATTCGCCTTAGCAAGGGTGAGCAAAACGGTAGTGATCGTGCTCGTCATGTTATCATGGCAGATTGCTATGAGGCGATTATTGGCGCAATTTACGTTGATCAAGGTTATGCTTGCGCCGAAAAATTTATCGCCAAAAACTCGCTCTCGCGCATTGATGAGATTTTAGAGTCTGAGTCTTGGCGCGACGCAAAATCATACTTGCAAGAAATCTCGCAAAAAATCGACGGTGAAACTCCAATTTATCGTGTCATTAAGGAAGATGGCCCAGACCATGACAAAACCTTCACGCTTGGCGTTTTTATTGGTAATCACTTGAAGGGCACTGGCGTTGGGCACAGCAAACAAGAGGCGCAGGTTAAAGCCGCTTCTGAGGCGATCCGTAACTACAAGAAATCTCATCCTGAAGAAACTAAAAACAAATATTCCAAAATCCGCCAAGGCAAGTAGTAAAAATGCTAAAATAAGCATATGAGTTTTTCACTAATTGATGCTGACCCTTATCTTAAAGATTTCGAGGGTGACATTGACTTACGCATGCAAAATTACGCTCGTGTACGCAAGAATTTGCTTGGCACCAAAAAAAGTTTGCTTGATATCTCTGAGAATCATAAATACTACGGCTTTCATCGAGCCGACGGTGGCTGGTATTATCGCGAAAATGCCCCAGGCGCCGACGAAATGTACTTAGTTGGTGACTTTAATGGCTGGGATCGTTTTACGCATCGCATGAAACGTCGCAAAAATGGTGATTTTGAAATCTTTTTGCCTGGCAAAGATGCGCTCAAGAATGGCCAGAATATTCAGACTTTAGTTTATAGCCATGGCAAGGCGCTCGAGCGCATTCCGGTCTACGCGGATTATGTTGTGCAAGATACCGAAACGCATCAGTGGTGTGCGCAACTTTTTATTCCCGACAAAAAATATCACTGGAAGAAGCGCAGTTGTCACCCGCAAAAGCCACTCCTGATTTATGAGTGTCATATTGGCATGGCTCAGGACAAATTTGGTGTTGGCACTTACAGGGAATTTACGGAGAATGTCCTGCCGCGCGTTGCGAAGCTCGGCTACAATACAATCCAAATCATGGCCATCGCCGAACATCCGTATTACGGTTCTTTTGGCTACCAGGTCTCGAATTTCTTTGCGGCTTCAAGTCGTTTTGGTACGCCGGACGATTTGCGTGAGCTCATTGATGCTGCACATGAACTCGGCATTGCGGTCTTGCTTGATGTTGTGCACTCGCATTTGGTAAAAAATACTCGCGAGGGAATTGCGGAATTTGACGGCACCGATTATCAGTTCTCTCCGCATGGCACAAAAGGTAATCACCCAGCATGGGGGACGCGTCTTTTTGACTACGCTAAGCCGGAAGTACTACGTTTTCTCTTATCTAATCTACGTTATTGGATGGAGGAGTATCATTTTGACGGCTTCCGTTTTGATGGCGTTACTTCTATGCTTTATCGCAATCACGGTCTCGGCCAAGATTTTGATAACTACAAGAAATACTTCTCGCTTAATACTAATACCGACGCAGTAACGTATTTGCAACTAGCCAATGAATTGGTCCACGAGCTAGATTCTGATGCAATTACCGTTGCCGAGGATACTTCTGCTATGCCAGGACTCGCACTACCAATCGCAGACGGCGGTATTGGCTTTGATTATCGCATGGCGATGGGTGAGCCAGATTTCTGGATTAAGACTCTCAAAGAGAAAAAAGATGAAGACTGGGATATCTGGAATATTTGGCATGAGCTCACCTCGCGCCGTCCAGGCGAAAAAGTTATTGGTTACGTCGAATCACACGATCAGGCGCTTGTTGGTGACAAAACCGTCATGTTTCGTCTCTGTGACAAGGAAATGTATTATGGCATGGAGAAGAAAAAGCAAAACCTTGTCATCGACCGTGGCATAGCGCTTCATAAAATGATCCGCCTTCTCACTTTGACGGCCGGCGGCGACGGTTATCTCAACTTTATGGGCAACGAATTCGGCCACCCCGAGTGGATAGATTTTCCACGTGAGGGCAACAACTGGAGCTATCAATATTGTCGCAGACAATGGCATTTGGTAGACGATCCAAAACTTCGCTTTGAGGATTTGAATAATTTTGACGCCAAGATGATTAACTTCGTTAAGGAAAATCACATCCTCGCTGGGACTCCTGAAAATCTCTGGGTTAGCCAAAAAGATAAAGTTCTCATCTATAAACGCCGAGGCAAGATTTTCGCCTTTAATTTTGATACTAAAAGATCCTACGAGGGCTACCATATTCCGGCCGATGCTGGCAAATGGAAGCTCGAGTTCTCGACTGATGATAAGGAATTTGGCGGACATGGACGTTGCTCAGCGCAAACTTATGACTCTTTCCGCTGGGAAGATAAAACTGGCTTCAAAGTTTATTTGCCGAGCCGTTCGGGGCTGGTTTTCTCGAGAGAAAGCGACTAATACTTGATTTTTTCGGTAAAATTTGCTATAATTAGTAGAGTTAATTAATTTAAAGGAGAATTATGCTTGCGATTCGCTTACAGCGTAATGGCCGTAAAGATTTGCCTCTTTACAGGATAGTCGTCCAAGAAGCGCAACGTCACCCTCTTTCGGGTCGTATTGTTGCTCAGGTCGGCAGCTACAACCCACATACCAAAGCTACTGTCATCGACAAAGAATTGGTTAATAAATATCTAAGCAACGGCGCCCAGCCAAGCTCTCGCGTTGTTCGCATCTTGACCAATCAAGGTATCGAAATGCCAAAATGGGTCAAAGCCTACAATGAAAAGCACGCTGTCGCTAAACACGCCGACAAACTTCGCAAAAATCAGCCAAAAGAAGGAGCTGAAGAGACCGCCGAAGAAGCTTAAGCAAAAATCCACCCCACGCGGGTGGCTTTTTGAAGTATAATATAAACATATATAAAACCTAATGGAGATAGCTATGTCTACAATAGATCAGCAGTTCGTAGAGTATATCGTCAAAACTCTCGTAAACAATCCTGATAAAGTCCAAATTACTCGCACCATCGACGAAAAAGGTGTCCTTCTAAGCCTAGAGGTTGATCCAGAAGATGTTGGTCGCATTATCGGCCGCCGTGGCGCTACTGCTCAGAGCATTCGCACGCTTTTGCGTGCTCTTGGTACTAAGAACGATGCTCGCTACAACTTGAAGATTGTCAACAATGATGATTTTGAGCCAAAAACTCACGAAGACGCAGCTGTCGAAAATGCCGAAACCGAAGCCGCTGGTGAAGAATCCGATTTGGCAAAAAAGCATCGCGAAGACCTTGCAGAATTCGACGATTTGGATATATAATAATTCTAATGCTTTTGTTCAGGCATTTAAGCTAACTGCGAGTCAGCTTACATAAAGTTGAGAGCTTATATGTCCAAAAAGCCACCCGAGGGTATGGGTGGTTTTTTGGTGACTAAGAAAAGCCAGCGCAGTAGCCACGCATTAAAAAATCCCCGAATTACTCGGGGATTTAATTTATTCTTTTTTATCGCCGCCGTTACTATTATTGAGCGCGACTAGGCGCCAAATCACAAGACCGATCAGCCCAAGGCCAAGCATGATTAGCCAGATAAATGAGTACTTATAAAGTCCAGTCATGTAGAAGCCACCAAGTGCCAAGACGACGCCACTCGCAATTGCTAACCAACGTTTCTGAATGAGCGAAGCGAAAGTGAGAATAATGGCTTGTTCTAGCAAGAAAATCAGACCAATTCCCATGTTGCCTTGATCGCCGCGTGCAAACAGTGCTACGAGTGTTCCTACGAAAGTGAAAGCACTGTAGCCTAGTATTAAACGTGGCTGAGCATTTGCGGACTTTTCTTTCCAATTATCGAATAGCCACGACGTAATTGCGAGTGCGGTGCCAAAGATGTTTATCTGGATAAATTTTTGAATGTCTAGGATGGTATTTGTATAGTGTAGTGATATGCAATTACCTATCAGTGGGCTAGCGATATCATAAACCAACACCAGTAAAGTTATAGAAGTTACATAAATAGCGACCTCGAAAAGCGTTTTTAGTTTGCGCCCCATAGCAGCTAGAATCCAAACTACGATCGTTGGCGCAAGCAAAGCTAGTGAAGCGTAGTCGAAGTAGCCCATGCCAGTAAATGCCGCAAATAAACTCGAAAAAACCGCCATTGTTGATGACAATTGCAGCGATTTATCTTTGTCGTAATTAGATAGGAGTGGGTAAATCAATATTCCGGCTAGGCTAAGCAAGGCGAAATAAATGAAGCCATATAAGTCGGTCCAGCTATATTTGAAAACGACATTATTGAGTATGAATTCAAGTATTAGTAGCGCAACGTAGCTTGCGTAGAGCCAATTTAGATTCTTCTTTCTTGTCGCAAAGAAAACCCCGAGTATCGCGAGTAGTCCCAGCACTACACAGGCAATCGTGCCATATTCTGCGTCGCGCAGGCCTGTAGCAACGAGCAAGGTCGAAGCAAGCCCGGCCAGCGCAAAGATGCCCGCCTTAGTCTCACATTCTTCGGATGTGACATCCTTATGTTTTACATAGAGCGACGTGACGGCTTGCGCAAAGAAGCTCACCGCCCAGGTAGCAGAGAAGCTCAAGACTTTAATAGAGTTATAATGCCGCGATTCAAAGAATGAGAAGTTGAGTAAATCCGCTACGAAAACCAAAAGTAAGCTTTGGCACAAAAATCGCAGGAAAATGCTTCCACATGTGGATTTATCATTAAAATACTTCCAGGCGTAAAGTCCGACCAAAAGAAGCATCATGATAGTCCTAAAGAGTGTGTAACTTTGCCCAAAATAGGGTATTAACATCAGAATGAACTCTATAAAGAACAGCAGTGGTAAGAGCACGATGTACATAATGCGCGCGCCTGCTCTAAAACAGACCGGTAGCCACTCGACCTTTGCGAGGTATAAATACGATGCGATATAGCAAACTATCATAATTGGCGTAACGATAATATATGGTAATGCACTAATCGGCAATTTTGATAGCAGAAAGATCGACCAGATGAAAAGCATTGCCCAGAAATAAACAAAAGTTCCAGCATATCTATTATTCAATATCAACGCGCCCAGTGCGTAGAAAATCATACAGATCAAAGTGTATGCAAGTATTGCGCTGTTATGGCTAGCAAAAATGTCGTCAAAAGGTATAAAGAAGAAGGATATCAAAACTAAAGAACTAACCAAGAAGGCTTTGCCCACCGGCTGAAGAACTTTAGTGCAGGTCTTCAAACCATAACCACTTGCAAATAGTCCTAGTGTAATAACTACAAATAGCGGAGCAACTAGTGAATCATTAATACTGCCAACCATTGCCAAAAGCCCAGCAATTACACAGAAACAGGCCACGGCGAGTATCCAGTTGATCGAAGCGTAAGGATCTTTTTTCTTCGGTTCGGACGTCATCATAGTCGGCGCCACGTTCGTCTGGACATTAGTAGAATCAAGATTGTAATATTCTAGCTTGTCGCCACGTTTACACTGGGTAATTGCATATTGAGTAGCCTGTTCGTTAGAATAGCCACTTTTAAAATAGTATTCGTACCAATCCTTATAGTCCTTTGAATTAGTAATCTTGTCCGTGTTGCTTTTTTCGAAAATAATAATCGCAACCACTGCACCTATCAGGAACAAAAGCTCCACGATAACCTCCTTTTCTTAAAATTAACTATAAACGCTTTTGCGCCAAAATACAAACATTTCGTGCGCCAAAAAAGCTTGACTTTTTGGCCTTAAAGGTGTATAATGGAATTAAGAAGTAGTGTGCTTTGATTTTTTCTTGCAGCCCGTACCGGCAATACGAGCTCAGTCAAAGCGGGATTCTTCCGGCCAAAGATATCAACACTAATAAACAGCGAGGAACAGTGGATAAACCTACTAATACTGCAAGCAGTGGTCGTATTTCCTTTACCGAGGGCGACCAAGTACTTCCAATACCAAATCTAACTGAGCATCAAACTCGTTCTTGGGACGAATTCGTCAAATATGGTCTCCAAGAAGTCTTTAATGAGCTCAATCCTATCGATGACTATACTGGTCAAAAGATGAGCTTGCGCTTTAAAGATTATTACTTCAAAGAGCCTATCGAGGATGATCGTTTCGCGAAGGAGAACCTCACCTCTTATGAGGCTCCACTTCACGTCAACGTCGAGCTTACTAACAAAGTAACCGGCGAAGTCAAGGAGCAAGACATCTATTTTGGTGATTACCCATGGATGACCGATCGCGCTAGCTTTATCATTAATGGTACTGAGCGCGTAATCGTATCGCAGCTCATTCGTTCGGCTGGCGTATTCTTCTCAGCCGAGACCGTTGGCGGCCACAATTATTACGGCGCCAAGGTTATCCCAGGTCGCGGTGCTTGGCTCGAGTTTGAGACCGACACCAAAGGCGTAATCTACGTCAAAATCGACCGTCGCAAGAAGGTCCCAGTAACCACACTTTTGCGTGCCCTTGGCCGCAAAAAGAGCCAAATTCTTGACGACTTCAAAGAAATCGACAACGGCGACATTCATTACATCGAAAATACACTCGAGAAAGATCCATCCAGCAACCCTTCTGAGGCTGCACTTGAAATCTATCGCCGTCTCCGCCCAGGCGATCTCGCGACTGTCGAAAACGCAAAGAACATGATTGATCGCACCTTCCACGACTATCGTCGTTATGACTATTCTCGTGTTGGCCGCTACAAGATCAACCAGCGTCTTGGTTTTGATACGCCAAATGACGAGGTTCACCGCACTTTGCAGATGGAAGATCTCGTTGCTATCATCAGCGAAATCATTCGCCTCAACAATACCCAAGATCCAGCCGACGATATCGACTCGCTCGCAAACCGTCGCGTCAAACTTGTTGGTGAATTGGTTCAGCGCCAATTCCGCCTTGGTATGCTTCGCCTCCAGCGCAACATCCTCGACCGTATGTCTATGGCTGATGCCAATGGTGAAGTTTCTCCAAGCCAACTCGTTAACTCTCGCCCAGTCGTAGCTGCCGTTAAAGAGTTCTTCAGTAGTTCTCAGCTTAGCCAGCTCATGGATGAGACTAACCCATTCTCCGAGCTTTCGCATAAGCGTCGTCTATCCAGCATGGGCCCTGGCGGTCTTACGCGTGAACGCGCTGGCTTTGATGTGCGTGATACTCACCCAACTCACTACGGCCGCATCTGTACCGTTGAGACGCCAGAAGGTGCCAACGTGGGTCTCGTGCTCAACCTCGCAACCTACGCTCGTATCAATGAGTATGGTTTCATTGAAGCTCCGTATCGTATCGTAAAAGACGGCAAAGTTACTGACGAAGTTGTTTACGTTGATGCTGCCGCCGAAGAAAACATGATTATTGCAGATACTAGCGCAAAGCTCGACAAAGATGGCCGCTTTGTTGACGAATATGTTTCTGCTCGTAAATCTCTTACTCCAACTCAGGTTCCAGCCGCTGATGTTACTCACATGGATGCTGCTCACAAAGAAATTCTTGGTGTTGCTGCTTCTATGGTGCCGTTCGTCGAGAAAAACCGTGTTGACCGTTCTTTGATGGCCTGCGCTATGCAGAAACAAGCAGTTCCACTTGTTAAACCAAGCGCATCTATTGTTTCTACCGGTATCGATGCGGAGGTTGCCAAGAATTTGTCGCAGATTATCTACGCCGAAGACGACGGTGAAGTGGTAAAAGCCGACTCTAACTCTGTCGAAGTTAAATACAAGAACAGTAAGACCACTAAAACTTACAATTTGATCCACTTCATGAAGACTAACGAAGGTCGCTGTTATGATGAGCGCACCAAAGTTCTTCGTGGTCAAAAGGTAAAGAAGGGTGATGTTCTTATTGAGGGCGCCTCCATTGATAATGGTGAGCTCGCCCTTGGTAAAAACATGCTTGTCGCCTTCATGCCATGGCGCGGCTTCAACATGGATGACGCTATCGTCATCTCTCAACGCCTCGTTCAAGATGATGAGCTTACTAGCATCAATATTCGCGACTTCGATGTCGAGGTTCGCGACACTAAACTTGGCCCAGAACAAGTTACTTGTGATATTCCAAACGTCTCCGAATCAGCCCTTCGTCACCTCGGTGAAGACGGTATCGTAACGGTTGGTTCCGAAGTTCGCAACGGCGACATTCTCGTCGGTAAGATCACTCCAAAGGGTGAGCAAGAGCTCAGCTCTGAAGAGCGTCTTCTTCGCGCTATCTTTGGTGAAAAAGCCAAAGACGTTCGCGATACTTCCGTTCGCATGAACGGCTCCGACGCTGGTAAAGTTGTCGGTGTTAAGATTTTCACCCGTGAGCAAGGCCACGACCTCAAATCTGGCGTCCTCATGCAGATTAAGATTTACGTCGCAGAGCTTCGCAAGATTAGCGTTGGTGATAAACTTTCTGGTCGTCACGGTAACAAGGGTGTAGTTGCACGTATTCTCCCAGTTGAGGATATGCCATTTATGGAAGATGGTACGCCAGTTGACGTGATTCTCAACCCTATGGGTGTGCCTTCTCGTATGAACCTCGGTCAGCTTTATGAAACTCACCTCGGTATGGCTGCACGTGCGCTTGGCTATCATGTCACGACGCCATCCTTCAACTCTGTATCTGATGAGACTATCTCTAACGAGCTCGAAAAAGCTGGTTATGCTCGCGATGGTCGCGTTACGCTTTATGATGGTCTCACTGGTGAGCCCCTCGAAGAGCGCGTAACTGTCGGTGTGATGTATATGCTTAAGCTTCACCACATGGTTGCCGACAAGATTCACGCTCGCTCAACTGGTCCTTACACTGCAGTTACTCAGCAGCCACTTGGCGGTAAAGCTCAAAATGGTGGTCAGCGCTTTGGTGAGATGGAGGTGTGGACGCTCGAAGCTTACGGCGCTGCCTCGACACTTCAAGAAATGCTTACTATCAAGTCCGATGATGTCTTCGGCCGCGCAAAGGCTTACGAATCTATCATCAAAGACGAACCAATCGAAGGTCCAAAACTTCCAGAAGGCTTTAACGTCTTAGTGAAAGAGCTTCAGAGCCTTGGCCTCAAGATTGATTTGCTCGATAATGGTAACGCTCGCGATGCCGATCGCGTCATCGAAAAGACTACTGAAGCTGTCGCTCACTCTCGTGACGATGCCGCTATCTATGCACAACACGAAACTTCCAATATTGATACCGAAGATCTCGAAGGTGCCGAAAGCACTGTTAGCGAAGATGGCGAAGAATATGTTTCAACTGACAGCGACGAAGATAGCGCTGAATTAGACATCGAAGATAATGAAGAATATGGGGAGGACCAATAATTTATGGCTTGGCAAGATAACTACATCAGCGCGAATGATTTCGACGCGATTCGCCTATCTGTCGCCAGCGAGGAAGATATCCTCAACTGGAGTTACGGCGAAGTCCTAAAGCCAGAGACGATTAATTATCGTACTCAGAAACCAGAACGTGATGGTTTGTTCTGTGAACGTATTTTTGGACCATCAAAGGACATTAATCCAAACGATCCAAAACTCAAAGGTGTTCGCTCGCGCGAAGCAGCCGTCGATAAAGACGGTAATATTGTCACTAAAAGTATTACTCGCCGCGAGCGTATGGGGCATATCGCCCTTGCTGCTCCTGTAGCGCACATTTGGTTCATGCGTGGAACTCCATCCGCTCTCAGCCAACTTCTTGATATTACTGTCAAGAATATTGAAAAAGTTGTTTACTTTGCTGGTTACATTATTACTGATGCCCAGCAAGAAGAAATCGATAAGCGTCTCGAGGACCTCGAAACTCAAACCGAGCTTGCTCGTCACGCTATTCAAGAACGCTATCTTGAAGAAGCAAAAAACAAGAACACTGAAGAAATCAAAGCTCTCGAAGAAGCGAAGAGTAAAGAAGTCGAAGAGCTCGAAGATGATTATCGCGCCAGGAAAGAAATTCTTACCGGTTTCAAGAAAGGTGCCGTCATCAATGAAATCGAGTATCGCGCTCTTGAGGACAACTATGAAGACTATGTCGACCTTATCGAAGTCGAGATGGGCGCTAGTGGCATCAAGAAGCTTCTTGAAGAAATCAATCTTGAAGAACTTGTAGAAAAGCTTCACGCAGATGCCGAAGAGAGCAAAGGTCAAAAACAGAAGAAGATCATGAAGCGTCTTAAGGTGCTTGAAGGTATGCTAAATGCCGATATCAAGCCGACCGACCTTATCATGAGCGTAATTCCTGTACTTCCTCCAGATCTTCGCCCAATGATTTCCTTGGCTGGTGGTCGTTTTGCAACCTCTGATCTTAACGATCTTTACCGTCGCATTATTAACCGCAACAACCGCCTCAAGAAGCTTCTCGAGCTTAACGCTCCAGAAGTCATCTGCCGCAATGAAAAGCGCATGCTTCAAGAGGCTGTCGACGCACTCATTGACAACAATGCCTCTCGTGGCGGTCGTACCGCTAACTCGCAGAACGGTCGTCGTAAACTCAAGAGCTTGTCTGACATGCTCAAGGGTAAGCAAGGTCGTTTCCGCCAAAACCTTCTCGGTAAACGCGTCGACTACTCTGGTCGTTCCGTTATCGTTGTAGGTCCAGAACTCCGCATTAATCAATGTGGCCTTCCAAAGCAAATGGCGCTCGAACTCTTCAAGCCTTTTGTAATTAGTTGGCTTATCAAGCACGAATACGCACCGAATATTCGTTCCGCTTCTCGCATGATTGAAGCTGGTGAGACTGTGATCTGGGATGCACTCGACGAGGTCATTGAAGGCAAATACGTTCTTCTAAACCGCGCTCCATCACTTCACCGTCTCTCTGTTCAGGCCTTCCAGCCAAAGCTCGTTGACGGTAAAGCAATCAAACTTCATCCGCTCGTCGCAAACGGATTCAACGCCGACTACGATGGTGACCAGATGGCTGTCCACCTTCCACTCTCCAAGGAAGCTCAAAAAGAGGCCGCTGAACTTATGTCGGCCGGCAAAAACTTGCTAAAGCCATCCGATGGCGCTCCAGTGCTTTCGATTACGCAAGATGTCGTACTTGGCAGCTACTACCTAACCTACGAAAAACCGTCTGCTCAAACTGAGCGCAAAGCCTACACTAGCGTCTACGAAGCTGAGCTTGCCTATGATATGGGCCTCATCCAACTTCAGACTCCAATTCGCGTTCACACGAAGGGCCAAAAACGTGATACTACTCTCGGCCGTGTATTCTTCAACGAGATTTTGCCAAAAGAGTATCCATACGATAATGAGGTTCAGAACAGTAAGCACTTGAAGAAAGTTATGGCTAATATCCTTAACCAATTTGGTGCCGAAGCTGCCGTTGAAGCCGCTGATGCTATTAAGGATCTCTCCTTCAAGTACGAAACTATCGCAGGTGTCTCCACTTCAAAGGACGACTATCCAGATTACCCAGAAATTGAATCTATGATTGCTGAAGGTGAAGGCAAAACTGCCCTTATCTCGCAACAATTCGATGACGGATTCATTACCGAAGATGAGCGCTATCGCCTCACTGTCGCCGCTTGGCGTGAAGTTGACGATAAGATTTCTTCTCACGTTAAGGATAACCTCGCCCACCTCGATACTAACGTCTCTATCATGACCAACTCCGGCGCTCGTGGTTCCGCTGGTAACATTAAGCTTGCATCTGCAATGATTGGTATCATGGTTGATGTATCCAACCGCGAAATTGAACTTCCGGTCAAGTCGAGCTATAAGAAAGGCCTCAATACTCTCGAGTCCTTCATCGCAACTCGTGGTGCTCGCCAAGGTCAGGTATCTACGGCTCTCCGTACTGCCGACTCTGGTTATCTCACTCGCCGTCTCGTCGATGTATCTCAGGACGTCTTTACTGTTGAAGGTGAAGCTCCAGATCCAGGCTTCCGCATCTATAAATCTGAAAGCGAAGCTACCGGTATTGGTTTTGCTATGCGCATTGCTGGTCGTTATTCCGCTGAGGCTGTTGAGAAATATGGTCTTCAGGCAGATGAGCTCATCTCGCCAGAAGTTGCCGCTCAACTCGAAGCTGACGATGAAATTGATAGCATTAAGATTCAAAGCGTTCTCACTTCTGAATGCGACAATGGTGTAACTCGCAAGGCTTACGGTATCGACATGTCCACTCGTGAGCCAGTCGCTTATCATGAACCAGTTGGTGTTATTGCCGCACAATCCGTTGGTGAGCCAGGTACACAGCTTACGCTCGATACGAAGCACAGCTCTGGTGTTGCAGGTTCTGGCGCAATCTCTCGTGGTCTTCCACGCGTTGAGGAGCTTCTCGAAGCTCGTACGCCAAAGGGTCAAGCTTTCATCTCGAATATCGAAGGTGTTGTTACTACCTGGGAAGATGGCCGTCACAATGTTGTTCAGGTCACTCCAGATGCCGGCAAGGCCGCTCACTATCCACTCGATGGCCGCAAGGCTAAGGTTAAGGATGGCGCAAGCGTCAAGACTGGCGCAGTAATCGCCTCTAAGGCTAAAGGTGAAGCTCCAATCATCGCCGAATTTGATGGTGTCGCAGAGCTA
This sequence comes from Candidatus Nanosyncoccaceae bacterium, assembly GCA_051891815.1. Classification (GTDB taxonomy): domain Bacteria; phylum Patescibacteriota; class Saccharimonadia; order Saccharimonadales; family Saccharimonadaceae; genus UBA2834. The sequence goes on from JBJFFO010000003.1 coordinate 689,972, forward strand.
ACTCAAGACGAAATTATCGTCGTCGCCAATGCTGGTTCACCACTCAAAGTCTCTGTCCCGGCCGACTACGCACTCGCAGTCAAAGACGGTGATCGTGTTAAACCGGGCGATCGCCTCTCTGAAGGTTCTCTCAATCTCCAAGATCTCATGAAATACAAGGGTATCGAAGAGACTGAACGCTACATCCTTAACGAGATTCTCACTATTTATGCCGCACAGGGTCACGAAATCTCCAGTAAGCACCTTGAAATCATCATTCGCCAGATGTTCTCTCGCGTTTCGATTGATGAGCCAGGTGATACTGACTTTGTCACTGGCGATATCACCAGCAAAGCTGCTGTCGCAGAAGAAAACGCTCGCATGATTGCTGAAGGCAAAGAACCGGCAAGCTTTTCTCAGATGTTGCTAGGTATTTCCAAAGTATCTATCTACTCTGACTCGTTCTTGTCTGCTGCTTCCTTCCAGGACACAACTCGCGTTCTTATCTCGTCTGCAATTTCTGGTCGCGTTGATCATCTCCGCGGTCTCAAGGAAAACGTTATTATCGGTCGCAAGATTCCTGTAGGTACTGGCGCAAAAAGCCAAACTGTAGAATCTACTATCGAAGACGAAGACTTTGGTGAAGATACGCTAGAGGCTTAAATAAAAAAGTAGCACTGTAAAAGGTGCTACTTTTTGTTGCTCGTCTATTTTTGCTATAATAAACATATGGATGTTATACACAGTGTAATATTAGGACTCACTCAAGGCCTGACCGAATTTATTCCCGTATCCAGTTCTGGCCATCTCGAAATTATTCAAGAGATTCTTGGTGGAAGAACATCGGATTTTCATCTTTTTATTGAGTTCATAAATTTCGGTACGCTTGCAGCTTTGTTATTCTTTTATCGCAAACGTATTTGCGAGATTTGCGTTGATATTTTCAAGAAACACAATTATAAATTATTTTTTAATCTCGTTATTACGTCCATTCCAGCTGTCATCGCTGCACTCTTACTCAAAAAACTGATCGAAAATGCGCCTTTCTTCTCGAGTCTTATTACAATAATGTGCGCCATGGGAATCGTCGGTATTTTAATGATTATCATCGACAAGCTGCCACGTATGAGTAAGCTCAAAGATGAAAACTCTCTAACGCCACTTCGCGCACTCTATATTGGCCTCGCTCAGACTTTCGCGCTAATTCCTGGTGTTTCGCGTAGCGGCTCTACTATCGTTGCGGGGCGACTTGTCGGCTTAAATAGTCGTGCTGCTGCAGATTACTCTTTCCTTGCGAGTATTCCGATTATGTGTGGCGTGGTCTTGATGTCTTTTATTTCTAGCGATTCGCGCGCGTATATGGCGGCCAACTGGGGTACATTGCTACTATCTAATGTCATTGCTTTCGCATCAGGCATGGTGGCAATTAACTTTGTCTTGAAATATTTGCGCAAAAAAGAATCCCTACAGGCTTTTGGCTGGTATCGCGTCGTGATAGCGATAATCATCCTAATTTTTGTCCTACTCGCCTGATTAAAAGCTGGCGCCACCCCTTGACAATATGTTAAAATATATTCGTGAATACAGATAAAATTCGCAATTTTTGTATTATTGCGCATATTGACCACGGAAAATCTACTCTCGCTGATCGCATGCTGGAAATTACTGGCACCGTGACCAAACGCGAAATGAAATCGCAGCTTCTTGATAGTATGGAGCTCGAGCGCGAAAAGGGAATCACAATCAAACTTACGCCAGTTTGTATGTCCTATAAGGGCTATACGCTAAATTTGATTGATACACCAGGGCATGTAGATTTTTCCTACGAGGTATCACGTTCTCTGCAAGCTGTAGAGGGCGCCATTTTGGTGGTTGATGCTACGCAGGGCATCCAAGCGCAGACGCTTGCGAATGTTTATCTTGCGCTCGAACAGGATCTTGCTATTATTCCAGTCATTAACAAAATCGATCTGCCAGCTAGTGATGTTCCGCGTGTTTCAGCGGAGATAATAAACTTACTAGGTTGTTCTGAGGATGAGATTATTAAGGTCTCCGCTAAAACTGGTGAGCACGTCGACGAAGTTCTCGATGCGATTATTAATCGCATTCCTGCGCCAAGACATAGTGCTGGCGAAACAAAAGAAGTTGCCGAGAAGAACAGTGATTCAATGCGCGCTTTGATTTTTGATAGTTATTTCGATGATTATCGTGGCGTTATTTTATATATTCGCATGTTTAGTGGCACACTTTCAAAAAACGCCAACATTCACATGATGGCAACCGGATCAAATGATATTGCGCTCGAAGTTGGTATCCTAAATCCAAAGATGTCGCCTCGTGATGAGCTAAAGGCTGGCGAAATTGGCTATATTGTTACGAACCTAAAAGCTACGCGTGAAGCAAAAGTTGGCGATACGGTAACTTTAACCAAGAACCCAACCAAGCTCGCGCTTCCGGGCTACAAAAATGTCCATCCTTTTGTTTATGCGGGATTTTTCCCAGTATCTAATGACCAATATAATGATCTTAAAGAAGCACTAGAAAAGCTTGCTTTGTCGGATTCGGCACTCCAATACGAGCCAGAGAACTCTCCTGTACTTGGCTTTGGCTTACGCATCGGCTTTTTGGGTCTATTACATATGGATATTATTCGAGAACGCTTGGAGCGTGAATTTAAACTAGATCTTATTGTAACTAATCCTTCTACTGATTATCGTGTTACGATGACGTCTGGCGAAGAACTCGATATTCGCTCGGCGTCTAGTCTGCCTGACGCAACTAAGATTCTTGAGATTCGTGAACCATGGGTAAAAGGCGAAATTATTACTCCGAAAGAATATATTGGCGCAATTCTCGACCTCATCATCACAAAACGTGGCCGTCAAAAAAATATTTCTTACATTGATACGCGCGCCGTAATCGATTTTGAGGCGCCAATGGCAAACCTTTTGACTGATTTCTACGATCAACTTAAGTCTTCAACCTCTGGCTATGCATCATTTAATTATGAACTTGCTGGTTACCAGGCTGAAGATCTCGTGCGTGTGGATTTTCTAGTCGCCGGCGAGCGTGTTGATGCGCTCTCTGTCATGGCGCATCGTAGTGAGGCGGACGCGATTGGTCGCACAGTTACGAAGAAGCTTAAAGAAGTAATTCCGCGCCAAAACTTTGAAGTTGCATTGCAAGCCGCTATCGGAGCTCGCATTATTGCTCGCGAGACGCTCGGTGCCTTCCGTAAAGATGTGACGGTAAAAATTCATACTGGTGATCGCGATCGTAAAGCAAAACTTGTCGAGAAGCAAAAGCGAGGCAAAGCTCGCATGAAGCGCTTCGGCAAGGTCGATATTCCGAGTGAAGCCTTTACGGTCATGCTGAAACGAGATTAAAAAATACCGCCTAGAGGCGGTGTTTTTTATTGAAGCGGAATTTCGCGATTAAAGTCGCTGTCTTGCATTGCGAATTTTGCAAGTTGGTCGATGACTTGTGTGTAGACACTCTCGCGATCGGCGTGCCCATTTACTGGCAACAAGATGCCGCGCTTTTGGTAAGTTTGAATCACTGGCATTGTTTTTTCGATAAATTCCGCGATGCGCTTATCGAGCACCGAGCGAACTTTGTCGTCTTCGCGTGTACCTCTATCTTGTAAAGTTTGAGCAGCTTCCCAGCGGTTACGGATTTCGGCTTCCGAGATGTTGAGTAAAATAACGGCTTTGATTGGATGTCTAGATTCTTCGGCGGCTTTTATAACGTCGTATTCTTCGCCTTCCCAGCGCCCCACGCTACTTAGGATAAGCGGAAAATCGCGCAATTCTGCAATCTTAAAATAAGGTAAAACAATATCGCGGAATTTGTCTGTCGAAGCGAGTAATCCTTGGCTCATCTCGCGGAGTAAATCTTTATCGTTTTCCTCGGCGGCTCGCATGATCAGCCCGGAGCTCAAAAAACGTCCATTCAAATCTTGGGCTAGGCGCACTCCAACGGTATCTTTTCCGGAAAAAGGCATACCAAATATGTTTATACTTCCGGTCCCTAGCCAACGCTTAATTAAATTAATTTTTTCTTCCATAAATATATTATAATTTATAACATATGGATAATCAGAATGCGAATGGTGGTTTTTCGCCAAATCCAGCTAACTTTTCGGGTCAATTCGGCTCATATGATCCAAATGCGGGCCAACAAGTTATTTCTAGTGGGCAAAATACTCCGCAAAGCGCGCCCATCGATCCTACGACCGGCGTTGTGATGCCGCAAGCTAATTACGGTCAGGCAATTACGGCTCCCGTTGAGCCAACTCCAGCCCAACCCGAAACACAAGAGACTGTTCCCCAATCAACCGTAGAGGAGAATCCTCAGCCGGAAAACTCGGCCGATAAATTTATCGTCAAGCCAAATCTTGTTAATTTGCAAACCAAGTCTCTCGTAGAGTCTCAGCGCGAAATGTCGGCTGATGAATTAGCTAAGGCAAATGCTTATGCAGCGGAGATTCAGCGTCAAGAACGTGTCGTAAAACGTCAAAAAGCTGCAAAGCGTATTGGCATTTATATTGCACTCGGTATATTTGGCATTGTATTTCTTGGCGTGTTGGTATTCTTATTGGTTCAGATTTTAAATACATCTCGTGGTGGCATCCAAAGCGGCAACCAACAGGGCGGTGGTGATAAAATAAAGCTCAGCGTAATTGATGGCTATCAATGTAAGACCGAAAAATGCACTCGCATGGATGATATGCCAGACGGTCGCATTATTCTGCGTGATGAAGGCTATATTATCTATAATAAGCAAGATTCTACCGCCACTCCAATTACGATCGACGATCAAGAATATAACTCTATCAAGAGTTTCAATTGGGGCAAGAAAGTTTACGCTGTGCTAGATCCAGTTTCTGACAAGAGTGGACTCTTTTCAATTTCCGATAATCGCATGGTTGTAGATTATCACTACGACAAGTTCTATACCGATCCAAAAAATAGCGATATTTATGGCGACATGGCTTGGATTACGGATCAGTACATTATTGCGAGTACATCGTCTCCGAACGAATATAGCGTCGTCGACCTTTTGACTGGCAAGAGTATTCTTCGGGGTAGCGAGCGTGTATTTATGCACGATGGCTATTTCATCGGATATGAAGCAAATAACGAACGCCGTGCGTACACATCCGGCTCCAGTAAAGCGTTTCTCGTCGTCAAGGATGGTGATAATCTCTTTACGCGAGATGGTATCCTGATTTATGTCTCCGGAAATGGTAATATGGTAAAATATTATGACGCAAATGGCAGTATCGTCCCAGCTAATAAGATTAGCTTCTGGAGTGAGCTTAGTCGCCTGCAGCGCGAAAAATTAGTAGCGGAATTAAAAGGTAATAATAAATACTATAAGATTCCTGGCAATAAATAAAAAATACCCCTGATAACAGGGGTATTTTAGTCTAAAATTAGCAAACCTTGCCATAGAGTGCTAAAAGCGTTAAAATAAAAGTATGACAGATCGTCAACGCGAAATTCTTTATGCAATTATCGAAGAATACGCCGAAATGGCGGCTCCGGTTGGCAGCGTAACGCTCGCAAAACTTTTCGACGTCTCATCTGCGACTATTCGCGCAGAGATGGGTAAACTTGAAGCGATGGGCTATATTATGCAACCGCACACTTCAGCCGGACGCATCCCGACCGATGCTGGATATCGCATGTATGTCAACTCACTACAAGAGAAGCTTGAAAGAGACGCTCATAAGCCTCGCTCTGAGCAACAAAAGATTACCGAAGGTAGCAACCGTCAGACGCGCGCACTCGCTACGCGCATTCAGGCTCAAACACGCGCCGATTATGCAATTCGTGCTGCCGTTGATAGTCTTGTGGATCTAACTGGCAATCTTGGCCTAGCCACCGTCGGCGACCAACTTTATATCTCTGGCTTTGGTGGGTTATTCTCGCAGCCAGAATTTGCCCAAAGTTCCCGCGTGCAGGCAGTAGGCAAATTGCTCGACCAGCTAAAACCTTGGCTGAATGAAGTTTCGCCCAATGAGGCAATTAACGTCTATATTGGTACCGAAAATCCGGTCGGCAAGTCTTCGGATGTTTCGCTGATTATTTCGCGCTTCTGTTCGCCTTATTCTGATCGCAGTTATATTGGCGTACTTGGTCCGACTCGTCAGTCATACAAGCGCGTCATGTCGCTAGTTCGTCACGCAGGATTAATGTTGGAGGAAATTATTTATGAACGACAATAATATAAACCCAGATACTATCGAAGATAACCAAGAAGCAAAAACAGATTCTACCGAGCAGGCTACAACCGAGGCGGATCAAGAAGCTGCCGCCGAGGATCGCGGCGAGGCCGTTATTGAAGCCGCAAAAAACATGAAACGCAAAAACCCCGTCGATGAGCAGCAAGATGCAAAAATCGCTGAGCTAATCAACGACTTACAGCGCACGCGTGCTGATTTTGAGAATTTTCGCCGCCAAAACGATATTCAGCGCGAGCAAGATCGCAATTACGCAAAGCTCGATACAGTAAAGAAAATCTTGCCACTAATCGACGACTTCGAACGCGCGATTCAAGCTCAACCAGAAGCTCTGTCTCCACTTTCAAAGAACTTCGAGAAGACGCTTAAAAGCATTGGCCTTCAAAAAATCGACTCAACGATTGGTACTGAATTTAATCCAGACTTACATGAAGCAATCAGTGTTGATGGTGACGGCGACAAAGAAACTATTGCCGAGACTTTGCGCGCTGGTTACTATTATGGCGACGAAGTCCTGCGTACGGCTATGGTGCGAGTCTCAAAGTCATGAAATTTACCGTAATTACACTCTTTCCAGAGATGTTTGATAAGGTTTTTAATACCTCGATGCTTTGGAAGGCCCAGGATCGTAGCTTAGTCGAGTTTGAACTTATTAACTTACGTGATTTCGGTATCGGTCCACGCCATCAGGTTGATGATACTCCGTATGGTGGTGGCGACGGAATGCTTCTTCGCGTCGAGCCAATTTTTGCCGCCGTGGAGGCTGCAAAGGCCAAAAACCCTGATACTGAAGTCGTTTTGATGACGCCGAAAGGTAAAATTTGGGAACAATCTGACGCCGTTCGTTATGCTGAATCTGGTAAAAACTATATTTTTATTTGTCCGCATTACGAAGGCTACGATGAGCGTATTTTGACGCTCGTAGACCATCAGCTCTCTGTTGGCAAATTTATTTTGACTGGCGGTGAGCTTCCGACTATGACTGTGATTGATAGCATTGTGCGTCTAATTCCGGGCGTGCTTGGTGGCGAGCAATCTGCTGAGATCGAAAGCTTTAGTGACGGTGATAATTATGAGTATCCGCAATATACGAAACCAGCTGAGTTTCGAGGGCTAAAAGTGCCAGAAGTTTTGCTATCTGGCAATCATGGCGCTATTGCTACTTGGCGCGCCGAAAATGCTCCAAATAAACCTGCGGAAGATTAGAAAATGGTTTTATCTTCGCCCATTGAAGACATTAAAGGCGTCGGTCCAAAAACGGCCGAGCTTCTAAATAAAGCTGGTATTTTTACACTTCGAGACTTAGCATATTATTTGCCACGCACCTATGAGAACTATCAACAAGCTCAAAAAATCTCAGATTTACGCCCGGGCCAAGTGACAATTAAGGCAAAAGTTGACGATGTGCGTAACTCTCGTCGTGGTCGCCTCGCAATAACCGAGGCAGTCTTGCGCGATGACTCTGGCGCAATTCGTGCAATCTGGTTTAACCAGCCCTACCGCGCAAAGCAGCTCGATGATCATCGCGATTTTTATTTTTCGGGTAAAATGGAGTTTTCGTATGGACATTATCAGCTCTCGAGCCCTTCCGTTACGCTGGCTGGCGATATTGATAAAGCCAAGTCCGACGAGTTGCAACCTATTTATCGCGCCGCTGGCTCGCTAAAATCGCCAGACTTTAAGAAGTTTATTGGTGCCTGCAAAAATCAACTCGCACTTAGCGATGATATGATTCCGAATCTACCTGGCCGCGCTGACGCTTTCTTGAGCGTGCATTTTCCCGAAAGTGAGGCAGACGCTAAAAAAGGTCGTGACTATTTAGCGGAGGAAGAGTTGTTTTGTTTACTGCTTGCATCTAGACTAAATAGAGAAGAGAATAAACGTCTCAAAACCGAACCTATCGTCGCCGACATTGAAGCGCTTAAAAAGTTTATAGCAACCTTGCCTTTTAAATTAACCGACGCTCAGCGCCGTGCAACTTGGGAAATTATTCAAGATATGGCATCCGAAACGCCAATGAACCGCCTCTTGCAGGGCGACGTTGGCGCAGGTAAAACTATGGTCGCTGCGCTTAGTGCATTTGTGGCAGCTAAAGCTGGTTTTCAGACGACCATTATGGCTCCGACTGAAGTGCTAGCGACCCAGCACGCCGAATCCCTATCAAAAACATTCGGCAAAGAGCTTAACATTGCGCTATTAACTGGCTCAACTAAGCATAAAGTTGAGCTCAAAAAGCGCATCGCGACTGGCGAAGTCGATTTAGTGATTGGCACGCACGCATTAATTACAGACGATACGAAATTTGCTCGTCTTGGACTGGCGATTATCGATGAACAACATCGTTTTGGCGTGACTCAGCGTCAAAAGCTGTTATCTAAGGCTCGTAGTATGCCGCATCTATTATCGATGACAGCAACGCCGATTCCGCGCTCGCTACAGCTAACGATTTTCGGCGATCTTGAAGTATCGATTCTCGATCAACTTCCGGCTGGTCGCCAGGCTATTACGACCAAAATAGTCGCCAAGACTGCCGAAGTACAAATGTGGCGTGACATCAAAAAAGAACTCGAGCTAAAACATCAAGTTTATTATATTTGTAAAAAAATCGAGGATAGCTCAGCAAGTGAACTTTCGTCTGTTAAAAAAGAGTTTAAGCGCATCGCAAAGATGTTAAATGGCTATACTGTAGAGTTATTGCATGGACGTATGAAGCCCGATGAAAAAGACGATATTATGACGCGTTTTTCGAAGGGTGAAATCGATGTGCTTGTAAGTACTACTGTGGTAGAAGTTGGTGTAAATGTTCCGAACGCTACCGTCATGGCTATTGCGGATGCTGATCAATATGGCCTTTCGCAGTTGCATCAGCTTCGCGGTCGCGTAGGGCGTGGCCGCGCAGCATCATATTGCTATCTTATAAATTCTAAGGATGCACCGTCTAGGCGCCTACGTGAAATTGAAGGCTCACAAGATGGTTTCTATCTTGCCGAGGTTGATTTAAAACTTCGTGGCCCAGGCGAAATCTATGGCTCGCTTCAGCATGGTGCGCTCGATCTTCGCATTGCGACTATTGCTGACACGAAGCTGGTCCATGCTGCCGATATTAAGGTTAAGGAGTTTTTACAAAAAGGCTATAATGTGTTAGAATATAAAGAGTTAAGCTCTGCTATTCAAAAATATCAACGCCTAACCACTCTTAACTAATGTATTCATCACTTGGAATTATTCAAAACGACCGACCTGGGTCATTAACGGGCACGCATCAAAAACTCGACCGCGCGGCTAAGATTTTGCTAAACAAATACGTACCGTCGGCTTCTCGTATTTTTCCTTCCATTGACGAAATTCTGCATTTCGAGGGCGCGTTTGGGCCAGACGGTCTTAAGCGCAAATCTCCGGGCATCGACGAGCCAGAACACTTTATCGAGCCAGGCCACGATAATGGTGTCCTTATCAGCTATATTCGCGATCACCAATATAATCTAAAAGAGGCGCTAAAAAATGGAAATAAAGAGCGTGCGGCTTTTGAGGCGGCTTGGCTTGCCCATGCACTCACTGACGGACTTACGCCCGCTCATCATTTTCCATATCGTCAAGTTGTTGACGAGTTGATGTCGGATAAAGACTATGCAAAACTCTTCGGCGTCAAAATTAAAGGTATTATGCGGGGCGATACTCTAGCTCAGGCGGCTCGTAATAATTGGCTTTATTGGGGAGCTGGCGGGATTATGACGAAGCATATTGCTTTCGAATATGGTGTTGCCTATACCATTACGCCACTCGCCTCAAAGCGTCTAGTTCCGAAGGATCTTAAGAGCGCAGACTTTAAAGATATTGACTACGAACGTGTTTTCTACAATTCGCTTGAAAAAGTAGCCACTCTCGATATGTATACTCAATTTCTAAAAACTGGCTGGACGACGGAACTGATTGTTGAAACTCGTGAAATCTTGATTCCGGAAATCGTGCGAGTAATTACACTAAACTGGGCTGCCGCAATTCAGGCCTGCGAGCGAGAACGGGAGAAAGAGCAAAAGCAAGGGCGAAAACGGGGGCGAAAAAATGCGCGTTAAAAACCAACTGCGGATTGTCTCCGGATATCTAAGCGGTCAATTAATTGACGCCCCAAAAACTAGCACAACAAAACCTATGGGCGAACGCGAGCGCATTGCAATTTTTAATCAGATTCGCTCGCATTTGCCGGAGGCTAGAGTTCTCGATGCTTTCGCTGGCAGCGGAGCTCTCGGTATTACCGCGATATCTAACGGCGCGAACTCTGTGGATTTCCTCGAGAAAAATCCTGAGGCTATTAAAACAATTTCGGCAAATTTAAAAAAGCATAAGTGTAATGAAAAAGCCAAAATCGTGAAAAATATTGACGGTTTATCTGTTTATGATCTAATTTTCGCTGATCCGCCGTACGACAAGCCACAATACGAGCTTGTCGAAAAAATCGTTCAAAAACTAGCGCAAGGTGGAATTTTAGTCTTGTCTCACCCTAAGGCGCCAACGCCACCAACCTTTGACGGACTTAAATTACTTAGCGACCGCAGTTATGCTGGCGCTTGCATAAAAATCTATTTCAAGCAATAAAAAGTGCCGCAGTGCAACCACTGCGGCATAAAAAGTACTAGGCGTAAAACTTAAGCGAGTGCTTCGTCTGGCGTTTCAATAATATTAAAACGACCGTTCTCATCAACTTCAACATAAGCGACCGCTGAATAATCCTTGTAGCGACCAGATTGAAACACAAGATCGAGCCCGTTCTGAGCCGAAATATCTACGATTCCAATATCATCGTTTTCTATGTTATAAAAATGCAGCCTTAAAACTCGCGCATTGCGACGAGTCGTGATTTTATAGAGAAAGAAGCTACTGGCTCCTCTAAAAAGGATATCCTTCCAAATCCGCCTAAAACCAAAGAAGGGTCCTTTTGTGGGGTGACATTTGTCAGTTAACAGATTGTGACAGCTTACGATTCTCAGTCCGTATTCGTGAGCATCTCGACTTGCGGCCGCAATTTCTTTTCCCCTAAAATCTACTATCGATGCGAACTTTTGCGTATTATCCTTGCGCAAAACATTCACCCCCTTTCAAAAAACAGGGATCAAATAGTTACAATATCCATTATAGCACACTTTTCATAAAAAGTCAAGAAAGCGTAAGCAAAAACTTAAAAACTCAAAGACGCTTATGCTTGCAAAACCGCAAGAAATAATTATAATTAGCCCAGATTAGAGGAAAATATCTCTGTTGGACCTTAACTATGCGTGTCTTTTTCAAAAATTTAGAAGGAGGGGGTTTTTATGAAGAAGATCACACTTGGGATTATTATTCTTTCAGTCATCGCAATGACGCTTTTGGTTGGTTGCGGCTACGACGCACTCAAGAGTGATACTAAGAAAGAGTCTATTGATGCTACGGAGGCCGCCGAAGACAAAACGCTTCCACGAGTCAATCCAGACGATGTCTACGCCGCCTATTATGGCTACCTTATTGCGCATGAATCGGCAATCACTTCCTGCCAGCAAGACTTAATTTACGCTGGCGGCGGCGAAAGCTACGCTCGCAACATTCTGGTCGCCGATATTAACAACGACGGCATCGATGATTTGCTTTGCGTTCTCAAAGAAGGCGGCGACGACTGTGACACAAAGCTCCGCATCTTAAGCTACGACGGCGAAATTCGTATGTTGCTCGAGCAGGATTATCTCGTGAACGTTGGCGGAGGCACGAAGTACGCTTGGATGTTTTTGCCTGACGGGTCACTCGCCTCGGTCCGAACTTCGAATGGTGACAATCTTGCTTATTTCTTTACGAAGTACGAAGTGGATACTGACGGCAAACTTATTCCCACATCAAAACTTTGCACGGAATTTGAGCAAGACGGAAGTCAGAAGTTTTTCGTTGACGATAAGCTTGCCGATGAATCGGATTTTGCGCGCGAGCTAAAAATCTATCAAGCAAAGGATCTCAGCCTTATCCTAAAGACTGGTGCCTACGATTATGATAGTTTCTTTGCATTTTATGCGGATTTCGACCCAATCGCAATGACTTTTGCGGATGCGTTAGAATTCTTGCAGCCGTCCGCCGAGATTGTCAATCTCGATAAATACCTTGGCGAATGGATTTATCATGGCGAGAATGACGTGGAAGGCCGTCTTGCTATTAAGGATGCAAACGGCGTAATCTCTTGTGATTTGCAATTCTACCGTCTAATCGGCGATCAATTCAGTGCCTATCCGATTAGTGATGCGGATGCGAGCATTGAGTTTTGCGATGTTCCTGGTATCATTAGATTCAAAGACGGCAAAATTGTAATCAAACTCGAGGACGACCGTATTTATAACGATTTGACTGTCAGTCAGTTTCTCTTTGCAACCGAGTTCGCCTTCGAAAGACAATAATCCCAAAAAACACCGCAGTTTCTTCTGTGGTGTTTTTTAATTAGTGATTATCTTTGCAGTATGTCCTCTCAATATTTGACAACACGGGCATTTTATGCTACAATCTAAATAAGCATCTGGTGAGTTGCTAGCATTTTAATATGCTTTTATCTACCACAGATATATCTGGGCCTACTCAAAAGACCTAGTTATGTCTGCGGTAGTTTTTCCATACTCCGCAGAAAAGGTTATTGTTCCTAATTTCTGATGGAGGTGGAAAATGTGGGAAGAATTAATAGCACTAGTGACGAGTGGACCTTGCATGATATTGAGCTTGTCTCGGATGAGACCAAGTGCGAGGAGGAGTTAGCCGAAATAACTGGTCGTACTGTCAAAGCGATCCGCCGCATGCGCTATCGTGTGTGTGGGCGTAGTACCTTCTCGAAAGGCTACTGGACCAAAGCTGACGACGATTTAATCCGCGCCGGAATCTTGACCGATCGCGAGGTTGCTTCAATTACGCGTTTTTCGGAGGCGCAAGTTAAACATCGTCGCCGCGTGCTCGAGAGCGCAAACCTTAGCGGCCGTCTCTGGACGCCCGAGGAAGACGAGATTCTGCTGCATAGTAGCAAGACCAACGAAGAGCTCGCGAATGAGCTTAATCGTACAGTGGTTGCCATCGCAAATCGTCGCGAGCAGCTCAGGGGGCTAAGAATTCGCGCCAACGACATCGCGCAGACGCCTAGCGCTAGAAAGTGCGGTCTATATCCGAAGCGCCCTTGGACACTAGAAGAAGATGAGATGGTAGAAAGGCATGAAATTCCTGATCGTGAGCTATCTAGCCTGATCCAGCGTAGCGTCACTGCTATCCAAAAACGTAGGCACAAGCTTCGCAAGTCCGACTAAAAGCATATTCTGTACGAAGCCGACCGCAAGGTTGGCTTTTTGATGTAGAATTTTCGCGTCAGCTAGATTTTGAGCTAAAAGACATTAAAGATTAAGTTGTAATTTTGTAAGGGGATTAAAATAAATGGCAATTTGTGCACTATATAAAAATCTCCGATTTCTCGGAGATTTTTACGGATAGATGCTTGATCGTTATCTGCGTTGCTTTACTTTGTTATACAGCGCAAATCCAGCGAGCGAAGCGATACCGAGCCCACTAACTGCGACTGCGATACTGTCGAACGTACTTGGGTTTACTGGAGTTTCTGTGGGAACATCTGAATCTACAGGAGCTTTTTCTTTTTCTTTCAAGTTTCCTATTGCTTCAAGAACATCATCTGCGGCATTCTTAATATCTTCCAGAGATGAGTTTGGATTATCGAGAACATCTTTTGCGTTTTCAACCGCCTCATCCAAATCTTCCAGGCTTTCATCGGTGTATTTGTCGCGATCAATATTAGTAATCTCGTCGCTATTGAGTATTTCATCTAATTTACCCGTATCGATTTCGAGATCATCAATAGCCTTTTGCAGATCGTCCATAGAAATATCAAATCTCGTAAAGTAGCCTTGACCATTAGGATCCGCCTCAACTCTGATTTCGGAATTAACGACTCCCTCGGCATTCCTGATTTGTGCGACGAGCTCATCGTAGCTAGCTGTCGTCAGATAATCCGAATAGGCCTCATATTCTTTGGCGGAGCGGACCAGGTCCGCAAGTTCAGTCTTATCGTAAACATACCAGTATCCTTTTGTCTTGCCATTTTCTTCGCTGTTGGCTAGGTAGGCATATCCAGTTTCAATAAAGCCGAGGTCAATGGTTTGCTTGCCGGAGTTATTAGAGAAGATAACATGGTCGTCTTTATATCCCTCAATGCCAAGCTCGCTGGTGATTTCATACTTATAGATATTGGTTTCGCCAATTCGAGTCATAGCTGGGCGGTCATTCCAGCTAAAACGCTCACTACCACCGCACTTGCTGAAGAAGTGAATTCTTACTTCATTCCAGTTAGTACCAGAGTTATCGAAGTAAATCGTATCTCCAGTCTTAAGCGGGCGAATATTTTTGTAAGTGCTCAATGCATTAGCTTCGCCGCCCAATTGAAGAGCACCTGCAAAAATGAAAGCCAGTGCAAAAAGAAAATATTTTGTGTATTTTTTCATCTTTCTTTTCTCTATTATTTTAATATCTAGCTTAAGCTTATAAAAAAAAAAAAAAGTTGTCAATTACCTGGTGCTTATTTCTTCATCACCCCGGCAGGTCTCGTTACGACTGTTCGTGGCACTTTTGATATGCCGCATAATACTAATATGGGATGCGCATGCCGAAAAGCAAGTTCATCTCAAGCGTGGAATGTTGCAATAAAAATTACTGCAACAAAATCAAAAAAATAGTATATAATCTAAACATAAACTGAATGACAATAAGCCAGAGTGGAGGAATATGAATCCAAATGATACGGATGGGCATCAAGTTGGAAACGGCCTAGGTGCGCAGCAACCAAATATCATGACGCCAAACCCAGGTAGTTCTTTTGACGCGCCGCAGGCGCCAATTATCTCCTCCTCTCCGGATCCAGAAGACAAAAAAGAAAGTTCAATCACGCGCGCCTTCGGCGGTCGTTCGCGCGCCAGCAAAATCGCTGCTCAAGCAACACCTACGCAATTCGAAGCACAGCCATCTCCTTTGCGCCAAAACGCCCCAGAATTCTTCCAGCAAGGCATGCAACAACAAGATATTATTTTGAATGCCGCCGCAGAGAAAAAACAAAAAAACAAAAAAGGTCTTTTAATTGGGGGCATTATTGGCGGCGTAGTCCTACTAGGGGCCATTATAGCGATAATCTACATTGCGATCCTTCCGAACGGTAGTGTAAAGAGTAATGCGAAAATCGCAGAATATAAAGAATTTTTAGAGAATGGAATCTCTACGGTTGAAAAATATGACAGTCTACTTCAGGCGGCCGAGGATAATTCAATCGGGCTTCAAGCGGGCATTACTAATGAACAATATGAGTCTGATAAAAAATCTCTGGAAGAAAATTTAAACAATATAATTAAATTTAGAGATTCACTAGAGGATAATCTCGGAATAACCGTCAATGATAAAGATGCTCAGGAAAAAATTAAGAGTCTGGAAACAGAATTAGCGTCAAGCATTGATGAGCGAATTCCAATCTATGAGAAATATAAAAGTACTCTGTTATCATTGAATGAAGTATACAAAACTAGAGGCAGCAATGACGCCATTGACGCTCTGAGCAAAGTGGATAATAATGACTATTTAGATATGACCGTTGCTGTCATAGACAACTATTACAGCGAGCGAGTAGCCCTAAATCAAAGATGGTTAAATAATAACTGTAGTAATATCCCAGATACACAAGTCTGCTCATCGACGCTGGAATCCATCGCAAGACTAGATGAAAGCTACAATAAAGACGAAAACCTATCAAAGTTCCTAGCATCGTATACTAGTGGGCTGAAAAAAGATCCAGCTAATATTATGCGAGAAATTCTTGCTATCTTAGAAGAGGAAGAAGCTAATGAAGAGTAAAATACATAATATACAAAAACGCGTAGCATGTCTTTTTATTGCTTGCGTATTGGGACTATCTTCATTATTGGCGTTACCTGTTGGGGCGGCAAATATTTCTATCGCCAATCAGGACGATATTTATGAGAAACTACGAACTGCAGCGCAGATTAACGTCCTTATGAATAATCTAAAAAAGTGTTTCAATGCAGGATCTGTATATAACTATACTTCCGGATCAATGTCAGCACTTAGCGGCTCAAATCTTGCAAGTGGTAAAGTTTTTTATAAGCCAGGCAGTACTGGTCTCACCAATACAGATCACTCAACGACGCTTTGGCTTGAAGATATGATTCAAGGCAACGGTGGCGACGATGGTGCTATCTGGTGCTGGCAGGGGCAAGACGACGGAAATGGTCTTCTCCAAATCTATCAAGAAATTACGGGTCAGTCCTATGCAGATATCGTATGCAATGAAGGAAAAGGCCGTATTTTTCAGCGAGCGAAATATATGCCTGATATGTCGGGCTATGGCATGGGCTATTATACATACGCCGACAGTGATGAGAACTGCAGCTCTATGAATGATGCGGGTGCAATGTATGTCCTTAAGAGTGACTGGGCGGATGGGTTTAAGGCATCATACAATGCATGGAAAAGCAAAGCGGATAATAAATACCTGCCAAAGTATGACGAGATTGGTCTCTTTAATAATATTGACGGATATTTTAACTATCTAGAAGATTATAACAAAAAGTGCGAAGCAGACGTTTATGACAAAAAGCCGTCAGGTACTACTGTCGTGGATCTTACGACATACGAAAAATCCGAAAACAAAATCGTAGCAAAAACAAAATATTACCATGTTACCGAAAATAAATCATGGAAATATGGGTCTAGTGCAGACAACCCCGTTACGACGTGCCAAGGCCTCCTTGAACGCATGCATGATCTGGAGTCAAATTACAATAAAGTTTACGACAATACATCAGATATAAAAACGGATGACGACCGCAAGGATGGCTACGAGGGCATTATTCTTGCTAAGCTTAAAAAGGCTTGCAATGAGATGAAAGATCAAGAGGGGAAGCCAGCGTATGATAATCTCTACAAAAAGCTAGAAGAAATCACAAAAGACGAAGAAGCGTCCGAAGATGACAAGAAAAAGGCGCAGGAAAGTATGGACAAAATTTCTGCCGCCAAACAAAAAGGTACATATGTTGAGATAACGGGAAAGAAAACAGATGAAGAAGGTCAAACATTCCAATGTCTCAATATAGACCAGATGCAAATTATTGTCGATAATTATACTAACCCACTCGATAATATCGGCGCAAATGACCCCGATAATGACGAGAACGAAGCCTGTTATGCGGGCGCTGGTGCTATGGGCTGGCTGCTATGTCCGGCCATCATGTCACTCGAAGGGTTAATGGATCAGGTCTATTCATTCGTAGAAGAACATTTTCTAAAAATCCGCTCTGACAGCATTTTTAATGGCACGGGGTCTGGCCAATTCAGGACTAATGGAGTCCATGAAGCGTGGAGTAAATTACAGGCTATAGCCAATATTGTATTCATAATATTCTTTATTGTTGTTCTATTCTCACAGATTACAGGCGTTGGCATTAGTAACTATGGCATCAAGAAAATGCTGCCAAAACTCATCGTTACTGCCGTGCTTATTAATCTTTCCTATATAATTTGCGCCGTCCTGGTCGACCTCAGCAACGTATTAGGCGTAGGGCTCAGAGGACTGCTCGAGTCTGGACTTGGCATACAGGCAGCCCAGGGTGCTGGCGCGGGCGCGGCCGTATCAGGGTTCCTCGTCGCAGGGTCAATAACCTTAACTTCAATCATTATTGCCGTCTGTATTAATCCAGGCCTCGTTGTAACATTATTACTATTCTTAGGATCAGCTGCGATCGCCGTGTTGTTCTTATGGCTAGTTCTTGTAGTTCGTGAAGTAGTAGTGATTCTAGGTATTGTACTTTCTCCTGTCGCATTCGCATGTAGCGCACTACCAAACACAGAGTCGCTCTTTAAGAAGTGGATGAAAATTATGCAAGCTATGCTTCTTCTTTATCCTCTTTGCTCGCTGGTAGTTGGCGGCGGCCAATTTGCTGGACGCATTCTTGCAAGCGTAGGTCAAAGCAATGCAGAACTAGGCTGGACCTTTAACCTCGCCGCTATGGTCGCACAAGTAGTACCATTCTTCTTCATTCCAAGTCTCCTCAAAGGCACACTAGCTGGCCTCGGCACGCTTGGAGCTAAACTTGCACAAGGTCAACACGCTCTCAATGCAAATACGATGGGACGCATCCGCAACTCCGATCGCTACAAAGATTTCCAAATGCGCTCTCGCGCCGGAATGAAAGCTGACGGCACTCTATCGAAGCGCGGCGAATTGATGAATCGTGGACCGTTTAAAGCATTTAATCGCGGAACTAATGCCGCACGCGCAAGCTATCTAGGCCGAAAAGGGCAGCTCAAAAGGATGGATAAATATAGTGATAAAGATTACCTCGCAGCGGCTCGCGTTGCAGAAGACGATAGAGTGTACAATGAAGAAGTCGCGAACGCACTTACGCTATTCGATTCACAAGGCGCAACGTCTGCAGATTTGCTTGCGGCAGTCAGTAAGGATGGCGGCGCACGAAGTATCGCAGCTATTCAGAAGCTCGCTCAAAAGAAAGACTTTAATGGCATACAGCAAGCATTAGCGACAATAGATGTTGCCGGGCTTAAACCTAACGAGCGCAATAAGTTAGGACAAACCCTTGCAGCAATGCAAGACACGGACGTTATTGCCGGCCTATATGGAAAGAAGTTATTAAAAGGCGACAAATACAGTTATGCGGACTATGCTAAAGGAAATGCCAAGGATAAGAACGGCAATTCCATTGTTCAAAAAGACCTCCGCAATGTTGACGGAGCAAAGCTCGGAAGACTCGACGATAATGTATATGACTCTAACAGTACGTTTGATTACTCGCAGATATTGCGCGATAACATGAGCAGCGACCAGATGGCAAGCCTCGTAAGCTCAACTGGCGATCTTAACTCCAAGAACCTCGATAAAGTTAACGAGCACATTATCGGAAAGAAAATTGCGGACGAGGTCAGTAATGGCGTCAGAGCTGAAGATAGCGTGTTTAGTGGAGCCTCCGGAGCTCAAGTCTCAGGAATCAGCGAATCTACTATCGATGCAATTAATAGTAATGGCGGCGACGCTCAAAAGATTTTTGCAAGTGGCATTTCGGAAATCAATTCGCCGAAGAATGCTGCTATACGCGTCAATATGAACTCTAACGCAAAGACAAAGTTGGGTGTACATGAAACTCCAACAGTCCTTGGGCATGGCACATATGCACTTAATAGCGATCCAAACAATAGGGTTCACCTAACCCAGCTCGATAATGGCAAATACGTCGACGATGGCGGGTTTGAAGTCGATATTACAAAGTATAATAAAGTTTAATGACTATGGACGACGACGAAAGATATACGCAACCAGGCGATCCAAGTAGTGCGATCTTTGATGATTCTAAGGCTAGTATTCGGCCGGACTTCATCGGAGCAAAGGAGGCGAGTACAAATTCGCTCCGTAACGCCGAGGAAAATTTCGCGATTCAGTCGAGTGGCGCGAAAAGCGCCAACTCGTCTGGCGGCAACATCTCCTCCACAAAAAAAGCGGAAGAAAGTTCCAATAACCCAAACGGCTTTGCTAATAAAGTAACTGGTCAAAACGGTCCAACAAAAACAACAAAAGGTAAAGCAAAAGGTCGCAATAAAGGTCCAATCATCGCCATCATAATATCGCTCTTTGGCATGGGTGGTCTCATGTCTGCCAGCCAGGCTTTTATGCCATTTTCGCTAATATCTCAATTCCAAGAGCATTTTGACTCTATTGGTACATCGCAAAATAGGCGCAGTAACTATTTTTTGAAGCACCAGCTAGATCACGGCCTAGTTAAAGACCCTATCAACGCAAAAATCTTTTCAAAAGACAAATTTAAGATTAGCGACAGACAACGCAAAAAACTGGCACGCCAAAACATCGAAGTTAACGACGAATACGAAATCGGCGGCAAAAAGCGCACTGTAATGGAATATACCGATGCAAAAGGCAACAAAAGTATTGTTGTTGCGGATAAAAGCCTCGCAGACGCAGATAATGGCATCTTTTATTTCAAAGATTTATACGACGCAGATTCTAATTTCCGAAATAGCTATTTCGAAGGAGCTAAAACCTGGCGCGGTGCAGTCGGAGCATGGTTTGACAAGCTAACTACCAAACTTTTGAGCGCTATTGGCATTTCTAGAGGCAAATGGGCGAGCTATGATGCAAAAACGAATGATATCGACGACGTAAAAGATACTCTCGGAAAAAGTGCCGGAGAGCTTGAGACTGAGGGTAAGATGAAGAACACTGAAATCGACGAGGATACAGATCCGAATA
This sequence comes from Candidatus Nanosyncoccaceae bacterium, assembly GCA_051891815.1. GTDB lineage: Bacteria > Patescibacteriota > Saccharimonadia > Saccharimonadales > Saccharimonadaceae > UBA2834. The sequence goes on from JBJFFO010000003.1 coordinate 710,527, forward strand.
AGGTAGATCCGAATACTGGCGAGCCTGAAACTGAAGTAAAAACAAATACAGCCGAAATAGATCCAAACTTTAAGGCGGGAGATTCTCCTGCTCAACTAAAGTCAAAGCTCGATGGCGTCATTAAAGGAAAAGTAAACAAAGCAGCTCAAGGAGCAGCCAGCCTTGCCAACTGGGGATGTATGATAGCCGATGTGGTAGGCGCTGTTGGATTAATCGTTGCCGCAGCTGAGATGGGTCAAGTACTGCAGGTAGCTAGTGGCATTTTTGAAAGTTTCCAAAAAGCGCAGATTGGAGATGGGGAGCAGTCGCCCATACACGATCTCTCAAATCAGCTAACAACATCAACAAAAACAACACATTACGGAGACGGTTTTGATCCCGACGATAATCCGACCGATACAGTAGAGACCGAAGGAAGTGCCATGGAGGCTAATGCTATTAGCGCATTATATGGAGGTACAGCAGTTGATGGAAATGACGCGAGTGTAAAAACATTTAATATCTGGGGGCGATTAGAAAATTCTATAGCAGCAATTGGCGTTAGTATGACTTCATTTATGACATGCACGTATGCTAAAATGGCCGCCGCTGCCATAAATATTGCAGGCGATGTTCTAACTATTGCATCCTGCGTTTTGACTGGTGGATTAACCTGTATCGCAAAGGCTTTTGGTAAGGGAGCTGCAATATCAGCTGCCACCGGCGTCATTGCGCCAATGTTATTAAGTTTCTTCTTACCAAAAATTGCAAATATGTTTACGAGGAATCTAACGGAAGATCTTCTAGGTGTAGATTTAGGAAATGCCATTGCAATGGGGGGTCACGCATACATGGGCAAAAATGGTCAATATGGCGGTAACTCAGTCGCAAGCAAAGATTCGCTGTTAGCATACATGATTGAAAATGAAGAAGTAGTTGCAGAAAACGCTCGTTTCGAGCGCGAAACTCGAAGTCCATTCGATACAACATCGCAATACACATTTCTAGGGTCTATCGTTAACAATCTAGCTCCCTACCAGTCTAAGCTTTCGTCCTTTACCGGCATCTTCTCGTCGTTTAGTAGTCTAACAGCAAAATCATTCTCGTCACTTATCCCAGGCGCATCAGCTGCGAAGCTAGCCAATACAGTGACGGAAACCGCTAAAAATACAGCAGAAAACTGTCCATTCCTGGAATCTATCGGTGCCGTCGGCGACGCATTCTGTAATCCATACTTTATTACCGACACTACAACACTAGAAGATGATCCGACTGAGATTATCGAAGACTTAAATAGTAGCGGTCAATTCGAGGATAGCGATCAAGAATCAGATGTACCGACAATCAAAGATGGTTCCAATTTGGCGAACTATGTCGTATATTGCGGACAACGCGAGTCGACGTTTGGAGTGGCCGATCAGAATATAGCTAATCAATTCGACGCATCTACCGGAAGTAGTATCGGAGACGGGTTACTTGGCGCAGTACCATTAGTTGGCGATACGATAGATATCTTCTCGAACGAGAACCGCGTACTTAATATGGGGTACATAACGGGAGAAGCTTGCGTAACGGGAGCAAAAGCGCCTGCCGGCTCTAGCTGGACCTCCTGGGAAGAAACGAAGAAGTATCAACGCTTTGCCGAGGATCAACGATTGTTGGAAAATATGGGTCTTATCGAAAAATCCTCCGTTGCGGCGTATCTCGATGAATACTATGAAAAGCACCCACTAGATAACTCGTATGAAGGCATTCTTGCTAGAAGATCAGGTCTTACGAAAGATCAAGTTATTGCTTATTTAAATCAGCTAGACTATCTTGCTAAAGTAATTAATTATGATCCGACAGGCAAAGCACCAATCATAGAATCTCATACAAAAGAACAACATGAGTTGTATATAGAATCGGAAGATAATAACGATTATTATCTAGGAATAAAGACTATCTATTTCGAAGATCGTCGCATAAAAAACTTTGCCGCATAAAAAATACCCAGTCATACGACTGGGTATTTTAATAAACTAGGGGATAATATAGTTATTGCCTGCTCCTTTCCATTCAGCGAAGTCCTCCTCCATAATCTGAGTATCGCTTCGGCCAAGCTGCAGCTGTTCCATCTTATAAGCAGCAAAGGAAATTTGCTCCAAACTTACCGCCCACCTAGTGACCGAAGAAATACAATAAATTGCTTCGTCATTTTTTAAATAAGCAGACTTACCTACGTATTGAACAACTGTTTGACCGTATGGGTTCTCAAAAGCTTCACCACAATTAAGCGTAAAATCCCATCTCTCATTATCGGGGTTAGTTTTAGCCGACATTGTGTAGTCCGTTTCATAATCGGACGGAAAAAGCCCGATCGCCCTTGCCATATCTTCGAAATGCCAAACATAGTAGGTACCACGGAGCCCTTCTTTTGCCTCAATGAAATCCCAAACATTTGTCTTGCAAAGAAGTTCCTTGTCGCCGACATTATAGTGGTAATATCCGCTACCGTCTTTCTCAACAGTCTTGATATAAGCCTCGTCGCGATCATGATACCAGTGCATGAGCTCGATGACATCACTTCCATCCGGTTTCTCGCCAATGTCTACCGTAGGTTCTTCATCTACGACAGATTCTTTTTTGGGTTCGCTCACACTCGTACCATTTCCGTCTCCGGAACCGGTTGCTCCCGCGTTCTGCTCGCCTTGTTGCCCGCAGCCCGTAAGAGCCAGGGCGATAACCATGAGCATTGCTGTCACTATCCCTAAAATTCTTTTCTTCTTCATGATATCATCCCTCCTTTTTTGATTCTGAAGAAGTCCTCAAAATGTACCGCACCGAGATTGCATTTTTGTTGTAAGATTTACAACCTCTGTACTTGGCGCGAATTATATAGCAAAACCCCAAAAAATGCAAGCATAAGCAATATGGAGCTGCTTTTTAGCCACATTATATTTATTATATGCAAAGCAGCTAAGCTTGTCCCCACACGAAAGGGTAGTTTTGAAAATTTTATTAACTCTAACGCTAGTATCTTGATAACGATTGAAGCTAGCATATTATCGAAGTCTGCGAGAAGTGCGATGGCTAGCCTTAATATTTACAAAAAAGATTACTATAATCGTTTTGTTTAATATCGCCAGAAACGAAAGTTGCACCTTCGACAGAAGAAGATCTCCTATCTTCATTCATTTCTGATTCGGCGCTCTCCTGGTTGCTAGAATCATTGTGAAGATTTGCCTCTTGATATCTTGTATGCGTTCAGGGCTCGTATCCATTGACAAAAATGTCATAATATGATAATGTACTACAAACATTAACAAACATATGTTCGTACTTTAAATACGTTATCTGCCGCAGATATACCTGAGTCGCCAAGGACTTAGATATATCTGCGGCAGTGTTATTACTTCCGTAGATAAGCTGTCAAAAGCACATTGTTTCTATGGAGGTATAGCATATGAGCAAAAGACGAAGCGGGGGCAGGATTTGGACCCCCGAAGAAGATGCGCTGATATTATCAGGACAGAAAGCAGAGGAGCTTATCAAGAGACTCAACTGCACGAGGGGCCAGCTTTATCATCGAAAAGATATCCTGAAGTTTGGCGATGCAGAAAATAACGATAAGCCTTGGGCAAAAGAAGATGACGAATTAGTTTTCGCCGACCTACCGATTAGCGAAATCTGCAAACGACTAAAGCGCTCTAAAGATGCGGTTTATCGGCGAAGAAGTCAATTGGATCCTAACGAAGAGCACTCCATGCGTCGTCGTTGGACTAAAGAAGAGATGGCTCTAATCCTCGACGAAACAAAATCTAACGAAGAGGTTTCTGAGCTGACCGGGAGAAGTATTGAGGCGATTAGGGCAAAGCGGCAAAAACTTTGCAGTCGCAAATCATTCTCAAAACACTTTTGGACAAAAGCTGAGGATGACTTGATTCGCGAAGGTGAACTTAGCAACCGCGAAATTGCATCGAGAACTCAGTTTTCTGAAGAGCAAGTCGCTAACCGTCGTAAGATGCTAGCTAAGACAACTCGCGGCTATAGGCCATGGACGTCCGAAGAAGAATCTATCATCATGGATAGCGACAAGAGCGACGCAGAGTTGGCGCGGGAGCTGAACCGAACTAGGCAGGCTATCGAAAAACGACGACAGTATTTGCGACGTGGCAAGCCTGCAATGGAGTATGACGCAGTCCACGAATCTAGGCGCAAACGTTGTTATCTATATCCGCCGCGGCCTTGGACTCAGGCAGAAGACGCGCTTGTGATTGCGCATGAAATTCCAGATGAAGAACTTTCGCCTCAAATCGAGCGGTCAATTGCCGCCATTGTGACCAGACGTAAAAACCTTCGTAAAATGTTCCCAGATAGCGTGTAGCAAAGAGCCAGCCAAAGCGGCTGGCTTTTTACATAGCGAGAGCAACGCAGCAATCTGCAAAAGTTGGAGTTTTCAATACTCTAGTGCAGATTATACGAGATCACTAGTGACCTTGATATTGAGAATTAGATACTGAGTCTATAGCAGTGATTAGAAAAACACTCATTTTCTAACCCTGTGTTTATATTGTTCCTAGAAAAATTGGTGCAGACATAAAGAAAAACTCCCGAGAAATCAGAGGCTTTTCTCACGTCATTTTGTACCAAAAGTGACGTCTAAACCTGTCTCTCGACGTTTGCGTGGAGTCGCACGAATATAACGCACACCTAGCTATGCAAATCATTTCCAAAAAATATCAAGCCGTGCGAGTTTTACTCCTGTTATTCTTAGATAGTATAATGTCGTTATGGCAAAATTTAAGGTAGCATATGAAGAGAGTGGGGGTTCGAAACCGCGCCAACACGAACGTGAAACGGCCGAACTTTTAGCACAGCATTTTCAGAGCAACCTTATCTTTATGCGTCGATCTTCTAGCAAAACACCCGACCTATATGTACTAAAAACGAATATCCGCTGGGAGCTGAAGTCTCCGACTGGCGGTGGAAAACATACGGTGCAGAATAATTTACGCGAAGCAAGTAAGCAATCTGAGAATATAATTCTAGATTTAACCCGTTCTAAAATGACGGATATTCAAGGTATATCCAGGGCGAAAGAATTTATCTCGAACGAAAGGTCGCGCATCAAACGTCTGAAGGTTTTGAAGAAAGACCGGACTGTCATTGACATAAAATAGCAATAAGCGTATAATAGAAACATAGGAAGAAAAGTATAAGATACTGAATTGAATCAACTGCCTTTCTTTCCGTTAAGGAGCTTCGAAAGAGGTTCTTTTTTGGTATATGGCCGCACCAAGGTCAGGGGCTCGACTCCCGTTTGCTCCAACTAAGAAAATATGTTGTAATATGAAAAAGCCGGCAGGGCAAAGACCTTGCTGGCCGTTCTTGTGTCTGTACCCTCGCCGCTGCATGAGTAAGATTACTGCGAAAAGCAATAAGTCTCTTTTCTGTAAAATCAGGCAAACGCCGGAGCTTTGCGCCAAAACCGTTCATGTTGTTCGCTACGAATGGTCTAGCAACCGGACGCGAACATGATAGCGAAAATGGCGTCATCTTGTTAAATTTGAACCAGTTTACTTTTTATTTATATTGTTCTTTCTCATTATTGACTATAAATCTAGCTCGATCCAGTAATTCGTCAAAGGATATTATTGCTAAATTTCTACTGTCTCGCGTAAAGCGTTCAAGAGTGTCTTGCTTAATGCTAGTATCGACATCGCGAGACATCGGGAGTTCTACATCCTTGCGTCCGTATATAAGGATAGTTTTAGGGTCTATAGTTCTTATACGCTCATTATCGACTATTGTTCCACTAAAGACCATCTTCTCGTGATCTACGTTCCGTAAGAAGCTGTCTTTTTGTGCCAGCGATTGACTCACGGCTTCGATAAAATCCGATGTGAACGGCCACGTATTCGATCGCGACGAAGAGTCCTTTTGTACCTTAAAGAATTTACTTTCCGGCTTTTTAATTTCGATTAAGGTTGTAAAGTCGCTCAGACCTAAATAGTCTGCGGTAGGACTGCCTTTTCCGCTAGAATCAGCAATACCTAGGTGTGGTTCATCAATTAAATCGGACATAAAACGTAGGTCTAAACCTAATCCGAAGATCCATTGATGTTCCCGGAAGAAGTGATGCCAAATAGCTTCGTCTCCGCTTTTCTTAATGTCATGCATAGTTCTGTATTCATCTCGGAAAGACTCGTCTCCTAGTAGTCTTTCAAAGCAATCCAAATCTTTTGCTCGCTCTTTGGCGAGTATTGCGACTTGTAAATCGCGCTCGTTGATGTTAGATTCCTGTAGTAATTTGAGCACACCATCTAGCTTTTCGGCGTCTACTTTTTTATTGATGGGGCTAAGTAAATCTTCGTCGCGTACGATGCGATAATCATCGAAGAGGATGCCAATATCAAATATTTCGCGAAACTTCTCTAGGAAGGTGATCATTTTCCAGAATTCTCTATAGCCATCTTCGCCTGAATCGAAGGATATTCTTTGCGCGATTTTGTCGCCTGGAACGGACTTATCGGCGAAGTTTTCATCGGTGCGCCGAAAAGTTAATCTCACCGCAAATTTTGAGTCGGAGTTTGAGTAGTGGAAATTCACGTCACATACAGTAAAAGCCTTACCTTTACTGCTTTTCGCGAGAATGAATCCATCATATCTAATTACCTGATTTTCTACCGTTAAGAATAGCGCATTCAAATGGATTAATCTGAGATACTATGTATTGAGACAAATCGCATTCTTTGTTGGTCAGATCGATTCGCAGTTTATTATCCATGTAATTATCTTATCATGAAATTAGCACTCAAATATAGTAGACTGCTAAAAACGTATGTATTGTTGTAAATGTTACAACACCTATAAAACTTATAAATCTCATTTCCCAAAAAATACATTTTACCTCTGTTAGTATGTGTCCGGTCGCTTGTCGCATCGGATACAATTTGTTTTCACTCTTTCGCTTGTAATTGACCTAAAAACGAGCTAAGTTTCATCGCCATGCGCGAAAAGCTCCGCCGATTCATGAAAGCGATCGAATCTTGCGCAGAAGAAGTAACTTTCGTACCGGCAGTCTGGAACGATACAGTTGAACGTGCCGTAGTGAACGAAAATAACACTATTTGCTTTGAGATGAAGAATGGAAAAAGCATAACGATTACTTTGTAGACTTGATAGCTAGCGCAATAGTATTTACGATATCCTGCTTGCTTAGATTATCAGTTTTCCGAAATCTGGCGAGCGGGATATTTGCTTGCTTAAATATACGCTCAACTTCATCATCACAAGCAGAACGGTCGGCGCGATCATGCGATGAGTCGTCTAATTCTATAGCGCAAATCGGCTTAGTGGTTTCTTTGCTGAGTAAGACAAAATCTACGGATTTGCCGTTGATGTGTTGGAAGGCGCCTTTCAAATTCTGCCCCTTAACCTTGTGATTTAGTAATGCGGATAAATGAACTTGCGGCACTACATACCATTTCGAGCCAAGCACTTCGTTCAGCGTCTTAAAGAACTCTCCTTCGCGCTGCGTCATGATGTAACTCTTTGCGCAGTATCTGTAACTTGACTTCTTAATATCTTCGCTCTCGCCAGATTTGCCTGAAAATTTTAGGTTAACGAAAGTATAGATTCCGCCAAGTACTGCGACGATAATAATCCAGGTTATAAGATTTCCATCCATAAAGATATTATAGCAAGCATTTACAAAGTGCATCTCAGTATCGGCGGCCTTGCATCTGATATAATTAAACTGTTACTAACAAAGGAGGCGTTATCAATAGTCCCATAAGGACGCTTTCTGTATCCGAACAGAAAGAGGCGGCAAAAGCATTTTATGAAAGATGGAAAGATCGTGGCCGCGAGAAGCAAGAAGACCAAAAGTTCTGGAATGAATTACTGCATGATGTTTTGGGCGTCGAAAACGTCTCCGACTTTATCGATTATCAATATGATGTCCGTTTCGAGAATAGTGTTAAGAACGCAGACGGATATATAGCTAAAACCAAGATTCTTATAGAACAAAAAAGTAAGAATGTTAATCTAGCTAAGGCTGAACAGCAATCAGATGGTGCATGGTTGCGCCCAGACCAACAAGCTCGCCGTTATGCGAATAATATGCCTCGCGATGATAGGCCAAGATATATTATCGTATCAAATTTTCAAGAAATATGGATTTACGACGAAAATCGCCCCCATTCCGATCCGGAAAAGATAGCAGTAAAGGATTTATCTAAAGAATATTATCGCCTGCAATTTATTGTAGATACTGGAAGCGCTCACATTAAGAAGGAGATGGAGCTTTCCATTAAGGCGGGCGAGATTGTTGGCGAAACCTACAACGCGCTCCGCGAACAATATGTTGAACTAGATGTTTGTCTAACTATTCTTGAGATTCGGAGGTGTATTAATGATAAAATTTGATTTGCATATACATTCAATCGCTAGCCAGTATAAAGAAGATGATAATATAGTATCAAAATCGACACCTGAAAATGTCGATGTACTGCTTCAGAAACTAAATGAGTATAATGTTTCTTTATTCTCAATTACCGATCATAATCGCTTTAATGTAGAGCTATATTCCAAAATCGATGAAATGATGTCATCTGATGATTTTCAGTATCGTAATGTCCAGGGAATAGTTGCAGGTGTTGAGTTTGATGTTCGTCTTGATCCTAATATGAGAAAATGTCATATTATTTGTATTTTTGATGCTAAGAACAAAATTGAAAGCTATAACAAAATTAAAGAGGCAATCGACCAAAACAAGCTAACCAATCCAACAGACTTTTATGAAAAAGAAGATTTTGAAACTATATTAAAGAATATAGGTTTGAATGTCATACTTATAGCCTGTCAAAGAAGTAGCCTTGCTAATTCTTCAGGAAAACACAATTCTATGAGTGAGTCTACGGAAGATCCTCTAAAAATGATTAGCTCAGGGTATATTAGTGCGCTTGAATTCCAAAAACCAAATGTTGAAGGAATCCTAAAAAACAATCTAAAGGAAGCTGATATTAATTCTAGCTTAGTAATGGGGAGCGACTGTCATGAGTGGAGCGCATATCCGATGCATGATGGCCGTTTGAAACAAATAGATTTTCATCACTCGCGCGCAAGGATATTGCCAACTTTTAAAGGACTTTTGATGGCTTTTACTAGTCCACAGACACGTTTCGATGTTGGAGATAATTCGAACACAAACTACATCAAAAGTATGACAATTAATGGCCAGGATATACCTCTTGTCAATGGAATTAATGTAATTATTGGAGAAAACGGCTCTGGAAAGTCATCGTTACTAAACATACTCAATGATGACACGAAGGAAAGCCATGTTAATAAAATAAAAAAAGACAATGAAATTTCCTTCGAATCTGTCGATGGCAATTCCATTAGATATATTGGCCAAGGCGAGATAGTAGCCAAATTTTCGGACAACACATTATTTCGAGATAATTATTACGACAATGTTGATACGAGTGAGTTTCGTACTTTATATGGCAAATTTAAAACCGAATTATACGACTATATAAACTCGAATGTAGACACTCATAATTCAATAGAGTCGCTTAAAGAGATGAATCTCGACTTTTTCGAAGATAAAGGGAAGAATTATTATATTAATATTAAGCCGTTTACTGGAAAGAAGAAAACCAGTAATGAGCATAAGAAAAAGCGCAGTGAAGTCACTGAAATTATCAACCGCATTCAGAATATTCAACAAGATAAATATTTTAAGCCGTATTCCAAAGAGTTGACAACAGTTTTAAGAGATCTTATTTTTATTGAAAGAGATATACTGAGTAAATCTAACGACACTGAACGATATATTTTTGTTAAGAATAATATTGAGTCGGCCATGAATACATACAGAGACAAAGTAAAAGAGGCGTCTTCGGCTTATGATAATGCCACTAATGCCAATAACGAAAAACGACATCAATTTATTGAAGCAATAGTAGATTCTATGTATAAGAAATCGCATCCAAAAGCATTTCCGCCATTACCGCCTAAACTTAGAGGACAAAGTACAAAAACAAATGGTGGATTTTCGTTTAATTGCGAAGCTGCCTATAACAATAAAGACGTAATAGATGATTTTTATTTAAAAATGTTTAATAAGAATTATCGAAGCGAAAAAGCACTTCGCAAGATTTCTACATATAATGAATTTAAAAATGCTATTCGTCAATGCACCAACACTGAAGAAATAAGCGTTGACTATAACAAAAATTATTCCAGTTTTGAAGAAGAAATGATTGTCTGCAAGCGCTATATTGTTGACGGAACAAAAACAAATTTAGGCAATACTCTAGGCGAGATGTCTTTAGCGTATTTTAAATTTACTATGCAGAACGATAGCAGAGATATTTATTTGATCGATCAGCCAGAAGATCATATTTCGAATCTTAATATAACGCGAAAGCTCATTACTTATTTCAACGCCATAAGAAACGAGAAGCAGTTAATTATCGTGTCTCATAATCCTCTTCTTGTTGTTAATCAAGATGCAGATAACGTGATATATATATCGAAATTAAACGACAAGATTGAGGTTAAATCTGGTAGTTTAGAATATGAAAATAGTGAATACTGTATTTTAGATCTTATAGCAGAGCATATGGATGGCGGTACTGAATCGATAAAAAAGAGGTTAAAAGTATATGAATAAAATAATAACCCTAAAGATGAAAGAGGGTAAGGATTTAGTAATACTTCGAGATGACGTAGAGAAGATCACTATTCCAAAAGATAATCGTACTATAAAAGCTAATGAGATATTTGATTTATTTGATTACAATGTTGGCGATTCGTACGAAATAAAAATAGATAATGAAAAGAACCTAGATGAGCAAGTTGTCAACTTTTTCCATGAGCTATTAAGTGAGATTTCCGAGCAAATTATTACTTATAAGGAAGAAGAAGACGAATTTGCCAGCCTAGTATCGAACGACGACATTAAGGATCTCGAAGCTTATAAAGTATGAGAGAGGTTTTGAGATAATTGTATAATTTCATAAATACTTATGCTTTGCCAATATATAATATATTTATCATATTGTTTTGCGTTTAGTATGTTCTAGGAGGTTGCTGATGGATATTAATCATAAGTTTGATTGGGTAGATTTTTACAAAGAACTTGCGTGGAAGTTACTAGACTTCAAGAATAATCATGCTGCTCTCGTAGACATAGTAAAGAAAGTTTATGAGACTACGGGATTAAATATACCTACGCTCGAACTAAATGGAAATCTTTTTGATATTGATCCGTTTACTTTCTACGGCATTTTTAATAAATCATCAATGAAAGAATCAAATCGCAAGAGTTTAATATCGACAATTGCCTCATTGATGAATATTGATGCGCAAGTGCCTACATCTTTTAATGGCATACCTGTGCTTAACAATCAAAATGCGACTTTCTATTGGTTTATAGATACGCGTGGCGAAAACGATATAAACGATCTTTGGGGATTGTTTGAAGCCGCATTGAATTATTCAAATAATCCGACGCAAGTGCATCGCGAACAAATATCTCACTATTTCGATTTGACAATCGGTAAAAAGGGCAATGGCAATAGCAAGATCACAATGGGGCTATTTTGGATTGCCCCAGATGCATTTCTTAATCTAGATAGTCGCAATGAATGGTATATTTATAAATCAGGAAAAGTGCCTAATGATATTGTCAATTCTCTACCGGCCATCGAGCCTAAAATTGCCTCGAGTAAGTATTTTGACATTCTCGAAAAACTACGCGCTTACCTACAAAGCGGCAGGACTGAATTAAGAGATTTTAAGGAGCTAAGTTCTGAAGCGTGGAAGTATTCGGAAGAGATAAACGAACAAAATCGTAAGGCTGAAAAAGAATCTGAAGGTGAAGCAATTGCGGATAATAATGTAGAAACTACTCATTATTGGATTTACTCGCCAGGTGATGGTGCGGTATATTGGGAAGATTTTTATAATTCCGGAATAATGGCGATAGGTTGGAATATCGGGAACTTGAACGATTATTCTAGTAAAGAACAGATGAAGTCCGTTATGAAAGAACGCTTCGATCCGGAGTTATCATATAAAAATGCAGCTCATGCCACATGGCAATTCGCCAATGAAATGAAACCGGGCGATATAGTATTCGTAAAGAAGGGAATGCATCAGATAGTAGGTCGCGGTGTTGTCGAATCTGATTATTACTATGACGAAAATCAGCCTAATTTCAAAAATGTTCGTAAAGTAAAATGGACGCACAAGGGCGAATGGGAGCATCCAGGTCAGGCCGTCATGAAGGCGCTAACTGATATCACTCAATATACGGAATATGTCGAAAAGCTCAATGCACTATTTGGAAATGAAATAGAAGACGATGCCGAAGAACAAGAAATTGTATATCCTGCATATGATGAGGGACAGTTCCTCGATGAGGTCTATATGGAGGCCGAAGACTATGCTACGCTCGTATCGTTATTGCGAAATAAGAAAAACGTTATCCTACAGGGCGCACCGGGCGTAGGAAAGACTTTTGCCGCACAGAGGCTTGCCTATTCTATGATGGGCGAAAAGAATAAAGATCGCGTAATGATGGTTCAATTCCATCAAAGCTACTCTTACGAAGATTTTATTATGGGATATCGCCCGACAGAAAATGGATTTGAGCGAAAGGCTGGCGCATTCTACAGTTTCTGCAAGAAGGCGCAAGACGATATCGAAAATGACTACTTCTTTATTATTGACGAAATCAATCGCGGCAACCTAAGTAAAATCTTTGGTGAGCTCTTTATGCTTATTGAGAATGACAAACGCGGCATTGGTTTGCAGCTCTTATATTCAAACGAGAAATTCTCTGTTCCAAAGAATGTATATATTATCGGAATGATGAATACTGCCGATCGTAGCTTAGCGCTTCTTGATTATGCTCTTCGCCGCCGCTTTGCGTTCTATAAGATGGCGCCAGGCTTCAATACGAAAGGCTTTAGTGATTATCAGCGAAGCCTCGCAAGCGAAAAATTCGATCGTCTAATCATGGCTATCCGCTCGCTGAATGATGAAATAGCGTCCGACGAATCACTCGGCGAAGGTTTCCGTATCGGTCATAGCTACTTCTGTAACCTAAAAGCAGCCACGGATCAGACCTTATCTGAAATTGTTGAATTCGAAATCATTCCACTTCTCGAAGAATATTGGTTTGACGAACCGAGCAAGGTAAAAACCTGGGCCGACAATCTAAGGAGAGCGATTAATTGATACCTATCAAGAACATATTTTATATGCTTGCCTACGCCTTCAGAACGCTCAATTCGCAAGGATATAAGAAGATAGAAACTGAGGACTTTGAAAATGTCGCCGATTTGTGCTCTGCGATACTAATAAAGGGTGTATCTAGCCAGATTAAGCAAGGTCTCAATAAAGATTATCTTGAACGTGATGAGGCCATATCGTCGCTTCGCGGCAAAATTGACATAACTCAGTCCATAAAAGAGCAGACTATTTTAAGGCGCCAAATGTATTGCTGCTTTGACGAGTTTTCGACGAATTCGTACATGAATCAAATCCTCAAAACTACAATGGGGCTTCTCCTACGTTCCAATATCAGCATTTCGCGCAAAAAAGAACTTAGGCGTCTACTAGTCTATTTCGCCGATGTCGATACTCTAGACATCAATTCGATCGATTGGCATCAAAGATATAATCGTAATAACCAAACCTATCGAATGCTGATATCTATCTGCTATCTTGTCATAAAGGGCTTATTGCAAACTCAAGCGGATGGCTCCACGAAACTTATGGATTTCTTGGACGATCAACATATGCATCGTCTGTACGAAAAATTCATACTCGAGTACTACCGTAAAGAATTCCCAGACATAAAAACCAGCTCGCCTCAGATTCCTTGGCAAATCGACGACGGCTACTTTGATATGTTGCCAGTTATGCAAAGCGACGTTGTTCTTGAGTATAGAGATAAGATTTTGATTATTGACGCTAAGTATTATTCTCATAATCTTCAGATTCAATATGATTCTCGATCTATACATTCGGGAAACCTGTATCAAATATTTACATATACGAAGAATAAATCATTAGAAGCTGGATCAGACAAGGAAGTCTCTGGATTGCTACTATATGCCAAAACTGATGATTCCATTCAGCCCGATCGGAGGTATTCAATGAGTGGTAATACTATTGGCGTAAAAAGTTTGGACTTAGACTGTGACTTTAATGGTATAAAGCAGCAATTAAATAATTTAGTAACCCAATACTTTTAACAAAAAATCGGACAGCAGAAACTGTCCGATTTTTTATGGATGAGCTATGGTGAGATGGTGTGAGGAGTGGGTGAGCCTTGGTGCGGTAGGAATTAGTCTCAAGATCGCGTCAATACCTAATTGCTTGGATTATTGATCAATAATAAATTCCTTCGGTGAGGGAAAGTCATAAAAAGAAAAACACCCCTATAAATAGGGATGCTTTTCACTAACGTCAAATGATAAATATCTCCATTGTGACGTCTAAACCTGTCTTATGACGTCACCTATGATACATCAAATAGCGCCCGTCATGGCTTTTTGAACTTTCATTTTGCCGTGCGGCGCGCCATTTATGCACCAGTTTTCCTTTTATGCTCGGCTGTAATTTTCTTTTGCACCAGTTTCCAGGTTTCCTTGTCGACGATTGCTGGATGGGAATTTTCAACATAGTATTGTCGAATAGTTCTATTGTTTACCATAGATTTATGGGTCAAGAAATTTGGTGTATAAGTTTTCTGAAGCAGGGCATCGCCCGCATATTTCTCGTTTGTGAGGATGTTGTAAACTGTGCTCCAATGCCATCTGTCTCCACCTCCAGGAGCAGGAGTTTTCTTCTTGGTGAGGATAGTGGCAATGCGGTTAATAGGCACACCGTTTAGATATAGCCAATAAATTCGTTGCACCACTCGAGCTTCCTTTGGGATAATTTCAGGCCGTCCATCCCGGCCTTTTCTGTAGCCTAAGAATCTGGCATAGGGTAGGGCGCAATCTCCCTTCTCCATCTTGCGAAGGATGCCCCACTTAATATTCTCGGAAAGGTTATGGCTTTCCTCTTGGGCTAGTGAGGCAAGAATAGATAAAAGCATCTCGCACTTTGGATCGAAAGATGATAGCGATTCCTTCTCGAAAAATACTTCGACGCCAATTCGTTTCAGCTCTCGCACTACGATGAGTAAATCTACGGTATTCCTAGAAAGTCGGGATATGGATTTTACGAGAACTAAATCAATAAGTCCTGCATACGCATCTGCGAGAAGCTCTCTTAGAACTGGGCGACCTTCGACGTTCGTAGCGGAACGCCCGGACTCTATGTATATACCAACGAAAGACCAATTTGGATTCTTATGAATCAGATTCTTATAATATAAAGTTTGAGCCTTTAAGTTATCTTAGTCTTCGAAATCTATTCCTGTTTTGATGCCCGTCGTATTCATTGGTGGGATTATGAGGGATAAAAATAAGGGGAGGTAACTCTCCCCTTATTTTTATACATGGTGCATATATACTTAGATATTTCTTAAGCTCTCTGGCCAAACAACCAACATGCTTTTATTTTAAAAGTAGCTTTCATTATTTTTATTATTTTCCTTCAAGTATTATATTAATTTTCTCCTTAGCGGTGTCGACCGTAGTCTGATCCGGAATCATGACAGAGAGCGGCTGGCTACCCATGCTATAGGTTGGGAGCATGGCGCCTTTACCATCCACGCTAATACTTTCGATTTTCAAACCCTTCATAGTATTAAGTTGGAGCTTGGCGAAGCTAGTAATTTCGTCGTAGCTGAGAGATGTGATAAAGGAACCTTCGAGTGAGGCGAGAATGTCAGTGTAACGGATTAGGTATTGCGGCTGAGTTGCCTTTTTAATAATAGCACTAAGAACCTCTTGTTGGTTTTTGACGCGGTGGCGGTCGCCAGTGGCGTATGCGTAGCGTTCGCGAGCATAAGCTAATGCACACTGCCCATTTACGTGTTGGGCGCCCTTATAGATACGACAATTTCTGTTGGCTCTAGCGATAAAATTAGTGTCGCTATTTATATCAATACCACCGAGAGCATCGACGACTTTTTCTACACCCGTAAAGCCAACCTTGGCTGTATAGTTAATAGTGACACCGAAGAGGTCTTGGAGAGTATATTTACTCATATCAATGCCATAAATGCCGGCGTGGGTAAGCTTGTCTTTATTCCCCGTCGTGCCATGGAGCTGAACATAATAGTCGCGCGGAACGGAGACGAGAAGGATTTTGTTAGTGCTTGGGTTGACAACGGCGAGCATATTAACATCGCTACGGTCAGCATTAGAAAGTTTATTGCGAGAGTCACTACCGCTAATATATACGATGAACGGCTCCTCAGTAACCTTGGCTTTATTAGTATCGGCAGTTTTCTTGTATTTGATTTCGTAAGTATAGATGACTTTAGTAGAGCGGTAGAATTCTTTTTGGTTTTCTTTGAGAGTTTCTAGATAGGTGCTAGCCAGAACGATGCCAGAGACTTTGTTATCCACGAGGTCGACCATGAGATTGGCAAGATCGGATTCTTCCTTGGACTCGTGGGATATTTTCTCTGCTAGAGCACTCTTGGCGAGTTCGAGATTAGGGTTGTTTTGCTGGAAGCCAATAGTCTTGTCCTTAAGGTCTTCGATCTTCCCAAAACCGCTTTCTTTGAGGGCGAGGACGGAGTATTCCTGGGTCTCGTATTCTAGAGCCGTGGTAATATTTTGCAAGAAACCGATAGTCTTGCCAAAATAGTTGGCTCCCAAGATATAGATGGCGGTCAGCATGATAGCGAGGATGCCGAATAGAATGCGTGGGGCTTTGTGAGTTTTCTTGCGAATGAGTTTGAAAGATGTGAGCGCAAGGAGGCCGGCAAGCACTATACCGAGTGCAATATTTTGCCAATCCATAAGTACGTTGGTGCGGACGACAAAGTAGGCGAGAACGCTAGCAGAGATGGCTTCGACTAAAATGATGATAGCGCGAAGAATCTTTGAGAGGAGCTTGTTGCTCTTCTTTTTAGTGGGCTTAACTTTTGGCTTATATTGCTTTTGTTTTTCTTGCTTAACTTTCTGCTCAAGCTCGGCGCTTTCAGCAAGGATATCTCCGTGATATTCTTGCTCTTTGACTTCTAGAGCTTCAAGGCGATCGATCTCTTTGAGAATATTAGTTTCGCCATGAATTTGAACTTTTTTAGCAGGAATGACCGGGGGGTTGGTTGTAGGTTTTTTGTTGGATTTTGCTGCGGCAATCGTAGCTGTAGCGGTTTTCGTGCTAGCTACTTTATTCTTTGGCGCGGAAAGACCATCGATAGCTTTGGCTTTGCGTGGTGAAGCTTTATGGTTAGTTTTCCTTCTTGTCGCCATTCGTACTCCTTTCTCTATGAGGCATATTTATTATTGATGTTTTATAATTATTTCCGCGATACGAAAATTTGCGAAGCAACTATCATAACCAACAATGAATGTATGTTGATATTAATTTAGGCCAAACAAATCGCGCGTATATACTTTATTGCGTACAGACATCAGCTCATTAGTCATGCGATTTGCGATGATCAGATCACATTCGTCTAAGAATATATTTAGATCATTTTGCACCTTCGCCTCATGGAATACATTATCTCTATATTCTGGTTCGTATATTAGACATTCTAGGTTATTTTTTTCAAGATAATCAAGAATATCTATTATGGCACTTGAACGGAAATTATCCGACTCGGACTTCATTGTCAATCTGTATATGCCCACTTTATGTGGATTTCGCTGAATTATCATATTTACAATATGTTTTTTTCTTGAGCTATTTGCCTCCACGGTGGCTGAAATCATCTTTTGAGATATATTATTAAAATTTGCCAATAGCTGTTTTGTGTCTTTAGGAAGACAATAACCGCCATATCCAAAGGAAGGATTATTGTAGTAATTGCCTATACGCGGATCTAGACATACACTTTCTATTATTTCTTTAGAGTTCAGATTATTTAGTTCCGCATAAGTATCAAGTTCATTAAAATAAGAAATTCGCATCGCAAGGTATGTATTTGAAAAGAGTTTTACTGCTTCTGCTTCGGTGCTTCCGATGAACATGACATCTATTGGCGTTTTCTCGGCAGCGTCCGTCAATAATTTAGCAAAGAGATGAGCAGATTCGCTTTTTGCTCCAATTACGATTCTGGATGGATAAAGGTTATCGTAGAGCGCTTTTCCTTCTCTGAGGAATTCAGGAGAAAAGAATATATTGTCTATACCATATCTGACGCGAATTTTTTCAGTATATCCGATTGGGATGGTAGACTTAATAACAATTGTGGCGTTATTGTCAGGGATAGAAAGAACTTTGTCGATGATATCTTCTACGGCGCTTGTATCGAAGTAGTTATCGTCTTCTATATAATTTGTCGGAGTCGCGATTATGACGTAGTCTGCTTCTCTAAAAGCGTCCCTCCAATCTAAAGTCGCTTTTAACTTTAAGGGTTTATTTTTTAAATAATCCTCAATATATGCATCTTTAATAGGAGATTTCTTTTGATTTATTTTCTCAATTTTATCCGGATCTATATCTACTACGTACGTTTCCGAATCTTGTGATAGCAATACGGCTAGACTGAGTCCAACGTATCCTGCTCCTGCGACTGCAATTTTCATTATTTATCCTGCATTATTTTAAATTATGTTAAAAATATTCTAGCACAATTATCTTTGATATATAATATAGGCATGAATACTACGATTGACGAGCCTCTAGTTAGCGTCATTGTTCCTGCTCACTTTAGTAGCGAAACTATCGCAGAAACCCTAGATTCGATAATTGCCCAAGAGTATGATAATTATGAAATCATTGTCGTGAGCGATCACGTTGATATTTCTACGCAAAAAATTTTGGAGAAATATAAAAATAATTGCAACAAATTAAAAATTGTAAATCTTGGTTCTAAATGTGGGGCAGGATATGCGCGGTATATCGGAATTAAAAAGTCTAAAGGTGAATATATAGCCTTTTTAGATTCGGATGATCTCTGGAAAAAAGATAAATTATATAGACAAGTAAAGTTTATGCGAGATAACAATGTTTCGTTTTCCTATTCTGATTATGAGTTAATTAATGAAGACGGAAGCGAAACGGGCAAGATAAGGGTTGCGCCTAGAAAAGTCAGTTATATGCGAATGTTGCGTGGCGACTCTATTGGATGCTTAACGGTAATGGTCGAAAGTAGATTCCTAAAGAGAATACCAGTTGTTTTGCTACAAAAAAGAAATGACTACGCATTATGGTGTTCGGCGTTAAAAGAGATAAGATTAGCAAAAAAGGTTCCTGGGATACTTGCATCTTACAGAAAAAGTAACCATGGCCTCTCATCTGGAAGCAAATTTTCTTTAATTAAGTACCATTATAAATTGCACCGTAGGCATAATGGTTTTTCGCCAGTTGTGTCCTTTCTTCTGGTAGTTTCTAATGTGTTCGTATATTTGGGAAATATAACAATAAGAACAAGGAAAAGTGCATGAGGTTAGAATTATTAATATCTACTATGAATGCCGACCCGCGTTCATTAGTAAACAAAATGAATGTAAGTTCTGACGCGATAATTATTAACCAAACAGACCACACTAGTTTTGAATCTTTTAGTTTTAAGGGGCACAATATAAGGGTATGGAGTTTTGCGGAAAAAGGCATTGGCATTAGTCGCAACAACGCGCTGATGCGTTCAAATGCAGATGTAGTTCTATTCGCTGATGATGACGCGATATTAGTAGATGATTATGAGCAAAAAATTATTGAAGAGTTCGATAGAAAACCCGAGAGTGACTTTATAATTGTGAACTATGATGTAAAATGTACGAATGGCCGCAAAGGCGCAATTAACGCAACGAAACGGAAAAGAGTCCATTGGTGGAATAGTCAAAGGTATGGAACTTGCCGCTTTGCTATTAGAAGAGATAAGGTAATTAAAAAGAATATATTCTTTTCATTATTGTATGGAGCAAGTAAGTATTCTCATGGTGAGGATAGTATCTTTATTATGGATTGCTTAAAAAAACAGCTAAAGGTATATACATCTAATATCAACGTGGGTGTTCTGGATTGCAACAACTCAAGTTGGTTTAACTCATATAATGAGAAATATTTTTTCGATACAGGAGCCCTCATGTATGCCATAAACCCATTCTTCTATAAACTATTTATTCTAGTTACTTTTTTTAGGCATCGCAAGGTTTATTGCGATAATATTTCGTTTTGGGATTCCGTCTTAATAGCATTCAAAGGAGCTAATGATGCGAAATAGTTTTTTTGCTAAATTTAATATCGCGCATGCTTTAATAATTTTAATTTTTGTTGCTTTTTTGAGTTGCATTTCTACTAATAGTTTTTTCTCATCTACTTTATGGAAAGTTATACATGCTGGGACTTATTTAGTTATTCTAATCACGCTCGCATGTACTTTGGCCCGTAATGAAAAACAATTTATATTGAGTAATATTAAGAAGATACTATTGATTGCTTGCGCACTCATTGTGTTTTTTGCCTTTCTGTCTACGAGATTAGATCTTTTCTCTTCCGTCTTTATTAAAAATGCAATTATTCCACTTTTATTCATCGTTATTTTTATGGGTCTTGGGAAGCATGAAGCTTTGTCTCCTAAAAATGTTCGTTTGGTACTAAAAGTCATTGTATTGCTTGGCATTATATCGTGTATATACAACATAGTTATCAATTGGTCTGAGATGTTGAAGATATTTACCATTACGAATTCTTATCAGGTAAGATTCCAATCATTTTTTGATAATAGAAATAAATTTGGTTCTTTCATGTTTACCTCCATTTTTGCACAGATCATGCTTTTTTATTTAGATAAAGAAAAGAATAAGAGAAAACTCTTTAGATTCTTGGCCTGTCTTATTCTGTTTATACTAAATCTTTTATTGACTTTATCGCGAGGAGCAATCTTAGTGAGTGCATTATTTGCATTCCTGACTTTTTTTGTACTTTCTTATAATAGTAAACGGATACGAAAGAAATTTGCAGTCGTATTAGTTCTTCTTTTAGTATTCGCAGCAAGTATATTTATTATTCCGTGGTCAAGAGATTATATACTAGGAAATATTCTGAGGTTAGATAGTTTTAGTACTCATAGAGACGACATTTATGGATACGGTTTAAAATATTTCATAAATAATAATTGGATCATTGGAAGTGGACCCGAAAAGGCTCTAGAGGATTATGAAAATACATATAGTTATTCGGGATTTCATAATTCGTATTTAAGCGTTTTAATAATGTTTGGAATTGTGGGAATAGTCAGTTACGCTATTTTTCTTATTTACTCTTTTGTTATTATTAGGAAATTATCAGTATACGACAATATAATTAGCTCAATATTTCTAGCCTATCTGTCATCTTTAGTGGTCTATGGATTATTTGAGACCAAATTACCGTTTAGCTATTACTACTCGATGAGCTATTCTGTTTGTGCGTTCATTTTGCCTTTATATGTCTTGAATTGGTATAAGGATTTTATCCCAGTAAAAAAACTTCCTTTGGTTTCTGTTATTATTCCAACATACAATAGGCCACATACAATAGAGCGCGCTATTAGGAGTGTATATTCACAGAGCTACAGTAATATAGAAATAGTCGTAGTCGATGATAATGCGAAGAATCTCAATGCCCGAAAGAAGACATCAGAGATTATGAAAAAATATCCAAGAGTGAAGTATATCAAAAATCAAAAAAATGTTGGTGGTGCGGAAAGCAGAAATATTGGAATACGTACAGCAAAAGGTAAGTATGTTGCTTTTCTTGATGACGATGATGAGTTTTTGCCTTCTAAGATAAGTAGGCAGGTCGCTCTTATGGAACAAATGAGAAAAAATAAAAACATAGCTTTAGTTTATTGCTATCTTCGACCTATATCGGTCAGCAATAGAAAGAGATTTGTTAAAAAAACTAGAAATAGAAAAAACACCTTATATGGCCATATTATGCATTTTACTGCACCAACATCTACCTGGCTATGCGACAGAAAGATGCTATTAAAAATTGGGCTATTTGACGATATTAAAAGTCAGCAAGATTTAATGCTCATGCTGAAAGTACTAGGAAATGGTTATTCTATAGTTGCCGTTCCCGAAGCATTAACGAGATTTTACCTGCATTTGCCCGGAAATGGTATAACGAAAAACGACGATCGTTTTATTGAGCAAATTAAAAGTTATCAGGATGAGTGTAGAAAATATTATAAAAGCTTTTCTAAAAATCAGATTAAACGAATAGAACACAATTTCCTGAATAGAGAATGTAACTGTTATATTAGTAGAGGAGACATGAAAAAAGCTAAGACTATATTAGGCAAGATGTTCAGAATGCGTCTATTTGGCGTCGCAAATTATAAAAACACTATAAAAATAATTTTATATGCTGCAAAAAGTTCGTTCTCTTGTTCATAAGAAAAGTTTTCGCAATAGCTTATGGATTATTAGCGAAAGGATTTTTCAAGCCTTAGTAAGCTTTATTCTAACGATCCTTACCTCAAGGTATCTAGGACCGGCTAATTTTGGAGTGCTTGATTATGGCGCAACTATAGTAAGTTTTTTTGCAGTTATTACGAAACTCGGTATTGATAATATACTTGTAAATGAGTTGCTAAAACATCGCAATATCGAAGGGGCGATTTTAGGAACCTCCGCTATTTTGCGTTTGGCTTCTTCGTTTTTATCGATACTCCTTATAATTATTTTAGTTTTAGTATTAGAGAATGATTCTCCTCTCATTATCGTAACTACAGTACTTCAAGCATTTTCTTTAATTTTTCAGGCACTAGCCGTACCAGAATCATGGTTCCAATCTAGGCTGGAATCAAAATACGTTTCTATCGCTAAAGCGATTTCTTATTTTATCGTTTCTTCATATAAAGCTTTTTTACTCATAACTAATAAAGATGTTACTTGGTTTGCTGTATCGAATGTAATTGATTTTGCATTAATCGCAGGCGTGGAACTTGTTTTATATAAGAAAAAAAATGGCCCGAGGCTTAGTTTTGATAAAAAATGGGCTAAAAGGATAATTGATCAAAGTCGACACTTTATTATATCCGGATTGCTTGTATTAATATATACGCAAATCGATAAGATCATGATAGGGAGTATGCTTGGTAGCAGGAGCCTTGGATTGTATTCGGCCGCATTAAAATTATGTACTATATGGTCATTTGTTCCTGAAGCAATAATAAGTTCAGCTAAGACAATTATTTTTTCTCTTAAGCAGTCTAAAAATAATTATCTCATTAGGCTAAAACAAACATATTTTATCGTGTTTTGGGGCTGCTCATTCGTTGCCGCCATTATAACGCTCTGCGGACCATTACTTATAAATGTAGTTTTTGGAGAAGATTATTCAGATGCAGTGACAACCTTGCAGATATTAGTATGGTTTATGCCGCTTTCGCAACTTGGAGCGGCTAGAAACATATGGTTAATTTCAGAGAATCTAAGCAGTTATGCAAAGAGGTTTGCTGCGTATGGTGTCGTTGTAAACATTGGAATGAACGCAATACTGATTCCAATTATGGGTATCAATGGGGCAGCATTAGCGACAGTAATTACCGAAGTCGTTACATGTTTTATTGCTCCGTTATTCTATAAAGAAACCAGGAAAGGCGCTAGCTTAATCTGTAGTTCTTTATGCTTGAATTTAAAGTAAGGCACTTGCTTTTTATTATGACATTAACATAAGTAATGGTATATCGGGCTTCTAATATACTGGATGCGTAACCTAAGCATTACGCATCTCAAAAAAACAGGCAAGATATATTCATGACTCCTGCCTGTTTTTATCCCCATTATTTATTTTCTTACTCCAAACATTTTTCTCAACTCTGCAAGGAGTTCGTCATAGGTAACGTAACCGTCTTTAGTTTTGGTTAAAGTTATATGTCCAGCCATATACTCCGCCAAACTACTACCCAAAGAACTCAAGGCCTGCGATGCCTCTCTAAAACTATATCGGTTAAGTTCTTCAATTTTTTGCCTCTCTGTTCTTTTTCCGTTAATGGCTTCATAAGATACAAATCGGGTAGGAGGCTGGCTATTATTTAGCCAGCCGACCTCCCACAGAACCGTGCGTACCGGTCTGGTACACGGC
>JBJFFO010000004.1:0-2793 GCA_051891815.1 Candidatus Nanosyncoccaceae bacterium
TCCACCAAAAGTACCTTACTCGAACTATTATGGCTAAAAAAATTTGAGCCGTTCGAGTAAGTTGACATATTCGTGGAATTATTTATGGTATAAAGACCACATCCAAAGATTTTCTGGATGTGGTCTTTTGCTATGTCTATATAATAGCTCAGCTTGCTTGAGCAATCCTGTGCTAATCTATTAATTCGTATAATATCATCTTTAACCGGTTCAAGAATCTGGTCGAAAGGTGGCTTAAATTCTGCATCTACCTTAAATTCCATATCTGCGTCGTTACTAATATAGAACTTCTCGAATATTGCTTGATTCATCAGCTTTTTAATTGTGTCACTGGCGTTTTTATATGCCTCACCGCAATTCTCTACAATATCTAGTGCTCTCTTAAGATTTTCGGTTATTTGCTCAAAGGTGGTATCGTGCATTTTGATTTCATGCTCAATGCTTGCCAATTCTTTTGCAATTCTCTGCTGTTCGGATTTAAGAAGGTCTAATGGAATCGCATCGCAGTAATGAGCTTCAAGAAGTTTTTTTCGCTTGTTTTCAAGCTTGGCTTTTTCGCCTTTAAGTCCATCCAGCTCAGCATCATATTTTGCTCTTTCTGTGGAGATTATCTCTTGTATGCAAGATTCCAGCAGAATTCGAACTTCCGGTGGAAGCTGGTATGCTTCGTAGATTTTTTCAATCTCTTTCTCTACGACGTCTATCAGAACGGCCTTTGTTGTACAATCTTTTCTACGTTTACTATGACGGCCACTGCATACAAAATATGGATATATGGTGCCATCTTTTTTCTTTTCGTTGCTCACCATCATTCGTTCACCACAGTATGCGCAGTAAATGCTTCCTTTCAGAAAGTGGGGATGTTTAAGATTGCGAGTGCCGTTAATCCTCGATGCAAGTATCGCTTGAACCTTGTCCCAGGTTTCGGTATCTACAAGCGCTTCGTGGCTTCCAGGATACTCAATGCCCTTATATTTTACAACGCCTTTATAATAGGGGTTTACGAGAACCTTATGGAGTGTTTTGAGCGTAACGGGCTGAGAGGAGATTTTAGGCGTTGATCGAGTATTGAGCCCACAGGCCGCCAAGTGATCAGCCAAATCTGCAACAGTCCAATTTCCAGTAGCATATTCTTCAAAAGCCAACTTAATCAATGGTGCACGTTCCGGATCTGTGATGACGGTACGCTCCTCACGTCCTTTATCGTCGACAAGACGGATATTTTGATAGCCAATCGGAGCTCGACCGACTGTGCCGCCTCCTTTGATTTTTTCGCCCATACCTTTCTTGACTTCGGTGGCAAGATTTTGCGAGTAAAACTCTGCGATTGAACTCATGATGCCATGCAACAACATACCAGCAGGTGTATCATCAATACTTTCTGATGCAGATACAAGTTGAACGCCGCACTCACGCAATACGCGCATAATGTCGCTGTCATCGTCACGATTACGAGCGAGACGATCGACCTTATGTACGATTACGTAATCTACGCGATCGGCATTCTCTTTTACATATTCAAGCATAGCTTGAAGTTGTGGGCGATCGGCGGATTTAGCGGATGCGCCACGGTCGACAAATTCCTTGCCCACCATTGCGCCCATAGACAGGGCTTTTTTCTTATTGGCCTCACGTTGGGCGGGAATCGAAAAGCCTTCATCGTGTCCACCGCCTCGCTCGGCCTGTCCGCGAGTAGATACGCGAAGATATGATACGGCAAATTTTGGCGTCATTGAATCCATAAGAGCCTGCGCCGTATTTGCCATTGCGGTATTACTCATAAGCGTTACCTCCTTCTTATAGTTTGTCCCATGATACCTCTGAAGGGGCATCACATCAAGTAAAATAAAGTAATATTTTATGGTTATTTTTGGAGCAGCCAGCCCATAAGCAGGGCTGGCTTAAGTAAGTAAGTATATATGTTGCTAGATTTTGCGGATTACATCCTCACCATAAGCGACACCGAGGCCGGAACCACAGTCCCAGTTGACGAAAACCGTTCCGATATCGTCAACAAATTGAACAGTTCCTTGCTCGCCGGGCATTAGCTTAGTAAAAGGATCATTCATAGAAACGAGTTCCACTCGTGTTCCGATAGGATACATTTCTCGCAGTTTTTCAATCGTATTTTTACTAGGAAAGTTCTGCATAGTTTTTACCTCCTTCAAATGACTTCTCGATAGTTACTTCTGGAGCCTCGATTTCCTGTTGGATCTTACGTGCATCGTGTCGAGCTTTCGCGTCTTCGGTTCGCCAACTACTGTTTCCAGTTAGGTTGCGGAGCAGGAATTTACGAGCAAATGCATACTCTGCGCCCTTGAAGTTCAAGGATACAAGAAAGAGCCTCATCGTGAATTTATCATTGTCTGACGGGCTTTCTGTAGCTGTAACCCGGGTGAGCATTTTTGCTCGTTTTGCAATGCCAGATATAAGCTGCATATAGGCTTTTGCTTCTCCATCAATCCCATGATCAGTGAACCACGGAAAACAAATTTTATCCTCTTTGCGCTCGATAGATAGATCATCGGCTTCAAGAGCTTTTTTGAGAACGGATGCTTTACTGGCAACAATCGCTCTGACTCTGCCAAGTTCGGCTTCATTGAGGTAAGAGTTTGGAAGCTCAATTACGATTTTCTTTGGCTCGGTCTCTTCCGGAAGAGGAGTTTTCCCCGATTGTTCGTCTGTAACTTCTTCCGTAGCTTCCGCTGATTCAAAGTTGCCTTCTGGCATAACAGGAGCTTCCGGTTCTTTAATGGACTCTGTTGATGTTTCTGTAGAAGTATCATAATCCTC
>JBJFFO010000005.1:0-2130 GCA_051891815.1 Candidatus Nanosyncoccaceae bacterium
TAGCTTTCTGCGTAATTTTCGTCGTGATGGTATACTGCCAGCGAAGAAGCAGGAGCATATAAACAGCCCAGACAAGATATGGCCGCAGAAAATCCTCCGGCAAGTACCGCATGCTAAGCTGCCGGTATCCGGAGACTGCAAACAGCAGCGCCGCTGCCGCAAAAAGCCGGATTATGGATTTTTTACGCTCGCCCATTCTATCCCCCCTTACAGAAGATGGTTCTAGCCGATGGATACAGTTAGAACAGGATAAACATATTATAGCATGAAAAAGCCGACTTTGTCCCCACACAAAAGGGTAGGTGTAGTGTTTTTTCCTAAATATCAGCGCTTTATCGAGGATCAGCGCCTGCTCGAAAATATGGGCCTAGTTGAAAAATCATCCGTAACCGCATATTTAGATAAGTATTACGAAGAGCATCCATTAGATAACTCGTATGAGGGAATACTTGCTCGCCGCTCCGGTTTAACTAAGGACCAAGTTGTCGCCTATTTGGATAAGCTAGATTACTTAGCTAAGATAATGGATTATAACCCTGCCGGGAAAGCCCCGATTATGAAATCCGAGGCGGAAGAATCATTTGAATTGCATGTAGAGTCGGATGATAATGAATACTATCTTGGCGTTAGAGATATTTATCTTGATGATCGTCGCATTAGAAACTTTGCGGTATAGATAAGAAAATACCCAGCCTGCCGGCTGGGT
Organism: Candidatus Nanosyncoccaceae bacterium; assembly: GCA_051891815.1. Lineage (GTDB taxonomy): Bacteria > Patescibacteriota > Saccharimonadia > Saccharimonadales > Saccharimonadaceae > UBA2834. Next base: position 707 of record JBJFFO010000005.1, read on the forward strand.
ATTTTAAGATGTCTTAGGGAATAATATAATTGTGGCCAATATACCAGTCTTCGAAGTCTTCCTCCATAATCTGCGGGCTTGTACGCCCAAGTTCTAATTGCTCCATTTTGTAGGCCGCAAAACAAATCTGCTCCAAGCTAACCGCCCATCTAGTCATGGATGATAGGCAGTATATTGCCTCATCGTTTTTCAAGTATGCGGACTTACCTACATATTGAACTACGGTCTGCCCGTACGGATTTTCAAATGCCTCTCCGCAATTTAAAGTAAAATCCCAGCGTTCATTGCTAGGATCCGTCTTTGCTGCCATAGCATACTGCGTTTCAACATCAGACGGATATAGACCGATTTCGGTTGCCATATCTTCGAAATTCCAAACATAGTAGGTGCCTCGAAGCCCTTCCTTTGGCTCAATAAAGTCCCAAACGTTCGTCTTGCAGGCAAGTTCCTTGTCGCCAACTTTGTAGTGATAGTAGCCGGACTCGTCCTTTTTGACAGTCTCGATGTAGGCTTTATCGCGAGCATAATACCACTGCCTAAGTTCTACGACATCGCTTCCGTCTGGCTTCTCGCCAATGTCTTCCGGCTTCCCGACCGTAGGATTCTCATCTCCGTCAGAGACCTCTGTGCTGTTGTCTCCAGGACCGGTTGCTCCCGCGTTCTGCTCGCCGTTCTGCCCGCAGCCTGTAAGAGCCAGGGCGAACACCATGAGTACTGCTAAAATCCCTAATAATTTTTTCTTCTTCATATGGTTGTCTCCTCCTGTACATAAGCTGATAAATATCCGCATTTCAGAATTTACGCCATATCTGCATTATGTGACGTTTGTCCTTGTTCAATATTATATTTGCAGAAAGGGACTTTGTCCCCACACAAAAGGGTAGGAATTTAGGATTTTTTGCGTATCAGCGTCTCCTTGAGAATATGGGGCTTATCGAGAAATCCTCTGTTACGGCTTATCTAGAAGAATATTACGAAAAGCACCCGCTAGATAACTCATATGAGGGCATCCTCGCTCGCCGCTCCGGTTTAACTAAAGAGCAGGTCGTAGCCTATCTAGATAAGCTAGATTATCTTGCAAAGGTCGTCGATTACGACCCGACCAATAAAGCTCCAATACTCAAACAAGAGGCACAGAAGCTATATCGATTCCATGTAAATTCAGAAGATAACGCCGAATATACACTTGGTGTAAATAACTATTATATCGAAGATCGCAAGATTAAAAACTTCGCAGTGTAGAAAAATACCCAGCCAAATTGACTGGGTATTTAAATTGCTACTCAGGGATCACATAGCCGTTATGTGCTTGCCAGGACATAAACTCACTCGCCATAATCTCGTCCTCGGTACGCCCGAGCTGTAGCTGCTCCATTTCATATGCGGAGAAACAGATTTGTTCTAAGCTAATCGACCACGCAGAC
>JBJFFO010000006.1:0-9185 GCA_051891815.1 Candidatus Nanosyncoccaceae bacterium
ATTTTGAGGACTTCTTCAGAATCAAAAAAGGAGGGATGATATCATGAAGAAGAAAGGTTTATTAGGGATTTTAGCAGTACTCATGGTGTTCGCCCTGGCTCTTACGGGCTGCGGGCAGCAAGGCGAGCAGAACGCGGGAGCAACCGGTTCTGAAGACGGAAACGGCGAGGTTATGAATACTGAGCCTGGAGAAAATGTCAACGCTGAACCCGAGAACGGAGGCAGCAACACAGAAACCGTCGTAGACAATCGCAACCCTGAAATAAAGGATGGGTATTATATCTACGAAGTTCTTGGAGAGGAGTTTCACTGCAAGACAAATGTCTGGGACTACATCGACGAAGATGCGAAGACGTTCGACTTCGGCGGAATGAAGAAGGACCTTGGCGTATACGACGGCAAGTATACTACTGGCAGATACAGACTTAGGTCGCCTTTCCTTGTTGCGGGGAATGTCTCGGATGTAAACTTCAACGTGATAGCCTATACAGATGATAGCCTTAGCGATGTTGATCGAGAGAGTGAAAGATTATATATCATAAAATACTCCTCGGGTTCATCTGCGTGCGGCGAATATGTGTCAAAAAGTGATTCATTATATGGCTTTACGCTAGACCTAATAGTTCTAACTGCGTATGGATGCGAGAATATCAAACAAGATCTATCGTCACCTCCGTTAGGTGAGCATCTTCTAAGTTATTATAATGAGCAACAGATGACGTATGAGCTTCCCTAAAATTAAATCACCTCCGGCTTTACGTCGGAGGCTTTTCTTTAGCAAGCAAAGTTACGAATGAGTTTCTTGTCAGTATTAATACTTCGCTTGCCGAGAATGTCTTTATTAATATTTAATGTGTCGTTTTTAATAACTAATGCTATAGAGTCATCTTCTATAATGTAATGATATGGTGCGTATCCGTTAGGTTCATAGCTGGCCAAAAATTCTAAGTGTTCTATTGCATCGAGGACAGCAATAACATTTTCTTTGGTCATACCAGTATATCGTGCTAGAATGCCCTCGTATGAGTTATCCTTCGGATGCTCTTTATAGTAGTCATCAAGATAGACTGCTACTGCTGATTTTTCAATTAGTCCCGCCGACTCTGCGAGTCGTTGATCTTCGATAAAGCGCTGATATTTTTTAGCCGTTTTCCAATCTGGGACAGATATCGTTCCGGCCGTATTGTTAGTTACGCAGGCCTCGCCGGAGATATATGAAAAGTTTGTTAGCGCCGAAGTGGAGTTGAGACCGTCAACGATATCTCCAACAATAGGAATTGCGCCAACTAGGCCATCTCCAATTGAAGACCCTGTAGTTATACCCTGAACACTATTGGAAATGTTTTGGTCAACGATACCGAATGGCGACTCGCGCTCTCCGCAATATAGGATATATTTCGAGAGCGGGCTATCGTCTTTAATTACTGGAGTATCTCCTTCAGAGTCTTCAAAGTTATCGCCGAAAAGCCCAGAGTTTTGGTCTACGTCATATATGATTTGTGCCGGATCGTCCTCTATAGTACTAACGTCCGTAATGAAGAGTGGATTACAAAATTCATCGGCTAGCCCGCCTATACTATCTATGTCTTTGCAGTTATCGGAAGTATATGTGGCGATTTCGTCTACGGTTATAGCATTGCTAGCAGCAGATGCTGCTGGAAGTAACGATTTGAGCGATGCCCCTACGACTCCGAGTATATTTTTTATGCCTCCAGTGATTGACGCAGTTTGAGTCGCTATTGGCACTATTTTATTATATATACTCCCCATCATCGTATATTTAGACGTCATGTCGAATGGGCTTAGATTCTCTCTCTCATATTGTGCTTTTTCGGCTAGCACTGCGTCTTGTTCGTTTAAATATGCCAGATAGCCCTTTTTATCGGCTATTGATCCTCCTGAATATTGATGGTTCCTACCCATGTATAAATTTGCCCCGGATACAAGACTATTCCCTAAGTCTTCCCCGAACGCTTTTGTCGCAAGACTCCTTGCTAGCATATTGCCGAAAAATGGGATCATGGCTGATATAACGACTCCCTTTATTGCATTCTTGGCTATTTCCCACGCAACTTTACCTAGCTGCTTGCCAAATTCAGCTAAGAGTCCTCCAAGACAGCCGGCTACTGGCGGTAATAAACAAGAGACGAGTTCATAGGTATCGACTGCTGCACTAACAGCAGCTCCTGCTAATCTCGCATAGGTGCATGTTTTAAAGGCGCCTGCACTAAGACCTAAAGATTTCCCCATAGATAGTAGCCATTTTGATAAGCTAAAGGTCTGAAGCCCCGCATCCCCTGCTGATGGTATATAGTTACCATAGAGGCCACTTACGGCAGCAGACTCCATTGCTGATTTATTACTTTCAACTGTTTTTGTGGCTATTTTTTCGCTACCGCTTAGATTTTGACTCGGCGTTAGTGTTGTCCCATTGATATCAGAGATTTCATACTCGGCTGCTTTTCGAGTAGTTAGAAGATTTCCGATTTCGTTCATTGGAGATATCTCACTACTTTCTACTTGGCCTTTTTGAATACCTTCAAAGAATACTGATGCAACTTTCAGAGTTTGAGCCATTTGGTATATTAGTGCTACTGCAGAAATACCTCCGATTACTTCCGAAGCAGTGCAAAGTATGTCAACTCCTTGGTTTGCTTTACCAAGGAGAGCATCTACTTTTTTAGTTACAGCACTTTCCGTAGCGGCTTTCGAGGACTCTTTATCTTTCGCTGAGTATGAGTCGTCATTCTTATTAGTCTTTACGCCGTCGCCATTATCGTTTCGCTCATATCCGCCATCATCGCTATTTGGATCACCGTCTGGATCGTCATCCCATTCGCCTTCTTGATTTCTAATCTTTCCATTTATGCCATCATCGCCGGCTACATCCGCAACGGTGTCTTGGAATTTTTCGCGCGAGCTATCTCCATCTTCTCCTTGCTTAAATTTCTCGAGATTATTTCGTTTTAGGCCTAAAAAGTCTAGTAATTGCGTCGTCTTCTTGTCGAACCATGCGCCGACTGCGCCACGCCAGGTTTTTGCGCCCTCAAAATAACTAGAGCGAAAATCTGGATCGCTATTATATGCGTCGTCGATAAAGTAACGCCCATTTGCGGCATCGGCTTGATTAGGGTCGGCAACGATGATCATCTTTTCACCTTTAGAATTAGTGAAGTTCATAACTTGGTTGCCGTTGCCGTCGGCGGAAATCGTGATGCCTTGTTTTTTCAACTTCTGTTCCTGGCGTTTTGTCAATTTGAAGTAGTTGTCAGAATTTCCGGTAAATACCGAGAACATCTTCGCGCGTTTTTTAACGTAGTTATTTACTTCGCCATTGGCGCCGACAGTGCGTGAACTTGTTGATGTCTGATGCTTTAGGAATGATTTAGTGCGACGGTTATTACTAACCGAAATAGAATCGAACTTGTCGATTAAATTGTTCATTAGTGAAACTGGCAGCGCTGCTTGTCCGACGATAGAAATGCCGCCAAAACCGCATAGCATAGCGAGAATTGCGAGCACTGGTCCGCCTTTTTTGAGCAAGCCTCGCTTATTTTTGCCGTCGTTTGATGCTTTTGATTTTCCGCGAACTGCATTTATAAAGCTACTGCCGGCTCTTTCCTGGGCAGTAGATTCTTCCATGTCGCGCTGATTGGTAAGCGCATTTCTACCAGTCTCGGACTTGCTACTGCTCAGCTTCTCCCCGACCTCACTACTACGCAGAAGGTCGCCTACTTGACTCCTTTTGCGACTAGCAATATCAAACGTATCGCGATAGTGCTTATCTCCGACATCACCAGCATCAAACATACCATCGTCAAGAGAATCTTCTTTCACATATGGTACGCCATTGAGTGTCATATGCGGCGTCTCGCCATCCCTAGCGGGGCGATACCCGCTAGGCTGGTCGAGATTACTCTTTCTTCCCCATGCCATAAATTAATTTACCTTTGTAGCTTTCATATCAACTAGATTTTGTGCCGTGTAATTTGTACCATCTGCTGCAATAAATGTGCCGTCTTCCATTCTGCGACCGGTGATTGATACCGTTTCGTTTTTGCCTGTAGCAATATTTAGTTTTGTTACGCTATACGTAACACCTTTTTCTACTGTTACGCCATGAGGCAATAGTGCTTTTTTGACTTTTGCGGCATTCTTTGGCTTATTTTTGACGAGCGCAGGATCCGAAAGTATGCCCTCGGCACGATTTTCGCCGATCATGCTTTCTCCGGTAGAAGCATCTTTTGCGCTAAGTGCATTATCTACAGCATCGCCGCTCTGAGACATGAGCCTCTCATTATCGTCAAGAACTGAATCAGTGACAAATTGAAGGTTGCTCATCTTGTTCTTATCGGAATCAACGTGGCCGGAATCTCCATTAAGCCATGTATTAAAATCACCTTCGCTTGTAGCTCCGGAAGCTAGAGATCGAGCATATTGCTGCGCATAAGCATCTTTGTCGCCAATTGCAGACAGAACATTGTTATCGCCCGTGGTTGCGTAATCGGCAAGCATCTTAGCGCCTGCACCACCTTGGCGCATTATCTTTGCAAGAGCTTTTTTGCCTTCTCCGCCGCGACCCGCTAATTCGGTAGCCATAGCTTTAAAGCGAATACTTGCAGTGTCGCCATCCTGGGCGCTACTTGCCATATTTGCTAGCTCATCTGCAATCCTAGCTGTATCGTTTATGCCCTCTGACGACATCTTTGCAATTTCATCCTGAACATCTTGTGCATCCTCGCGATTGCGTGCTGATAGTGTCCTTGCCGACATACGAGCCAAGCCTTCCGTTCCTAACATACTACCTGCTTTTTGTCTTCGAAGTAGATCATCTGTTGCTGCAATTCTGGCTGCATCGATTTTCTGTTTTCCTGATCTAGTATGAGGCATTTTATTCTGAAGTCTGCCACGCCAGTTATATTTGATATTTCCGTCTTTGTCCATCTTTATTCCCGTATTTCTGCGGTTTTGAAATTCGCGAATGCTGTTTGCTGCACCACTGCGGTCGACGCGCCCACCAAGGTTTCTGCCGAAACGTCCACCCATTGCAGAGAGTTTCGCTCCAATGTTTCCAATCGCAGCAAACGATGACTTGAGTAAGCTCGGAATGAAGAAGATTGGAACAATACCTATAATCATCGCAGATAATGCGAAGAAGAAGTCGGCAGTACCATTGCCAGTAGAAAGCAGAATCTTTGACACATAGTTACCGCCACCGACTAATGCTCCGGCGATTGGATATAGAAGTAGCATACCTTGTAATGCCTTAAACCATTTATCAAAGATCTTTTTTGTATTCGGCAACATATAACATCCTAATGCAAGTGGCGATACTACTACGAGAATAATAACAGCAGCTTTTCGTAGAGAAAGCAAGACAAAAAGGAAGAAGATAGATACTAATACCGATATTGCTGCAATGAATAGTGGAATTAGGATAGCTGCACCATTTGTATATAATGCTACTGCTCCAACTATTACGGCTAGCAGCGCAGCGCCACCAGTAATAGCCGTAGCGCCAAAGCTTGCTTTTGTCCCATTCTCTACGGTGATTTCGCTTATAGACACGTCGGATATTAATCCATCAAATATGCTCTTAATGCCAGATCCAACAATATTCGATACATCTATCGCTATTTCGCAGATGATATAGGAAAGGTTAATTAGTAATGCTGCAGTAATAAGCTTTGGTAGGATTTTCTTGATTCCATAATTATCGATACCGACACCGGTAATTTGCGAGAATATCACGAATATGAACAGAATAACGAAACAGATGTTAGCTATTCCTTGGAATGTCTGCCACGCCTCATATGTTTTGTCTCCGGATCCACTAGTAAATAGAGTTGCATCCATGACTAGATATGGCTCAATAACACTATTGTATAACGTATCTACTGCCTCGGTTGTAAAATCGAGGATTGGGCACAAAATCCAACCAAGTGAACCTCCTGCCGTAAAGCAGGTTACATCAGATTCGTCGGATGCTAAGTCGTCCGGCACATCATAGGCTGCCATAATTACGTTATCGAGACCATCTATAGCCTTACACATAAGACCGTCGCCGGTGTTTCCTTCATCGTCTTTATATTGTTCGACTAAGGCATCTTTATTGCCATTTTCGTAATCTGATATTAGTCCATTTGCGGTATCGAGGATGGCTTGGTCGGCAGTAATGTCGTCTTCAGACATGTCTGGCTTCTTCTCGTCGAATTTAGCTTGAGCTTCTTCGACTTGTTTTTTGCGTGCATCGTAGCATCCGGCTTTTATTTTTTCTAGAATAATATCTCTAAATTTTCCGAATAGCTCGTCGTCGTTTGCGCGCTCAATGTATTGCTGACAAGTCCAACCGTCGGCTTTCGCAACAAATCCAGATTCTGATAGTGCTTTACCGCCATTACCAGCGAACCATTCATAAGTAGTATTTCCATAGTCATCTAGTCTCTTTAATGGAGTAGGTGAATGCGCACGAGATGGTTCTTCGGAATCGGTCTTAGTAACGCTAAGACTTCCGCCGCATCCGGCTTCGATGTCTTGAGAATACAAATAATAGCCATCCACTTCTGAATATAAAAAGCTGTTTCCAGATAGTACTTCCCATGTAACCGGATAGCCCGATTTGTCACTAATATAGCCATTATATAGCTCGGCTAAATGTGACTGCCAATCTGGATTAATTGTATACTCTGAGCTGCTGTCGCCACAAGCTCCACCATCAGCGTTTTGAAGGACTCCAGGCGCTTGGCCGTTACAGAAGACTTCTTTGCGAGTTTTTCCAATAAGGGCCGCAAATACATCTATGATATGATCATTATTGTCTCCACAATCAATTTTTCCATCATCGAATTCCCCTTGGACTTTTTGCTCGAGCCAGCGCCCTGCAGATAGTGAGCTCAGCCCAACGTCTGCTGAGCCGTCGAAAATATTCCAGCTTTCGTGATAAAACAGTCCTCCCTCGCCGCCAAATGTTGTACTATAGTCATACCCATCGCCATTGTAAGACGCTAACCATCCACCGTTAATTAAATCTCCGCCATCTCCGGAAAGACACTGATAGAGCTTAAATGCGGCGTGTTCTGCGCGCGCAGCATTATCGAAATCTGATTTAATATTGTTCGTTGTAATTGGAGACGACTCTAGCGCGAATGCCGACTGGGCTAGAGAAATTACGGTTGCAAGTGGTACCAAAATAGATAAGGCGAATACGATAATCCTCCTCGTCTTGTTATGACTGATTATTGGAGTTAATTTCATTCTTGACCCTCAAGATTATTAGTAATGGACTTGATGTTGTTTAATGCGGATCTGACTTTATATTCATCTGGGTTGATCTCCTTAAGGCTGTCTGCCAAAATCATCTTGCGAAGATCTACCCTAGAAGCGCTACTGGTGTTATTTTCGAGTTCGATGAGTTGATGTTTAATAATATAACACTGAGTTCCTGGAGTGGTACGTTCTTCGACCGTGCAATTCATTTTTTGGTAGGTTTTATTTAGGTTCGTGAATTGAGCTACGACATCTAAGTCTTCCTTGATTTTTTTATCATACCCAGGTAGGGATGATAAAGTATCTAGACTTGCCTCGCCACTCATTGCGGTTAGGACTAATTTATAACGCTCTACAATTTCTTTATATATTGGTAGCATTTTTGCCATTTTTTCTTTTGCGTCAGCGAAGTATTGCGCCGATTCTTCGCTGTATTGAATTGCCTCATAATTAAGCAGCTCGTTATAAACCTTTTCGTAAGTGTCTACTAAATTTTGGAGGGACCCTATCGTGGATTTGTAATTTTTTGAGATATCAACGCCCGGCTTAATATACATAGCGGTTTGCGGCATGTTAGCGATAGTGGTTTCTAGACTGTCAATTGCCTCAATGTTTTTGTCAGTAAAGATATCCTTTGCGTTAGCGACAGGTAGACCATCTGGATACGGCTTATTATTACTAGTTATGGCTACCGATATGACGACTATGGTGGCTATCGCTAGTAATGCTACTCCGCCAATAATTCCACCAATTAACAATCCTTTTTTGCTTTTAGCTCTTTTTTCTGCGGCGTTATTTAGGATAATGTCTTGCTGTTGCATGCCTTGTTGGAAGAATTCTGGGGCATTTTGGCGCAAGTTGGATGGCTGAACTGGCGCTTGGGCGGCAATTTTGGAGGCACGTGAGCGACCGCCAAAAGCACGCGTAATAGAGTTCTCTTTTTTATCTTCAGGATCAGGGGAGGAGGAAATAATTGGCGCTTGTGGCGCGTCAAAAGATTCGCCTGGATTTGGCGTAAAAGTATTAGGTTGTTGCGTACCTAGACCATTTCCAACTTGATGCCCATCCGTATCATTTGGATTCATATTCCTCCACTTCGATTTGCGTTATACAGTTTATGTTTAGATTATACAATATTTTTCATGTTTTATGCGATTTTTTGACCGCAGGTATTAATACCTGCATCCACCCGAATTAATGTAGTCTTCATAAGTATTCTTTTATTTTGTTTAATCTATAAAATAGATGATTGAGGTGAAAAAGATATTGTATCGAAAACTAATAACGCTCAACTACTGTTGGCTCGGAGCGATTGCGAATTTATTTTATATGAATAAGAGATTCGACGAAGCTATGGCAAAACGGGGCTTTGTAAATTCTGAGACGAGAAATAATCAAGGTGAATAGCTCTTTTTATTGAATAGCATGTCGTAGACTTATTCTGGCATCCTCGTTACGCGCCTATCTAAAATTGGTGCGAAAAATAGTCATAGTCTATAATGAGAAAAAGTTGGTGCGTTTGATTTATATGTCATGGAAGTAGCTAATCGAAAAATAAGCCGTGCGAAGGATTTTCTTGTATCAAGGGTGACGTCATAAGACAGTCTGAATGACAGGACTTTAACTATCTTATTTCCTCGGATACTCCCAGCTTTTCCGAATATACACGTTATTCTCTTTTAGGATTTTTCGTACTGAGTCGACATTAATCCCGACAGCTTTGGCTATATCGGCTGGTTTGTAGTATTCTGAGTACATTTGCATAACTAATTCTACAACGCCTTTACGTTCCATAAGTTGGTTAGTTACTTTGATTCCTCGCTTTTTGAGGTTATCGCTTATTGTGCGGCGATGACAGCCATATTCTTTGGCTAATTCATATGTCGAGATACCAGAACTATATTTTACGACTATTTCGC
>JBJFFO010000007.1:0-1643 GCA_051891815.1 Candidatus Nanosyncoccaceae bacterium
CTATAAAATCCCTTAAAACGGCGTAATACATAGGCATCGGGGCGATTTTTTCGCCACGATGCTTGATTTTTAGGCAAATAATTTTGCATATTCAAATAATTGTCGTAACTTTGTATTACGTCTTAGCGTAATATATAAAGAATATGGCACATCCTGATTGGGCAGTTAAATTCCGTCGCCCCGGAACTGAACTTCGTCGCGTGAACGATTCACTCTACAAATTGTACGAGTGCTCGAGTGTTTATGACAAGGAGAAAAAACGAGCTCGCAAGATTACGGGCAAATATCTGGGTTCGATAACCGAAGCTGGTGGCTTCAAGGAGTCGCGCAAGCGGATAATGGAACGTGAGATTGCGGAACTTAAAGAGGGAAAGCCGGCAAAGATTGCCGAACCGAAAATCGGAGAAGTAAAGGAACTTGGGCTCTCGGATTATATTCTCTCGAAGCATAGCGACTGTATTGACCGGCTCAAGCGAATTTTTCCGGAGGATTGGTCGCGGATTATTGCATTGGTTTACTGCAGGTTGCGTTTTCAGTCGCCGATGCGTCGCGTAGCAGGAGACTTTGCCGACAGTTATCTGTCGACGAAGATTGGCGACCGTGGATTGTCTGCCAATGCATTGTCCGGCTTTCTTCACGATTTGGGTGCTCGCCGTGACAAAATTCTTGAGTTTATGCGCAGTTATATTGACCCGCAGGACAATATTATCTTCGATGGCACTGACCAGCTTTCGGCATCGCGCTGTATGGGCTATCCGCAGCTGACTAAAACCAAGCGAGGCACGTTTGATACGGCGATAAATATCATGTGGATATTCAACTGCGCCAAGCATCTTCCCGTCTATTATCGGCTGCTGCCCGGCTGCATAAAGGATGTCAGCGCATTTAAGGTGTGTCTTGCCGATTCAGGGATACGCGATGGCGTTGCCATTATTGATAAGGGATTTCAGTCAGCTGCCAATATAGCTCAACTCGATGAGTTGGGGATAAAGTTCACCATGTCGCTGAAACGCTCTACTAAAGGGCTGGATTACAGCATATTTGCCTCACGGACTAACGAAGGCGCTGATGGGGCTTTCCTATATCACAAAAAACCGATATGGTGGAAACGCTTTGAAATTGATGGACACGAGGTGTTTCTCTACCTTGACGAAGCGCACCGCAGCGATGAGTCGGAAGACTATATGCGCCGAGTTTTCGACCCGGACATGGAAGAATATACAATGGATGGCTATAAAGCCAAATCTCTACAGTTCGGTACGTTAGCTCTGATGTCAACATCGGGCAAAGACGCCGAACATGTTTACTTGGACTATAAGACTCGCGGCGACGTCGAGCAGGCGATTGACGCATTTAAGAACGTCATCGATGCCGATCATTCATATATGCAAGACGAGAAATCGCTGGAGGCATGGACATTCATCTGCATGATTGCGTTGCAGTGGTACTACGACTTGAGCGAGCGACTCAAAATGGCAGGACTCAACAACCGTCATGCGCCGATGGACATGGTGCGAAGCCTCAGTCGGTTCCGCACGGTGAGAGTAGATCGGGAATGGCTTTCGGCAGAAGTGATGAAGAAAGACCGACAGCTTGTCGAAGCCGCCGGCCTAGATATTACGCCTAATAGAGGGATTTTATAG
>JBJFFO010000008.1:0-1605 GCA_051891815.1 Candidatus Nanosyncoccaceae bacterium
CAGCTTCATTGATTACGGCTTCGCCGAGCGTTTCTTCGGTGCGAACTTCCTCAAAGCGTAGACTACGCCACGGCAAGACGCCGAGCTCATAGTTCATGAATTGATCGATTTGGCCGCAGTAGATAATCTTTGCATCGGCAGAAATCTCCGACTCAATATCTTGGAAGGAAGTATTTGTGCAGACCTCAATTAGATCGTTATCGAGAATATTTGCAACCATCTTAGTATAGCCCTCTTTTGGAATGCCCTGATGCTTAGCGGTAATAAAGTAGCGATTATCGTGTGAGAAGCGAACTGGAATGCGCTTCAAAATCTCAGCGGAAAGATTAGTGGCGCTAGTATTCCACTGTTTCTCGGTGTAGCCTTTTAGAAATGCAGTATAGAGCTTTTCGCCGACTAGCGAGAGGCCTTTTTCTTCGAAGTTTTTTGGATCCGTAATGCCAGTCTTAGCAGCTTCCTCGGCGACAAATTTCTCGGCCTCTTCGGCATCCATATCGGCGCTATAGAGTTTGTTGATAGTAATTGGTGATGATGTGACCTATGAACGATATTACGGCTTGCCAAGTAGTAAAGAATTAACATCCTTCTCAGGCAAGTCGATAAAGAATTTCCAGGTCATTCTGGATTGCCTTGAAGCTGGTGAGACAACATATAACGAAAGGAAGCATGACTATGATCTACTTAAAGATTGAAAACGGCAAAGGTTACTTCCTCGCCGCTGATAATACAATGCAGGAGATTCACGAAATTCGGAAAGAGGATATTCTGAGATTATTGGATTTTGCTACTGATCCGAGTGCTGAATTTGAGATGGATGAATATAAAGATGCCATTATCCAGAATGAAGCACATAAAATTATATATAGCGGTTTGTATAGAAAGTTCAAAGAGCTACTTGATAATAAGAACCGTTTTATCGACGAAAGCGAGAATCTATATAAAGATGCCGTCCAGAAGTATGAGAATGGTTAAGTGTATAATATAAGATGTGGACACCATTCCTATCATGCAAAGCGATGTTATGCTCGAGTATGGCAATAAAGTCCTAATCATTGATGCGAAGTACTATGCCCACAATATGCAGGTGCAGTACGATGCATATTCGGTTCACTCCGGAAACTTATATCAGATCTTTACTTACGTGAAAAACAAGACTGCAGAATTGAACGATCCTGAGAAGACGGTCTCTGGAATGCTCTTGTATGCAAAGACTGATGAGATGACTCAACCGAGCAATACATATAGAATGTCTGGTAATACTATTGGCGTTGGAACGCTGGATCTTAATTGCGATTTCTCGGAGATATCTGCACAGCTTAATTCCGTCGCAGAGCGGTATCTAGGCGTGTCAGCCTAATAATATTGAACTCATGCTTTTATCGATTTTCGATATGAGCTATCTTGTATCTACAGTTAAACAGGAGACTCGCTATGTTCGAGAAGATAAAGTGGTGGATACATGCATTGTGGGGACGTTATAAGCTAAATCGAAAACTGAAAAAATCATCATAAAATAAAAGCAGAAGGATCATATGGAGCCTTCTGCTTTTTGGTGCGCCCAGCGGGCGCATGTTTCAAAGGGTGAAAGTCCCTAATCCGCCCGAC
>JBJFFO010000009.1:0-7381 GCA_051891815.1 Candidatus Nanosyncoccaceae bacterium
ATTGGCCGCTGCTTAGCCGTGAGGAGAAAAACGAGCAGGACTCCGGCAGGACTTCCTGCCACAACTCCGTGATCATACATTTTAATATGCTGGCGCGCTATTTGAAAAAGAACGGCAAAGCCGCCGTATGGCGCGACGAACTCGGCTATGAAGAAGATGATTCGTATAACCGCAAAGCCATCGGAGACTTCGCCTGCTATCTAGCTTTCGTGAATGGAATAAATGCAAGATGATTTTAGACCGTCGAATTAGACTCGACGGTCTTTTACTCGCGTGAAACTTCTCGGCTCAATTCTGTTGCAGATCGATTTTTAGGAGTGCCGATATAAAAGTATAAAAACATCAAACTCATGCTTTTAATGTTTTCTTATATGGGTTATCTTGTTTCTACAATTAATCGGGAGACTCGATATGCTCGAGAAAATAGGTTGGTGGATTGAGGCAATATGGAGGCGTCATAAGCTAATTAGAAAATTGAAGAAGATGCTATAAAAATAGGCTCGCAGCAAAGCGAGCTTATTTTTATGTCTATTTTATTCCATACGCATTAGCGACTCGTTTTTTCTCGCGACGATTCTGATCCTCTACTGCGTCCTATTGACCGCTTATGGCATATTCTATAATCTAAAACTCAGCATAGTAAATCACTAAGTGTGTCGACGTTATGGCTAAGCTTGACGAGTTCGGACCTTAGTTCATTAATATCGATATCAAATTGTCTTAAACTGGAGTCTTTTTCTTGAGCGTTAAAGAAAAGCACTTTTCTTTCTACAAGGTCTAAATTATATGGATATAGAGCCCTATTACTCTTGATGGATGCTATCATGTCCGGATCGCTGTCAGGGTGAATGACATTAAAACCGCCGACACCTCGTTTACCGGTTAATGTTGTTAGATTTCTTTCATCGAGATGCTCTATGAGGTTTCTGGGAGCCTTATTACTTATTATTGGAAATTCCTGCTCAGAAAAACGATAGTTATTTCTATTTAGATTGACGTGTTCTTGCTTTATTATGTTTAAAGCAGCATCACGCCCAGGCTTATAGATTAAGCGGTCATTTATCTGCCCAAGTAAATAGAACAAATGATCCAAGTGATAACGATAGTAGCGAGCACTATTTTCAAACCTTTCAATTAATTGATCTTCTGGATTTAATATAAGGTCTATTGTAATTAGTGCAGAACTAATGAAATATTTTAAATGATATGTAGCCTCTACTTCATATGGATAATCTTGGATATTATGCACGAATGCACCTTCGGTTAATAATGGCATATGAATTCCTCCAATCTTTTCAACTAATATCTTATCATTACGAACAACTTTGACGTGTGGATATATAAGACCTACAAAAAACAATCCGGCTTGTGTTCGCCGGATTGCTCGTAATTATAAGCAAATTTATCTGCGTTGTTTGGCAACAATGTATAGCGCATATCCAACAGCTGAAGAGATACCAATTCCGGCAGCTGCGACTTCAATATTATCGCGTGTGCTTGGGTTTGCTGGGGTTGAATCTTCTGGAGTTTTCTCGTTAGTATCTATAGGAGCTTTCTCTTCTAAATTACCGATTACCTCAAGGACGTCATCAGCGGCATTTTTAATATCTTCTAAAGTCGAATCTGGATTATCGAGAATATCTTTTGCCCTCTCAATTGCATCATCGAGATCTTTGAGGCTGTCGTCGGTATATTTATCGCGATCAATGTCGGCAATTTCGTCGCTATCTAGTATTTCTTCTAGTTTTCCGGTATCAATTTCAAGATCATTAATGGATTTCTCTAGATCTTCTAGTGCAATGTCGAAATCAGTGTAGAAGCCGCTACCGTTAGGGTTGGTTTTGACTCTAACTTCAGAATTTACGACACCCTCAGCATTCCTGATTTGAGTAGCAAGTTCATCATAACTAGCACTTGATAAGTAATCTGAATAGGCTTCATATTCTTTGGCGGAGCGAATTAAGCTAACAAGTTCGCTCTTATCGTAAACATACCAATATCCCCTTGCCTTACCATTTTCTTCACTATCAACGAGATAGGCGTAGCCGGTTTCAATGAAGCCAAGATCGATGGTTTGATTGCCAGCATTATTCGAGAAAATTACATGATCGTCCTTATAATTCTCAATATTAAGGTCATTAGTGATCTCATATTTGTAGACATCAGTTTCGCCAATCCGCGTCATGGTTGGACGACTATTCCAATCGAAGCGTTCACTGCCGCCATTTTTGCTGAAAAGATAAACTCGGACTTCATCCCAGTTGGTGCCTGAGTTATCGTAGTAAATGATATCGCCGGTTTTAAGTTCGCGGATATTCTTGTAAGTGCTCAATGCCCTAGTCTCATCGCCTAGCAAGAGAGCACCCCCCGCTAAAGCGAGAACTAATGCAATGAGAAGATATTTTGTTTTTTTCACTGACCCTTCTTTACTTATTTACTATTTAGCTTAAGTTTATTTTAAAAGGGGATTTTTGTCAAATGGGAAACATTTATTGTACTGCAAATTTCAAAGTGGATTCAAGATGAACGACAAAATTACTCGATAGATACACAATACTAAGCTTCTTTATTAGATATGATAGTTGACCAAATTTGACAAAAAAGAACAAATGTGCTAGTATATAAGACAAGAGTACGGAATACTCTTGCAAATTAAGATGATTATTTGTCCTGCCGCAGGAATAAAAGCGCTTTATTTTATAGAGCTCTGTTATTCCTGCGGCAGTATTTATGCTTGCCGCCTAACCAGCATTTCCCAAGGAGGGGTTCATTATGAAAAAACTGTTACTGATTACCGCTTTCTACGCAAGCATAATTTTCGCACTGTATTATCCGGTGCCAGGTTTAATAAGCATTTTTATTGCGTTAGGATTCTTGTCCGATGCCTTTGCCGGCGATCCGATTGGCGACTATTGCGTTAGCAGACTCTGCGATATGCTTGAGGCTAATGGCGAAACTTGTCCATTGGAGATTCCGAGATTCACTCGGTTGACTAGATCGGAGGCTGAAACTGAATACAAGGAAATGAGGGAGAGCATAATATGCTTTATTGTATCCGTCATCTTTGTTATAGTGGCAGTAATCTCCGGTTACGGCATAGCGATGTTCATTGCAGCTATAATGCTGTATACTTGCTTAGTGTTATTGATAGCCGCCACGGGTGAGTATGTAAACAAGTTCAGATGCGTATAAGTAATCATCAATTAGCCGTCAGTAATGCTGGCGGCATTTTTTCTGTTTATGACAATTCCGCGACTAAACTTAAAATGCGAACAGTGGTTATCTTTTAATCATTTAGTCTAAGATTATTTGATAAAAATACATTCCACGTCCGTCTGAGCCGTCCTACTTACTAAGTCCAGGGTTTTTATTATATGTGAGAAAATGGTGCATCATTTTGCTAATACACCACCCAAAATGATAAAGCGAGTGCCATCTTATAAGCGGATCACTGAGCTATTATAACTTCCGTAAAAGCCTTGTATGGCTATATCCTTTGCATCATATGGGTGTCAATAGACAATATCTTCATCAACAAGCTTGTCGTTATTCTCAACATCTTCCGATTCGCTGTCCGTTATGTCATCATTAGTTAGTTCATCAGTGCCCTTAGTATTATCATCGCTTTCTACGGTCGACTCAGTCGAGCGATCGTCAACCTCAGTATCGTTGACAAGCTCGTTGTCCTCATTTTCTAAATTACGCGAAGGGTGACTGCTTGGCTTGCTAGAATCAGGGCTTGAATTTTTTCCATTGCCGTTTGGCTTTTGACTGGAACGAATATCACCGTTATTAGAAGAATGTGCGCTTCTGGTTGAAATAGCACTACTATTAGTATTCTGAGTATAACTGAGATATTTAATATTGCCAGCTAAATCAGTAATCTTAATCTTAACACTGTAAGTCGTACCGGCACAAAGGCCATCAAAGGTATGGCTGGCGCCGTCGGAAACGTAGTCGGAGTTGTCAATGGAGTATTCGTAGCTTTTAATGCCACTGTCGTCAGTTGCTGCGACAACGACAGTAATGCTTGTAGTAGCCGCTGTAGCCTCAGCGCTGGCATCTGGCTTAGTACGGTCTATACGCGTAAGAACATAATCAGAAACATCACTGATGACGCCGTATTTCGAGACGCCACGAAGCCAGACGTAGGACGTACCGAAATTGCGGATGCGGACAGTTCCTACGGAGACAATCTTCCATTCGCAATCATCGAGATTGTCCGTGTCGCTAATGCAATATTCATAATGGTCAAGTGCGGTGCGCTGCCTCCGAAGGTAGCATCTGTTTCGACAGAAACCGTGGCTGTTTTGGACCAGTCTTCAGCGCTACTTCTTATAATTGGCGCAGCGCTGCTAGTATCGAGAAGCTTAGCAGTGATGATAGATGCAGGCGTAACGATTGCGATGATAGCGGCCGAAATAGCAATAGCTCTCTTTTTTCATAGTAATCTCTAGGATTTGTTTAATTTACCTTTACTAAGTCGTAAAACTAGATCGGCATGATTAGCGACTTGTCTACTGTGTGTGACGATAATGACGATTTTATTCTGTTCATGCGCAAGTTTTTTGAATAACTCAATAATTTTTTCTTCAGTGTCTTCATCAAGATTGCCGGTTGGCTCATCTGCTATGATAATGGGAGAGTTTGAAGCAATCGCACGAGCGATGGCGACGCGTTGCTGCTGACCGCCAGATAATTTACCAATAAGCCGTTCGCCTTCTTCTTTACTTAATCCAACTTGTTTTAGGTAACGGTCGGGATTGACTTTGCGATTATCAAAATCGATGGCAATTTGGACATTTTCGCGAGCAGTCATATATTTAATAAGATTATATGACTGAAAAACAATATTTACATACTTGAGGCGAAATTCTGAGCCACCGATTTCGCGTAGATTTTTACCATTATAGCTAATATCTCCTTCTTGCAATTTATCAAGCGCAGAGATTAGTGATAGCAAGGTTGTTTTTCCAGAACCGCTTTCGCCGATAATGGCATACATTTTGCCGGCCACAAACTCGGCGCTAATGTTATTCAGCACTCGCTGTTCGCCAGCGGCGTTTTTGTAACTATAAGATATATTTTCGACTTTAAGTGAGTTCATTTTCTATTCCTTCCCTGCAAGAATTTCTTTTGGCTGATAACGTAAGACGTTGATAGATGGCAGAATGAGCGCCAAAATGATAACTAAGTACCCCGTTACGAATAGTAAAAGGAAGTCAATTGGTGTTGCATTAATGTCGAGTGTAACCTTAGCGCTTTGATTATTAGCAGCATGTTGCGATGGCTTTGTGTCGCCATTAGCTGGTTCAGTTGGCATGTCTGCTGGCGGGTTAGCGTAGCTATTCGAAGAGTTGCCTCTATTTTCTCCAACTTGTGCGCCAGGACGGCCAAAGTTTTTCTCAGACTGCTGTGCCGATGAGGCGATTTGAGATTCTAGGATAGCATTGCTCATTTTATCGGCGAGGAAGGTGCCAGAAACGGAAGCGAGAACGAAGCCAATTGTGCCGACGATAAGTAATTCTGTAATGATTTGGCCGACAATATTGCTCTTATGTGCGCCAAGTGATAATAGTACACCCATTTCATAACGGCGATCTTTTACATTAATTGTCACGATAAGTGTAACAATAATAATTGCAGCTATGATAACGATAACCAAGATAGTAGTAGCGAAACTTCCGACGCTTTCGATTGAGCTGGACATGGCGTCGTATTCAGTCGTATCGACAGCGATGGTAAGATTGTTCTCGGCGAGATCAGGAAAATCATCTTGAATTTTGGCCACGAATTCTTCAGCATTATCAGAATTTAGCATGTAATATTTTACATTACTGACATCGTAGTTTCCGTCGTTATAATCGTCTTCGCTCAGGAACTGCGAAGCCGTTTCGGTGTTCATATATAAAGTGTTGGCACTTGCGTTAAATTCGGAAGTATCATAGATGCCAATAATAGTCAAAGTAATATCGGCTTCATTGTAGATATTTTTAATTGTAAAACTATCGTTGACGCTTAATCCGTTGAGCTCAGCAAATTCATAAGAAATCATGACCTGATTTTCGGAATTCTCATCGAAGTAGGTGCCATCTTTAATCTCCATACTTTCGTTTTGAACACCGGAAATATAAGCGTACGCATTAATGCCGGAGATAGTGAGGTCTGCACTGAGCGTGGTGGAGTCTGCACTATTACTGCCAGGAAAACCACGACGATCAGGTATGCTGCCGTTACTTTCGACTGTTTCCAAATCGCCAGCATTGGCGGAAGATGAGATTTCATACGAATAATCTTTAACGTATTCAGAGTAAGATGCGATTTCATCGGCGGTTTCGATATCTACGGCTGGGCGTAACATCTCTTTAAACAATTGTTTGCGGTCGCCGCCATTTTCGATTTCGGATTGCTGCGACTCGCGAATAGCACTCATGTCGGCCTGAATCGCGACGGTGCCGCCGAGTGTAGCTTTGGCATAGCTCATTTGTGCTGATACGGCGGTTTTGATGGTAATGACGGCCAATACAAGATTAGCCATCATAAAGAGGATTAGGGTTAATATTATTGTGCGGCCGAGCTTTCGTTTAATCGACAGCCAGCTACGCATGAGCATATTTTTAAACATGAAATCCTTTCGCTAATAATAATAGTATTTTCTGACAAAAGCCTAAAAAGAAACTAAAAATTCTGACGCCATGGTCGTTAAAACCTAGTCCAAAATACGATTCACTGTCTAATTTAAGAGGGATAAAAGTATGGATTTGTCTAATGCGAAAAACCCTAAAGCTAAAGTTGATAAAGTTCAAGGTAAGGACATGCCCTGCTTCTCCAGCCTCTTGAACACATCTAGCTTACATGTACCAGAACCTTGAGCCAGCGAAGTTAGCCCTCGTCTGCCGCAATAACCACGAACAACTTTGGGGCTTTCTTAAATGCTTCATCGAGTGCGTCAATCATTTTCTGTTTGTGGCTGGCATCAGGCACCACTCAAATGGTGACCGGGAATACATCGTGCTGACACTGTTCGATACTGGTGCAGAGGTAATAATGATAGCGTTTGCATTTGTCTATAACCGGGTTGGCTTGTTTAGCAGGATACAAAGGCTGGATGAGAAATACTCATCAGATGACAAAGAGTAAAAAGGTTGATAAAAACGGCCGTGGTACTCCGATTCCGAATACGAATACGCCAGAGTTCCATGGCTATTCTACGGCTATTTTGAAACGCAAAATGTTCAAGATAAGCTACGGCTTCAATGGTATCGAATTTGAGATAGCACTTGTGAAGATTAAAGCGGGAACAAAAAGGCACGCATATCAATATCCGAGTGGAGCTCTTATTGAGTAATTTATGCGCGCCTTCTTAATTATACATGTATTT
>JBJFFO010000010.1:0-94144 GCA_051891815.1 Candidatus Nanosyncoccaceae bacterium
AAAATCGGGAGTTTTTCTCACGCCATTTTGTATCAAAAGTGACGTCTAAACCTGGTGCGCGAGACTGGACTTGAACCAGCACGCCGTACGGCATATGCTCCTAAGGCATACGTGTATACCAATTTCACCACTCGCGCATGAGAGTTAAAAGTATTATATCACATCTCTACTATCGCGACAAATATCTTCAGAATCGCGCCTGCGAATGTTTTATGTATTTTTCGAGAAATATAAGGCACGTGGATGTTTTTATGCTTTTTCGAAGAGCATACAGCTCCGCTGTCGAGCTCTGAGAAAAAATGTAAAAACATTTCACTTATGCTTTTTATTCTATGCTAAACTATATATAACTATGGGTGGACTATGAACAGATTAGCAGTATATCTGAATCGTCATATTGACGGCGTAGTCTATTCTGCGCCATCTATTTTGGCGGCTAATTCTACTGATCGCTCAGTGCTAAAATATTTCCCGCGTTTGGTTGCCGAGCCAATTAGCACTCTCGACGTACGTCGTTTGGCGCGTTTTAGTTATCAACTTGCGCAGAAAAATATTCAGCTCCCAATCACACTTCGTGGGGCGGGGCTTAGCAAGAATGCTTCCGATATCGGTTCTGGGCTCATCATGAGCCTTGCGCGCCTGAACCATATTCAGGAAATCGACCCAATCCAGCGTTTAGTCCGCGTTCAAACTGGCGTTACTTTGGGTGAGCTTCGCAAGAGCCTACTCTTGCAAGGCTTAGATTTTGTTATTTACGGCGATGATAGTGAGACCATTGGCGACTTAATTTCGCGAAATGCTTCGGTTTACGATAATACTCGACCGAAAACTATTTCTAGTCTGATTACTTGCGCCGAAGTTGTATTGGCTGACGGCAGTCTGATCCAGGCTGAGCCGTTAAATAAACTTACGCTCAAGAAGAAAACCAAGCTCAACAATTTCGAGGGTGATATCTACCATGAAATATCAGAGCTTTGTCGTGAGAATAGTGAGGTTGTCGATGCGTTAGATTCGCTACATTCGCGAGCTGGCTTTGCTGGGATTAAAGACTTCGCCAGCAAGTCCGCCAGTCTCGTTCCGTTATTTTGCGGCGCCGATAATAGTCTCGGTATTATCACGGAGGTTATTCTCAAAGTAGAGCCCATCTTTGACGAGCCAATTCGTATAGCCGTCGTCTGCCGCAACGCAAATGATTATGTAAAAGTCGTCGATGTTTTGCAAAAACTCAACCTTGCCGATCTCTTCGTTTATGATACTGAACTATACAATGAAGTAGAAAATACTGGCAAAACTTCGAAGTTCTTCCGCAAGGCGTCTGATGATGGCTATCTTATTACAGCTACCATTAAAGACGACTCAAATCTTTGGCGCAAGCATAAGCTTCGCAAAATTAAAACCGAACTTAAAAATTACCGCTTAATTATCGAAGACAAGGATAATCATAATGACTTTGATATCCTAAACGAAAATCTAATCGCATATCTCAACGATTCTGCTAAAAATATTTATCGTTTACCGCTTATCGATGGTGTATATATTCCGCGCGAGGCGCAGGTTCGCTATCTAAATGCCGTTACGCGTATGTCGGATAAACTCGGTGTTGCGCTGGCGATATATGGTCGTCCAGAATTCGATACTTTTACGGTTCGCCCGAACTATACCATCAATACCGCAGAAGGTCGCCGCAAGATGGTTTCATTTATGCGTGAATATATTAAGATGGTCTATACGCTAGGTGGTAATGCATGTGGCAATGCTTCTGAGGGGCGTTTTTTGCCGATTTTCATTAATCAATACCGTGATGCCAAACAATTAAAACTCGACGGTCGCATTAAGCAAATATTTGATCCTTTTGACATTTTTAATCCCGGCATTAAACAGGAAGCCGATGCGCGCAATATTTTGCGTCATTTTCGCATCGACTACGGCGACGGAATTATATCTGAGCACTAGGATTTTCCACCCCTATACAGATGTGATATAATCTTCTTATGAAGATTTCTAGCAAAAAGAACACCAGTTCTGTAGAATTCACCGTTGAATTCGATAAGAACGACTTGGAGCCAGCTCGCATCAAGGCTCTTTCTCGCCTTGCGCGCGACGTCAAAATTCCTGGCTTCCGCAATGGCAAAGCCCCTGCAAATATTATCGAACAGCACGTCGACCCAAACCAGCTCGCTTCCGAGACTCTCGATATCGCCGTTCGCACTGCAATTCCAAAACTATTTGACGGTACTGATATGATGCCAATCTCGATTCCTCATGTTGAGGTCGCGAAATACGTTCCAGGCGAGATGGCGGAGATTACTGTTAAAGCGGATATTATGCCAGAAGTAAAACTTGGCGATTACAAGAAAATTGTCGCAACATATGATGAGCCAGAGATTTCTGAAAAAGATGTCGATGACGTCGTAGAACGCATTGCCGAAAGCTTCGCTGAGTCCAAGGTTGTTAAACGCGCCGCCAAGATGGGCGATGAGGTTATCATTGATTTCGTCGGCAAAAAAGACGACGTCGCATTTGATGGTGGTACCGCCAAAGATTTCAAGCTTGTACTTGGCTCTGGTCAATTTATTCCAGGCTTCGAAGAAGGCGTTGTTGGTCTTGCCTCTGGCGACAAAAAAGATCTTAAAGTTTCCTTCCCGAAGGATTATCATGTTAAAGATCTCGCTGGCCAACCAGTAGTATTTGAAGTTCTTGTCAAGCAAGTCAACGAGCGCGCTAAGCCAGCTATCGACGACGAACTCGCCAAGAAAACTGGCGCTTTCGACAATCTCGCCGCACTTCGCGAAGATATTCGCAAAAACCTCACCTCTCATGCTTCTTCTGAGGCCAACGAGCGTTACAAAGACGAACTTCTTGCTAAGCTTATCGACTCATCCAAGACTGAAGCCCCAACCACGCTTGTCGAAGAGCAATTCGCTCACATGAAAGAAGACATTATGCGTAATCTCAAAGCTCAGGGCGCGACTATCGAGGAATATCTCGAACACCGCAAGCAAAAGCTTGAAGAATGGGAAGGTGAAGTTCGTGATGCCGCCAAACGCCGCATTCTCGGCAGTATTGTCATTCAAAAGCTCGCCGACGAACTTGGCATTGAAATTTCTGACGCCGAAGCCGAAGAACAAGTTGAGCAGATGAAAACTGCTTACAAAAAAGACGCCGAGGCATCCAAGCAACTTGACGATCCTCAAGTTAAAGCAAATATCAAGAATCGCATGCGTGTCGAGCGCACGATTGATAAACTAGCAGAGATTAACAAGCCAAACGCTAAAAAATCTACCAAGAAAGCTACTAAAGCTCCGGCAAAAAAGAGCACCAAAAAGTCCGAAAAGTAGTTAGACACTAGAAAAATCCGTAGCCTAAAGTTGCGGATTTTTTGTGTATTACGTTTACGTTTATGTTAAAATCTACATAGAACTATACTTATATGGCTAAGAGAGGTGGAGATGGACTCAAATTCTGACGAAAATAAAAATTTGTCGAATGATGTTAATTTTGACTCCAAAAATATTGTACGCCGTGATAATAAAGAGCTTTTTACGCGCGTTGAAGGCGCCGAGACTCGTGCTAAGAAAGAGGCTGAAGAGCAAGCGAGAGTCGAGCAAACCAAGCGTCGCTTTATTAAGCGCGTTGCCAACGACTCGAAGCGTCGTGCTCGTAAAATCGCTAGCGCTCAGCGTCGCGCGCATTTGAAGGCTGTACTTTGGGAAGGCAAAAACAAACGTCGCACGATCATTATTTCTGTCATTATTTTGGTTGCTGCGCTTGCATATCCTGTCTATCTCGGCGGCTCGGCGCTGATTAGTACTGTCATAAGTGAAGTCGATAAGGCTAAAAAAGCAGAAGAAGTCAAAGTTTTTTATGAGAATCCAGAAAATTACGCCAATCTTGTCTTATATGAGCTTACGACGAAATATAAAGAAGACGGATTCGATGCTGGCGAAGAGTATTTTAATGATGCATATAATAAAACAGAGGGCGATGAGCTTCGCGGAGAGTTATGCATAGCTCACGCTCGTGCAATAGTTAATGTCTTTAATAACGAGAAAATTGACCTAGCAATAGAAATAGCACTTGAAGCTGATGAACTAAGACAAAATGATCGCACCGCATTGCTCTTAGTGGAGCTTTATAGTCGAAAAGGCGATAAGCATAAAAGTCAAGAATATGAATCTTTATATAATGAACGAGCTGATAATAGTGAAAAAGGAGAGGGCTAATGAATTTTCGGAAAAAGATAACAGCTTGCACGCTAATCGCATTGGCGGCTCTTGGTTCTAGCTTTTTGTTATCTTCAGAAACGGCCTCTGCAGCAAGTTATAATAATGCAATCTATAACAACTGTTGGGATGCAAATGGAACATATCGCGTCAATACGGACACTTATGGACCATATAAAGACTTCTCGGAGGTAGGAGGTACTGATGCGAGCGGAAGTGCTACAGGAGACAGAGGTGTGAGATGGGCGTGTAATGGCAATGCGCGCGCTACGCTTTTCTTTGCTCAGGCCGATGAACCATACTATCCAGTTGGAAATCTCTACGTTTTTAACGTAAATGCGAGCGTAGATCCAAATAGTGAACAATCGCCAATGGCAATAACTGGCTTGACACACCAGGGCGGCGGTAATGCTGTCCAAGTTAGCTTATGCTTGAAGCGCGATTGCTCTCCGAGTGCGCATAATTATGAAATATTTGGCTCTAGACCGCGTAATATTGCGAGAAATGGTAGAATATCGAACGGTTGGACGGTTCCAAACGACTATACTGTCATCTATATTAACGGCAAGAAGTTGTACGAAAAGATTAAGAGTAATAATCATGGCGGTCTAGCTGTTCAAGAGGGAAATGGCTATTATATTGTAACCGTATATAACTACCGTTGCTATAATCAAGTTTCCGATGGAGCATGCGGTGTAAGTCCAATGTACTTAACCGTGCGCGCCGATCAAAAAGCTACTTTCTCTGGTTCTACATCGGTAAATACCACGAGTATCGCATCGACGGACGGCAACTATAGTGTCACCTTTACGCACGAAGTCAACCGTATTAGCGGTAATGGCTTCTACCTATGGAACTCTTGTGCAACTAATGTCTCGGCTTCCGGTAATTTCTATTCAGCAAACAAAGTTGGTACCAAAAAAGATTGTAGCTATGGATCAAATAATGTTGGTGATCCTAATACCAAAACTGACACAATAACTGGCTATATTTATCCTGGCCAAACAATAACAATCTGTGAAAGCATGACTTACCAAAGCGAAGTCCATACTTTTGAAACTGGCCAAAATAAGAGCGCGACTACTGAACAAAAATGTGTCACGATTACTCGCAGCGAAGCAACTTGCGCCGGTAATCATACCTATACGCATGCCGGCGGTACGAATATTGGGCGCATTGGCGTAAAGAATACTGGTAATGGTAAACAGGCATATACTTCGTATGGTGGAGCCTTAAATCAAGAAGTTAGCATCTTTGCAAAGCCTGGCGATTCTATTCAATTTGCGTACGATATGTGCGCTGGAGCTGAGCTTGCGAATAAGCTAAACTTCAATCCAAAAAAGTACGTCTCCTACGCACCGTCAGCTTCAAGTACCACTGGCAATAATAGCAGCTATCTCTTTGGAACAACTGTAAAGACTTGGACTAACAGTGCAACGTCGGGCTTTCTCGGTAGTTCTTATGAACTCCAAGCAAAATCGCCTGAAAACTCTGGCAACAATTACAAATGCGATACTTATAATCAGGTAACCAATCGCTATACCGGCAGTCACTATCAAATTCCGGGTCTAACTAGTAGACCAAATCCACAGTCAAACTGCTACTCGGCAACTAAGACTAAAAACTCGGATGTTGGTAGTATTATCTCGCAGAAACTTAGCTGGAATGCGCTTTCAATCACGAATCGCAACAGAGTAACGTCGAACAATAATCGCACTTCAACCGCAAGCGTAAAGATTCCGTACAACTACAAGATCAAAGTTACGGCGAACGAGACCGATAACAACATTCGAAATGTCATTGCCGGTACGAGCCTTAGTCTCAATATGAAGCTTAATGTCTTGACGCGCAAAAATAGTCTCGTTCAAACTGGTGCATACTCTACGCATACTAAGCCGACTACTTATCGCATTTATCAATGGTATGTTCCGGCTAATACGAGTATTAGCTCTATCAAGAGTAGTCTCGGTACTGCAATCACGGGCGGTGGCGGTTATTATAATCGCAGTGATATTGGCGCGGGCAAAACTGTAATTGCAAAGTCCGACGGCCAAGTCTCGATTGCTGATGCCATCAGTAATATTGCTGCCAATATTAATATCGACCGCAACATCTCTATTGGTACTAAAGTTTGTATCGCGGCTTCCGTCTTCCCGGCAGATAGCCACAACAACCCAAGTTCTGCCGATACGGGGCTCCTAGACCAGAATCCGGCCCTTACGAGTAGCACGGCTGGTGCTTACTACTATATCTCTGAACCAACCTGTTATACGGTCTCCAAAAAGCCAAGCTTTGCCGTGAAGGGCTCCGGTCTCTACGCCTATGCGGGCGCCGAATCTTCACTGATGCGCCGTACGATTGGCAATGGCGAAAACTACGGCTTCAACTCGTGGTCCGAGTATAGTATCGTCTCGGCAAAGAATATTCTCGGTGTCGGCTCCGGTGCATCCTACTGGGGCGGCACCAAGGAGTCTAGCGTTTCGGGCGGTCGTGCTTGTTACTTCTCGTCGCTAACTATCGCGAATGAATCATGTAAAGAGAATAAAGTTGGCGAAACCTTGCTCTCGAAGTCTCAGGCAAGTTCGCCACAGTCGCTCATAGAACAGATCATGACGCGCTACATCTCGAATACGAATAGTGCCGGCAAAACCCTAAAAGACTATAAAGGCAAGACTATCGATTTAACTGGGACTTGTGTCTATAATAATAATTCCGGTCGTTACGAAGCGCCGGCTGGCTCGAACTTTGACTGTCTCTCGAATGGAACGAAGATTTCGTATTCTAGCGGCAATCTCACGGTTTCTGGCGGTTCAACCCTTACAAATTATTGCATGTCGGCAGCACTCACTGACTATGACAGCCGCACAAGCGTAATATATGTCAAAGGTACGCTCACGATCGACGCAAACTTCTACTATGGCGAGAAGCTAAATAACGGCACCTGCCTCTATCATAATCAAGTTTATGAGTCGATGCATAAGATGCCGCAGCAAATTATTATCGCAAACAAAGTGATATTTAAGCAGCGCGTAACGAACTACGATGGTTGGGTAATAGCTGATACTGTTGAAACTTGTAATGTCTCTACGACTGACAAGAATAATGGCATAAGCGCCAATAGTTGTAATCAGCAACTTACCTTCAATGGCCCAGTTATTACTAGGTACTTGCACCTTTATCGCACCTATGGCGGCGGTAGTAATAGCACAGTCTGGTCCGTCTATGACAACAATAATAACAACAAGGGCATCGTAGCGGCTCCTGCCGAGATCTTCAATATTGGCCCGGAGACCTACCTTTGGTCCTATCAGCAGGCGACTCGCTACTCTCAGGCCTTCACGACCTATCAGCGCGAATTGCCAGTCCGCTACTAAAAATAATCCCCCATTTGGGGGGTTATTTTTTGTTCGCAAGATGCCAATGATCGCCATATTCACAGTGATACGGATATAGGGAATAGCCAGGCAGTCCATGTTCTGTTTCGATTAGCCGTGCCGCCATTTCGGCTTCTTCTTCGTCGGCGTAGCAAATCTTATGTTTGTCGCCCACCCAGCACTTTTTTGGCTCATAGGGTTGATATTTATGTTGATTTTTCACGGAATTATTATATCATACCATGTTGGCTCTTGCAATTTTTCGCAAAGTGTGATATAATAGTTGTATGAAAGCTGTTTTTGACTATCTAATGAAACTTTATCGCGAACGCAAGCAGATTACGCTCCTAAGTTGGTTTTATGGTACTGTGGCTGTCGTATTTGTCTTCTTTGCTGGCCTCTGTGCACTCGTAAATCAATCTTTCGGCGTCGCAATTCTAATCGTGCCACTTGTCGCTATGGTGGCGCTCTGTGCTAACGTTACGGTCTGGGCGCTCGTAAAACTTGGCATCTCGCACATCGAAGAGCTCTCCCAAGAAGAAACTAAGAAAGAAAAGTCTGAAACCGTCAAGAAATCTTCGAAAAAGTCCACCAAGAAGTCGAACGCATCAAAAAGCGAGCAGGCCGCTAAATAAATTTGCTAAACTAATAGCATGAATCCTGCTGAAGATACTCGCAATTTAGTCGATCGCTTCAAAGGTCTCGAGAATGAGGCTGTAGTTGCCGAGCTCGATAAAACTCGCACTAGTATAGAGATTGCCATTGAAAATCTTAGCCACGATTTTAATATCGGCACTATCGTGCGCAATGCCAATGCTTTTAATGTCTCTAGGGTCCACATTATTGGCAAGCGCAAATATAACCGCCGCGGAGCAATGGTGACCGACAAATATCTTCACATCGACCATTTTGAGGACGCAAAAAGCTTTGCCAAAGACGCTAAAAAACGCGGCATGAACATTGTAGCGATCGAAAACAATCGCCCAGAATCAAAGCCTCTTCAATCCGTTGACGCGAAAGCGAATGCTATTTTAGTCTTTGGCTCTGAGTCTGACGGCCTCACTCAAGAACTACTCGACCTCGCCGACGAAATTTTCTACATTGAACAACTAGGCTCTACTCGGTCAATTAATGTTGGCTGCGCGAGTGCCGTTGCACTCTACGAATACACACGCCGCCTCGGCTACTTTAGCCAAAAGGAACTCTAATGCGCAAGCATGAGCTTTCGCAACACTTTCTAAGTAGCCCAAAATTGGCCTTATTTTTGATCGGTCATAGTAATATTAAAAAGCGCGACATTGTTATCGACATCGGCGCAGGCTCTGGCGTCATTACTTCGGCTCTCGCAAAACGTTGCAAAAAAGTTATCGCTATTGAGCCAGATCACGAAACTGCCGATAAGCTTCGCAAAAACCTCAAAAAATTCGACAATGTCGAGATAGTTGAGCAAGATTTTCTTGACTTTAAGCTGCCAAAAGAAGAATATAAAGTTTTCGCCAATCCACCTTTTCACCTTAGCTCCAAAATCCTACATAAGCTTGACGAATCCGAAAACCAGCCAAAGGCAATTTATCTAATTTTGCAGAAACAATTCGCACTCAAACTTCTCAACAATGAGCGCCATTACACTTCAAAACTCGGATATCAACTCTACGAACATTTTGCGCCACGCATTCGCTTACCACTAAGACCTAACTATTTTACGCCACCACCAGCTGTTCCGACGGTTCTACTCGAGCTTAAGCGCCGTGATACCTTACTCTAAAAACTGTTATATAATAGAGTTATGATTTTTGTTACCAAGCTCAAGAAGAAGCTCTATCTCTCTGTGGCTAATTATTTTAAATTTTGGTCTAATATTTCTTTGAAGCGCTGGAATCCGCGCATTATTATCGTGACAGGCTCTGCTGGCAAAACTACAATGCTCAATCTTATTGAGAGTCAACTCGGCGCCAAAGCGCATTATTCGCATAATGCCAACAGCGCTTTTGGCATCGCCTTTGATATTCTTGGCATGCGAGGCATTACTGGCAGCAAGCTCCACTGGATCTCGCTCTTCTTGCAGACTCCATTTCGTGCTTTTATCTACTCGCGTAAAGAAAAATTTTATATCGTCGAAGCTGATGGTGAACGTCCGCACGAAGCAGAATGGATTGCTAAGTGGCTTCGTCCCGAGGTCTCGGTTTGGGTGACGCTTGGCCGCTCGCACGCAGTTTTTTATGAACAGGAAGTAGCGGACGGTAACTTTGCCAATGTCGATGACGCTATCGCACACGAATTCTCGACTATTCCAGCCAACACGCGCGAGCTTGTGATTATTGATGGCGATAACGAAAAGATGCTCGAAACTACCAAAAATATTGAGGCGAAAGTTGTCTCTGTAAAAAAAGATGCATTAAAAAGCTATGAAGTTTATCCAGATAAAGCGATTTTTGAGTTTGCGAAACATAAATTTGTCTTTCACGATCCAATGCCGCGTGATGTTACGACTCAGCTCGTTATGCTCGAGAAGCTAATGAAGTATCTCGACGAGCCGATTAATTATAATCTTAACGATTTTCATATGCCACCAGCTCGCAGTAATTATCTCGAGGGCAAAAAGGGTATCAAGATTATTGATAGCAGCTACAATGCGCATATTATCAGTATGACTACGGTACTTGATATGGTAAAAGTTCTTCATGCGCCACATAAGTGGCTAGTAATTGGCGATATTATCGACCAGGGTAGGCTTGAGGGCGAAGAACACGAAAAACTTGCGCAGCTTCTTCTTGATACGAAGGTAGAAAATATCGTATTAATCGGTCGTCGCACTAAAAAATACACTTATCCGCTCTTAAAAGACAAGGCTAAAGTCCAGTCTTTCGATAAGCCTCAGCAAGCGCTTAAATATCTCGAGAAAAATCTTACCGGCAAAGAAACGGTTATCTTTAAAGGAAGCCAATATCTCGAATGGATAGTCGAGAAGTTACTTGCGCATCCAGAGGATGTTTCAAATCTTGCTCGTCAAGATGAAGCGCATCGTCGTCGTCGCGCCAGCTGGGGGCTCGAATGAAGACTGACCTTTACATTATTCACGGCTGGACATATAAACCGGAGCCTTGGCTTGATGTTATTAAGTCTCTGGAGCGCCATCATATCAATGCCGAGCTTTTGCGTGTACCTGGCCTCGGTACGAAGTCTGATAAGGTTTATTCCATTTCAGATTACGAAAACTGGGCAAAAGAAAATATTCCAAAAGGCGCAATCGCGCTGGGGCACAGTAATGGTGGTCGCATTCTCCTGAATCTTCTACGCGACGAGGGCTCCTCCTATCTTAGTGGCTTGATTTTATTGGATTCTGCCGGCATTTATGAGCCGTCAAAGAAACGCGACCTGTCACGCAGGTTGAGCAAGCTTTTTGCGCCCATAAAAAAGATCCCGCTTGCGCGCAAAATCGTTCATAAAATACTCGGCGCCAGCGACTACGACAATGCGCCGGAGAACATGAAAAAGACCCTCTCGAACATGTTAGATTCCGACAAAAGTCTAGACGTAACGGATCTCATAACTGAGACGCAGATTATCTGGGGTTCTGACGACAAAATTACCCCTCTTCGTCAGGGTAAAAAGCTTCACGCGGCACTCAAAAATTCCAAGCTTCGCATCAAAGAAGGTTGGCGTCACTCGCACTATCTTGTAAATATCGATGAGCTCGCTGATGAAATTGCGGACGCTTATTTTGCGCTGCGGAAAGGTGACAAAAATGGCAACTAAAGTAGAACTTCGCAAAATCACGCCAAGTGAACTCGACAAATATGTGCTAGAAAATCACCATGAAGCTAATTTTCTGCAGACTTCAAGCTGGGGCAAGACCTACGAAGACGACGGTAAACAAGTCTTCTATTTTGGTATCTTTAGTGACAATAAACTTTGTGGTAGCGCTGTCGCAATTTTAAAGCCTGCCAAACGTGGTCGCTATCTTGAGATTCCGGGCGGCCCTATTCTTGATTGGGATGGCAAAAAATCGATTTTGTGCTCTTTTATGTCTGAAATCAAAGATTTTGCATACGAGCAAAATTGTGTTTTTGTGCGCATGCGTCCAAATATTGCCGACACCGATAAGCATCGTGAACTTGCAAAAAATCTCGGCCTCGTTTTGTCGCCAATGCATCTTCATGCCGAGCACACTGTGATGCTAGACCTAACAAAGTCCGAAGATGAACTCATGGTCGAGATGAGACGTCAGACTCGCTACGAAGTTCGTCGCGCCACCAAGCTTGGCATTAAAGTTGAATACTCGACCAGCAAAAAAGCCTTCAATGATTTTTACGATTTGCAGCTCGAAACTGCCAAGCGCCAGGGCTTTATCCCGTCTGAGCGCAAGTTGATTCTTGCTCAGCACGACATTTTTGGCGATAAAGCACGTATCTATACTGCTAGCCTTGACGGCAAAAAGCTTGCTCAGGGTTTGATTTTGATGCAAAAACCAGAAGCCATCTATCACGAGGCTGCCTCAACGCTCGATGGGCGTAAATATCCTGGCGCCTACGCTCTGCAATGGCAAATCATGAAGGATGCTAAGGCAATGGGCATTGATCGCTATAATCTCTTTGGAATTGCACCTCCAAACTCACCGCATCACCGCTACGCCGGCGTAACCACTTTTAAGACTGGCTTTGGCGGCGAGCAAGTCGCTTATCTTCCGGCGCACGATCTCGTTATTAAGCCGCTCCACTACAAGCTCGTTCATATTCTTGAAGAAGCACGCAAAAAGCGTCGCCACTTATAGTCGCTAGCAAGGCATCTTTAAAATAATGCTATAATAAGCATTATGAAGATTATTGATGCGACCGACCAGAAACAGTGGGATGATTTTATTACTAGTCACGAAGAAGCTAACTTTTTGCAATCTTGGGCTTGGGGGGATTTTCATGAGTCTCGCAACAAAAAAGTTGTTCGTCGCATCGCATTAAAAGGCGAGAAAATTGTCGCAGCTTATGTTGGCCAGGTTGAGACTGCGCGCCGTGGTACTTACATGGCTATTGCTGGTGGACCAATCATGGACTGGAGCGACGACAAACTTCGCCAGGCAATTTTTGACGATATTAAAAAACAGGGTAAAGCCAATAAGTGCGTTTTTGTGCGTATTCGCCCACAAATTACCGAGACGCCAAAAAATCGAGAACTATTTAAGCAACTCGGCGCTAAACCTGCGCCAATCTATCTTTCCGTCGAATATGCCGGCGTTCTAAATCTCGAAAAAAGTGAAGATGAAATCCTTGCTGGCGCCGCCCAGCGTCTCCGTCGCGCACTGCGTAAGGCTCAGAAAAACAATATTGCCGTCGAAGTCTCGACTAATCCCAAGGATATTAAGAAGTTTTATCAAATCGAGCTTGAAACCGCCAAGCGTCATGATTTTGTCGAGTTCTCAGAGTCATTTTTGCAAAAACAGTTCAATGCCTTCCATAAATACGACGAAGTAAAACTCTATACCGCTAAGTATGAAGGCGAAATTCTTGCGCAGAATTTCATGATTTTCTACGGTAATGAAGCCAGCTATCATTATGGTGTTTCGACACAGCTCGGCACAAAGTATTCCGGCGCTCCACTTTTGCATATGCAGGCCATGCGCGATGCGCGCGAGCAGGGAATTAAACGCTACAATTTCTGGGGCATTACCGCCGAAGATGATACCAAACATCGTTTTTATGGCGTTAGTCAGTTCAAACGCGGCTTCGGTGTCGAGGAATTGATTTATCTTCATGCGCATGATTTAGTACTCAAGCCTTCCCTTTATGCGCTCGACTATGCTTTTGAGAAAGTTCGTGCCAAAATTCGCCACGTCTAAAACATTAAGGCTCGGAACTCAGAATCTTGCTAAGCATAAGCGTTTTGATATATAATTTTTCTTATAAAAAGGAGTATTTTTCGTGGCAACTACTACAAAACGCAAATATATTGAAAGTCACTGGCTAATTTTTGGTATTAAAGGCGCGCTCGCCTCAATTGCTGGCCTTTGTCTTATCTTAAGCTTCTCCGAAGTTGATCTTGTTACGCGTCTAGTCGGTTATTTTATGATAGCTCTTGGCATCATCGAGCTTTTTAATGTCTTTCACCGCAAAAGCAAACAGCATGCTTGGGGGATTCCGCTTGCTGTTTCAATTATCGAACTCTTTGTAGCTGCGACGCTTCTCTTTGCTGCTGTGCCAGAATTTATTATGAATCTTTTCCCGGGCGCAGACTATTCGCAGATTCAGGGCGGCGTACTCGCTTTTCGTATGGTTGTGCTTGCAATTTATACGCTCTATGCCTCCGTCTCGTCTATCTTTATTGCCTTTCGTAGCTTTACAAACAAAACCGATCAGTTTATTTGGCTCATGGAAGGTATGTTTGGCGCTGTAATGGCCTTCGCGATGATGGGCGAAAATGGTCTCGATCCAAATACGCACCTTCGCATCTTTGGTGTTTATCTGCTCGTAAAAGGTCTTACCGATCTTATCTTCGGCGTTCATTCAAAGGAACTTCTCGAAACCGCTTCTGCCGAGAAAAATGCTAAAAAGCTTGCCAAGAAAGCGAGCAAAAAATAATGTTCTCTAGTCCAAAGCGCAAAATCGAAAAATACTTCCGTAAAAATCCGCAAGTAAAATCTATCGTTGTCGCAGGGTCTTATGGCCGTAAATCTGCCATTCACGCTCTAAGTGCGCTACTTGGTGAGACCTATCTCGTTACGATGGGCGTCAATAAAAACGTCCAACCAGATGTCGTAGTGCTAGATTATGGCTCGATGTCGGATTTTCCAGATATTCAGCCGGATCTTACGATCGTTACGAGCTGTCGCAGCGACGATGAAGCAAAGCAATTCTTTGAAGTCGCCAACAAATCTCGCAAAGTGCTCGTAAACTTTTCTGACGTTCCGCAAGAGTACGCCAAATATCTCACCAATCCAGAGATCATTACCTATGGCGATGAGCTGCCGGCCGATTTTTACTTCGAAAATCACGATTTTACCATCGATGGCTATACTGGAGACATCGTAAATCCTGAGCGCGAGCATATTCCAGCTAAGCTCAAAATTCTTGGTGAGCACAATATCCGCCCACTCATTATGGGCGTAGCTGTGGCTAAGCTTTTTAACGTCGAGCGTCAAACTATCGTTAAGGCTCTCGAGGATATTCGGCCGCTCAATGGCCGCATGCAACCTTGCCATGGTTTGCAAAACTCTATTATCATCGACGACAGCGCCGATACGAGTGATACTTCTGTTTACTACGGACTCCGCACGATTTATGCACTCGATGCGCCATCTCGTATTGTCGTAACGGATGATTTATCTAAGCTTGGTAAATTTGACGAGTCGCATATCGATGAGGTTGTTATTCTCGGTGCGCCGGTCGAGCAACATATCAAAGGCGCGAAGATTAGCTTCTTTGCTACCGAGGTCGAATTAATTAACTATCTTGGTCAACACTTCGAAGACAAAGGCATTATTTTGATCGAAATTCCACTACCGCAGATAATTAGTAGCCGAGATTGGGAATCAGCTTTATAATTTACCACTTTTACGGTAAAATATAGATATGGCAAAGGTGATTACGGTTACCAATCAAAAAGGAGGTGTTGGCAAGACGACTACGTCTATCAACCTTGCTTTTTACTTGGCAAAAGCTGGCAAGCGCACGCTCGTTGTTGATTTTGATCCACAGGGTAATGCTAGCAGTGGTCTCGGTGTCGAGAAAAAAGACCTCGAGAAGACTATGTGCGAAGTTATGCTTGGCGAGTGCGAGCTAAAAGATATTATTGTCAAAAACAAAGCCAAAAATCTCTTCATCGCACCAACCATTCCTGAGCTTGCCAACGTTGAAGTCGAAATCGCTGACGTCGATGGCAAGTTTACTATTCTAAGAAATGCTATTAGCAGTGTCAGAGAAGATTATGACTACATCATTATTGATAGCCCGCCTAGCCTTTCGCTGCTTACTGTTAACGGCATGATTGCCGCTGATTATCTTTTGCTTCCTGTACAAACTGAGTTCTACGCCCTCGAAGGCG
Organism: Candidatus Nanosyncoccaceae bacterium; assembly: GCA_051891815.1. Classification (GTDB taxonomy): domain Bacteria; phylum Patescibacteriota; class Saccharimonadia; order Saccharimonadales; family Saccharimonadaceae; genus UBA2834. Next base: position 15,629 of record JBJFFO010000010.1, read on the forward strand.
TAGCGCAGCTGCTTGAAAGTATGAATCTCGTCAAGAAAGGCATGAATCCAGACCTCAAGCTCTTGGGCGTACTCGCGACTATGTATGATCGCCGCACTACATTAAGCTCCGAGGTTCTTGCCGAGGTTAAGAAGTATTTCAAAGACAAAGTTTTCGAAACTACTATTCCGCGCAATGTCCGCCTCGCTGAGGCCCCAAGTCACGGTATTCCGATTGGGCAGTACGATCGCTTTAGTAAAGGCGCCAAAGCCTACAAGGCTCTCGCCGAAGAAGTTATGGAGCGTACCGAATGAGCGCGCGTGGACTTGGACGTGGTTTTGAATCTCTGATTCCGACCGATTTTAACGAAGCTTTTGATCCGACTGCAAGTGAAGACAAAAAATCTAGCAAACTCGTTGAGATTAAGCTTACTGACATCGAGCCAGACAAAGATCAGCCACGCCGCAATTTTAAGCCTGAGCAACTCGAAGCGCTCGCAAATTCTATCGCCGAGCACGGCGTTTTACAGCCTATCGTCGTCACTAAAGACGGCGCCAAATATCGCATTGTCGCCGGTGAGCGCCGTTGGCGTGCTTCGCAAATTGCAGGCATCGAGAAAATCCCGGCCATCGTTCGTACGCTTGACGCTCAAAATCGCCTCGAGCTATCACTAATCGAGAACGTTCAGCGCGAAAACCTCAATGCTATTGAAACTGCGACTGCCTACATGAAACTCAAAGAGCAGTTCAACATGAGTTCCGCCGACGTCGCTAAGCGCATTGGCAAGAGTGAATCTTCTGTTATTAATACTATGCGTCTACTATCTCTCCCGGATAAGGCCAAGCATATGATGGTAGAGCATGGCTTATCAGAAGGGCAAATGCGCCCGCTCATCATGGCGACTCCCGAGCAAATCGAGGCAGTCTTGCCAAAAATTATTGAAGAAAACTGGAGCGCTCGCAAAGTCGAGCAGTACATGGTCGAACAAAAAGCCAAGAAAAAAGCCGCACTTGCGGCCGAGGCAGACGCTAAAAAGCGCATCACGCCTAGCGATGAGCGAGCCGAGAGCCTCAGTAATCGTCTTGGCGTCAAAGTCAAAGTTCGCACCACTGCGCGTGGCTCTGGAGACATCGTACTAAGATTTAAAAATGAAAAGGAGTTCGAAAAACTATGTTCGATACTGACGGCGTAAAAGCCAAAATGAATGCTTCTGTGGAGCATTTTAAAGAAGAATTAAAGAAGGTCCGCACCGGTCGTGCGCATCCAGATATGCTCGCCAACGTTCGCGCCGAGGTTTATGGTCAGATGACCCCACTCAACCAAATCGCTAACGTCACTATTCAAGGCGCTTCTATGCTCCTAATTACCCCATACGACGTCGCAAATATCGCCAAAATCTCTTCTGCTATCCGTGCCGATCAGAGTCTTGGCCTTAATCCTTCCGATGACGGCCGTGTGATCCGCGTTCCAGTACCACCACTTACCGAGGAGCGCCGCCGCGAAATCGTCAAGACTGCTAGCGGCAAAGTAGAGGAAGCTAAGATTCAGCTTCGCAACATTCGTGAAGACGCCCGCAAAGATATCAAAGCCGCCGAACTCGCTGAAGACGCCAAAAAACGCGCCGAAAAAGCCATCGATGACATGATCCGCGACTTTAACACTTCTGTCGACAAGCTCTTTGCCGAAAAAGAAGCCGAAATTATGAAAATCTAAGGAGAGAACAATGAAAAAGGGTGAGCTCAAAAAAGACAGTAAAGATTATCTCAACTATAAAACTATTCTCACAACCATGCTTTGTACTTTGGTTGGCGTGCTATTTATCCTGTGCCTAATCTTTGTTGGTATGGAAATGGCAAGCAAAGACCGCCAAAGCATCTTTACGAGTAACGATGTCGAGGTAATCCCAGTCTATTACGAACAACAGCAAGTCGGCTATAAAGTTGAAGACTGGCAAATTTCTCAAGACACCGACACGCCATACATCTTTTCGGATTTTAATACTAAGTACTACGGTAAAGATTATGTCGTCATCAACAGTAAGACTCAGCTTGATCAGCTCGTGCAAACTGCTACTAGCATTGCTGGCGAGACCGATTTTTACGACATGGATAGCTCCTTTTTTGAGACTGGTTCTGTCATCGCGGTTGCGCTCGAGAAGAAAGATTACTATTCTTACAACATCTCCAGTGTAACGCGTGATGAAAACTACAATTTACAAATCAACGTCGATGCATTTAAATACGAGCAAACCGACGAAGAAGTTTCCAAATGCAATGTTTCGAATTCAGATGAGACTACCGATGAGGCTTCAAGTGAAGCCACGGATGGGTCAACTGATTGCATTGAAATCGCTCCAAAGATCGAGTCTACGCTCTTTTTGCTGAATGTCCAGAATATCCAGCCACACAAAGTCAACGTTGTAATCAACGAGATTACCGACTAGTTTAAAAGCGCTCCTGTAAAAGGGGGCGCTTTTTGATGGCTTCTATTGACAAAACGACCCAAGCTCGCTAAAATAAAAACAGTTCACATTTTGTGATTTTGTGCCGCGATAGCTCAGTTGGTAGAGCGCATCCATGGTAAGGATGAGGTCCCGGGTTCAAATCCCGGTCGCGGCTCCATATAATGTCTATTAAAACTCGTGAACATAGAATGTTTGCGAGTTTTTTGTTTCTTGCTTTTTTCTTAGAAGTAATAGATCGTAAGTGTTTGCTTCGGCTCATATCGTCGACTTTCTTCCATGAAAAACGAGCCATATGAGCCGGAACATTAGTAGAATCCCTATTTTTGAAACTATAGTTTCATTGCAATTTGTTGTAGGGCCTTATTCTTTGTTCTCAGATAGTAGTTCTTTACTTTATCTGAATACTCAGCAGGGAGGTTAACGTCTCTTGCAAGTTCATCATAATATGATATGAAGTATGTTTGCTCTTGGTGTTCGATTTCAGCGCCTACTTGCGGATATTTATCTTTGAGAACTTCAGCAATATGTGTACAGTTGAATAGCTGGTAGAGATATTGTTTCAAATAAGATCCTTTAATTTCACCGATACTAGTTAATTTTCCTCTCGCTCTCGTGTCTGAATAATTCTCAAAATTAGTTTTCCTAAGCGGTCTGGTCTTTAATGCGTCTTGGTGAAGTACATTCCATAAATTAGAAACACAACGCTTCACTTGAGCTTCGTTGAGGTTATTATTTGGATTTTGTATATAAGATAGAATATTTTTTACATTAGAACTATCCATTAACGCATAGGTAGCAACCTCTACGCCAAAATCGTCCGTTATCGTATCGAGCGCATCCATATCAACACTAGCAATCCTCTTGTTGAAGAAAATATCTGGCTTAATGAGCCCTGATTTATCGAAGAATTCAGACAGTTGCGGATATTGCTTGATGATGCTTGGATCTCCTTTTATACTCTTGCCGAGCTGTTCGATGTCGTATTGTATATACGGCATTTCTTGACCGTTTTCATCAACCTTGAGAGTAAAAGCGCGCCTCGTCCTCACTTCTTGTTCGTTTTCCATACACTTAACCCAATGGTCAGATGCACGTATTTTGCTGGCCACATCTTTTTTGTCCCAATAGTATTGCCTCTCGTGTTCGTTTATGAATTTTCGGCATTGTCTCCATGCTTCTTCATCAGCTTGAATTTCTATTTCGTCGCTATCATGATTCGCTCGGTAGTAATCAGTTTTAACTTCATTTCCATTCTTATCAAGCACTTTGTTTAAGTTTTTGTCAACCAATGGGAAACACTGATTTTTATTTTTTCTTAAAACCTGATTTAGTATATGAACCATAGCGCTGCTATTGTCTTTGCCGTCTGCCACCATAAATTTTTGATAGTCGTGGGTGAGTTCATGAAAGGAGACCACCATTAAGGAATACAGGTCAGAAATAGTTTCACGTCTAGATTTACTAAGTCCTTCCTCTGACGATAACGACATACGGTTAATTTTATTCTGCTCCAATACACAATATTCTGCGCACGAGACTCCTGTGTTGACTGGAGTTAATTTTTGTTTCTCGTTATCATACCTAGAATTATTAGCTATAATAATGCGCCTGTCTTTCAATCTGTCATCCAGCGTGTCCTTATAGCCAAAATAATTTGCAAGAGCGCCACCTATTTGTGTAGAAGGTTTTAAATCTCGTCGTTCTCTTGCTTCGTTAAACATATAGCACGCAAACTTCTTTGCTAAGCCACTGCCGAAATCTCTCCCTGAATACAGATAATCGCCAACCATGTTCAGTTCGCCCTGAGATACTAATGCTCTATTTTCCAAGCGGCTCTCAATCGTCCTTAAGTAACTCTTATACATGGCCTCGCTCTCGCCGAGGTTTCTAACTATTCTATCTACTTGATCTGCCGGCTGAAGTTGCGAAATTACCAATCTTCGATACCTCGGATTCTTCAATACTGGGTTCGTAGATAATTCGGGATAATACTTTTTGCCATTGATTATTTGCACTTTTTGGCGTGCAGTGTCTACGATGTACGAAGCATAATTTCTAAATTGTTCTGAGTTAACAAAATCTCTTGCACTATCTCCCGATAGCTGACCAATAATATAATGGTCTAGCATATCTTTACTAGAAAGAACATCGGCCCTAGATTTAGAATTGGGTTGATATTGCTCAAGATAGTTTTCTTGCGCAGTTTTTAAGAGATTAGGATTAGAAAGTATTCTTTCATACTTCGGTAATCGTATTGAATATCCTTCTAATTTAGTAGGAGAAATTATATCACCATAGGAATCATAGTCGCCATCCGAACCACCCCATACATTTTCATCCTCAAAATCTGAGTTACCTATTTCGGGTTTATTCGCTGATATTTGCCTTGCTTCCTCTACTCGGCGAGCAGCAGCATCGGGATCAAATGGTGGGGCATCTTCTAACGGATGTTTTTCTTGGCTCGCTTGTGGATTCTCGCTTATTGAGCCAACTTTTTCTGCGTCGCTAATCATTGTTATCTACCTGTCCTTTAGCTGTCTTTTTCTTGTTAGTAATATTCTCAAAGAATTCATTATCCTCGAATCTGGTTCTAAGAATTGGACATTTTGGCATTTTAAGCAGATCATCGGCTATTTCGACTAACTCGTCAGATAGATAAACTTCTTTTCGCCATTCCTCAGGTATCGCATTGTAGCCATAATAAGCACCTGCGAGTTGGCCATAGATTGCGCCATTAGTATCGGTGTCTCCACCTAATCTAATTACTGCCATAATACCATCTTTGAAATTATTGAAGTTCATCAAACCCCAGAGAGCAATAGCGAAGGCATCAACGATGTATCCACCGAGATTGCATAGTTTCTCTCCGTCTTTTTCTAGAGTTCTATTTATTAGTTTTTCGCAGTTATTGAGATAGAAGTGGTCATATTCTTCGTTCATAATCCAACGTCCACAATACGAAGCAATATTGTTTTTAGAAAGCCCATGCAGGGCGCAGTAAAGCATTGTTGCAAATAGTGCCGTCGTTGCCTCGGCGGCAATAGAATTATGTGTTTCGCGACATGATAGAACTGCCATATCGATCGTAGGCGTGATATCTTTTAGATCGATAAATTCTCCGCCATCATTTTTGGGGTCAATTATAAGATTTCCTTTTTTAAAACCATCTTGGAGGGTTGGGTATTTTTTATTTAAGAAAGTATTAGCGATAATAATCGGTGCGAGACGCATGATCGCGCCATTACCGGCAGATTCTGTTTTGGGATAATCTTTTGGTACTACTGGGTGAGCGATAAATTCGTCAATAGCACGAGATGTTTGCATTCCCACATCATGGGCCGGCTTATCGTCATATGTTCGATAGCCTTCTTCACTCCAGGCCCGGAATCTGCGCATGATGTCATACGAATCATATCCCTCGTTGACTAATAAACTATCTGCCATACAGAGCGCCATTTCCGTATCGTCAGTCCAAACGCCTTCTGGCACACGGTAATTCTTATGGAAATGTTCAATTTTATCACCCATTTCTTTAATATAAACATCTGACGGATCAGGTAAGAATTCTACGGGCGCACCAAGAGCATCGCCAACCGCGAGACCGACGAGCATGCCGCGAGCTCGATCTTGGTAATCACTATTAACCATGCTTCCATTATATCATCGGGCTAATTTTCTCTCAGGCTGTTCTTTTCCGCATATAGACAGAAATGTATGGCTGTCGGTTTTCGTGTGATCCACCGCCGCCAGTATTTTGGTTTGTAGTTGTGGTTCCACCAGAGGTTGTAGTCTCAGTGTAATCCCATTGTGATGAGTTTACGGAGCATTGAGCACGATAAGTAGGGCATAATCCGGCGGCGTATGTATTTGCGTGTATAGATGTAATCGGCATTATCCACGATAAAGATATCTGGTATTATGTTGGCGAAAAAGATGCAAACGGAAAGCGTCTGCGCACGGATGAGCGTTATTCGTCGTTCTTGGTTGACGCGAAACGCTATGACGATATGGATGTTCTGCGATGGGAACTTGAGAGACTTCCGAAAACCCTAACTTATAAGATTTTGGAAATTCAACGTTGTCCGAAGTGCAAGAAAGAATTCACAGACTATCCGGCGCTTTCGCGAGGGGATAACGAAACAGAAATCTGTCCGGAGTGTGGTGTTAGGGGAAGCGATTGAAGCATATTGTAGAGCAAATAAATAAGCTACTTACTGATTGCCTTGTATTTCTTGTTGTGCGCGTTGGATATATGTTTCTATGTCATCTAGAGAGAAATCTTTGCCAAACAAATTTGGATTTTGGGCGTACAACCTGCGTAATAGGTCGCTTGCCGTCTTGAAAGAATAATCGTTTCCGGCTAGCGATCTACTTTTATTGGTAGAAGCACCATAAGGGCCATCCATGAGCTGCATATTTACATCGAGGTTATAGCCACGCTGAATCATATCGTTGACTACTCCGCCACCGCCCACTGCGATCATATAGCCGTCTCTATCTTTTACATATTCAAGCTGAGTGTCTGGTAAATCCATCCAGTTTTCAGCTTTCCTGCCATCATGTTCCAATATAGTCGCATGAGTAATTGTATTCGGTTCGACCCCACCACTTTCTTCGTGCGTTGCTTCCATTGTGAGCGTTCCGAGTAGCACTATCGAATTATCAGGATTCGACTCGTTGCGACGATGAACTGCCTCATGCATTGTCTTCTCAACGCCAAAATTAGTTCCGCCGGTTACTATAAAAGCAGTCTCCGGATTTAATGTATCAGCGAGCACTTGCATAGTTAACGCTATTTTTTGCTGATCTTTCGGAGTAATATTTGGCCAGTTGCTTTTGGAGGCTCCCGTAATCATTACCGGAGTTTTTCCAGCTGTTGCTTTTTCGACCGCTTCAGCATCAGTAACTATTCCCACTCTTTCGAGCCTCTCGTCCAATTGTCTTGCTGCTTCGGCTTTTGCTGCAGCGTATCGATCCGACACGGCTTTATTGTATCTTGGTTGGCCATCCTCAGTAGAATACTTTACGCTATCATACATGAAATCAACGCTTTCTGGTCGTGGATGACTACTCTCTCGGCGAGATTCTCTTTCTAGTATTTTTGCCTCAGTTTGTCGCATTTTTTCGAAATCTTCTGGCTCTAATCCTGCCGCAGTTGCAAGAAGGGCTTCTTGTTCGCCGATTGTTGAATAAAGTCCGCCGCCATCTGTGCCTAAGACTACATCGACACCGGCATCAAGATATTTCTTTATGGGGATTTCAGAAATACTATTGATATTATTCAAGGCCAAATTAGAGCTAATATTAAACTCCACTATTGCACCCATTTCTTTGGCTAGTTGGATCGTTTCCTCATCTACGCCATATAATCCATGTCCAATTCTTACTCTGGGCATTTCGTATTCACGACCGTCGGCTGCTTCGCGTGCTTCATGTTGCTCGTAGATAATACGCAGGGTATCTTTTACATTATTCTTAAACATCGGGTTTTCCCCGGCATGAACTCGAATTGTAAAGTCTGGGTCTTCGCCCATTGCGTAATTGGCAAGCATTTGGAGCTCGTCCTTGAATGTTTTCGTAGAGTTAGTTTCATGACCCATAAAATCAACGCCGACGATGTATGGGCTTCTGGCGATGCTAGTAATTCTATCAGTATCGTCCATATTCCATTCTTTGTCGGAGTGTCGCCATAAGCCCGCCACGAAGCGAAGCTTTACTCCGGTTTGAGCTTCGATTTCTGGAACATGTTCATTTATCATTTCCATATACTCACGATCACCGATAAACGATGAGTACGATAGTTCCGCGTATTCTACGCCCGTATCACGATACGTCTCTGCCAGGGAATGGAGTAGATCGGGGAACAATTCTTTATTTTTTGTGAATGGGCCACGCAAAGCGTATATTTCTTCCATCTTATTGAAAGTTTCTTGTGTGACCGGAGAAATCATAAGGCCGCTTTTTAGTGTGTCTAAATCCTCATCGCTTATGGATTTCAGTTCTATATTGCCTTTATCATCGACTTCGTATTGACTAGTATCAACTCCGACTTGGGCTAGAAAATGTGCGGGGTATGAAATGTCGTGTTTCTTACCTACATCGATTAGTGAATCCGGAGTAATTGCTCCGGCAAAATGTGTATGCAAATCAGTTTTTGGTTTAAAATCGGTCAGCTTTTCCCTAGAGAAAGGTACGCCATTTTCTTTTCCTTGAGCAAGCGATCTTAACTCAAAAGCTGTCAATTTATTCACGCTTTGAATTTCGCCAGTAGAACGACTTACGTCGATAAAGATAGTATCGCGAATAGAATATCGCCAAATATCTTCGTTCTCGGTAGGAGCTATTGACGATATGCCTCTCAGATTCTCGACGATTTTACGGCTTAAATGTTCGTCTTTACTGGAACATTCTAGATCGAAATCCACTCCGTCATCAGACTCTTCGAAAACGACTTTCAATAAGTTCCCGTAGTCTAGAAACGATTCGGAAAGGCGTTCTCTGTCTTTTTCGTATTTACTTTCGTCTATATCTGAACGTCTCTCGGAGTCGGTACTAGGTTTAAATGGCACTTCTGCTGCCAGATCGTCCCAAGTGGTTTGTTTACTATCTTTCCCACCCTCAATAACTTCCCAACCGGTTTCCTGAGGCTTCAAGGCGTTGTTACCTGATATGGCACCACCGAGATTAAAGTTTTTCATGCCACTATGATACCTTTCCTAGCTATTCCGCTGATCCGCCCTTAAAGTCTCCTGCTTGCTCGGCGATATTATCCCAAGTCGTTGGTTCTTCGGTCTTTGGCGTTTCGCCAGTCGCCGCTTCGCCGGAACGAGTGTAAGTATCATGAAAATCTCTTGGGTTAATTGCATACATATCATCTGGGTTCGTAATATTAATAAAACTACCCTTTGGCATATTCATCTCATCTCCCCATTGCGAAATTGTCAAAGCTTCTTTCGTTTCAACGAACTTCTGTGGGCCACCGACAGGTCTGAAAATGTCCGGATGGTCTGGATCCACTTCATACTTCTTGCGGAAGGTTTTGTCGTCAATAATCCATTGATTCGTATGGCCATTCTTATCAACTATTGGATTACCGTCGGCATCAGTTTTGGTTGCGATCCAACCAGTTTCGCCGGTTTCTTCGTCGGCTGTCACGGTGGCTACCTTTTCCTGAATTGGATTTCCGTTCTCATCCTCGCTCCAAGAAATAACTTCTTGTCCAGCCTCGCCTTTTACGGCACCAATGCGAGCGTGTTTTGCCGCTTCGAACACTTCCAAACTACCGTCGGCTAGGCCGGCCTCAACGTATTCTTTTGTATCGACTTTGCGATACTCCATATTTTCCCAACCAGTATTTCCGGCGGTTTCACTATTACCACTAGGAGCTGTTTCCTTTGAACTCATAAGTATTCCTCCAACTATTAAAATTACTATTTACATTATGCCACAAAATTATGTGGCTGTGAGCCTATATATGAAAACTTCTTTTCAACGGATAATAGAAGTAAGGAATATTATGATGGAGGATAGGGCCTATGTCCATGACGATGAGTATTGCTACGAGGTGATTCGTAGGAATATGCGTAGGTTTCGAAATCAACGCGACCTCACTCAGCAACAATTGGCCGACCTGACCGATATGTCTAGGGAATATATTTGCGATATTGAGAATACTAGCCGAAATAAACACGTTTCAATCGCGGTTCTCGGCCGAATAGCTGAAGTCTTAGACAAACCGATCGGCGATTTCTTTATTGAAGATTGATTAATTTTTCTTGGAAGGAAAAAGGCAGCTCCGAAAAGCTGCCTAGTAGGTTTTCCTGAGACTACCGCTCAGATCTTGATTACTCGTTCCAACCTTTTCCCAGAACTTCATCTGCAGGCCCGTAAGCCGCAAAGTCGTTCTCGCTCAGAATGTAGCGATCGCCCTCGGCGAGGTCATCAGGATTGTCCTTATTGTAGGGAGCGCAGAAGTAGCACTTCGCATCTCCGTTCTGCGGACCACCCCAAGGTGCCTCGATCTCGACTGCGTCGCCGGTATCATTCTGGATGATTCTTGCCATACCCTTGGCGCGATACACGCCGGGTTCGTCCGTAGGCTCGTAGCGCTTGTGGAATGTCGCATCCGGAATGACGTAGTTGTTGTCGCGGTCGCTTTCCCAAGCCTTGGGATTGGTAGCGATCCACTCGCCAACTTCGACAGGACGCGTGTCCTCGAGCTCAGCGCTGCGAATGCAGCCTTTGCCCTCAACGGGAATCTCGCGCATCACATAGGTGTCGATCACATACTGGCCTTTCTTGTCGTCGAAGCGAATGTCCTTGTCGGCATATTCGCCAGCCTTGAGTCCGTCCTCGGTGATCTGCATAGCCTTGATGACGCCTTTCTTGGCGTAGATGGCCGCTGCTGCGAACTTGTTGGTGTACTCCTCGGTGTTCAGATTGATCTTCTTCATAGTAGTGTCCCCTTTCTATGGATACAAAATTTTTGAAAAATGCCATAGCACTACTTACGAGTAATTCAGATTTGTAAGGTGCTATTGTAAGATTAAGTATTTTTCAATCTTACCCTTACATTATAGCACACTTTAGCGAAATTGTCAATATACTACAACATATTTTCACATAAATTGAAAATGCTTAAGCTAAGAAATACCCCTCGTCGTGGACGAGGGGTTGGGGACTGCTCCCATGAAGAGCATGTGGAAGTGATCTTTAGGATTTACACGGTATTCTTTGTGTCTTCTAGAATGGGATCTTAACTTCCCAACACATATAATATCGTTACCGTATCGGACAATTTTAGATAATGAGCCTTTCAAGGTCGGCTGTTATCCTTGTTGTCTGTTACTTCCTTAAAGTACTTAGAGATTGGTAGTCGACTTGTATCGTAATAACATTTTCTCCATATTAGAAGCTACTCGCCAGAAAACTCCCGCCTTGTCGGGAGAGCACTTTTCTGTTAAGAAACTTTGGCCTCCGACCTAGGACGTACAGTTCGGACGTGTGCTAGACGCCTACCACTATCAAACGAGAATTTATCTTTGCCGTCGGTTCGCCTCCAAACCCAGTCTGTGATATTTACGTAGTGGTCATTGTCGGTGTAGTGCGAAGATAATGCAAAGGATACTTCCATCTCCTTACCGTCCTCGTCTTTTACTGTCTTCATGCTGTCTTCGTAATTGCAGACGTATTCGTTGCTTTCTTTTGCTATCGCCTCTATATGCTCAGCAAAGTCTCTCCATTTCGCATAGGTGTCAGAGTATCTATCGCACATTTTCTGGACGCTAGCGTCGGTCTTTTTGTAGTCGGAGTAAAGCTTAAATATGCTCGACGGAGCGTTCACTTGTTCTTGGCGCTTTAAGAAATCTGATGCTCTGAATGATGATTTCTGGGATAACTCTTTGAGTCTTGTCGTCTTGATCTTGATTTCATTTGTAATAATGTCGCTATCTTGCCATAGCTTTACGCCGAAGCTCTTGCGCAAATCTTCAGGAATTATACCCCATATCCATGCGGTCATCGCAAGTTCCTTGGCCTCGTCGCTCAGAGTTTCAAAATCTAGTAGTCTTGGGTTGCGCCGGACGCGGCCCATGACCTGCTCATCTAATTGTTTGCTCTTACTATCACGCATCTGGTACAACATACAAGCGCGTGGAATATCCCATCCCTCGGTGATGACCATTTTGAAGATTATGATATCTATCGTAGATAGGTTTTCTTTAGCATAGTCTTTCCATTTCGAAACTGGAAGCTTCTTGGCCATGCGAGCATTCAAGTTACGATGACTTATACCCACGTCGTAGATGAAGATCTTCACCAAATTCATCGCTTGAAGCATACGGTGATTCGCGCCTCTTAACTTTAAATAATGAGAAATCGCTACTTTAAATAATTACTCCTGTTATAGCGACATCTCAACTTTAAATAATCTACCTATTATGGTAAAATAATACTAGGAGAATATTATGATTAATACACCTACCCCTAAATTTGATTCTGGCCTCACGAATATCATTCTTGAGCTAGAACACCTTAAGAATCGTCCGCTCAAAAATACCACGAGCGAGAGTGTCTTTTTGCAGCTCAAAAGCTTACTCCATGCAGTGGAAGCGGTCGCTTCTGCGCGCATCGAGGGGAATCATACAACTATCGCTTCCTACATCGAGAAGCGTGATGACGACAGCCATAAGAACGATGAGCAGATCATCGAAATCTCCAACTTGATCGACGGCTTGGATTTTATTGATAGATACGTCATGGAAGAGCTTATCTCGGCTGATTTCATCAAAGAGCTTCATCGTGTTGTCGTAGGTGGTCTAACCCATGAGGGCGACAAGCGTGCAGGTGCGTGGCGCGATGAGCCTCGTTATATCGCCAATGCCAAGCATCAACCACCTGAACCATATGATGTTCCGGATCTCATGCGTGAGCTTATCGACTATATCAATAGCGACGAGGGCGAGCAGTATGACTTGCTCAAAATCGCTATCGCCAATCATCGCTTCGTTTGGATCCACCCATTCGGTAATGGAAATGGCCGTACCGACAGATTGATGACTTATGCGCTTCTTTGCAAGAAAGGCTATATTGCTCCGAATAAAATGCGCCTCTTTAATCCAACAGCTATTTTTGCAGGTGATCGTAATAAGTATTACGATATGCTAGCTCTTGCCGATGACTATAAAGACGAGCATATCCTAGAATGGTGCGAGTATTTCTTGTCTGGTGTTCGCGACGAGATTAAGAAATCCGAATCTCTTGCCGATGCTGAATTCGTCAATAAGAAGATCCTGCTTCCGTCTGTCGGTCGTATGGAGAAAGCCGGTGTTGTTTCCAAACTAGAGGGCAATATTCTTGGCCGTGCTGTTCGTCTTGGTGTTATCAAGGCTAGCGACATCAAAGATCTTTGGGGGCGCGAAGTTACTTCCGTTGCTATCGCTCAGCAGATCAAGAAACTTCGTGATCGTAACCTTATTAAACCCACTAAAGAGGGTGGCCGTGAATACGAGATCAGCTTTGAAAATAGTGAGCTAACTCGCGTTACTCTCGAGCAAATGGATCTTGCCGGTCTTCTGCCGATCCGAGTGGACCGCTAAAAATAGTGCGAATTTTGGTGAACTTAGCCGAATTCGCACTTTTTTATTCAATTTATGTTATACTAGATTGTAGGAAGCTGCGACTCGTTTGAGCTCGTGACCTGTCACTTAATAACTAAGAAATCAATTGCGGTTCTTAGGGTTAAGTGTCTATACCCTTATTATTTATTGTCGAGGAGTCGACGATAACCATGGTAAGGATGAGGTCCCGGGTTCAAATCCCGGTCGCGGCTCCATTTTTTTATATCTTAAACCCCGCCAATATGGGGAGTTCTTTATTGCATCATTGACTTTTATGCTTATCTGTGCTATAATAGAATTCTGTCATATTGACAGCGCACTTTTACAGACTGGAGGTAGGAACAATGGAACAAACTGTAAATTGCATCTTAGTAATCATGGATCAAACCTGCGATTACTCCGAATTTCTTAAGTATCTAAGAAAGCTTCGCGTACGCTATCCAGAGGCAGAAGTTATGACTTTTAGTCCTTCGAGCTACGACGAGAGCGAAGCCCGTCGCCGCGAGAACTACAAGGAACTTCTCAACACCTATGGCGAGGATACTAGATTTGCTATTCACGCTCAAGGTGCCGTCGGTGCGATGATTGCCTTTGAGATTCTCAACTTTGAGCCCGAACGTATCGATACTGTGCTCTTCATCGGTGGGGCTGGTGCTTCAAATATGCATTTTATCGAGCGCTGGACTCGCAAGTTCAAGTTACTTAAACCGTCGCTCAAAAAGCAGGAGCGCCTCATGTATCGTGAGGCCTTGCGCTGGGAGCCGCATATTGTATGCCTCTGCATGCCAAACTACAAGATTTCGCAGATTAAATACTGGCTCGCTCATCGCGACGCGAAGTGCTATTACATTCCCGAGGGACACTATGCGCATAACGCCTACAAATCCGAGCCCGCCATGCAACAATGGCATGATCTCGGCGTAAGATGTTGCTTATCGCCAGCGCAAATCTTTGATGTGGCGTCATTTACGCCGCTCAATTCACTCATGCGCACCTTGGACAAGGTCGACTCCGGTCAAGAATGATAACGAGATAAGATCTCGCTAACGCACTAACCCGCAGCTTTTGCTACGGGTTATTTTTTTGTCGATTTACTCCAGTTAAACGCAAGCGCTATTTTCCACTTGAGCGGATTGCTTTTTTCTTAAACTCGCGGTTCAATATTGCGCTGTTGCGTAGGCCTACCAAAGTCTTCATTAACATCGGATCTTTGGCAAGATCTGGCACCGCAAACCACTTCGACATCGTATCATGGCGGAAAAAGCCCTTGTATTCAAGATAATCCAGCACGAAGCGCAAATCTTCCTCTTGCACCTTAAAATATTCGTAAATCTTCGCCTCAGGCAAGCCTTCGTCGCTATGCTTCAAAATCACGCTATAAAGCCCGCGCAAAGTAAACGGTTTTTGGATAATTTTCTCCTCGACAGTTGCAGTAGCGAGATTCTTTGGTGTTTCGGTGATTTTGCGAATCTGTTTTGGTGCTTCTTTTTTGACGGACTTAACTTCTGGCCTCTCGGCGGCTTTATCGGTGGCCTTTTCGGTAACTTCTTCAGTAGGCTTTTTAGCGGTCTTCTTAGTTTCGACTGTTTTCTTTGCTGGCTCAGCCTTCTTTTCGGCTTTCTTTGGCGTACTAGTCGGCACTACACCCTGGTAAACAAAGTCAAAGAATTTCTTGGAGTCGATCTTGGCAAAGTCTTGCGTGCGCCAGCCATCTTCGGCGTCATAGATAAAGATTCCCCAGCTTTCGCCCGCCATCAAAAGCTCTTCAATTTTAACTTGGTCGGCATCAAAAACTTCCAGCATGCGCTCAATTTTACGCTGTTTGGCGTTGTTTTTGCTGAGATAGTCGTAAAGGTTTTTTGATGTCAACTCTGTCATATTCGCACTCCGTTTTCTTTTATTATATCACGCCATAAGAGATAAATAAATCAATGGTGTAGCCTCGGCTGCTTTAACTTGCAACGACTCGTCTTGCAATGTTCGCCATCGTGTTCGAGCTCTATTGTTGAGTGATTAAAACCGGCGCTAGCTAAGACCTCGCGTAAATCCACCTTCACTTTGCAAGTATCAGCATTATCAGTAATCAAACAGTGCAAAGTTGCACAGTTATTTGCGCCATCCAGGCTCCACAGATGTACGTGGTGCAGTCCCAGCACGCCATCCACCCCAAGTAGTTTATCGCACAAATCGTCATAATCTACCTCTGGTGGCGTCTTGTCGAGCATAATGTAAAGACTTCCGATAAACTCTCGAAGTACGCGCACAAGGATATAAATAGCAATACAGATCGACAAAATTGCGTCAATTTGCATAAAACCTGTCTGCTGCATCACGATTGCGCCAATGATAATCGCAAGCCACGACAAAACATCCTGCACTGAGTGCAAGCTCACGGCGCGCTCGTTATGTGTATGCCCATGCCTAGTCGCAAAAGCCGCAATAAAATTCGCCACTGCGCCAAAAATCGCTAACCCGAGCATGCCTGAAAGCTCGATTTCTTCCGCCTCGTGCAGACCGTGCAACGACTCGGTAATAATCGTCACGGCGCCAACTAGCAAAAACATGTTCGTAATCAGGCTACCAAGCAGGGAATAGCGCGCATAGCCAAAAGTATGCGTCTTATCTGGTCCATTTTTGCTCTTACGCTCCAAGAAAAACGAAATTCCAACCGTAATTCCGTCGCCGAGACTATGCAAGGAATTAGAGATAATCGCAAAGCTCCCAGTAATCAACCCCGAGAAGATGCCAATCGCCGCCAAGCCAAGATTGGCCAAAAATGCCACCAAAATATGTTTATCTGTCTTCATTACTTCTATTTTACCACTGAAAGATTTACAAATCTCTATAGATATGCTAAAATAGACGCAATATGGCAAAGAAAAATAATACAAAGCGAAAGCTCGTTGGCTTGGTTTCAGAAGAATCTGGTATCCGTCTTTACTATACAAAGAAGAATACTATGAACACTCCAGACAAGCTCAGCCTCCGCAAATACGACCCAGTTTTGCGCAAGCACGTTACCTTCACTGAGACGAAGAAGAATCTTGGTCGCAACGAAGTTAAGGAAAAGAAGCGCTAAAATTTCGCCCACTACTTTGGGCGAAATTTTTTTGTGAGATTTGAGGAACTCCTTGGCCTCGGCAGATCCAAGCTGCAGAATCTCGCAAGAAACTTCAAGATAAACACTCTTTGTCATATCAAACAGCTGCGGCTCACAACGCAACAATTGAATAATTAACAAAAAAACCACCTATAGCAGGCGGTTTTTTGTGTATCTACTAGTTGTAGATGTTTTCGACCAAGATGCTTGGACCCATCGAAGTAGTCATGTAGACGCTCTTGACGTACTGACCCTTGATAGATGCAGGCTTCTGGCTCTTGAGGCTCTCGGTAAAAGCGTTGATATTTTCCATCAACTTGTCGGCACCAAAGCTGACCTTGCCAAGACCAACGTGAACAATAGCTTGCTTGTCGACGCGATACTCGATTTTACCAGCCTTAGCTTCCTTGACGGCTTTCTCGATATCGGTAGTAACCGTACCAGCCTTTGGGTTTGGCATCAAACCTTTAGGGCCGAGGAGACGAGCAAACTTACCAAGCTTTGGCATGTATTGTGGCGTGCTGATCAGAACGTCGAAATCAAGCTGCTCCTTCTCAAGACGCTTGGTGAATTCTTCGTCCTCAGCAATGTCGGCACCAGCTGCTTTAGCGGCCTTACAGACATCGAGCGGCGCAAATACAGCTACGCGGATGTCTTTACCGGTACCAGCAGGCAAAGTGACGGTAGAACGAATGTTCTGGTCGGCTTGACGTGGATCGACACCAAGACGGAAATGCATTTCTAACGTTGCGTCAAATTTGACTGGGCTAGTTGCAATTGCGAGCTCGACAGCTTCTTTGAGGCTGTAGGCTTTGCCTTTTTCGACCTTAGCGTAAGCTTCGCGGTAGTTTTTGCCACGGCGCTCGAGACGACTGCGGGTAACTGGCTTTGGACCAGAAACTTTTTCTGGGGCAGCAGCAGCTTCGGCTTTGCGAGCTTGGCGCTCAGCCTCGGCCTTGACTTCCTCGATATGCTTCTTAGATTTTTTGCCAGCTTTTGCAAACTTTTCTTCTGCAATAGCTTCGGTCTCTTGGACCTCAAGATTTTCTTTTGGCTCTTCTGCCATGATTATCCTTTCGCGGTACAAACGAATCTTGTGATTCTCCCGAACTTAAGTTAATATACCTTTCTATTATAGCACAGATTACTCTAAAAATCAATGCACCCCTCGTTTGAGGGGTGCTTTTGGAGTGGAATATTTTAGAAAATTAGCATTAGTAACCCATATAGCGCTAATCCCAGCGAAACCGAGTCAAAGCGATCAAGATAACCACCGTGGCCACGCATTGGTGCTTCGACTAACTTGAATATGCGTAAATTCGCGAGCAATACACCCGAATCCTTCACGCCAAGTTGACGTTTGGTGGCCGAGCCCAGTAGGTCGCCAATCGCGGCCGTTAGTCCGCCCAGCGCAATATACGCGACGATGCGAGGCGTAATCGGGATTCCAGTCAAGACGCAGACAAGATATGCGGCGACGATTCCGATCAAGATCCCGCCTGCAAAACCTTCGTAGCTCTTGCTAGCCGAAATCTTGGCGAGGAACTTAACCTTATGGCGTCCAATCAGCGAGCCAACAGCGAATGCGCTGACGTCGGCCAGCATGCTCGTGCAGAGCACTAGCGCGATTTCCTCGCGGCTCATGAATAGCGTGGTAAAGCCCGCAATCATGAGAATTACAGATTGGTAACAGAATGCGAAGTGCGGATGACAATGCTTCGGGTCTAGTGTCAAGGTTAACAAATCTAAGGCGTAATCTATCTCCATAAAGGCGATAAGCAAGCAAAAAATCAGCAAGAACTTGAGTGCAGTCCCGTCAAAGGCAAAGTATCCCAGTAAAAATATTCCAATGATAAAAAGTGCGGTAATTACTCGTTTTCTCATAATACCACCTCCGGTTTATATTTTGAGCAATTACAATACCGCTATTATAACATAAAATCATAAGATGTAAAAAAGACGCCCCAGTCGGGGCGCCAGTTGGGCTCTTCAGCGCAAAATGCTGACGAGCAGGGCAAAAAGTATGATGCTAGTTGAGATCGAATCACTCATGTCGAGATATCCATCGCGAGACTTGGTAAACCACTCGAGAACCCCAAAGACCGGCAATCGTCCAAAAAAGCAATTAGAATTCTTAATTCCAAGCTGTCTTTTGGCGCCTGATGCGAGCAAATCGCCACAAGCACCAAAGACCGGCGCTAGCAAAATGAATCCTGCCGTTGCCATGTCGCGACATAGTCCGAACATGTAGACTATGGTTGTTCCGGCCACGAAGCCGAAGATTAGCTCGCCTAAATATCCAGCGTAGGTCTTGTTTGGCGACAAGTTCCTCAGCATGCGAACCGGCGTGCCGATGCTAAATTTGCGCGTCAGCTTGCCGACAAACAATCCGCCAGCATCGATTGAAACAGTCGTGCCTACGACTAATATCAGCTCGCGTCCAGAGACACTCAGCAGGAATACTAGCACAATTGCGACTTGCAATACGATGAGCTCGGTCCAGATTGCCCAAACCCCTCGGTGTGGCCAATTCGGAATCGGCTTAGTTTCGGCCTCGGGACGTTTGATGTGGTAAATACCGCTACGCTGAAATATGCGTTCAATAATCGTAGTTGCGATTTCTAGGATCGAAATGCTCAGAATGAGGCAAATCAGCCACCTTAAAAGCGCTCCATTTTGGAACAACCCTGTGGCGATTACGACTCCGCCTAGCACCAGTGTGTCGACGATGCGATCGATGTTACTGACTCTCTGCGAAGCCATAAACATCACCCCTTTCATTGTAATGTGCAGATTATTCTATTATATCACAAAAATGCCAAAAAATCAATGAGGGGGCAAATCGGCGCATCAAAAAACACCCCCACAAAGAGGTGTTTTTGTAAGTAGAAATTACTCAGTAACTTCGACGCCCATCGAGCGAGCAGTACCAGCAATGATTTTGCAAGCACCGTCGAGGTCGATTGCGTTAAGTTGGTCCATTTTAGCTTTTGCGATTTCTTCAATCTGTGCGCGGCTAATTTTACCAACTTTCTCGGTGTTTGGACGACCAGAACCCTTTTCAAGCTTGATAGCTTCGCGGATGAGATCATCTACTGGTTGACCGAGACACTTCCAGTCGAAAGTGTGATCTTCGTAAACGGCGATGTGAACAATCACGTTCTTGCCCATATACTCTTTAGTTTTTTCGTTGAATGGGTTGATGAAATCCATCATATTAAGGCCCCATTGACCGAGTGTGCTTCCTACTGGAGGTCCTGCAGTTGCTTTACCACCAGGGATGCGGAGTTTTAGATTACCAATAACTTTTTTAGCCATAATCCCTCTAGATTTATATTTGATTCTTTCGAATGCGTAACGCTATTAACTATAGCAAATTTTGCATTAATTGTCAATCTTCTTGACCTGAAGTGCATCAAGCTCGACTGCAGTCTCGCGTCCAAACATCGAAATTAGTACTTTGAGCTTGCCATTCTTGTTATCGATGTCAGAAACAGTACCCTCAAAGCCCTTGAATGGACCATCGGTCACCGAGACGACCTCGTTAACTTCGTAGTTGACAGTAAACTTTGGATCTTCGACGCCCATGCGCTTCTTGATGCTTTCAATCTCGCGCTTTGATACTGGAGTTGGTTGCGTGCCAGTACCCACAAAGCCGGTTACGCCTGGCGTGTTGCGAATGATATACCAAGTCTCATCCGAGAGAATCATTTCGACGAGCACATAACCCTGGAAAATCTTCTTATCGGCGATGCGGCGCTTGCCGTTTTTGATTTCAATTTGCTTTTCTTTTGGTACGATTACGTCGAAAATCTTACCAACCATTTCAACTGAATCGAGACGTTGGCGGATAGAATCCGCAACTTTGTCTTCGTAGCCAGAATACGTGCTGATTGCGTACCAGGCTTTAGTATCGTTAAAATAACGGTTTACAGCCATGTTCTATCCTTTCAAAACTGCATTAAATACTTTTGTAAACAAGAGGTCGAGTAGCATAATAAATGCTGAAATTAAGATGACATAGAGAATAACCGAGATTGTCATCTTCCAAGTTTCTTTGCGGGATGGCCAGCGAACCTGGCGAATCTCAGCGAAAGATTCCTTGATGTAGCGACCAAGCGCACGGAAAGGCGTCAAGAGCCACCAGAGCGGTTTGAGAATTGTTGGAACTTTGCGTGCTTTCTTGTCTTTCTCGGCCTTTTTCTTGGTCTTGTCGGCTTTCTTGGCCTCGACGGCTTTTTTGGTGGCGAGTTTTTTGTTTTCGCTATTTTTGGCTTTGACGGTCACTTTGCGGGTAACCTCTTCGGCCTCAGCGTCCTGCTTTTTTGCCTTATCTTTTGGTTGGCTATCGGACGCTTTGATTCTAGTGATCTTTGCCATATTTACTCCCATTAAAAATAGTCCTATCGGACTCTTGTCAAGAGTATAGCAAAATTTAAGGTAAAACGCAAGCAAAAACCCACACCTTGCGGTGTGGGTTAAGCTCTAGAACAAGTAGTTGAGATAATCGCGCATCATGCGAGAACCGGAACAAATATCGAGATATGCCTTGAGCTCTTTATGGATCCAATATTCGAGATCAAAGTCGTTCTTCCAAGCTGCAGCTGCGACCTCCATCTGTTTGTAGAGATTTTCGACTTCCTGCGCCTCATTCTTGCCATCTACAGTGAGGTAATTGTCCGAAGGCATGTCTGCCACGCCGCCATCGTGCGTTGAGATGAGGAGTCCCATATTAGCTACGTCCTTTTCCCAGCTGGTACCGCAGGCCTCAAGACCAACAATTGGCGTATTGATCGATGAGTTGGCGCCGATGCTTAGCGCGCGACCCAGCTCTTCGTCGTAATCTGGCAAATAGTGCACGCGGGATTTTAAGATTGGATTCTCGTCAATTAGATGAAGTAGGCGCATTAGCTTATCAAACATACGCGTATCGCCCATATGGACACGTCCTGCTAAAATATAGTGCGCGTTGTTGCGTTCGAGTATCTGCGCTAGGCGTTCTGGGTCGGTAAACGGCAGCTCTGGGCGCTTGTAGTCGACGAAGCGACGCTTAAAATCAAACAAGAAAGCATCTTCCGGAATATGCACTGGATTGCCGTATTGATCGGTGCGATGTGCCAAAACGTCGTTCAAACGGGCACGACCAATTTGTTTGAGATGACGAATCTCGTCGGCGGTAATTTGGTCTATGTTTTCTTCAAAGCCGCGCGACTCTGGCAAATCAAAACGATCCAAGATGCCATGCGAGTGGTAATAATCGGAAATCTCCGGCAACACCCAGGTGTGAAGGTGAATACCGTTGGTGACGGACTTAAACTTAACCTTGTTGCCGTTGATGTCGTGGTAATTCGCGACACGAGCGTGCAATTTAGATACGCCACTACGAAGCTCCGCAATCTCGACGGTTGGAGTCGAAAGACGAATCCAGCCATCGGTAAACTTATCTTTAAGCCAGCGTCGGACGGCCTCACTCTTGATATTAGGGAAGACGTATTGCTCGAACTGCTCGTAGCGGAAACTTGCTTCGGCGGCCTGGACGAGGGTGTGGTTGGTGTAAAGCGTGTGCTTGCGCGTATAGACTACGGCTTCATAGAAGTCCATGCCACTGCTGGCGAGTTCGTCAAGACGAGCAAGCGCAGCAAAGAAGGTGGCGACTTCATTGAGCTGGATTACGCCAGGTTTACAACCGACAAGCTTCAAAGCCTGATAACCACCAAAGCCAAGCGCGACTTCCTGGTACAAACGGTGGTCGCTGCCGGATTCGCCAGAGTATAGCTCGCCAAAGTTTGGCTCAGTAATACAGAGGAAGCGCGAAGAACCAAGACGTTTCTCGACCACATCAAGCTCGACCGAGGTTGTAGCGGTGCGAATACGGACCTTATCGACGAAATTAAAACCAAAGTCGCGGTAATTTCGCTCTTCATGGTAGTCGATTTGCTCCATGTTGACCATTTTCTGGTGCGATTCCCATGGATAGAACGGCGTAACGAGCACAAAAGGCACCGAAAGCTGCTCAGCTACGCGGCGCATATCTGCCGCCAGCACACCAAGACCGCCGCCGCCACGGATGCCGTTACTTTTATCGTAAGTCTCGATCGTCCAGTAGCAATATGGGCGCTCTGGCGAAAGCTTGTGGGTTAATTTTTCGCGACGAATCGCCGCGTAGAATTCCTCAACGTCTTCGATGTTGTCAAGTGGGGTATAAACCATGTGCTCCTCGTGATGATTAGTTTGAGTAGAAGTATCAGCAAGTTTGGTTGGCTCAGCTGACGCAGCGATTTTTGTAGCCTCAGCTGGCGCAGCGAGCTTCGCGGATTCTTCTGGCGCGGCAAGTTTCGTCGGTTCAGCTGGTGCATTGATGGCTGGCTTTGTGGCCGGCGCGTTGATTGCAGGTTTTTTAGCTGGCGGCGCAACAACTATCCTATCGCCATAATTCGTAATAGTGAAGCCATTATCGGCTACGATCACGTTTGGTTTGTCTGAGTTTGCAGTATTTTTATCCTGAGCTGCAGAAGCATGAATCCGCGTCACTGGCGTTCTCTGCGTATTTTGCGCAATCGGCTGCCACGCATTCTGCATTCCACGCTGTGTATTTTGCCTATCCACCCTATTTTCCTATTATTCTTATGATTATTCTATTTTAGTATAGCATAAAATAACACGGCCTGAGGACATAAAAAGATATATACTAGAAAAAGAGGAAATATGAAGAAGATTGAAGTAGTTGCAGCAGTAATTAGAAAAAATGACAAAATCTTATCAACTGAGCGTGGTTATGGTGAGCTCGAAGGTTTCTGGGAATTTCCAGGCGGAAAAATTGAACCAGGCGAGAATAAAGAGCAGGCCCTAAAGCGCGAAATCATGGAAGAGATGAATGTTGAAATCGAGGTTGAGGATTATATTACGACAGTGGAATATGATTATCCAACATTTCATCTTATTATGCATAGTTTTATTTGTGAGCTTGATGGAGATTTTGAATTACTTGAACATCATGCGGCAAAATGGCTTACTCGTAATGAGTTGGATGACGTGAAGTGGTGTCCGGCTGACGTTGAGATTGTTGAGAAGATTAAAGAAAAGCCACTTATCTAATTAGATATTCATAAATATCTTCCCGCACCTCGTGATCTAGCTTTAGGCGCACGTTGACGACGGGAAGCTTTTTGCTTCCGCTTGTCATATACTGTTGTTGCAAATTTTCTGCACGTGCTCTGCCGAGATAGTAAAAGTCGAAGCCTTCAGCGTTAGCTTTTTTAACAAATAACTCAATTCTGAGATTGCTCTCGTCTGCATGCTTTAGTGCAATGGCCTCTGACGAATCTAATCTCACACCATTACGTGTTAACCAGTTAAAATATCCGCGATTGATAAATGCATCTTCGTATTTCGTACTATCTGAAATGCCTTCATCTTTATTAAGAGTTACAAAGATAGGACAGGTTCCATGTTTTATTCTGTACCCGTACATAGTAGAGCTATCGTCATGAGGCCATTTTAGCAACCTGCACGCATCGCGCCTAGAATATTTCTTAAATAATTTAAGATCGTTTTCTGGGTCTCCGCCAATATACTCATCTTCATACCGCAAGAGCGCGTATTCAATAAGGTCATTCAAAAACAATTTAAGATTTTCTGACAAGCTGTCAGTGAAATCTTGATTTCTGATAATATTACGATCTTCGATATGGCAGAAGCTGAGCGATTTGTATCGATTTTGGCTTGCGCTAGTTAAAAAGTCGCCCGACATTACATGAATTGCAGAAATAATGTCAGAATCATTAAAGACTCTATACTCGCTGAGCGCTTGCTTAACGTAGTCAAAATCAATAGAACTCTCTTCTAGTAGCTTTTGTAAAATTACGAGTTCGGTCGGTCTCTTGCCATCTCCAAATTCAATCGAAGCATATTGTAAAAATGCCGACTCTTCTTCTGTAAGAGAAGTAAGGTCTTCCTCGACCTTCGCTAGAAAGCCATAAAGAGAGCCGTATGATTTAACGATAATATTCGGGTCAATTGAGCCGAATCTATAAAAATCTACCAAAGTTGGAGTTTTGCCAATTTTTTCTTTTAATTGAATGTACTCGTCGCGAAGTAATCTAAGCGTCGAGAAGTTTGCGCGGTTAATAGAATTAAAGATGCGCTGTTCGGCGATACGGTCAAAAGAAATAGTTGAACATCCAGGAATAGTCGGACTCCCCGCGACGATTGTTTTACGTAGAGTGTCTTTATTCATTGTTTTATCGCCGGAAAGTGCAATTGGAATCATGAAGTTATTTGTGTAGTTTCCAATAAAATCTAGAACGACAACAAAATCCTTATTTTTTACCTTCCTGAGCCCGCGACCAAGTTGTTGTACGAAGATAATAGCCGATTGCGTTGGCCTAAGCATGATAATCTGGTTGACTTTTGGGATATCTACGCCTTCATTAAAAATATCCACAGAGAATATGTAATCTAATGCATTCTCGTCATTTACGTCCGACTCGAGCCTGCGCGCAGCGGCTATACGTTCTTCTTGGCTACTAAAGCCCGCAAGCGCAACCGTTCTGTAACCTAGAGCGTTAAATTTCTTTGACAATTCTATTGCCTCGTCTATTCTGCTAACAAAGATGAGTCCTTTAACTCTATCGCCGGCATAGCCATAATACTTCGCATAATTCAAAATATTCCTAACGCGTTCATCTGATGTTAGATATCTGAAGTTTGTCGCCTCGTCTATCTCTACTCCGTCAATTGCAAGTTCTGCAATACCGAAGTAGTGGAAAGGGCATAATAAATCCGCACCTAAAGCATCTTTCAGTCGAATTTCATATGCGATATTATGATCAAACAGTTCATAGGTACTTGTGCCATCCGAACGTTCAGGCGTCGCCGTCATGCCTAATAGGAATTTTGGTCTGAAATAATCAAAAATTATACTATAACTTGGTGCGCCAGCTCTATGCGCTTCGTCGACAATAATGTAATCAAAATATTCAGATGGGATATTTTTATAACAGTCCTCGCGTGACAAGGTTTGAATGGTTGCAAAGATAAAATCTGCATTTAAATCTTTTTGTCCACCAGATAAAAATCCGTATGTTCTCGAATTTCCGAATATGCGCTTGAAACTATTCATTGCACTTCGCGCAATTTGCTCACGATGAATAATAAAAAGCATTTTCTTTGCGTCAAATGCGCGAACGTCGAAAGCTGATAAATATGTCTTACCGGTTCCGGTCGCAGAAATTAGCAGTGCTTTATTGATGCCATCAATGCGAAGCTTCGCTAGCCTGTCTAGTGCTTCGACTTGCATTTTATTTGGTGCTAGAAGTTCGCTCTGGGATGAGAATTCTTCGGTTTGCTTTTCGACACGAGCGCGGTTAGTTTTTGCCTTTTTATATCTGACCTCATATTTATCTATCCATTCATTCGTGAGTTCGCTGGAATTTTGCCAGTTTTTGCGAAACTCGGATAGTATAGAATCGGTGACTTCACCATCGCGCATCGATGAGAATTTGAGATTCCATTCCGTATTCGTAGAAAGTGCACTCGCGGTCAAATTTGAACTACCGACGATCATATTATAGATGTCATTATCTTTAAAAATATAACACTTAGTATGAAAATCGCCTTTGTCGTAAACTTTAACTTCAACATTATCTAATTCTTGAAGCTTACGCAGAGCGGCGGGCTCACTAAAATTAAGGTAATCAGTCGTTAAGATTTTTCCTCGTACGCCGCGTTCTTTCAGCTCGAGCAGAGTTTTTAGTAGCATTATTAAGCCGCTCATCGTAATAAAAGCGACAGAGAAATAAAACTCATCGCAATTTTCTAGTGACTTTATAAGATAAGAAATTACTTTTTCGCTATTTTCGGGGTCATTGTACAGTAATCTAGCGTGATATTCTTCGGGCGATAAATAAGATTTATCAATAAAACTAGTCTTTAGGGCCTTCTCTAGAAAATCGGAGTTATCCATGTGCTAATTATAACATTTAAGCTTGATATATTAATGCAGGTAGGTAAAGTATGAATCTAAGATAATAATGCTAGAAAAATAAAGTTATGGATGAAATAGGTGAGATCTATATTCAAAATAAGATAATAAAAATATCCCCTGACGCTCTCTCGAGCCGGGGGTGTGCGGGTAATCCCGAATATGTATCCATTATGTCGAAATAGGCGTAAAATGTCAACTTTCGAAAATCGGAGACTAGTTCAAGACCATTAAAAACCCGCCCCATTTCGGGGCGGGTTTGTCGTAAAGCCGCGACGATAAACTACAAGTAATTAACTAGACTAGCGCACCAAAACTATACTAAGAAACCAAACAGCGTGTTTACGTTTGCGGTCTCACCAAGTCTCCACGTTTCAAGTGCATGACAGCCCAGGCGATGTGCTCGCGGAACTTAAATTCCAGCTGGCGGCCGCGGTAATTCGAAGCCGCAGAAGTACGCAGAAAGTCGACATAGTCGGCCTTCAGGCTCGGTCCAAAGTTCAGCTTGTAATCCTCGAACAGATTCAGACCTCGTCCACAGTGATGGTTTGGCGCCACGCCTACCGGCACAAACTCGAAATCGCTAACCTTTGCAGCATGAAGCGCAGTTGCAAGCAGTGTCATGGTTTGCGGCTCAATGCGTACGCGATCGTTCAGCTCGTCCTCACTACGGAAGATTGTCGCTTGACGCGTCGCAGTCGGCGCTACCCAAATCACGCAGTGTCCCGCCTTCGCCGCCTCTGCCACCTTTTTGGTGTAGTGATTGTTTAGCAAAAACGCCAGCGATTGCAGGTAGGTTTTCTCGGTCTTGTTTACGTTCTTGCTAATCTTCTCCAGCGTACTTGGCGTCAAAATCGGCACCAATGTAATCCCCAGTTGTGACAGTAGCTCCGCTCGTGGCGCCAGTGCCTCATACCAAGGCAAATTCACTGGAAACAGGGAAGTTCTGTCGTCGAAATACTTCAGATGCACGTACACAAAACGCGCAATCTCGCCCAGCGACGGATGATTAAAACCCATCACGAGGCAGCTCGCATCGCGGTCGAGGTTGCCCGAAATCTTGCACGGCGCACCCCAAGCCAACATACTCGCTAGTTTTTTGCGCATCTTACGAATGTTGCGATACTTCTTGGTGCCACCCGCCATTGCGCGCGCCAGCCAGAGCACTGCTCGACAAATCAGCCCCATTCCGCGCATCTCGGCGCGGAGTTTTGCGCTGTGTGCGGCTTTTAGAGCCGAGAATTCTTCATTCTCGAGTCCGCGAACCAGATTTTCAATCGGCATACTCGCCAGTTGTCGAATAGTAACATCACTCATAAAAATTCCCCCTCAAAATATTGCTATAGTCGCCTAAAAAGCGACCATCCAATGTTATTATAGCACAAACGTAATAAAAAATCAAGTTATATATGCTTCGCGTCTAAAAAAACTGGACAAAAGACCGCATTAGCGTTACTATATACCTAACCGTTGGGGATTCGCCAAGCGGTAAGGCAGTGGGTTCTGGTCCCACCATTCGGGGGTTCGAATCCCTCATCCCCAGCCATGAAAGATAAAAAACACCCGTCAGGGTGTATTTTTTATCTTTCATATTCTGTAAGAATGGGTTCGCCCCACATAGAAGTGCGCTAATCATTGGCAAATACAAAGAATATTATAAAGTGCAACTAGCGAAATGAGAAAACAGTTAAAGTATTGCATAATATTAGAAATTATTTTTGCAATTTTATGCGTCACGATAAATGGCGCAATAAATTTCTTCCATATCAGTATAAATAAGATGGAAATAGTGGTCTACAATACTATTGAGACTTACGGCAACACTATGCGCAAGGGGCACGAAAATTATTAAGAAGGATGGGGTTAATGGCGAGAAGGTGGATACTAATTTGGTTTTTTAAAAATATATTCGGCGATGAAGTTAGGCGGACTAGAGAGTCGACAAAAGTAGTAAAGTATCGAGCTGGTTTTAAGATGAGCATAGATAATATGTTGCCTCGATAATGGCTTAACTAATAGCTATATATCCGTATTTTTTTGCCCATTATATAATAAAGTCATGAATGAAAAGCTTCCTCAAACAAGTGAGTCCAGTAATATCTCTTCGCAATGGAATACATTAACGCCGCCAGAAGATAGCCTAGCAGATTTAGAGTCCACAGATGTGTCGCCTGACGAAGACATCCATGAGACTCCGGGACAGCAAAACGAACATTTGCCGGGTATTAGCAACTATCTCGACCTTCTTTATAACCCCAAAGCATTTAAGCAGGCCGGTTTTGAATATGCCAATGAGTATTCTACTGATGCTAGCATCTCGACGAAAGCTATTATCTTATGGGATGACGCTAATGAGACTTTTAAAGAGGCGTTACTCGACAATGATCCTGATTTTTACGCATCCGACGAATTCCAGGATATAGCTCAGATTATCCATGACACTGTTGCTAGTAGAACCATTGAACTTGATGGTGAAACTTTCTTCTCGGGTTTCGCAAATAATACGATTATGCGAAGCGAAGTTTCTCGCGAGCGGCTTCTGCGACATCTTTACTCGCCTGAAGAAGCCGATAGGCATCTTGAAAATATTGAGGCGGAAAACCAAAAATATGAACGAAAAGTTGCTTCTATCGAGGCGAAATTCGACCATGATAAAAAACTTTCACAAGCCGAGCTTGATTTTCTTGCGGATTATATTTATAGCGGCCGCAATTTCGACGATGCTCGCGCCGATAAGTTTATGGCCTATATTTTTAATCGAATCGAGAAGGATGAAAAGCTACAAACTTCCGTGCCGATTGTGAGCGCTATAACTAATTATTGCGTCGAAAACTTTCAAGGTGCCGAAGGAGTTAATTTAACTACGAGATTCTTTGTCTCGGATTTTGATGGAACCCCAGGCGATCTTAATGACTGTATTGCTTGTCGCAATGGCGCTCGCTGCGTAATAGGTCGAGAATTTTGCGTCGGTCATCCTCTCGCCTGTAGTGAATCGCTGGAAAAGAGAAGCAAGGCGACCGATCCTTATAGTATTATGCATATCGCCTTCCATGAACTCGAGCATGTTCGCCAAGAATTGGGTTTCCGAGACGGTGACAGCTCACGGGCGGCAGTATCTGGAGCGCTACTAAATATTCTAAGAAGCAATAACAGGTCATGCATCTACGATGGCGTCGAATTAATTGGTGAAGGCTCGTACTACGACATAAATCATGATGCGGATGAAGCTGAAATTGACGCGGATGAAGAAGGCTGGAGGCAATCCGCAATCGTACTGAGTAGGTTATCCAAAAAATACAAGCCAAAAAGCATCGCAAGGAGAAAAGAGTGCAGTGAAAAATATAAAAAATGCCTAAAAAACATGTATGGGACGCATGCTCGTCGCATGTTTTCGCGAAAATTCGACGAAGATGGCCATCTATTTGCAAACAATGAATATAACGCACTGACATTATCAAAAAATATTGCGGAGAATCCAGATATTTTGCAGGAATATCCAGTGTTCCAAAAGTATTTCGATGACAAAGGAAATGTTAAGGTGGCCTTTTTGTTCGACAACCAACTTGCTTCATCGACCGAACAGGGTATTGAAGGGCGAAGAGATGATTTTGGCATTGATTTAGGCTCTTATATTTTTAGTAATCCTGAAGAATATGATAAGTTAATTGACTATATTCTTGAAAATCCGATGAAACCAGTCCAAACGCGTTGCTTTGAACAAAATATATGTAATATCTTGTATCGTGACTTAATGGACGTTCGCTGCTTAGACTCTGTCGATTTTAACTTTTATGACGGAACTCACACGTGGCATTCTGGCGACCAGCAAAGTATTAAGAGTGAAGTATTAAATGGACACTTGATAAAACTTTACAAATGCATGACCGCGGCGCATATTGCTAAGAAGCAAAATCCGGGCAACATAAGCTTTATTTGCGACCCAACTAACTATTACTTAACCACATACTTTACTCGCTTACGTAGGTCTGGTTGTAGGCTTGATGACGCTGATGCTTGCCTAGCCGTCACGCATCTTAAAGAAATCAAAGGTAATCCGACGATACAATATATTATTAACGAGATTAAGAAAGATATAAAATCTTAAAATTAATCTGTTACAATAGAGGACATGCGAGCTCGACATATCGCGCTATCTTTTGGTGACCAAAAAATCTACGACGACTGTAGTTTTCATTTTGATGCTAGTGATAAAGTTGGCATTGTTGGCGTCAATGGCGCTGGCAAATCCACGCTTTTTAAGGTGATTCTTGGTCAGCAAAAACTCGATGATGGCGAGATTGAGCTCCCGTCTTTGCGCCTTGGCTATCTGCCACAGGAAATCAAAATCGACGAAGCGCATGCCGACATTACCGTCTGGGATTACATTGCGATGGCGCGTCCGGTTGATGAGCTTCAAGAGCAACTCAACCAAGAATATGAAAAACTCGCCAAATACCCCGAATCTGGCGCCATTCTTGATCGCATCAACAAGCTTCAGGATCTAATCGACTCATATAATGTTGCGGATTTTGATCACGAGCTGCTTAAAATTGTCGAGAAAATGAACCTGCAGGATATTATGGACCGCAAAATGCGCCAGTTGTCTGGTGGCCAAAAGTCTAAAGTCGCCTTCGCGCGCGTACTTTTTGAAAACGCTGGCCTACTGCTCCTTGACGAGCCGACCAATCACCTCGACGTCGAGACTAAGTCCTTTGTTGCTAACTACCTGCGCAACTACAACGGCATGGTGCTAGTTATTTCGCACGATGTTGATTTTCTCAACACCGTCACCAATAAGATTCTTTTCGTCAATAAAACTACTCACAAAACCAAGGTTTATCACGGTAATTACGCCGTTTTTCGTCGCCAATATGCCAAAGAAAAAGCCGACCAGGATGCGCGCATTAGCGAGCAGGAGCGTGAGATTAAGCGCATTCAGGAATTTGTCGACCGCGCTCGCGCCGCCAAGCGTAGTAATACGGCACTCATTCGCCAAGGCCATGTGCGCGAAAAGATGCTTGCTCGCAAACTCGCCGAGCTTGAGACGCGCGAGCAAGAATATCAGCGCGTTTCTATCAATATCTCGCCCAACAAGCAATCGGGCAAAACGCCGCTCGAGGTCCAAAAGCTCAGCTTCGCCTACCCGAGCAAAGATCCGCTCTATCAAGATCTCTCCTTCAGCCTCACACGTGGCGAAAAATTCCTCATTGTAGGCGAAAACGGCATTGGCAAATCCACGCTGCTCAAACTCATCATGGGCGAACTTACGCCTAGCGCTGGTAGTATTCTAACCAGCCAAAACACCACAATTTCCTACTACGCGCAGGAGCTCGAAGTGCTTGACGAGCGTAAAACTGTTCTCGAAAACGTCCGCAGCTATGATTTTACCGACACCGACATGCGTTCTATCCTCAGTAATTTCCTCTTTAGCGGCGACGACGTTAATAAGCGCGTCTCTGTGTTATCTCCGGGCGAAAAAGCCCGCGTTGCGCTCTGTAAAATTCTCACCAAGCGCGCCAATCTTGTAATTCTGGACGAGCCAACCAACCATTTCGATCCCGAAACCCAAAAAATCATCGGCGAGAACTTCAAGGATTACAGCGGTACCGTGCTGATGGTAAGTCACAGCCCATCCTTCGTCGAGCAAGTCGGCATTACGCGTATGCTGGTACTGCCGAGCCATGAAAAAGACCAGCTCCCGCAGGCGCTGATCAAAAACTACTCGCGCGAGCTGCTTGATTATTACTATTACCTCAACTCAGAGCTAGTCTAGAAGGACCTTATCTGCTAAACTCGTATCATGAAACGCACCCCTGTTATTTTTCTGCTTGTTATCATAGCCTGTCTATTTGTTGCTAGCGGTCTGCATTTTCTCGACGACTACACTAAGCCCATCGCTTATGCGGCTATCGATCCCAAGACCATTCCGGACGGCGATAATGTTTGGTATATTGGCGATTCTTACTCGGACAACACTTATATGCGTGCCAAAATTAACGAAACTTTCGGCGATATTTTTGTCGATGTTCAGAGTGGCAAACGTTTCGCGCGTGATCTTGCGGGCAATCCTGCCGGCACTACGCTACTGCGCAAATACGTCGCCACCGGCCGCAAGCCTACCTATCTCATTTATGAATTAGATACTAATGACAGCGACTTGAGCTCTGCTGAGGCTGCGCAAGAGATCGCCGAACTGCGCGAAATTCTTGGGAGCGATACTTATATCATCTTGATGACTGCACATTCCATCGCTTACGATAACGATGCTTTTAATAGTGCCGTCTGGCGCGCCGCGGCGAATGACGACCGCATTCTGGTCGCCGACTGGCAGGGCGCAATTCAGAGGCAAGAAACTACCTATATTTCAAGTGATTTACTCCATCCAAACCAGGCTGGTCATGACCTTCTAATTCAGTTGTTCAAAGAGCAACTCGACATCGCCGCGGAACTGGCCAAAAGCTAGCCAGCGGGCGCATAACTTGCAAAAAACGCAAAAGTGTGCTATAATATAATAGTTACCTCTCCTTTTTGGTGGAATGTAACGAACTTTAGGAAAGGAGGTCATTTTTCATGGGAGATAGAAAAATGACAAAAGTGGTTCTAATGCCTCTTATCGAGACATTTAGTGACCCGGTGGAATTTGCGCGCGTATTTAAGAATCACGCTGCAACTGAGCAAGTTAGTGCACGTGCTGCGAGTGCGAAGTTGATCGAGGATTACTTCGCAAATGTGAGCGATTATATGCAGGAAGGGCAGGAGGCACACGATGCCTACCTTGCGCTGACAGAAATTGCCAGTCAAAACGACGCCAATGCAAGGCTAGCGCTTTATATGCCGCTCAACTTCGTTTACGGAGGTTGGGATGATGTAAATAAGGCTTATCAGCAAGCATGGCTCAAGTTACTCGACTATTTAGATGTTCGCGAGTGCTTCAACCTCGGCGACGTCTATGAACGCGAAGCTAGCGAAGGCGATTACGAGTATGTCATCAAGTGCTTGCATCTGCTTCCTTGGCTAATTGAGGAAGAGGTCGTAAGTCCAGAGCAGCTCTTTATGCTACTGGATGCGCACGAGAATCAGCCGATTTTCGCAAGTTGCGTGTATGATTGCCTCGAAGTTTTCGAAGACTGGGGCTGTCTAAGCGAAAAAGATCTGCTAGAGCTCAAAAGTCGCTATATGCGCTTCGATTATCAGCGTCCAAAGCAGATTCTGAAGAGCTGTACAACCGCTCGAAAAGACTGGCGCGAAGAATATTTGCGCTCTGTCGACGAAACGCCAGTAACGCTACGCAATATCACGTCGCCGTTTAAGCCAAATCTCATGGCAATGAGCGACGTGTTCGAAGCGGTATCTCAACAACTCGAACCCGGCCAGGTGGCACTAGTTGGCGGTTCACGCGTCAAAGGTTATAGCTCAGACAACTCCGACTATGACATTTGGTATTTTCAGCTTGAGGAGCTCGACCATGTCGATCCTGCGCTGGCGCACTATATCTTCGACACTTTCTGGGTTAGCAAAGATCCGGACATCGAAGCCAAGCGCGCTGCTATTGCCGAGAAATACATGGCGCTACCGAAAGATTCGGAGCAGTACCGCGACTGCCTGATTCGCATCGAGTCTGATCTGTTACAGTTCCGTCTGATGCATAAGGGCTTTCCGTATGCGTATGGTTCCGATCTGTCTAAGCCTCTGCAGAAGTATAAAGACATTGATGGTGGCAGTGCCTTCTACGATGTGCGCTATCGCCGTGTGGCATCGATACTCTATAGCAGATACGTCTATATTCCATAATCCTAAAAATTCCCCAGCCACTCTGGCTGGGGTTTTTGATGCATAAAAAACGGGGCCCCTGGTGGAGCCCCTTTGGTTAATGGAAAGATTAAAGGACGCTACTGCCGCCAAAGCTGGTAGTGTGGCTCGGAGTTGACAATCCCAGCTGGCTCCAGTTAATCTGGCGACCCAGCTGCCATAGGGCGCTGAGATACTGCATCTCATTGCCGACGGCATTCTCGTTGAACTTGAGAAAACTCATCACGAAACGCACGATGCACTGTTCCTGACGCGTATAGGCCGAATTAATGTTCAGACCCAGCATCTTCAGCATCTGTTCGCGGTTTCCAGCGCCAATCTGAGCCGGCAGCGACGGATCCGTCAGAGCTTCGTTGATTTTCTTGGCATCATAGGCTAACGCGGCCGATACTAAAACACCATAGTTATTGAAAACGTGGTTAATCTTGTCTTTCAGATCATCGCAGGCGCTCGAAACCATGTCAAAAGGCGGCATGGTCGCACCAAATCCGCCCATTCCTTGACCGCTAACGATGGCC
Source organism: Candidatus Nanosyncoccaceae bacterium (assembly GCA_051891815.1). Classification (GTDB taxonomy): domain Bacteria; phylum Patescibacteriota; class Saccharimonadia; order Saccharimonadales; family Saccharimonadaceae; genus UBA2834. Next base: position 50,598 of record JBJFFO010000010.1, read on the forward strand.
ATGAAAGTTGCCGGATTCGAAATTACCGCCTGTGAAGAATCATACCAGGCGTCCAGCGCCTCGAAAGCAGACTTGATCGCCGGCCACATTTCTGTGTCGACCTTCTTCAGGAATTTTGCGCGGCGTTCCTTTGTTGCTACACTTCTGATATCCACGCCGTCCAGCGCGCCAAAAATCTCGGCATAGTCGCGGCGGGTAATCATATTGCGAATCTTGAAGAAATCTGCCGTAATCGGCTCATCCAGGGACTCCGCATACTCCTCCAGCTTTTTCAGCAGAATGTCGGGAACGTTGTAAAGTCCGCAGCGGTGTGCCATAGCGGCGCGAATCGCCCCGATGTAGGTTGAATCAACTACTTTCAGCACGCCGCCCGTCTTCAGCGACTCCATCCAAGAGCCTTCGTCGGGCAAAGCCGGCAAAACGCCATCCATATTGAAGGTCGCCATCGGCGCAACCGCCGGTCTCGCCTCAGTTTTCGGAGCTTCCGGCTCGGCGTTCTTGAAGGACTTCAGGAGCTTGCGCGCCTGTACCAGCTTCAAACCAGCCTCAACCAGCTCATCGGCGGTCAAATCCGCCAAATCATTGACTTGTTCAACACCCAACTCAATCAGGGTGTTCAGCGTTTCGGTGCCACCGCCATACTCGGCCAGAAAGCGCTTCAGATCCGTAATCGGAGTCTTAGCGACCGGCGCGCCGTCGGCAGTTGCGGTCTCGGGAGTCTTCATCTCGGTAGTTTCGGACATTTCGGTAGTTTTCTTGACTTCGGACATAATAATACCTCCATTAGATGAATAATTTGTCGCCAGGCGCCGGCCCAAAAGAGACCAAGCGCACTGGAACATCAATGTATAGTGACAAAAATTTCTGACACCACTTTGCTAACTCCTCCCGATCGAGATCGGGCAAGGGCAAAGTAGTAATCATCGGTTCTACTCGGTAGAGCAATTCCGCATTTAGTTCTGTGCTGTCCGGTAATCTACGCCCATTCAGCTTATAATCTGCCGCGAATTGCCATTCGCCGTTTTGGATAATTTGGTCAAACCACGTCAGGCAAAGCCCATCGTAGCGCCAAGGTTTAGTCAGAGAAATCGCGTGTTTTAGCAGGCGCAAATCAAGCGGTCCCACTCGAACTTCGCCCTGCCAGCGGTTGGTTAGCTTGTGACTATCAGGCAACAGCGAGCTTCGCATCGTAGCGTCGGCAGTTGGAATTGGTCCAGCGCCGTGTCTAATATCATAGGCGCGATGTACGCCCAGATCGACGACTTCGCCTCGATAACCTGCTCGCCCCAAAAACATATCAGAAATACCCGGTAGTGTGCGCAGATTGCTTACATGTGGGCGCAGGCCAACGACATTGTCAGTCAACACGCCATGCGAACGCTCGATGATAGCCTTGCCGTCAAACTTGTTCAGCACTGCCGTGTACTCTTCTTGCCGGAGCAACTGCCCCAGCTTCAAGAATATTTCGAAAATCTCCTCGAAAGCTACCTCGCTGTGTAGCAAGGCTTGGCATTCCTCGAAGATTTTCGCATCTTCTGGCAAAACTTCGTTCATCGAGCAATCGCCGTACATTTTTAGTACGCGTTCGCGGTTTGCGCTGAGCCCTTTGCGTATTAACTCATAGTGCGGTACATCCCTCAGGTAAATTGCTAGGGATGGTTTCTCACAGTATTCGCGATAAGCCTTGCCAACACCAGTTCCTACGGTACCGTGCGGTTTATCCTTGAGCATCAACTCATAAAGCTGCGACCAGACCTGATGATAAGGCGTAGCACAGATGCATGATGGACTAGCCGAGAGCAAGCTCCACGGCCGAATTGACGCATCATAAGCCTCAAGTGCAGCCGCTTCATTGAGCAGTCCGATCGGCGAAATCACAAAATTAGGCGAAATGTAGGTCGGAACATTGTCTAGCGTGCCGCATCCCCATTGCGAGAATGCGAACTTGCCATTCTTTCCAACCACGCCATGCGATCCTTGTGCGCCGCCTTCCTTGATTACTAGGCTGGCATTAATTTTGCGGGCAAGCGCCTGCACGACGCCGCCTTTGCCTCCATCTCCAGGACCAAGGTCGGTGACGCGATAAATTTTGTTTATCACGTCAAGTCCTCCTTTTTAGAGCCAGGTGCCAGAACTTGCGTTCTCGATCGGAGTCTCTTCTTTCTCCTCGTCGATATGGCCCGAAGGCTGTAAGTCGGTTTTGTGGACGAAGATATCGCCTTTTTGCGGAAGTTTGTATCCGGAAGCTTCTTCCAGCTTGCGCTGAGCTCCATATTCTACACGTAGTAATTTACGGGCCAGCTTTTCAGCCTCGGCTGCCGGCACTTGCGTATCGATCAGGAATTGCTTCAGTTCGGCAGGCTCCAGCGTTGCTTCGGTCAGGCCAATTATCGCGGCTTCGACCTGCGGCAAATACTTCGTACTACTAATCTGGACAATGTGCGCCTCATCATAGTAGGAACTCCAAAAACCATTGGCATCGGAGTCGACCAACAGGATAAAGGCGTGGAAAATCTTCTTCATATCCGCAAACAACTGTTCGACGGCCGGCGTATCCGGCAAATCAAAACCGTTGTCGCGCACCGCATCAAAGACTTGGTCGCCAAAGATGCGTCGCAGATTTCTCTTGTAGACGGTGCCGTGCATCGACGCATCAGTAATCAGAAAATGATAACCCTTGAGACCGATTTTGTTGATGTAGGCGTCCGTCAGATATGCGGCTGCATAGACGGAATATTGCGGATCCTCAGGATAATCGCCGCCGCTACCACTCGAAAACAAGTTCGCGCAGTATTCGACGATCTTCTCTGCGGTCATTTCAAACTGTGGCCGACTCATGATAAAGTCGTCCACTTCGTCGCCAAAAATTCCCAGCGACAGTTGCGGGTCGCAACCGAGCAGTACTTTTGAGATCAACTCATAAGTCTGCGGTAAGACGCCCAGCATAATCTGTACGTTGTCGCCCATGCTTCCCGTGACGTCGCAGGTACTCTCAATCGGCACCGGCAGACCAACGGTTACGCGAAACTTGTCCTCGTAAGGACTAAAGCGCAGCAGGGAACGATGGATCGGCTCAGTGGCCGGATCAACGCTTGGGTGTAGCTTCTTGGTGGTCGCCGCTTGTCGAGCAGCCTTTTCGGCTACCGATTTGCTTGCACGGCCATCAGATTCGAAGCTGATACCTCTCCTTTCGGTTTCTGTCGTAAAAGAGTGACGGGTGAAAATAGGATCTCCCATTACGAAATACCACCTTTCATAAGATTCGAGATTGTAGCATCAGTCAAACTGTGCCAAGTTGCAGTCTCGCGATTATAGTAAGTAAAAGGATGATACGAAATCCCCCAGTACTTACGAATCACGGTGTAGAGCATACGGTGAGCTTCGGCTCCGCTTAGACCTCGGGACTCGGCGAAGAATCTCAGATTCTTCATAAAGGCCTCATCCTCCGGCGTTTCGCTAGGAAGCGTAAACTCCAGTATACATTTGCTCGCACGCGCCACATTGTTCCATTCGGGGCTGTATTCACGAAGGTTCCAGCCCAGAAAAACCATGCGGTGCATGCGTGGCTCCAATACGACCTGGTCGGGCATAAAGTTAAAGCCAAGCTCCACCTCATCGGCGAAGGTCATCAGCTTAAAAAACCTGCCCAGAATCCAAGCCGCGCTACGGGTATCAATTTGGTACTTCTCGGTTAGCTTTGGTAAAGGGAAAAAATCCCTTACCTTCGCATCACGGATGCCGATTAGATTTGCCTGGCGAAAATTCTGACTCTCGTCCGTAATAAAGCTATCCCAAAGCTCGGGAACCAGCCAATCATAGTGGACGCGGGCCTTCGGGTTTTTGCGTTCTTTTTGATAGAGGGCCTCGATTTCGTCTGATGCTTTCTTCAGAAATTCCAGCTTCTCGACCTCAAATTGCATATCGCCGTTGCCAAAACGATTAGTCGGCAGCCTCAGAAAGACCGTCTCTTTGTCGTTTGGCGTACTTGCCAGGTAAATGCGATAGCCATCTCCTTGGAAGAGCAAATCTTCTTCGGGATTGGCGATTTTGCATCGCGCGATGCCATGTTTGTCCTTGAGTAACAAATCATTCACCTTCTTTCCATGTTAAAAATCATGAGGGCACAAAAAACCCTCACTTTTCTATATTATCATAATTTGGGCTATTGTCAAGATTGGTCAGATATGTTAATCTAGTGATTAGACCAAGAAAGGAGGTGGTATGCGTGCAGACCACAAGGCACCATATCTTGTACCCGCATCGAATCTGGGCTAAGAGTTATTCTGGCGACAACAAAAAAAGGGCGGCATTCCTTCGCGGTAAGTTCATTATTAAATTACCGGAAAACTTGCATACCATGTTACATCAGCAAGTTGATGTGCTTCTGCCCGAGGTTGTCATGAAGGCGCACGCGCCTAAGCCCGCCACTATCGCTAAAGTATATCTTGTTGTGCGCAAGAACGAAAGCGAAATTGAGGAGATGACGCCTATGGAGAAGATTGAATGGCTGCTTGCGAGGTTCGACCCGCACGACGAGACAAATGGCTCGGTTATTTTAAGTCTCGGCGCACAGCTTGATTTTCTTCGCGCCCACGAGGGCGAGTATTAAGTTTCGGTAACTATTAAACTAAAAGTCGCCCATATTTCTGGGCGACTTTTCCGTTTTTAGTCAATGTCGCACAAGTTAAAAGCAAAAACCGAACATTTCGCTCTTTACAAAATCCATAAAAATAGTATAATATATCAAAGCAATCTATTCTATGCTTTTGTAACTTATTATCTTGCAATCCTAGAAAGGGGGCTTTTCTATGAAGAAGATTGAAAACGGAATGGTCATAATACCGGTCGACGAATATAATGTCGAACAGCAAATCACATTACTGCGTGGCATGTTTACGGGCTTTAGGGACGTCTTTCCACTTAGCCTTGATGCGCTTTCTTTGGCAGTTAGATGCCACAAAGGGCAGTACCGAGAAGGCGGCAAACCGTATATCGCGCATCCGCTCTCGATGGCCTGCATGGCTAAGGGCTTGGGGCTGCGCGACGATGCGCTTTATGCCACTATTCTCCTGCACGACGTTTGTGAAGATTGTGGTCTCAAAATTCAGGAGATTAGTGAGTCTAGCCAAGTTCGCAATGCTGTCCGCCTGATGACTGTCATGCAGTATAGCTACGATCAGACCAAAGCCGATGTGAAGCGTCGCTACTTCGAGGATCTCTTACAGTCGCGCGAGGCGCTGATTTGCAAGGCGCTGGACCGCATCGACAATCTTGAAAGCATGGCTGGCGTCTTTGAGCGTGAGCGTGTACTCAAAAACTGGCGCGAGACTTACCATCTCTTGATGCCAACGCTAAAACGCGCCAAAGAAATGTTCAATATGCGCGATTATGATCTTCTGCATATTTTGCGCGGGCGTATTCGTTCGGCGCTGGTTTCCATTATGCATCTTTATCAGCTTACTGATGAGGAGATGTATACGCCTTATGGCCATATGAGCTTTGAGCAGAAACCCGTTCATAGCGCCGACTATAAACTTGAGAATGAACTCGAGGAATTTCGCGAAGCACACTATCCTCGCGCCGTAGTCGACGTAGCAGTCCCAAAAGTGCCTAAAAACACTTCATCGGAAACATTGGACGCTAGTAATGCGCCCAAGCTTGACTCATCGCCAATCGCTTAAAGATTGCAAGTAAGCCCCACCGTAAAAAGTGGGGTTTTACTGTCTTTACAAATTGAATACTTTTTGCTAAAATGTAGCTCAGAGTTTCGTAAACTTCGTTGGTAGATGCTGAACCACGGAGTTTTAATCAGCAATAATAATAAAAGAAAAGGATTTTTTGTGCCTACAATCAATCAATTAGTGCGTAAGCCACGCAAAAAAGCCCCAGCCAAGAGTAAATCTCCAGCGCTCGGCTCTATCGTCAATACGCTCAAGACTCGTTACTACAAGCAAGCAGCCCCACTCAAGCGCGGTGTTTGCGTCAAAGTAACTACTAAAACCCCAAAGAAACCAAACTCCGCTTTGCGTAAGGTTGCTCGTGTGCGCCTTACCAACGGTCAGGAAGTTTGGGCTTACATCGGCGGTGAAGGTCACAACCTTCAGGAGCACGCCGTAGTGCTCGTCCGTGGTGGCCGTGTACCAGATCTTCCAGGTGTCCGTTATCACATCGTCCGTGGTACGCTCGACCTTCAAGGTGTTAATGGTCGCAAGCAGGGCCGCAGTAAATACGGTGCAAAGAAGGAGGGTAAATAATTATGCCACGCAAAGTAACTAGTAGCTTGCAACGCAAAGTTATGCCAGATCGCAAGTATCAGAGCATCCTCGTTCAGCGCCTTATCAACAAATCCATGCTTGATGGCAAAAAGCAAGCTGCCGAACGCGCAGTTTATGCCGCCATTGAGGGTGCAGCTAAGAAGCTAAACAGCGAAAACCCAGTTGAGGTTCTCGAAAAGGCTATCGCAAACATCAGCCCAGACTTCGAAGTTAAGTCTCGCCGTGTCGGTGGTGCTAACTATCAGATCCCATTTCCAATCGCTGGTCATCGCCAACTTCACTTTGCAATGATGTGGATCGTTTCCGCCGCTCGCGCTCGCAGTGGTATGTCCTATGCCAAGCGCCTTGAGGCCGAAATCGTCGACGCTTACAACGAAACCGGTGCCGCCTTCAAGAAGAAGGAAGACTGCCACCGCATGGCCGAAGCAAACCGTGCCTTTGCACACTTTGCTCGCGCCTAAATTGCGAAAAATTAATAAATTTACCCGTTTCTATCAAAGAAGCGGGTATTTTTATGTCTCCCTATTGACAAAATGTAAAATCTGTGATACAATAGAAGGACTGGGGGCGTTCTTTATTTTTTTATGCTATTTTTTGAAACGCTCGCAGAATCTTATGAAAGGAGGTCCAAGGTATGGATCTCAATTTAATTCTCTCTATTGCGTTACCCGTGGTTGGTGTCATTGTTCTCGTCGTGCTGTTGTTTGCTATGATCAAAACAGCCAACGCGAATGAGGCCCTTGTTGTCTCCGGTGTCGGAGCCACCAAAAACGGCAACCCTATCATTAAGCGAGCCGGCGGACGCATCGTCATTCCTTTTATTCAAAAGGCCAAGTACTTTGATTTATGTACCAGGTCAACCAAGGTTACAGGCGATGTCACCAAGACACAATCCGGCGTGCCGATCATGATTGATTGGGCTATCGCGTATCATCCTGACTATGAGGACGAACAGGCACTGCAACGTGCAGTAGCCAACTTCCTCGATAAGGACGAGCGTCAGCTCGAAGCGGTATTAATTGATATCGTTTCCGGCGGCGTGCGTGCTGTTATCTCTGGACTGACTCCTGAAGCTGTCATGAACAAGAAGGACGAACTTGATGATCAAGTCAAGGCCTCTATTCAGGTTCAGATGAAAGAGCTGGGATTCTGTGTCGTTCTCTCGATTCATGAGGTCGTCGACGCTGAGGGTTCTACCTACTACAGCGATTTGGCAGCCAACGATCGTGAGACCAAGCGTCGCGAAGCAGCCAATATCACGGCGACGAACAATCGTCAGATTCGTGAAACCGCTGCCGTCGAGGATCGCCAGGCGCAGGATGCCGAGTTGAGCGCTCAGGAGGCTGTTGCGGCCCGTCAGCGCGACAAAGATATCAAGATTGCTCAGTTCAAGGCCGAAACTGAGATTGAGCAAAAGCGCGCCGAGCGTGCTTCTGATCTGGAAAACCAGACCATCGAGCAACAGCTGGCTGAGCGTGCCGGTGCCGTCGAGGTTGAGAAACAGAAACAGGCCAAGCTCGCCGCTAGCGCTGAGCAGGAAGTGCTTGTGACTAAAGCCGAGACCAAGAAACGTACCGACGTAATCTCTGCCGAAGCTGCCGCCCAAAAGGGCGTCATCGAGGCTCAGGGCCGTGCCGATGCTGAGGCTGCCGAGACTACTCGTAAGGCCGAGGCCGAAGCAACTGCGCGCAAGACTACCGCTCAGGGTACAGCCGAAGCGCTTCGCACTGAAGCAAGCGCCGAAGCTGACGCAACCCGTCAGAAAGGACAGGCCGAAGCTGACGCAACCGAGGCCAAAGGTAAAGCCGAGGCCGAAGCGATTCGTGCCAAAGGTTTGGCTGAGGCCGAAGCTGCGCGTGCACTCGCCGATGCAAACGCCGCCAACGACAAGGTCAACTTCGAGCTTGAATCCCTCAAGATCGAGACCTCTGCCAGAGTTGAAGTTGCGACCAATGTCGCCAAGGTCATGGCTGAGGTGGGCAAGAATGCAACCTTCTATGATTTTGGTGGCTCGTCTGGCTCAGATGGCGCCGCTGGCTCCAACCTGTTCACCCGCGTAATCGGCGATTTGCCGATGCTCTTTGCCAAGGCCAACGCCGAAGGCAAGGCGCTTAACGGCGAAGAAGTACAGGAAACTGTCGGCAAGTTGGCAGAATCCTTGCTTGCACCTCTTGCGGGTGCGCTTGGCAAAAAGCCGGCCGTAACGGACGGCAAACCTGCCAGCGATATGCCTGTCGAGTCTGAAGTTGTAAAACCCGACATCAAGACTACCGAGGTCTCCGACGACGGCTTCGTCGCACCGAGTGGCGAGACTATCCCGCCCGAAGCGCTCGACGATTAAGTTTCGCAAAGAAAAATAGCAATAACTTTTCGCTCCGGTCCTTGTGGCCGGAGTCTTTTTTATTCTCCGCTTATGTTATTATATAGAGTGAAATGGGCAAAAAAATCTCTTCAAAACACGACGTTACTGGACGCAAGCTAATCTATCAGATTTATCCGACCGCTATCGGCGATCTGCGTGATATTAAGGATGCCTTGCCGCTTATCGCCAAGTTAAAACCTGACTATATTTGGCTAAATCCGATTTTTGTCAGTCCTTGGGTGGATGGCGGCTATGATGTGGCGGATTATTGCAAAATCGACCCCCGTTTTGGTATGATGGCGGATTTTAAACGCCTAGTTGCCGAGGCGAAGAAATATGATATTGGGATTTTGCTCGATCTAGTACTCAATCACACCTCCAATCAGCATCCGTGGTTCCAGAAATCCATCATGCATGATAGTTGGTATAAAGATTATTATGTCTGGCTCGACAAGCCGCTCAACTGGAATTCCTTTTTTGGCGGCCCGGCCTTTGATTACGAGGCGCGCCGTGGCGAATATTATCTGCATCTTTACGACCAGTCGCAGCCCGACCTTAATTTTAAAAATCCACGCGTAGTGCGCGAATTTAAAAACATCATCAAGTTCTGGAAAGATCAGGGCGTGGCGGGCTTTCGAGTTGATTCGGCTAATATTCTAACCGAGCGTAATCTTAAGCATGGCATGATTCCGCGCCTATCTGGCTTCTTCAGTTATTATCAGCCCAAAGATACCGTGCAAATTCTTGATAAATTGCTTGCTCAAGAGGACCTCTTTACAATCGCCGAGCCGGTTGGTGGTAATTTTATGAGCAAAAAGACTTTCCGCGGCCTTACGCAAAATGCGTTTAATGCCGCCTTTAATATCGGCACACTGGATGTTGCGGATACGTACATGTCCAACAAAGAAAGAATTCGCTCCATCAACTACAAGCGCTGGTTAACTAAACTCGCCGACTGGAGCCAGGAGCCAAAGTTTTCGCTAGCTCTAGAGTCACACGATACGCCACGTGCCGTCAGTCGTTTTAATGCAAATCCGAAGGCGCTCTGCATGCTTGAATTTTGTTTGCCAGGCAATTATCCTTGCATTTATCAGGGCCAGGAACTCGGCACTAAAAACGCACATCTCAGCAATAATATCGATGATTATCCTGGCGTGCAGTCGCGCATGATTTATCGCCATTTGCGTCGTGAAGGCAAGACTAAGAAAGAAGCTATGCGTATTGTCAAGCACACATCGCGCGATAATGCACGTCAACCTATCGACTGGGGTGACTATCTCTTGCAATCAAAAAATCCTGATTCTGTACTGGGCTTTTATTATCAAATGCTTAAAATCTGGCGTAACGACCCGGTGATGGCCGAGGGCAAGCTAAAAATTCGCTACATCGGTGCGCAGGGCGTGATGAACTTTAATCGCGTGCTTGGCGATCGTAGCTATTTTATCCATATTGACCTCACGGGCAAAACTTCGTCTTATCTTCGTAACGACAAGGGCGAAAAAATACTTCAAACCCGCTAAAAAATTGCGTCACCCCCTTTATCTACGTTGAAAATTATGCTATTATATAGCAAAGCCCTAAAAGGGCATTAAATACTATTGTCTAAAAATAAGGAAGAAAATGGCAGAAAAAGTCACAGACCTATCGAAGTATAGGAACATCGGTATCATTGCCCATATTGATGCGGGTAAGACTACCACTTCCGAGGCGATTCTTTATCGCACCGGTCTCAAGCACAAAATCGACCTAGTGAAGGGCGACACCGGCGGTGCTACTACCGACTGGATGGAGCAGGAAAAAGAGCGCGGTATTACAATTACCTCCGCCGCTGTTACCGCCTACTGGAAAGGTCACAAGATCAACATTATCGATACCCCAGGACACATCGACTTTACCGCAGAGGTAGAGCGCTCGCTTCGTGTTCTTGATGGTGCTGTCGTAATCTTCGACGGTAAGATGGGCGTCGAAGCTCAGTCTGAGACTGTTTGGCGTCAGGCCGACAAATACGGCGTGCCTCGTATCTGCTTCGTCAACAAGATTAACCAAATCGGTGGCGATTTCTACAAGTCTCTCGATTCTATCCGCAAGCGTCTTTCAAAGAACGCCTTTGCAATTCATCTCCCAATCGGCTTCGAGAAGGAAATCAACGGTGTAGTCGACCTCATCACGATGAAGGCCTATACTTACAATGAATATGCCGACCACGAGCTTAAAGTTGGCGACATTCCAGCCGATATGCTCGAAAAAGCTAAAAATTATCGTTCTATTCTCGTCGAGGAAGCCGTTCAGGCTGACGAAGCTTTGATGGAGAAATTCTTCAACGAAGGCGAAGAAGCTATCACTGAAGACGAACTCAAGCGTGCCCTTCGCAAGCGCGTAATCGATGGTCAATTCTTCCTCGTTACTGGTGGTGACGGTCGTGGCGTTATCGTTGAGAAGGTTCTCGACCTTATTACCGACTTCTTGCCATCTCCACTTGATCTTCCTGCAATTCTTGGTAAGAATCCAAAAACTGGCGAAGACATTGTCCGCCACAGCGATGTAACTGAGCCTCTTACTGCTCTCGCATTTAAGATTGCAACCGACCCATTTGTCGGTAAGCTTATCTTTATTCGCGTTTACTCTGGTAAACTTCAATCTGGATCTTACGTTCTGAACGCTACGACTGGCAACAAAGAGCGCGTTGGTCGTCTCGTCCGTATGTTCGCTGATAAGCGTGAAGATATTACTGAGATTACCGCTGGTGATATTGCCGCCGTTGTAGGTCTCAAAGATACTACCACCGGTACTACTATCTGTGACCCAGCTCATCCAATTCACCTCGAATCTATCGAGTTCCCGGAACCACCTGTATCTATCGCCGTCGAACCAAAGTCCAAAGCCGACCAAGAGAAGATGGGTATTGGTCTCTCGAAGCTCGCTGAAGAGGATCCAACCTTCCGCGTTCACACCGACGAAGAATCCGGCCAAACCATTATTTCTGGTATGGGCGAACTTCATCTCGATATTATTATCGACCGCTTGAAGCGTGAATTTAACGTCGAAGCTAACACTGGCGAACCACAAGTTGCCTACCGTGAGACTATTCGTGGTGCCGCTGAAGCTCAAGGTAAGCACATCAAGCAGTCTGGTGGTCGTGGTCAGTACGGTGATGTTTGGGTCAAGTTTGAGCCGAACGAACCTGGCAAGGGCTTCGAATTTGTCGATATGATCAAGGGTGGCGTCGTCCCTCTCGAATATCGCAAGCCAACCATGGAAGGTATCAAGGAAACTCTCGAAGGTGGTGTTATTGCTGGATACCCAGTACTCGATGTTAAGGCTACTCTCTATGATGGTTCTTACCACGATGTTGACTCCTCCGAGCTCGCCTTCCATCTTGCTGGTGTCCTCGCTACCCGCGAAGGTATCAAAAAAGCCAAACCAGTGCTCCTCGAGCCTGTCATGAAGATCGAAATCACCACTCCGGAAGACTTCATGGGCGACGTCATTGGCGATCTTAACTCTCGCCGTGGCCGCATCGACAGCATGGAAGACCGCGAAAATGGCATCAAGATCATTACTGGCTTCGTGCCTCTTGCAAATATGTTTGGCTACACCTCCGATCTTCGTGGTATGTCCCAAGGTCGTGCCGCTTCTACTATGGAGCTTCACGGCTATGAGGAAGTTCCACCGAACATCGCTCAGGAAATCATCGAAAAGCGCAACAGCAAATAATAGCTTCATAAAATCCCTTCGCATTGAGGGGATTTTTGATGAGATATTAAACAGTTTTATAGCTTTCTGTAACACTTTACACATTTAAAAAAATCGTATAAAATATAGGTATTATTTGGGCTGGTTTAATATTAGCGCCCAAAAATTATTAAAAATAAAGGAGAAATACTAACTATGGCAGAATTTGACCGTAGCAAGCCGCACATCAATGTCGGTACCATGGGCCACGTTGACCACGGTAAAACCACTTTGACCGCAGCTATTACGACCGTTCTTGCAAAGCGTCTTCCATCTGACGTCAACAAGCAGGTCGCTTACGACCAAATCGATAACGCACCTGAGGAGAAGGCTCGTGGTATTACCATCGCAACTTCCCACCAGGAATACGAATCCGAAAAGCGCCACTACGCACACGTCGATATGCCAGGCCACGCCGACTACATCAAGAACATGATTACCGGTGCCGCACAGATCGATGGTGCTATTCTCGTAGTTGCCGCTAACGATGGTCCACTTCCACAGACTCGTGAGCATGTTCTCTTGGCTCACCAGGTTAACGTTCCAAAGATCATCGTCTTCTTGAACAAGATGGATCTTGCTGACCCAGAACTAGTCGAGCTCGTCGAGATGGACGTTCGCGAACTTCTCAACAAGTATGGCTACGATGGCGACAACGCTCCAATCATCAAGGGTTCTGCATTCAAGGCACTCGAAGGCGATCCAGCCAACGAAGACGCTATTATGGAACTCGTTCATGCTATGGACGAATACTTCGACATTCCAGAGCACGATCTCGACAAGCCATTCTTGATGCCTGTTGAGGATGTTTTCTCGATTAAGGGTCGTGGTACTGTTGCCACTGGTCGTATCGAGCAAGGTACCGTCAAGATCAACGACGAAGTTGAAATCGTTGGTATCCGCGACACCCAGAAGTCTGTCGTTACCGGTATTGAGGCCTTCCACAAGACTCTTACCGAAGGTCAAGCTGGTGATAACGCTGGTCTCTTGCTCCGCGGTATTGAGCGCGAGCAAATCGAGCGTGGTCAGGTGATTGCCGCTCCAGGTAGCATCACACCACACACCGAGTTTGAAGCACAAGTTTACATCCTTAAGAAAGAAGAAGGTGGCCGCCACACTCCATTCCAGAATGGTTACAAGCCACAGTTCTACTTCCGTACTACCGATGTTACTGGTGAAGTCGAACTTCCAAAAGACAAAGAAATCGTCATGCCTGGCGATACTGTTACCTTCAGCGTCAAGCTTGGTAGCCCAATCGCTATGAATAACAATGACCGCTTCGCTATCCGCGAAGGTGGCCGCACTGTCGGTTCCGGTGTCGTTACTAAGATTGTTAAATAATAATCTTTCGTAGCTAAAAGCTCCTCCGTTTTACAACGGGGGTGCTTTTTTATTGAAAAAATCCTGAAATTATGAGAAAACTATTTACAAAATAGCTAATCTGTGATATACTTAAAAAATGCACTCAAGAAACTAGAGTACATGCACCTTAACGGTGTCTTTCTTTGTTCTATTTTTAGAAAGGTGGGATTCCAATGAACAAAAGAAAACCAAAAGAGAAACTCGAAAATTGCTACGTCTGCATCGTTGCAGGTGGCCGAGGCACGCGCCTCTATCCGATCTCCAACCCCCTGCATGAGAAGCAGTTCTGCTACGTCTCTGACGGTGTGGAGTTTATCGCCGATACAGTCAACAGATTCGTTGGTGCCGGCATCGATCCGCAGAAGATCATCATCGTGGTAACCAGCGAGCGTCAACGCGACCTTGCCAAAGACATCACACTCAAACTTGGTGTGATTTCGCCAAACATCATCATCATCGACCCCGATCATGGTTATGTTGGTGCGATGGCCGACGGTACTTTCTTTGCCGAAAGCATCAAAGGCAGCAAAGACCCTGTCGTAATTGCGACTCCGGCCGACCAGTATGTCGACCAGTCCGATGGCGAGTTCAAAAAAGCGGTGCACCAAGCCTACGCTTCTGCGAAGGCTGGCTATCCGACTATCGTGGGCGTGACGCTTCGTGATCTCAGTAGCTTCATGGGCTGCGGACACGCAATCTACGGTAAAGAATACAAATTCTCCGAAGATTTCGTTCTGCATGGCGTCAACGGCTTCATCGAGAAGCCTGCCGATCGGAAGAAAGCCGACCAGCTTATGCGTTCCAACACGACTGCTTGTAATACTGGCATTAATGCCTGGACGCCTTCCATGATCCGCGCCGCCATTGGCGACAAAGATCCCTATGAGATGTCTACCGACGAGCTCATGGATGGCTTTGGCGACAAGTTGCGCGTAATCACTGGCAAGTTTGACTGGTACGATTGTGGCACCTTTAGCAGCTACTATCAGGTACTCAATCACGACGCCAATGACAATGCTTTCATCGGTGATGGCGACAGTGATTCGTCTCTGTCTGAGCGCTGCTTGATCTCTGCTGGCAAGAAGATTCATCTGCGTACTTCCAACACGACTAAAGAGTCGATTGTAGCCGAGTACGTGGGCGATATTCTGGTCGTCATGGACTGTGCCTTCAACTATTCGCAGAAGGTTAAGCGTTTTGCGGATGATTGGTGTGGCGTTGGCGGCGAGATTCTCAACAGCATCTTTACGATCGACGCGCCGAACAACCATGTCCGCTTCACCAACATGAAGGGTAAGGCGGTTGTCGGCTTCCTGGGCGTATCTAATCACATGATTAGCATGTACGAGGAAGACGACTGTGTTTACGTCAGCTGTTTTGGTCCCGACAAGGAGTAATAGGCACCCGAGAACTAGGCCCCTCACTTGCGGGGTCTTTTTATTGACATTATTTATTAAATACAGTATAATTTAGGCACAATAATATTAATATTTCGTAAAAACTCATGGACGATACGTCTAGATATCATCTGAGGTTATACGAAACGTAAGAAAGGATAATCATGGCAGAAGGTCTCAAGATTCGTATCCGCCTCAAGGCTTACGATCATCGCCTCATCGACCAGAGCGCAAAGCAGATTGTTGATACTGCTATCCGTACTGGCGCCAAGGTAAGTGGTCCAGTTCCACTTCCTACCAAACGTTCAACTTTTACCGTCGTAAAGTCCCCACACGTCTATAAGACCGGCGGTGAAGCTTTCGAGATGAAAATTCACAAACGCTTGATCGACGTTATCGATGCTACTCCAAAAACCATCGATGCATTGCAGAATCTATCCCTCCCAGCAGGCGTAGACGCCGAAATCAAGATGTAAATATCACAATTGCCACTTCTTATGGGGTGGCTTTTTGCTGAAAAATGCGAATAATATTGACATATTAAGACGTTTATGCTATAATGAAAGCATGTGGTCGCAATTTCGGCCACTAATTTGCTCTTTAGGAGGAAAGAAGCGATGTGCACTGCTATTTATCGTCCGCGCGAACTTAAGGGTTATCTCAAAGCGACTCAGATTGAAGCCAAGCAAATCAAGGCTTTAAGAGATCAGCTCGAGGCTCAATTTGCCCGTGTCGCCAAGCTTGAATTCGTCAAGTTCACCACTGTGGCTAATGCAGTCATCGAAAACAACCATCAGCACAACGTTCAGATGAAGACCACCATGCATAAGTATCTGAACGAGCTGAGAGAAAGTCGCAATCGTGCTGAAGCTATCAAGATGTCGCTTCATCTGCAAACGCAGAACACGCGTGTGTTGATTAAGTGGATGTTGAGATTTGACCCCGAGAAGTATATGTTTAAAACTAAACTTCATCGCGTCGAAACGCTTCACGACTACGCCGAAAAACTCGAACAGCGCACGACGCTATTCATCGGCTACTGCGACAGTCAGATTAAACTGGTGGAAGGTGCAATCGATGCCTATTCGGCTGCAACATTGCGCAATAAGCCTTTCGATGAGATGGCGCGCTACGCCATTATCGCCCAAAACGAGGAAGCCATAAACCGTTTGGCTTTTCCGGTCTAGACTTAGTTTTCTCCATAACCCACTCCCTGCATTTGCGGGGAGCTTTTTATTGACTTATTTTAATAGATGTGATACAATACCTAGGTAAATTATAAGACAGATCAATTGGTGCAAGAGCCTGGTCTGGCAAAGAACGAGGTGCTATCCGGCCTTTCGGGGTTAGACATCGCACTAGTAAACCGCCAGATACCACTCAAAAGCCAACTGATTTTAATGTAATGGGAAAGGACGCCCAAAGATGAAAATCATCCTCGGCACCAAGATTGGTATGACCCAGATCATCGGTGAAGACGGTGTTGTTACGCCAGTAACGATCCTTCAAGCCGGCCCATGTACAGTGACTCAGACTAAAACCGTCGAGTCAGACGGCTATAGCGCTGTACAATTGGCATTTGGTCAGGGTAAGAATCTGAGCAAGGCCGTGTCCGGACACGTCAACAAATCCGGAGAAGATATCAAACCTAAGCATATCCGCGAATTCCGCGTCGATAGCATCCCAGAAGATGTCAAGCTTGGTAGCAAGATCGATGTCACGAGCTTCGCACTCGGCGACAAAGTTCAGGTTACTGGCACCAGCAAAGGTAAGGGTTTTGCTGGTGCTGTCAAGCGCCACAACTTCCAGGAATCACGCAACACGCACGGTTTCAAGGGTAACATTCGTAGGGTCGGTTCTATCGGTTCTATGTATCCACAGAAGGTCTTCAAAGGCAAGAAAATGCCAGGCCGCATGGGTCATGACCGCGTAACCGTTAAAAACCTCGTCGTATCTTACATCGACGCCGAAAACAACCTTATTGGTCTCAAAGGCGCTGTGCCTGGTCCAAACAAAGGTCTAGTAATGGTGGAGGGAAAGGAATAATATGGCTACTGCAAAATTGAACAAAGACATATTTGGTCTTTCCGTCGATAATCACGAACTAGTTAAGCTCGCATACGACGCATATCTTGCCAACTCCCGCAGCTCTCACGCTAAGACTTTGAAGCGTGGCGAAGTACGTGGTGGTGGTAAAAAACCATGGAAGCAAAAAGGTACTGGTCGTGCCCGTTTCGGCTCAACCCGCAACCCTATTTGGCGCCACGGTGGTGTAGCTTTCGGTCGCACCGGCGAAGAAAACTTCACCAAGAAAATCAGCAAGAGCGCAAAGCTTCAAGCTGTTCGTCAAGCTTTGTCTATGGCTAACGCCGACAAGCTCGTCAGCACCATCGCTGATTTCGCTCCAAAAGATGGCAAAACCAAAAATGCTATCAAAGATCTAAACATTGAAGCTGGTAAGAACTATCTCGTTGTAGTTCCAGAGAAAACCACTGAGATTCTTCGCGCTACTAACAATATCGCAAATCTCAAGGTTGTCCGCCCAACTTACCTCAACGTTTTCGACATCTTGAACGCTGATCAAATCATCATCGTCGAGAAGGCTATGCCTGAAATCGAAAACTGGCTTATCGGAAAGGAGAACGCCTAAATGTTAATCCGTCCTATCCAAACCGAAAAAGCTTACCGCAAGCAAGCCGAGCGCGGTTACATGTTTATTGTGCCTGCAAGCGCAAACAAACAATCCGTCGCCGCTCAGGTCGCTTCGCAGTATAACGTCGCCGTTGAATCTGTTCGCATCGTACTCCGTAAGGGTAAAGCAACTAAGTTCAGCCGTGGTCGTCACGCTTATCCTGGCACCACTTACCGCCAAGACAAGAAAATCGCTTTTGTAACTCTTAAAGATGGCGACAGCATCAAGATCTTCGAAGAAGTTGCCGAAGAAAACACTGAAGACAAGAAATCCGACAAGGGAGGAGATAAATAATGAGTATCAAAGCTTATCGCCCAACCACGCCGGCACAACGTCAGAAAACCACTCAAGACTTTGATCAGATTACTACTCGTAAGCCTCTCAAAAGCTTGATCCAAAGCAAAAAGCAAAATGCTGGCCGCAACAACCAGGGTCGCATTACGGTTCGCCATCGTGGTGGTGGCGTCAAACGTCACTATCGTATCTTGACTCACAATCTTCCTGCAGGTCTTACCCTTCGCGTTGAAGAAATCGAGTATGATCCAAACCGTAGCGCACGCATCGCACGTGTCAAAGATCAAAACGGTGTATATTACTACATCCTCGCTGACACCAACATGCGCCAGGGTCTCGAAATCCAGACTGGTGAAGAAGCTCCAATCGAAACTTCCAACCGCATGGCTATCGAACAAATCCCTGTTGGTACCCAAATCTACGCCATCGAGCTTACTCCAGGCAAAGGCGCTCAAGCCGTCCGCGCAGCTGGTGCATCTGCTCAGCTTATGGCAAAAGAAAACGGCTACGCAACTATCCGCATGCCATCCGGCGAAGTTCGTAAAGTTCTTACGACCTGTACCGCAGCTATCGGTGTAGTTGGTAACGTCCAGCACCAAAACGTCAAGATCGGTTCTGCTGGTCGTAAACGCCGCAAGGGTATTCGCCCAACTGTACGTGGTGTCGTTATGAACGCATGTGATCACCCACACGGTGGTGGTGACGGCGGTCGTCACGGTTCTGGCAAAGCTCCACGCACTCCATGGGGTCAACTCACTTTGGGTTATCGCACCCGTCACAATAAGAAAACTAACAAGATGATTATCCGCAGTCGTCACCAAGGAAAGAGGAAATAGTCTATGTCAAGATCTCTTAAGAAAGGGCCTTTTGTGGACTACAAACTTCAACGCAAGATTGAAGCTCTCGCCACAGAGGATCGCACGATCATCAAGACTTGGGCACGCCAGTCCACCATCTCTCCAGAGATGGTCGGTCGCACTATCGCCGTCCACAACGGTCGCGTCCACGTTCCAGTATTCGTTACTGAAAACATGGTTGGCCACAAGCTCGGCGAATTCGCCCCAACCCGTAAATTTAAACGCCACGGTGGTAAGAAAGCCGCCGAAGCAGCAAAGAGAGGTTAATCTATGGCAAGCAAAACTGCACGCGCATATATCAAAGGCGTAGATAGTCAGCCACGCAAGGTTAGCATCGTTGCTGCCTTGGTCCGCGATCGTTATGTCAGCGACGCTGTAGTAATCCTTGAGAATACTCCACGCCGTGCTGCCAAAGCCGTTCGCAAAGCTATCGAATCCGCTACCGCAAATCTTATCAACAATGGCAACATTGATACCAAGACAATCTGCATCAACCGCATCTCGGTCACTGCCGGCACTCGCATGCGCCGTTACGTACCAGCTAGCCGCGGTCGCGCATTGCCTTATGAGAAGATTTCATCCAACATCTTTGTCGAGGTCGTAGGCGAAGAGAAAGTCAAGAAAGCTGCTCCAAAAGCTGATGCTAAAAAAGCAGATAAGAAAGAAAAGGAGAGCAAGTAATGGGTCAGAAAGTTAACCCAGTTAGCTACCGCCTCCAAGTCAGCAAAGACTGGAGTAGCAAATGGTTCTCCCGCAAGAGCGATTTCAAGAATTGGCTCGTCGAAGACGTTAAAATTCGCGAAACCATCGAGAACCGTTTCAAGAGCCGCCCAACTATCGATCGTATCGTAATTGAGCGTAGCCCAAATCTCACCACTATTACCATCCGTACCGCCAAAGCTGGTGCCGTGATCGGTAAGCAGGGTGCTGGTATCGCCGAAATCAAGAAAGATCTCGAAAAAGTTACCACCACGCCTCTTCGCATCAATGTCGAAGAAGTTAAGAAACCAGAACTCAGCGCCAAGCTCGTTGCCGAAAACATCGGTTTTCAACTTGGTAAGCGTATGAACTTCCGCCGCGCCGTCAAGATGGCTTGCGCCTCTACGATGAACGCTGGCGCGAAAGGTATTCGCGTTGAGGTCGCTGGTCGTCTCAATGGCGCCGAAATGTCTCGCCGTGAGAAGTTTATTGAAGGTTCTGTACCTCTTCATACTCTCCGCGCTGACATCGACTTCTACGTCGAGCACGCTCAAACGATTGCTGGTATCGTTGGTGTTAAAGTTTGGATCTATAAGGGGGAGAAATAAATTATGGCACTTAATCAACCACGCAAAGAAGCACACCGCAAGGTTCGCAAAGGTAAGAACCGCGGTACCGCTAGCCGCTGCAACACCGTCGCCTTTGGTGATTTCGGTCTTGTCAGCCTAGATAACGAGCGCGTAAACGGTCGTCAGATCGAAGCCGCTCGTCAGGCTATCACTCGTTACGTCAAACGTGGTGGTCAAATCTGGATCCGCATCTTCCCGCACATTCCTGTCACCAAGAAGCCTCTTGATGTCAAGATGGGAAGCGGCAAAGGTGAACCACAATTCCACGTCGCTAAGGTGAAAGCCGGAACCGTGATGTTCGAGATCGCCGGTGTTACCGAAGCTCAAGCTCGTGAAGCTCTTCGCCTCGCTAGCCACAAGCTTCCAGTACGCTGCCGCATCATTAAGAAAGAGGAGCAATAATTATGGCCAAGCAAGCAGATAAGAAGGCTGTCAAAGAAGCCGAAGTAGTAAGCAAGCTTCCACTTGAGCAGCAACTCCAGAACAAACGCGAAGAACTCTTGATTGCAAGGCAAGGCCTTGGCTCAACGCTTCAAAATCCGCATCACATCAATGCGCTTAAAAAGGAAATCGCAAGAATCCTTACGCAAATTAACGCCACGGAAGGAGATAAGTAATGGCACGCACACTGACTGGAGTAGTGTCTTCCGACAAGCGTGACAAGACGATCACCGTCATGATCACCTCTCGTGAAACGCATCCACTCTATCGTAAGCAGTTTACTATTACGCGCAAATACACTGCTCATGATGCTAATAATGAAGCTCATGAAGGCGACACTGTAATGATCGCCGAATCGCGCCCAATCAGCAAGACCAAGACCTGGACTCTCGTTAAGATTATCGAAAAGTCTCATGGCAAGGTTGAGCTTAAAGAAGACGTTGTCGAGGTCGAAGACGACGCTAAAGAGGAGAAATAACAAATGATTCAACAAGAAACACGTTTGAAAGTTGCCGACAACAGTGGCGCCAAGGAACTTGGTGTTATCCGTGTCCTCGGTGGCACACGTGCTCGTTACGCTCACGTTGGCGACATTGTCACCTGCAGCGTAAAAGAAGCATCGCCAACCGGCAACGTTAAGAAAAAAGCCGTTGTTCGTGCTGTTATCGTTCGCACTCGCCAGCAAATTCGCCGTCCAGATGGGTCTACTATCCGCTTCGACGACAATGCTGCCGTACTCGTAAACGACGACAAGACTCCAAAAGGCACTCGTGTCTTTGGTCCAGTCCCACGCGAACTTCGCGACCTTGGTTTCTCCAAGATCATTAGCCTTGCGCCGGAGGTACTATAATATGGGTATTCGCATTAAAACTGGCGACCTCGTAAAAGTTATCGCCGGACAAGACAAAGGCAAGACCGGTAAAGTTACTAAAGTTTTGCCAGCTAAAAATCTCGTCTTCGTAGAAGGCCTCGGCGTCCGTGAGCGTCACATGCGTCCAAGCATGTATCGCCAGGGCGGTAAAAAGGAAATCCAAGTTGGTATCGAAGCAAGCAAAGTTGCTGTAATTGTAGATGAAAAAGCTGGTACCACCAGCCGCATCGGTTACAGCAAAGACAAAGATGGCAAGACCATCCGCGTCGCTCGCCAAGCTAATAACAAGGAGATCAAGTAATGGCCGAAGCAAAATACGAAGCAAGGCTTAAGACTCTTTACGATAAAGAGATTCGCAAAGCTCTCAAAGAAGAGCTTGGCCTCGCCAATATCAACCAAGTACCAAAACTAGAGAAGGTTATCGTCTCCTCTGGTACCGGTAAAAAACGCGAAGATAAGCGCTACACCGAAACCGTCGCTCTTACCCTTAGCAAGATTACCGGTCAGGCCGTTACTAGCCGTTTGGCCAAGAAGTCTATCGCACAGTTTAAGATCCGCAAAGGTATGGGCGCTCCAGTTGGCTACCTTACTACTCTTCGCGGTGACAAAATGTACGAATTCACCGATCGTCTCGTTAATATCGTTTTGCCACACGTTCGTGACTTCCACGGCGTTCCTCGCAAATCGTTTGACGCAAATGGCAACTATAGCCTAGGTCTCAAAGAGCAGACCGTTTTCCCAGAAATCAGCTTTGAAGACTCTGCTGTTCTCCACGGTATCGAAATTACTTTCGTTATCAAGAATGGTAGCAAAGAAGCTTCAACTAAATTACTAGAGAAATTCGGCATGCCGTTTGAAAAGGAGAATAAATAATATGGCAAAGAAAAGTGCTGTACTCCGCGACGAAAAGCGCCAAAAAATGTACGACAAATACAAAGCTAAGCGCGAAGAGCTCAAGGCTGCTGGCGACCTCGAAGGTCTCCAAAAGTTGCCACGCAACTCCAGCCCGACTCGTCTCAAAAACCGCGACATGCTCGACGGTCGCCCACGTGGCTACATGCGCCGCTTCGGTTTGTCTCGCATTAACTTCCGCGAAAAAGCAAGCAAGGGTGAAATCCCTGGTGTTACCAAGAGCAGTTGGTAGGAAAGGATAAGGAAAGATATGTCTATTCAAACTAGCGATCCTGTAGCCGATCTCATCACGCGCATTCGCAACGCAATCGCAGTCGGCAAGACCGAAATCCGCGTTCCAACCAGCAAGCTAAAATTTGCTGTCGCCGAGAAGCTACAGAAAATCAACTACATCGAAAAAGCTGAACTTGAAAAAGCTGAGCCACGCGAAATCCTTCACATTGTCATCAATAACGAAGGCGAAAATGCTCGCATCAACGAGATCACCAAGGTTTCTAAGCCTGGTCGTCGCGTCTATGCAAGCGTTGAGGAAATCCCTCGCGTCAAATCTGGTCGTGGTACCGTGCTCATTTCTACGAGCAAAGGCATCATGACTGGCCAAGAAGCTCTCAAGAACAAGCTTGGTGGCGAAGTTCTCGTCAAGGTCTGGTAATCTAGACTAGATGTTCTAAAAGCACTCTCTGTTAAAGCGGAGAGTGCTTTTTGTGGAATTATGGTATAGTTATAGAGTAGCAACACCGCTACGCACATTAATGAAAGGGGGTATCTCTTATGAGAGATTCCAAAGTATCCGCTATTTCAGTAGGAATCATTATCGCCCACTACGCTGGCAGACTCGAGCAAAAGCTTGACGAGTTCTGTTTTGGGAAAGACAAGGATATGATTGCGCCCGTTTTTGACGAGATTATCGACGAGCAGCTCGCGCATGGTCACGTAAGTGAGTCAAAGAGTATCATCAAAAACTGTCTTTCGTATCTTAAGGCACATGGTTTTAACGAAGAAAAATGCAAGGTTCTTCGCGATATGAAGCACGCCGACATTGTGTTTATTGACGTGCTTAATATGAGTGACGAAAAGGAGCAAGAGGCGCTCATTTGCGGCATGAAAGCCGACAAATTCAACAACGTCATTCGCGCGCTCTATAAGTCACAGTATGCTTGTCGCGCCGAATCAGCATTGCACGAAACTGGTAAATCTGTTTACGATCTCGAGCGTGACCAGATTGCGCCTATTGTCAGCATCTTTAATGCCTGTAAAAATGGTATCTCGACTTACGTCGTTGACGGTCTTATGCTTGCCGACCTCTTTACGCAGTATCTTCGCCTCGAGATTGTTCGCCCGGAGCTTGCTTTTAAGCAATTTTTCTGGAACCACGACCTTCGCCAGCCGCTCAAATCCGACACGCAGATTATTGAGCGTGTGCCAAGTCGCGTTCTCGTCTGTGCAATTACTCAGATGAAGAACTACAGCGATCAAGGTCTCTGGCTTAGTTTCTGCACCTCTGGTGTCTGGCATTCATATATCGAGTGGCTTACTAACAATCGCAAGGCCGAATGCTATTCAATCGCTGAGCAGGTTGCTTTGGCTGCCAAAAACGACGAGCTTGTGCACGTACTCCAATCAAAGTTTAGCGATCATTAATCGCGAGACTGGTCTTGCCCGCAGGGAAACCTGTGGGCCTTTTTCTTTGCAAGATGTGTAAAATGATGTTAATATATACGGAATTATCTAAAATCAGAAAGGAGATGCTGCGATGCCAATCAATCATGGTCGCCCAACTAGCAAAACTAATGTTGTGACCGGCACACCCCGCGAAGACCGCGAGCTAGCCGTCTATGATCTGCTCGACAAGCTAAATGTCGAGTACGACCAGATTGATCATCTGCCCGCCAACACTATGGAGGCTTGCCTTGATGTCGAGAAAAGCCTCGGCGTCTCCATCTGCAAGAATCTTTTCTTAACAAATCGTCAACAAACCGACTTTTATCTCCTTCTAACCCCAGGCGATAAAGTCTTTAAGACAAAATTCTTGTCTAAAGAACTTGGAATTGCGCGCCTATCTTTCGCAAATGCTGATCAAATGATGCAATACCTTAATGTCATGCCAGGTGCCGTCACGGTTTTTGGTCTTATGAACGATAAGGCGCAGAAAGTGCAACTCGTGATAGACGAAGATGTATTAACGGACGAATATCTCGGCGCACACCCTTGCGTCTATACTGCCTGCACTAAAATCAAAACCAAAGATTTGCTCGAGAAAATCATCCCAGCAATAAAGCATGAGGCGAAAATTATCCATCTTGAGACCGATTAGCTTGACATTTATGCTTATCTGTGCTATAATAGAGTGATAGCCGTGTTGTCGGCCGTACTTTCATAGGAGGTGAGCATGTGAAAACATATTCAGAAAAGAGTTCATTGATCTGCGCTCAGGACATCGCAATATTTCGAATGATTGAGCAGCTAATCGACAAATTCGACGACAGTAACCTAAAGCTATCTCAAAACGAGGACGGATCTCCGCGAGATCTCAGCTGTCATATGCTGACGCAGGCTCTTGCGCGCATGTCGATGTGTGAAGAACTCCGCGCCTGCAGTGGCTATTATCTTCCGGGCTATGAGCATTCGTGGCTAGTATCAAAACACGGCTACAGTATCATAGATCCTTATCCCTGGGCCTGTCTTGGTGGCGCCATTCTGGTTGATCGACGCGTTGCGCATGCACGCATTGAGCCCAATCGTCCGGGAGGATTTTCTGGAATCTATCTCGAAAATAGTGAAGTTCTGAGTGATGTTATTACTCGCAATGTCAATTTCTGGTCCGATGTTGCAAAAGTTCAAGCTAGTCTTGAGCAAGTCTCCGCCAATCTATAAAATTCAAGCCATTCGGCTACCTCCGCATTCCGCGGAGGTTTTTCATGCTAGAATATAAAGCATGAACGGTATTGAAAGAATGCAATCCGACCCTTCTGCAATAGCTTTAATGTTGCTGGCGTAACTGGTCAAAACCTTGAGTTTAAGGCTTAAGTACTTGTATTTTGGGACATTTTGTGCTAAAATAGCGAAGATATTAATAATTTAAGAGGAACGCAATGAGTCGTATCGGAAAACTACCTGTGGAGATTCCTGCAGGCGTGACAATTACGGTCGGCGACAAGGAAATTACTGTCGCTGGTCCAAAAGGCACGCTTCAGGTTCCTGTTCAGGAAAATACCAAGACTACGGTCGAAGGTAATCAAGCTATTGTTACGCGTAGCGATGACGAACCAAAGTCCCGTGCATGGCACGGTTTGCAACGCGCACTACTAAACAACGCCGTCGAAGGTGTGACTAAAGGTTTCGAGAAAAAGCTCGAGATCAACGGTGTTGGTTTCCGCCTAAATGGCGGTGGTCGCAATATCGAAATGGCCCTCGGTTTTTCGCATCCAGTGAAATACGAAGCGCCAGAAGGTATCGACCTCAAAGTTGATAAGATGACCATCACGGTCGTCGGTATCGACAAACAAAAAGTCGGCCAAGTTGCCGCCGAAATCCGCAGCCTCAAGAAGCCAGAACCATATAAGGGTAAAGGTATCAAGTACGCTGACGAAGTTATTATTCGCAAAGCCGGTAAGGCAGGAAAGAAATAAACCATGAAAGCAGAATTTAGAAAGAATCGCACCCGTGCAAAGATTCATGGTACTGCTGAACGTCCACGTCTTAGCGTTAATATCAGCAACAACCACGTTATTGCACAACTTATTGACGACGATAAAGGCGTAACTATCGCTTACGCAACTACCGTCGGCAGCAAGCAAAAGGGTAGCAAGAAAGAACTCGCAGCCTACGTTGGCAGCGAAATCGCCAAAAAAGCTAAAAAGGCCAAGATCGAAAAAGCTGTTTTCGATCGTGGTGCTCGCCTCTACGCTGGTCGCATGAGCGCTCTCGCTGATGCCGCACGTGAGGGAGGATTGGAGTTCTAATATGGATAATAAGCAACCAAAAGTTATTAACAAGTCTGGTACCACCAAACTTACCGACGAAGCCGCAGCTGCACGCGAAAATCGTGCTCAGCGCGAATTCCGCGGCCGCCGTCGCGACAACCGCCGCAACCGCCGTGCCGCCGAAGAAGGTAAGAAGGAATTTGATACCGTAAACATCTCAATCAACCGCGTTTCTCGCACCGTCGCTGGTGGTCGCCGTATGCGCTTCCAGGCACTCGTTGCAGTCGGTGACCATAAGAATCGCATCGGTGTTGGCCTTGCCAAGGGTTCTGATGTTACTTCCGCCGTTCAAAAAGCCGAACGCCGCGCCAAGAAAAATATGATTACCATCAACATGAATGGCGAAACTATCTGCCACGAAGTTGAAACCAAAGTCACTGGCGCTCACGTTCTCATGAAACCAGCTGCTCCAGGTACTGGTATTATCGCTGGTGGCGTCGTCCGTTCTATTATCGGTCTTACCGGTATCAAGAACCTCATCAGCAAATCTCTCGGTTCGACCAATAAAGCAAACATTGCCTATGCCGTAATCGAAGGTCTCCGCCAACAAGTTCCAAAGAACGAGTGGCACAGCAGCAAAAAAGCCGCCGCTAAGGAGGATAAATAAATGAAATACAACGAATTAAGCGTTTCCAAGAATCAATCTCGTAAACGCGTTGGTCGCGGTATCTCCGCTGGTCAGGGTAAAACTGCCGGCCGTGGTACTAAGGGTCAAAAGTCCCGTACCGGCCACAGCAAGATGCCAGCAGGATTCATGGGTGGTCAGCGTGCTATCATGCAAGCCATTCCAAAGCTCAAGGGCTTCAAGTCTATCCATGACAAAGCTCAGGTCGTCTACACCGACAACCTCAACGAGCTTTCCGGCAAAGTCGACAACTTTATCCTTGCTGACGCTAACTTGATTGAAAATCCATACGCCAAGGTAAAAGTTATTACCCGCGGCGAAGTCACTGCCAAGATCGAGCTTGAGACTCAATTCGCAAGCAAGACCGCAGTCGAGGCAATCAAGAAAGCTGGTGGCTCCTTCAAGAAAGTAGCCGTTCCTGCTCGCCAAAAAGCAAACAAAGACTAATACGTCCAAAAAGCCATCACGAAAGTGGTGGTTTTTTGTATCTTTAAGTGCATATCTGTTCCTTTTATGTTATGATAAAATAAGTAACAAACAAGAGGTAACATGAATTTCAAGACGATTTTGAAGTCTTTCAAAAACAAAGACATGCTAAAACGCATCCTGACAGTTATCGGTATTTTGGTTGCCTATCGCATTTTGGCTCACGTTCCAGTACCGCTTGGCGACAATGCAACCTTCAAAGATGCTGTCAATAATCTTATCAATGGCACCGACTTTGGTGGCTTTATCAACTTAATTTCTGGTGGTGGCCTCACAAATCTTTCTATCATTCTAGTCGGCCTATCGCCGTACATTACGGCCTCCATTGTTTTGCAGCTTCTAACAAAAGCTATTCCAAGCATGGAAGAGCTCAGCCAAGATGGCGAAGCCGGACGTCGTAAGATCAATCAGTGGACTCGCATTGCGTCAATTCCGCTCGCAATCATGCAATCTATTGCCTACGTTTATCTTCTTTCGCAATCCGTGCTTGCAACCAACGCCACTGACACTGTTCAGCTCACCACCTACCAGTGGGCGCTAGCTGTTACGGCTATGACGGCCGGCTCTACGCTCTTGATGTGGCTTGGCGAGCTTATTACCGAGCAAGGCATCGGCAATGGTATCTCTACTATTATTTTCTGTAGCATCGTTTCGAGCCTCCCAAGCACCATTGCGCAATTCGGCGCCCAACTCTTCGATACGAGCCAAGGCACACTCAGTCTCTTTGGTTGGGTTAACCTCCCAGTCAACCCAACTGTCTTCTGGATCTTGCTCGCCTGCGCTATCGGTATGATTGCAATTCTTTACATCCTTGTAAAAATTAACGAAGCTCAGCGTATTATCACGATCAACTACGCCAAGCGCGTTCATGGCAATAGTGCCTATGGCGGTATCAAGTCCATCATGCCAATCAAACTCATTGCAGCCGGCGTTGTGCCAGTCATCTTTGCAGTTGCATTCTTGTCCGTCCCATCCTTTATCGGTCAACTCATTCAAAAAGGCGACTCCAGTAGCGTAATCGCCAAGAATTTGGTTGATTGGTTCTCGGCGCCTAATGTTACTTCGCTCGACGAGCTCAGCTTCACCGACTTCATCTATCCAATTCTTTACTTTATCCTAGTTGTTGCATTTACTTACTTCTACACCAGCATTATCTTCAATAGCAAAGAAATCGCCGAAAATATTCAAAAGCAAGGTGGCTTTATCGAAGGCGTACGTCCAGGCCTTGCTACCGAAAAGTACTTCAAATACACCGTTAATCGTCTCAATTTCTTTGGCGCCTTCGCCTTGGGGCTCATCGCGCTATTGCCATACGCAGTCGACTATATCTCGCTAGCACTTCTTGGCTACACGCTCGGCATCTCGGTTTCCGGTACTGGACTTCTTATCGTCGTCACGGTCGCACTTGAGAATATCCGCCAGATCAACTCTCGCGCCTTGATGGTCACCTACGACGATTATAAATAGGATAAATAATGGGATTAAAAATTAACCAAAAAGCAAAACTAATCCCGAGAATTATCGGGTGGGCCCTAGTCGGAATCTTAGTTATTTTCATGATTAAGATTCTCGCCTGGGAGAACAACTATTACAAGACCAAGTCCGAGCAAACGCGCGCCGAAACAGTGCCCGTACTCACTGTCGTGGAGCATAGCATTGCGCCTAGCGAGCAAGAGCTCAACGACAGCACTTATGCTAACTTCCAAAGCGAAGCCGATATGCCTCGCTACCTAAAAATTGAGCGTCTTGGCATTAAGACTATCGTACGCAAATCTGAAATGAGTAGTTATATCTTACCGATGCCGGACAATATCCACGAAACCCTGTGGTATGCCGGATCTTCGCGTCCAGGACAAGGTCGCAATGTGATTATTAGTGGCATTAGCGCTGGCGCCACCAAGGATGGTGTTTTTAAGAATCTTGATAGTCTCGAAAAAGGCGACGAAATTAAAATCGAGAATGGCAACGGCTTTGAATATACCTATGAAGTCGCCGAGATTCGCCTCATCGAAGAGTCAAAAATGAATCTTGAGCTTATCGATATTCAAAAACAGATCGAAGCAAACGAGACCCTTTCGCTCGTAACGACCAATGCAAATTCAAAAGGCGAATACGACTCAGTTGCCGCAATCCGCGCTACGCTAAAGAAGAGCACTCAGCTCGAGCAATAATCGCCAAAATCAAACTTTTTAAGCTTGTTTTAAGCTTTGAGACCGTTTTTACGCCAAAAACGGTCTTTTTTGCTTGAAATTTTCGTTTAAGTTTGATATAATATATTGGTAATTTATGGCTAGTCAAAGGAGAAACATGAAGGGCGCCAAAAAGAAGGACGCAAAACCTTCTAATGGTGTAAACAAGCCTCAAAAAGAGGTGATTAAACTTACTGGTAAAGTTGTTGAGGCTTTGCCTGGTACTAAGTTTCGTGTCGAACTTGAGAATGGTCATATTATAGTCGCTCACATGTCGGGTAAAATGCGCAAGAATTATATCCGTCTCGTGCCGGGCGATAAGGTGGATGTTGAGCTCACGCCTTACGATCTCACGAAAGGCCGCATCAGCTACCGCCAAAAAGATTAAATTTAAGCGAAGGCGAGAATTTTGACTCGTATTTTTGTACATACGGGTTGGAATTGAGGCTTTCAGAAAGGTAATTTTCAATACATGAAAGTTCGTGCTAGTGTAAAGAAAATCAGCCCTGATGATATTATCGTACGCCGCAAAGGTGTGCTACGTATCATTAACAAGAAAAAACCTAAGAATAAACAAAGGCAGGGTTAAGCATGGCAAGAATCGCCGGTGTTACCATTCCTAGCGAAAAGCAAGTGTGGATTGCACTTACCTACGTGTACGGAATCGGCCGCACCACTAGCAAAGCCATCCTTGCGGCGGCTAAAATTGAGCCGACCACTCGGGTGAAAGATCTCACCGAGGCTGAAGAGCAGAAGCTCAACGATATTATTTCTAGCAAATATTCCGTTGAGGGAGACTTGAAGCGCCTCGTGACAAACAATATCAAACGTATCAAGGATATCAATTCCTACAAGGGTCTACGCCATAAGGCAGGTCTACCAGTCAACGGTCAGCGCACCCGCACGAATGCGCGCACTCGCAAAGGTAAAGCTATCGCCGTCGGCGGCGCCCAACCAAAAGCAGCAAGTAAAACCTAAACTTAAGGAGTTAATATGGCAGAAGATACATCTACAGTCAAAACAGCTCCTGAAGTGGAGCAAAAGCCAGAAGCCACCAAAGCAAAACGTGGCAAAAAAGGCAAACGCGTCGTTCCAGCTGGCGAGGTACACATTCAAGCTACCTTCAACAACACGATTGTTAGCGTAACCAACAAGAAGGGCGAAGTTCTTGCAGCTTCTTCCGCTGGCGCTAACGGTTTCCGTGGTTCCAAGAAGGGTACTGCTTACGCAGCCCAGATTGCAGCTGAGAAAGTCGCAGAAATTGCTAAACGTGATCACGCTATGAGCAGTGTCGACGTTTTCGTCAAGGGCATTGGTCTTGGCCGCGACAGCGCTATTCGCGCTTTCAGTACGCTTGGCATTACGATTAACAGCATTACGGACAAAACCCCAATTGCACACGGTGGTTGCCGTCCGAAGGGAGAGAGGAAACCATAATGGCACGCGATTTATCACCTATTGGCAAACAATCTCGCCGTGAAGGTTATGCACTAGCTCCAAAAGCGCAAAAAGTCATGGCGAAAAAGACCGGTATTCCAGGTCAACACGCCGACATGCGTGTACGTGGTGGTAGTCTCTACCTCACCCAACTTCGCGAAAAGCAAAAAGTTCGCCGCATTTATGGCCTACTCGAAAAGCAATTCGCAAAACTCATGCGTGAAGCATCTCGCGCCGAAGGTATGACTGGTGAAAACCTCCTCAATTACCTCGAGCGTCGTGCTGATAACGTAGTCTACCGTGCAGGCTTCGCGTCTACTCGTCGCGCTGCTCGCCAACTCGTTTCGCATGGTCACTTTACTCTAAATGGCCGCCGCATCGACATTCCTTCAATCCGTGTCAAACCAGGCGACGTCCTAGAAGTTCGTGCAAAGTCAAAGAAAAACAGCTACTTTACAAATCTTAACGATGTCAACTCCGAAAAGACTAGCCTTTCTTGGATGAAGAGCGACATCAAAAACATGAAGATCGAAATCATCGGTCAACCAAAGCGCGAAGAAGCTGAGGTGGGCATCAACGAACAATTAATCGTCGAGTATTACTCACGCTAAAGGAGAAGTATGACAAAAGTAATTCACGAAGCAGAACTAGCAGAGATCAAGGACCTTGGTGAAAACAGTTCCAGCTTTGTTATCAAGCCACTTTACTATGGCTACGGTAACACACTTGGTAATTCACTACGTCGTGTACTTCTCTCAAGCATCAAAGGCGCGGCTATTACAGCTTTCCGCCTCGAAGGGACCAACCACGAATTTTCAGCGGTTCCAGGTATCGTAGAAGATACCGTTGACATCATCTTGAATCTTAAAAACATTCATTTGAAGTCCGACTCCGATGAGCCTGTCGAGATCCATCTTGAGAAGAAAGGTTCTGGCGTCGTAAAAGCTGGCGATATCACCCTTCCAACCGGAATCGAAATCGCCAATCCACAACAGGTTATCTGTACAATCGATGATCCAAAGTTCACTTTGAACATGGATATGATTGTCGATACCGGCCGTGGCTACCTTAGCATCGAGCAATCCAGCGCAGAACGCACTCGTGGCGATATGATCGCTATCGACGCTGTATTTACGCCTGTTTTGCGCGTTCGCTACAAT
The DNA here is from genome assembly GCA_051891815.1 of Candidatus Nanosyncoccaceae bacterium. Lineage (GTDB taxonomy): Bacteria > Patescibacteriota > Saccharimonadia > Saccharimonadales > Saccharimonadaceae > UBA2834. The sequence continues at coordinate 83,001 of JBJFFO010000010.1, forward strand.
GCTGAAAACACTCGTGTTGGTCAAGATACCAACCTTCAACAGTTAACTCTGACGATCGACACCGATGGCACCATCACTCCACGTGAGGCTTTCGAAGAAGCAGCCGCCATCCTCGTCAACCAATACAAAGCACTTGCCGGCAGCACCGTTGTCGAATCAGCACCTGCACCAAGTGCCAACCAAACCGAGGACGAATCAGGTCTCGCTACTCCAATCGAGGAGCTTGGTCTATCCGCGCGTACCGCCAATGCATTGCTCAACAATGACATTCGCACCGTTCGCGACCTCAAAGTATTATCAGAAAGCGATCTCAAGGACCTAAAGGGCTTCGGCGCTAAGGCTCTCGATGAGGTTCGCGAAAAACTAACGGAGTTAAATGTTTAAATGCATCGCCATGGATACAAAGGGCGCAAGTTCGGTCGCGAAACCGACCAACGCACTGCACTAACACGCGGTCTGATGCGCTCCCTGTTTAAGTACAAATCAATCAATACAACCTTAGCAAAAGCAAAAGAAATTCGTCGCCCAGCTGAGAAGCTCATCACTATCGCAAAGAAAGGTGATCTCGCAGCTCGCCGTACTGTCATCGCACGTCTTAACGACCAAGAGACTGGCAACGAACTCATCGATGTTATCGCCCCACAAATCAAGCGCAACAGCGGTTATCTCCGCATCGAGCGTACTGGTTTCCGCCGTGGCGACAACGCCGAGATGGCTACTATTTCCTTCGTCGACGAGATCAAAGATGCCGTCAAAGAAGAAAAGAAAGCCGACGCTAAGAAGGAGGATAAGTAGTTATGAAGACTTATAGCCAAAAGACCTCCGAAATTAACCGTGAATGGTGGATCATCGACGCCTCCACTTTGCCACTCGGCAAATTGGCTGTCGTCATCGCCGACAAGCTCATGGGCAAATCTAAGGTTACCTACACCCCACACACCGACAATGGTGACTACGTCGTAGTAATCAATGCCAAGAACATTGTCGCTACTGGCGAAAAGATGACCGACAAACACTATTACCGCCACTCTGGATTCCCAGGCGGCCTTACCGACCTCACTCTTCAAGAGATTATCGAGAAGGATCCAGCTGTTGCAGTAAAGCACGCAGTTAAGGGTATGTTGCCAAAGAATAAGCTTCTTGCTGACCGCTTGGCTCGTCTCCGCGTCTTCGAAGGCGCTGAGCACGCCCACACGGCTCAAATGCCAAAGGAGATTAAATAATGGCAACTAAGAACGAAAAATACACCTACGGTGACGGTAGCCGCAAAGCCGCTACTGCAACCGCACGTCTATACAAAGGTGAAGGTGAAATCATCATCAACGACAAGCCAGCTCTCGAATACCTGAGTGGTAACAAAACCTTGATGGCCGAAATCACCGATCCTCTCGCTTTGACCCAAAAGCAAAAAGAGTTCCGCATTACCGTTCGTGTCAAAGGCGGCGGTATGGCCGGACAAGTCGACGCTATCAAGCTCGCCATCTCTCGCGCACTCGTGACCGAATTCCCAGAATTCCGCCCAGTGCTCAAGAAGGCCGGTCTCATGAAGCGCGACCCACGCGAAAAAGAGCGCAAACACTACGGTCTCCGCAGTGCTCGCCGTCGCGAACAGTTCAGCAAACGTTAATTTACGTTTCTGCAAAAATACCTCTGGCAACAGGGGTATTTTTTGTGTCATAAGACTACAAAATCTGATAGACATTGACTTTTTAGCCCATCCGTGCTATAATTATAAAATGTACGTAGCACCTTTATATGGATGAAAGGAGGGGCAAGAATGAAAAAGATAGTTCTTGCACAGGGCGTATACGAACGCCGTAAAGAAGTTATTTCCGCAGTTAGACACGCAGCAAAGATGAAAGGATGGGACGTCGTCTTACCAGGTCGCGATTATGTCGGTATGGCAAAAGTTGCAAAACATATACCAGACTATCAGCAGAGGATCGAAGAATTCCGCAAGCTCAGCCGAGCGATGCGCGACGACACAGTTAACGGGCTTTCGCTCTTAGAGCAGCTCGAAAATGATAAGATTTTGGTGATTTACGACGGCGGCCCCTGTGACCTCTATGCCTACGCCAACGTAGACGAGAGACTCGACAAACGCTGGTTTTCGCGTTTCTTGATTGAAGCGAGCGAGCAGATTGGCTACGATGCCGTCTTTCAGCTCTTGTCATATGTCAATATGAACCGCGAGGATCAGCACGAGACTATCAGCTTCGAAGAGATTAAGCGTATCGAGACCACGACTACAGAACTCTGGGACGAATCAAAGCTTAACTTCACGCAGATCAACGCTGGAAGCTATGCGAGAAATCTCAAAATTCTTCTCACGAAGCTCGACGAACTGCTTAGCTAATCATCCAAAATCCAAAAGCCTGGCCACGTGCCGGGCATTTTTTTAATCTGTTATAATAGAGTAGTCGTGCACTCACGACTGTACCTTATAAACAAGCAACATTCGGAAAGGAAGTGGTTACTTTGACAGAAACAAAGACAACCAAAAATATCCAAGTCATAGCACTCACGGGAGGCCCCTGTGCCGGCAAAACGACCGCCGCCAGTTACATCCAGAACTACATGACCAAGCTGGGCTGGCACGTCATCTTCGTCGATGAGGCGGCTACACAGCAAATTAGCAATGGCTTCTTACCTACGATGATGTCCGAGGCTGACTTTCAGTCTATGATCATCAATACGCAGTATCAGAAGGAAGAAATCGCCAAGCAAGCCGCCGAGCACATCACGGGATACGACAATATTCTGATTGTCTGCGATCGCGGCATTTGCGATAATCAGGCTTACATGAGCAATGGCACTTATCTGAGTCTCATTCAGAAGTACTTCAATACGACAAAGAGCGAAGTCATGGGGCGCTACAGTGCCGTATTCCACCTCGTAACGGCAGCCGATGGCGCCGAAGAGTTCTATACGCTAGGCAACAACAGCGCCCGCAGCGAGACGCCGGAGCAGGCCAGAAAGCTCGATCGCATCACGCGCAATTGTTGGATCGGACATCCTCATCTACGCATAATCAAGAATGACTGCAACTTCGAACAAAAACTCCAGAATCTCCTCAAGGAGATCTCGCAGTTTCTCGGCGTACCGCAGCCCTATGAGGTTGAGCGCAAGTTCTTGATTAAGATGCCGAAGCTCAAGAAGCTTGAAGCTCTTCCGAACTGTCAGCGCGTCGAGATTGCGCAGACTTACCTCCAGAATGAAGGCGAGTTCGAGCGTCGCATCCGCCAGCGCGGTTTTGACGGGGGGTATATCTATACCGAAACCACCAAACATCCGACGCCCGATCCGGCCATCCGCATCGAGACAGAACGCAGACTTACGCAGTCCGAATATCTCAATCTCATGATGCAAGCCGACCCCGCACTTCAGACTGTGCGCAAGACGCGCTATTGTCTGGACGGGCCAGATGGCAAGTATCTTGAGCTCGACGTCTATCCATTCTGGAAAAACCAAGCCATTCTCGAAGTAGAGCTAATAAGCGCCAAGGATGAAATTCAATTTCCGGATTTCATCGCAGTTATCCGCGAAGTTACGGATGATGAGGCGTACAAGAATCATGCTTTGGCCGCAAGCGTTCCTTCCGAAGAGAGCTAAACAAAAGGCCCCGCAACTGCGGGGTCCTTTTTATGTTGCGAAGATTCTAGAACTTTACGCTTTTTCCGGTGTCATAGGTTTTATCATAAACCTCAAGATAAAGTTTATAAGTTCCGCTCAGTCCTTCGGCATTTACATAACGCGCAACGTTAATTTCTTCGCTGTCCGAGTTTTCGTCTTCATTGAAGATAGCAATGCACATCGCAGCATGGACTTGGTTGTTGATACGAATCTTATAATAGCGCTGCTCAAAGCCTTTTACGAGCACCAAGCGTACATTCGTGCCTTCCTTAAATTTACCGCTAACTACAAGACGGTCGCCTTGATTTGTAATCTCAACATTATGGTCGGCAATCTCGCTCATGTCGGAAAAGTCCTTGAGATAGAAGCCAGACTTCTTTTCTTCGACCGAGGTCTCACCAAGACTGCCAAGTCGCTGCATTTCATTGTCGTTCATGCCAGATTTATCGGCGTCAGTATACGCAAACATCTTCTCGGCGCGATAATTGTTAGTCGGGAGCTTAATCTCAAAAACAACTTCATTATCAATTAATTCTACGGTATCTGAGAGTAATTTATCGGATTTTGCAACAGTGGCTGGCTTATTCTGCACCTCGCCATCCTTAAATGAGATGCCGCCGGAGTGAATTAGATAATGATCTTTTGCAATATAATCAACGTCCGAGATATATGGCGAATAGAAGTCAGAGCCACGTTCCTTGCCATACTGCCAGACCTGCTCAATCTCCATCTTCTCAGTATTAATCTTATACATTACGCCACGCGAGTAGCTATCTTTTGCTGCCACGCGCTCATCTTCAATCTTGGATTTATTATTACCATTATCAAAAACAAAGACGTATCCTTCTGGGGTAATCATCGACGCATGTTGGAACCATTGCCAGCCAAATTCACCATCACCAACAGGCTTAAAGAAGTACTTTTGATATTCTTCTGGCCAACCAGTCTTATCACCAATAATCCAGTTTAGCTCGCCAGTTTCGTAAGAGATGTTGATTACTGCATCCATATGGCGACCAGAGAGCGTAATCGACTTCGTGTCGTCATCATACCAGATTGCATTATTATGAAACCAGTCCTCGCTCGACCAGTCTTCGTTACCAGTATTCATCTGTGGCAAGATCTTCTTAAGATCAAAAGTCTTTACGACTTCGCCAGTCTTGCGATCTAGCTCGACTACCATATCTTCTACTGTAGAGCTATTATCAGTTAAATCTTCAGTACCGATCAAAAGATTGCCGTTTGGCAGCTCATCATTATCATGATGGTAGCCACCAGGAAGCTTGTATTCGGTATAAATCTTGCCTAGAAGATCCATTTCATATAGGCCACTATTATAATATGGCTTTCCTACGATGCGGTCCGTACCGACCAGCAAATGACCATTATTAAGGCGCCCAATATTCCAAGACGCAGTCTGCGAGAAGAACCATCGTACATCGCCATTTACGTCATAGGCAGTCGTATATCCACGCGCGGCCGGCGAAACAAAGTACCAATCTTGTCCAAGCTTCTCACGCTCTGCCTTTATATATTCTGGCAAAACCATATCCTCTGGTAAAGCTTCAGTTTTGATCTTGTATTCATCGGTCTTATCGCCGTAGCTAACTTTTACGATATTTTCTTTGTCGGCGTATAAACCATATATTGGCAAGAAGTGCTCGCGCGCAGCGTTAAACTCAAACTCGACATTCGTATTCTCATCTTTGCCTTCAACTTCAACCTTTGGCGCTACCTCGTCGTCAGTCGTAAAGTAGATTACGGCCGTCAGCGGGGAAATGCCGTAGGGATTCAAAAAGACATGTTCGCTAGAATTGCGAATATATTCTTTTGTAAATTCCGTCTGCTGCGACATATTTACGGCAAGTTTTTGATCGATTGCGAGCGCTTCATGTACATGGAAGACATCGGCAGCCGCAGAAACGATCACAAAAACAGCAGCAAAAATCACAAGAAGCACGCTTCCGGCAATTTTGGCGAGCTTCTTTCCACTCGTTTTTTTCATTATTACCTCTCTTATGTTTAATGTTAGTCTAAGTATACTATATCTAAACTGTGAGAAAGCTTAAAAAATACCCCCGAAGGGATATTTTTTAAGATATTTAGTACCTGGTCGGCAATTCTCGTTGGTAAGTTGTCGTTGCCTGCGAGAAGCGCGTGCCTTCGGCGTAAGCCCACATATAAACTTCTGGGCTAATCGTGAATACTTCAGCCGGTTGCGCAATCACGTTCTTATCCGTGCCGAAGTTTCCAGTGCCATTCTCGGATAGAGTCACCCAATATTGATCACCGCCAGTGTCGCGTGCAATCTGACTATCGCCACCAGCACCGAATGTGCGGTTTAGATACAGATTCTTCGTGAATACTGGACCATTGATATGTAGCTGCTTGTTACAGACTTTTGAGTTAATCTCTTCGGTTGAGAGATGCTTATTGTCGTAACTTATACCACAAGTATTAATCTTGTCTGCGATTAGCCACGCATCAAGGTTGCGCACGCTCTCGCCGATCACAATCTCGTCTGCGATTAAGAGAACTTGCGGCATCTCAGCGAGTGATTGGAAGATCGTCTTGCTATGACCATCATTGGTATTTTCGTAAGAGTTTGTGCCGTAGCGAATATCGCGGTTGACGATAATCTTCTTAGCTCTTACCACGTGGGTACGTGTACCATACTGGTCACCATTATGTTGGATGTGCCATACACGAGTTATACCATTACGTCCGCCACCAGGAATATCATCAGTAAATTTTAGAGTTCCCGATGAAGAGACATAAGATGCGCCATTATTTAAGCAATAATAGTTACCACGATCAGCAGTATTGGTTGGAATATAAGTTCCCGCCTTCTCGTCATATTTACACATACCCTTGAAGTCAACTTCTGAACCATCGGCGAGACCCTCAATTGCATTTCCTTGCGAATCTACCGTTGCAGTATAACGCGTCATAATTTGTTCAAGCATATTCTTTGGCGAAGTTGTCGCAGAGTTACTTAGTGTCACTTTTCCTACATCGCCTGCCGAACAATCAGCATTAGCTAGCGTCATACTAGAGAATCGACAGACGCGCGCATTAGAATCGGCAGGGAAGTTAGCTGTACCGCCAGCGAGCCCAGCACCAGAGCTAAGGCCAATGATAGTTGAACGGCTCGAGAGTGCATTGTATTCAGACCAAGATCCAAAGAGGTATTCTTGCGCTACGCCACCAGGTTTGCGCATAAAAGCAGATGCGGTCACGCCATTGTAGGCATAAAGTGGACCATTCTTGATAGAAATACTCGGCTTCTTGCCAACTGTGTAACAGTTTGGCTTCGAGCTACGCCAAAGGCTACTATTAGAACGATTCGTTAAAGCTACACTCTGAGAACCGTCGTTTATAACAGCACCATTCGGAACATCGTGGCTATCTGCCGGCCAGACTGCAAGCGCAACACACATCTTAGAACCAATTGGCGCATTGTGCGGTACCGTAATCTTAGAGCTACCATCTGTAGAAATCGTAACAGACAAGCCTTCAGAACCAAACAAATCATCACCAGATTTATTGATTGTAAATTTATTTCTATTGTTGGCTGGATCGGATGTCAAATATCCAATCAATTCGTTCGTCGTATGGTCACGAATTTCAGTACCAAGTTCGCTCTTTAGTTGAGCTTCAGAGTAATTACGGTCTACTAACCATGAGTATATACGGTATTTTGTCGTCTTTGGATAGGTCTGATACTCGTTACTCGTAGCGTTACAGTTACCTTGAACTTGAACATTACAACGAGGCTTAACATCCACTTTATAGGTCATATTAAAGCTATTATCGGCATTGACTGGGACATTCTTCGGATTATTCGATTGAGGATTAACATGCAAGTAATAATTGTATGGCACTTTCACGTCGCCTTTAAGTGTATTATTCCCACTGCCAGGTTTTACAGTATAGACAAGAGTTTGACTTATCACGCTACCAGCATCTGATCTGCGACCGATATATTCTTGAGAGCGACAATTACTAGAGTTATGAAGAGCTGGAATCTGATAGTATTGGCCAGGGTTACTTAAACCACAGCCAAGCGTATTAACTGTAGGAGATGCAAAGCTCTTTTCATACGGACTCTGTCCACCAAAACTTGTCGAACCATAACCAAATAATACCGTGTAAGGCTGTGACCCTGTACCTAAATCACTCGGGAACAAATACCTATTCGGATAACTACTTGTCGTGTTACTACCCGTAAAGACGTACGACGATTTACTCCCTCCTCCCCATGAATAATAATCGTCATGGAGCTGCCCAGACGCACAGGCGTCGTATTCATAACGAATCCTATCAGTTGGCTTCGCCCAAATATGATCATTACCGCTACTAACTAACGTTTTGTTCTGGCCATTAGAAGCATTCATAAACTTCATGCGGGCAGTATTTTTACCAGCATCAATACCATAACTCTGTCCATCAATTGCGCACTTTAGGTTATTTGGACGAGAAACCGTAGCACAACGACTTCCAGAGCCACTGTGATCTACATAATAATAATACCTATGCTTTTTGCCCTTAGAATCAGTCCAATAGCCGGTATGTCTAGTCTGATACGTATATGTCAACGTTTGACAGAATGTTCGAGATTCACCTGGGAAAAGTACGCCCGTAATTGTCTCGGTCGGAAAATCAACTACAGTGCGTGTACTATTTGAACCGACACTAACACTACCACTACGATTAGTACCAACACCATCAGAGATGCCTCCCCTATTACTCGTCCCCGAAACAGAAGTATTCCAACTAATAGATACCGAACCACCAGCACCATCTCTAGAGCGTTTTACTCTATGTCTAAACTGAACTTTATAACTACCATTATTAGAACTTACTGCGCTACCAGGATTTAAGACATTACTTCTAGTATCGGTGGTCACCATTGCATCAACAAGCCCCGATGCCTGAATATCCTTACGAGAAATTGTTACACATTTTTGAGTATGCGCGTCAGTTGAGCCAGTTTCAGTGATAGAACTCTTGTAATAGAGCGTCTGGCAAATAGTAAGTGTCTCACCAGGAGTAATAGTCCCTGTAACAACATCAGTTCTTACGTCGCGCCATCCCGCATTCGCAGCATGATGATCACCGCTTCCACTAGTTCCGCCACCATCTACTTCTGTGTACCAATGGTTAGCGGGATCATATCTAAAGTTATTGTCCGTACGTTTAAGACTATGAGTAAAGGTAACAGTAAAAGTATCTTTAGCGACGGTGCCGCTATCACCATTAGCAGTCACCTTACCAGTATATGTCGCTTCCTTTTTCCCCATATCAGGACCATAGCAAAAAGCGTAAAGATCATTAGGGAAAGACGAACCTGTATACTCCTTTCCATTTACGGCAAGGTAAGCTTCTTTAAAGTCGGCTAAGGCCTTCTTTTCTGAGACTATACTTGTTCCCTTATATATAATGGTATTACCTTTGTAAATATCCTGACGAACAGGAGAATGGGTTTTATATCCAGCCCAAGAAATACCTGTCGCATGCCCCCATGTGTAAGTCTGCATATGTCCCCAGTTTCCGGCGCTGGTCATATAAGTATATGGCGATCTACTTTCAACTCCGAGACCCTTTACGTTTTCATAATCAGTAAAACCACCATATTTGCGACCTTGCGCATTACGACCGAAATGATAAAAACCACCCACCTCGGCACATTCACCAGAAATGTAAACCGAAGAGCTATCTATATTCATTGGCAAGGTGATATCGCCGTTATAGCCGCCATTGTATTTAAAGTACATCCAGGAATATCCAGTGCATTCCAAAAGATACATCGCATTGTCGCCAGAACATCCGCCGTCACCGCTACCGCTACCCGAACCAGTTCCACCTATACTCCCCGAACCGATCCAACCACCAGCATGGGCCGAGCCAGCTAACATAACTGACGCTAGCAGACACCCAACTAGTGCCATGAGAATCTTCTTACTCTTCATCGTACGCTCCCTCTATAGGACCTTCCATAAGTTCTGGTCGATATTTAACAACGATATCTAGATACTCGTCCATTTTTTCAGTATCACCTAGTGCAACGTAAATATTATAATAAGTCATATAGTAGTCCACATTAAGCGACTCTTCGTCGCCCTTAAGATCTGCGACAGAATCTAGTACTTCAATTGCTTTCTCATATTCGTAAGAGTAGTTAGTTAGAAAATCAGCATAGTAAACTGCTATATAGAACTTAGCGAGCCCTTCATGGCTAGCCATTTCATCCTCAAATATCTTATTAGCATCCTCATAGGCCTCATTGTCATACCAGAGCTCAAGCGCGCTCTCGCGGACTTCCGTCGCATAATTACGGCTATCGTCCTCTGCTTGCATTTGTTTCTCAGTATTACTTTTTTCAATAGATGGATTAATTACGTGTATAAAGGTTAAAGGCACACCAATGACAACGGCCAAGACAACTGCCAATGTAACAAATTTATGCCATTTAGCAAAAAAGAATCTAAAGACTATATTTTGTCGAATTTTTTCAGATCTTGCTTTTCGTTTAGCATTGCGTTCAGCCTTCTTATGGGCCTTGATTTCAGCATTCTCTCTGCGCTTTATTTCGGCCTCACTATGCTTTTCTTGTTGCTTTAGCCGGTTCTGAAACTCTTTGCGACGGCGATCAAGCTCCTTATCATGAGCCGCTTGCTCACGCTGCTCGGCGCGGATTCGCGCCTCTTCGCCCTGAACATTCACGAATAAATCGGAATGATCAGCGTTTTTTATTTCCGACGACTCAAAAATTAAGTCTGCTTTGTTGTCGACATCAGAAGTATTAGACTTCTGATCCTCATTTCCCAAACTACTCATGCTTCAATTATATATTAAATAAAATTTTTATGCTATTTTTATGCATTAATTTTTTGCCAATCCTCATCCGAGGCAGGCTCGCACCACTCGTTACTAGTCTCCTCGCCCGAGACTTCTACTGCGAGATGCGAGAACCAGCTATCTTTCACGGCGCCGTGCTTTCCTTTTCTTAGAAACATTATAGCATAAGCTGAATTCTCGTCATCTCTTTAACGTAGATATACATGAAAAGCCTCCGGCAAAAGTTTGTTTAATTTGAGCGAAACCTGACATGAGATGATCTTCTTTGATGTCGTCATATGTGGACGTATGTCCAAGTTCGGACGCCTAATTGGCGATTGTGAAACTGTCGTCACCTCAACAAAAGAAAAAAGCCGGCTTCTCCAACCGGCTTAAAACAAAAAATCCTGGCTAGTTTCCTAGTCAGGTTAAATTCAACTTTTGGTGGGACTATCGGAAATTAACTCGAAGAATTACGATATAATCCTCGGCAAAGTCAAATCTACTCCAGTAACCCCTGTTACGCGTAGCTCTATGTCAGAGTATCCTGATAATGCTTATAATATCAAAACTGAGATAAAACAGCAACAAAAACATTTGTCGAACAAAGAAATTAGCGAAATAGTCGTAAAATATAGTTCTGGTATCTCGACATATGAATTAGCCAAAGA
>JBJFFO010000011.1:0-5268 GCA_051891815.1 Candidatus Nanosyncoccaceae bacterium
GCTTTTACTCTTAACTTTGTCGGTTGGTTTACTGATTCCAGCAACATTATTCTTGAATGTGGGGGTATCTTTCGCTTCTTCGCGATTCTTTTGGCCGGAGATAGCGTTAGTTGGGCTCGCGTGGGGGCTACTTAAGTCAGCGGCGTTATTATCGGCGTTTTTGAGCGCTTCTGCCGCTTTCTGACGTGCGCGAGCATTAGGCGAGAATGCTTCATCGTAGTGCTTTTGTGCTCGATTTCCATTATCGAATAGCCCGTCGTCATCGGTATATTTTGGTCCTTCTTCTGGATTATCAATTTTTCCCCATACCATGTGAATTTCTTCCTATTCGATTATTTTATAACTGGATATTTTAACAACAGCACCCTGTTCGTTAACATATTTACCATCGCCTCGCAAACTTATGCGTTCCGTATGGTTAGAGCCTGGGATTGGCTGGCCGTTGCTACCTAGCGGCTGGCAGTCCATGGTTTTGACGATGTGATGATTTGCAAGTTCTTGCAACCTTGCGCGGTTCTTCTCTTTAATAGATGTACCACTTTCACTATTAATCGCATCATAAGCAACACGAGCGATAGTGGCTTTGTCTTCGGTGCTTGTTTGGTCGTTATTAAAGGTATCTACGACGCGAGTGAGCTCGCCTTCGTCGATACTGCCAACGGTTGCGGCCTTCAATGCGCCGGCATTAACTGTAGTCGGCATAGATAACGCGCTTGTGTCGGCATCGTCTTTGATAGCCTGATTCCCTGCAGCAAAGTCAAATGTAGTTCTTGCGTTTTCCTTATAGTCCTTAGCAAACTCATCCATAATCTCCGCACTATATGCACGAACGCCGGAAGATGCAAGTTTCTGGCCATTGTCACCACTTTGTTTGATAGCGTCTTCCATACTTTGCCGCACCGCAGCACGTCCATCGTCTCCTTTTTGAGACAGCGTCTTGACGAGGGCCTGAATATTCTGTTCGTTGCCATCCGAGTGTCTCAAGTAGTGAGTAAGCGCTTTTTGCATGGATCCGATATCGTGGACATCGACGGTTTGTTGTTCCGATCCCGTGATCTTGCCATCGCCGCCAAATGTATCTCCCATATAGGACATATTCCCGCTCTGCATTGCGAGGATCGTATCATCGACCTCGGAGTGCCTGTCTCTTTGCTCTTGTGCCATGCGATCCAGTTCAAGTTGTCCTTCGGCGCCATTCCCAACGTATTTGTTTGAAGATGTTGCATTTCTAGAGAAGCTTGCACGTTCAGCGTTTAGGCGGGCGGCCGCTCCGGCACTCATTCCGCGCCAGCCGGTTCTTTCAGCTTTGGCATTTTGGCGAATGCCTCGCTTTGTCAGAATGAGATTTCCGTCTTTGTCGTATTTAACGCCAGCGCGTCGCATGCGCCTCATTTCCGCTTGCTCACTGCGTTTTCGCTGTGCAAGCTCAGATCCATTAATGCTGCGCTTTGCTTGGCCGGAGATATTTCTCCCGACGCCCGAAATCCTTGCCCCAATATTCCCCATTGCCGCAAAGCATCCTTTAAGTAGCGTAGGGATAAAGAAGAATGGAACGATATTAATCAACATGGCGGAAAGCGCGATAAAGAAGTTTTCTGTATCTGTAGATAGAAGAACTTTTGAGGCGAAGTTACCTGCTCCAATGAGGAGGCCGCAGATTGGGTACAGCAGTAGTAAGCCTTGGAATGCTTTTAGCCATTTATTGAATAGGCTTTTTGTATTCGGCAGCATATAACAAGCCATCGCTACTGGGCTAATCACTACTAGAAGAATTACTCCGGCTTGACGAACAGAAAGAAGGGCAAATATGAATATTATGCCAATTACGCCAACAATAATAGTGGCGAGTACGGCTAGGATAGCCGCTACTAAACCTTGAGACCATATCGCCAAGCCAGCTATTCCGACAGTCAGAATTGGGACGAGCGCCGATATTATATTCCCGCTTATGCTATATTCTCCGTCCGGCATGGGTATCCCTTCAGCCATTTCATCCATCATCCTCTTAAGGCCAAACCCAAGAATGTTGGATAGGTCAACTGCGACTTGGCAGATAATATATGATAGGTTGATAAGGATTGCAGCAACAATAATTTTTGGTAATAGTTTTTTAATACCGTAGTTATCAATACCAAATCCACTAATCTGAGAAAATAGGATAAAGATAAAGAAGAGAACGAGGACGATGTTTGCTATATCTCTAAATATCCCCCATGCCCCAACGCTTCCAGATTTCTCTTGTATCACTTTATCAGGATCGTTGGGATCCCTAATTTCTACATTCCCTCTAAAAAGTTGAGTATTAACTTGTAGAAAAGGTTCAATTACTTTTTCATAGAGAAAAGTAGTTGTTTTCCCAAGAGACTCGAGAAGCGGACATAATATCCAGCCTAATGAGCCGCCTCCATCGAAACAGGATGGCTCTTTCTCTGGCGGATCATCTGGATTCGCTTCTATCGTGGATTGGCTTGATTCGATTGCGTCATCGACGCCGTCGAGTGTATCGATAGCCATAGCGTTGAGCTTATTGACTAATTCTGAGAATTTTACGCCTAGCGTAAAATAACCTTTATCGTCTACGATATTATATTCCGTTTCGTCGGCGTTATAGCCAGTAATATAGCAATCTTTCCTTTCGGTTGCGCTCTCGAACCACTTTACAGCGACATCCGTTGACGATGGAGAATCAAGGTCGCAGTTGACGGTGGCTTGAGCTACGTCTTTAATGTAATGTTGGTACAAAACAACAGCTTGCGACTCTGTTAATCCAAGTTTACTATAACTACTACCAATATTATTTCCCGTATTAAGATAACTTATCGCTTTATTTCTGGCAGTCGCTCTTGAACCATTGAGTTTCCATACGACATCGGTCGCCTGTGAATCCGTTACATCAATGCTTTTACCAGTTAATCCGATAGCATATCCAAAATCATCACCGTTATAAACATTAGAGAAGTTATCTTTACCGCCCTTCAGTGCATTAACGCGTTTTTCAAGCTCATCATAAAATTGATCCCAACTATAATTTTTATCATATATAGAGAGGTATGCTAAGCCTTCTTGGCCACCATCATCAAGGTTGCTTCCAAATGGATAGCAGTTCATACCATTCATAACGTTGCAGTTATAATCGAAATTCTCTGGATCATAAGCCATGATAAAATCTATCGTTACGCCGCCACTCATATAGTCTACGCCAAGAGATAAATATCTAGCATCCATAGTATCGTTAGGATATGATAGTTTTGTTACAATTCCATTCTCAATATCGGCACAAACTTCGCTGGACTTCTCAGAGCCCTTTTCGTTTGAAAGTTGTCGCCAACTATCATCATCATTAATTTCATATTTCTGCCAGTCGTAAGTAATAGTGAAGCATTTTCTTCCATTCTCTGTAGAGCTGCTCTCTTTTTTGTAGCCCATTTTTTCCATAAACTTCTTAATATCATCCGCTGACGAATTGCTTTGAATTTTAGCCTCCGGCTTATTGAATCTATCATAAATAGTGTCAGAGAAGCCATCTCCACCGTTAACTAGGTGCGCACAGTTTGTTTTGCTATCACCGCTTTCTGGAGTCCAACCATTGGGAAGTCTAATTTTATTTTTTGCTGGCTCCTTTGGAAATAACTTCTTGTACGAAAAGTCGTTTTCATATGTGCTAGTTGCAACCTCTCCAGCTAGCTGATATTGATCCGGAGTCATTGACTCATAATTATCGTCTTTTACATTAGATGTAAATGGCCCCCAGCCCTCTTTATAGTCGTCGTCCGTACCTCCGTTTTTTAGTTCATAACAAACACCGAGCCCTTGCAGGTAGCTCTTTTTAACGATATTGTCCTGAGTATTGCCTGCGGCGTACGTGGTATTCGTTATAAAGAACGACATAGCTATTGTTAATATAGGCAACATTAATGCTGAGGTTTTAGTTTTTGGGAGAATCATTTTTGCAGCTCCTGAATTTGTCCAGTAATATTTGTTATTATTTCTACGGTCGCATTATCTATAATTTTTTGCGCTTGAAGAATATTGCCACCAGCAATCGTCAGTTTTTTCCGCATATCTACATACTCGCCGGTAGACTTAATATAATCACTGCAATTTATAACTCTATCTTCGCCATGCGTGCATCCATTCTTCGCATAGAAGTCGACTGCATCAAGGTATGCTAGCGACATTGCTTGTTCATTCTGATAAATATGCCCAAAAGCCTCCTGATTTTCTAGGGAGAGGTAGTAGTCTTCTATGGTGTTTTTTGCATTACTATAGTCGCTCGACGCATAAAGATCGGCTATCTCGGACATAGTAGAATATTCTTTAGTCTCAAGTTCATATCGAAGTATCGAGAAATATTTATTTAGAGCGTCTACATATTCGACCAACTTCTCGTCGCTCGAGAATATAGTATCTTCTTTCTTATTGAGAAAATCGTCTTTAAGTTCTGTTAACTTCTCATATTGTTCTGGACTGGTGTTATACCTAGTAATTACCTTGAGATTATAAGTCTTATCGTTCTCTATAATCGGCGTTTCTAGGCTTTCGGTCGATGAGAGCATGAAATTAGCAAGAGCATTCCATGCGGTAATTGCTTCTTTGTCTTTTTCGCCGATTACTGCTTCGTGAGGCACAAAAGTCACGATTAATAGTATCGCGCATGCCAACAACGCTACGCCCCCAATAATTACGCCAATAATCAGACCTTTCTTACCCTTGGCCTTTTGCTCGGCAGCGGCGTTTAGAATAACATCTTGTTGCTGCATGCCTTGTTGGAAGAATTCTGGGGCATTTTGGCGAAGTGCAGATGGCTGGGCTGGCGCTTGAGCGGCGATTTTACTGGCGCGAGAACGGCCGCCAAAGGCGCGCGTGATTGAACTTTCTTTTTTATCTTCAGGATCCGGAGTGGAGGAAATAATTGGCGCTTGCGGCGCATTAAAAGCGTCACCAGTGTTTGGTGTAAAAGTATTTTGTTGCGGAGCACTAAAAGCTTCGCTAGTGCCGGCATTAGGTATGGCTCTGGTGTTTGGCGCAAAAGTATTAGGCTGTTCGACACCTAGGCCATTTCCAACTTGATGCCCATCCGTATCATTTGGATTCATATACCTCCACTCTGACTATAAAGTCGTTCAGTTTATGTTTAAATTATATACTATTTTAACAAAATTTTAAAAGTTTTACGTTCTAGCAGCCGCTTATTCTTTCAATTGTATAATTCCCCGGATTGATTCCATTGTTTTGCAGATACTTGATCGCTGCTTCGAAGAGCCCCTC